>CALEYW010000068.1 GCA_937927945.1 uncultured candidate division WPS-2 bacterium | reverse complement strand
CGCGTCGCGCGACGCGGAGACGGTCGTCTTCGGTGAGATCCCGGCGCTCGAGACGCGCGAGGCCACGCTCCACCTGCGGCTCGTCGGCACGGTCGGAATCGGCGACGTGCTCGAAGTCGGCGCGCGGGTCAGCGGCGGCAACGTCGTGCCGTTCTCGCTCGCCCCGATGCAGCTCGAGACGCACGCGGAAGCCTCGTTCGGCGAGGGCGCGACGCTGACGTCGCTGCCGGACGAAGCGGTCGACTCGGGAGAAGAAGTCGTCTACACGCTGGCGCTGCGCAACACCGGCGACGGCGCGGCCAAGCGCCTCAACGCGCGCCTCGACCTTCCGACCAACGCGGTCTACGCGCCGGGCAGCACCACGGTCAACGATCTGCCGCTGTTGGACTTCTCGGGCACGTCGCCGCTCTTGGTCACCAGCGGCCTGACTTTGGGCGACGTCGGCGCCGGCGTCGAGGTGCTCGCGCGCTTGCGCATCATCGTGAACACGCCGCTGCCGGCCGGGAGCCTGATCGAGACGCGCGCGTACGTCACGTGGGACGAGAATCCGGAACTCGTCGTCGGCGCGGCGCCGCTTCGCATTCGTTCGGCGCCGGCGATGCCGATCGTCGATCCGCTGCTGCCGTTCGCGGTGCTCGACGCCGCGGCCGGACGTGCCGAACCGGCCGGACGCGGACGCCAATTCGAGCTCGCCGGCGAGACGACGTACATCCAATTGCCGCCCGCCGTGCCGGTCAAGTCGAACGGCGCGCGAGAGCATGCGATTCCCGCTGCGCAGCCGACGCGCTTAGCGCCTGCGCCGCCGAAAGAAGAAGCGCAGCAAGGCGGCGCGGCCGTCTTCCTCGACCTCGACGACGAGCGGTTGGAGTGGATCGTCCAGTACCTCGAGGAGGCGCGCTTCCCGGGTCTGCTCGGTCACCTCATGGTGTTGCGCGCGCTTTTTCCCGACGCCGCCGTCGCGCCGGAAGCGACCGCGGAACTCCAGCGGCATGCGGCGACGCTCAACGAGCTCGTCGACCGGTTGTTCCTGCGGCTGCGGCTGCCGGGCGCGACGCTGCACAAAGACGATCTCGAAACGAAGGAGATGCGCGCCTCGCTCAAGGCGGTGATCGAGGCGTTGCGGCAGAGTCCGGCGCACGGTCGCCCCGACGACGACGGACTGCGGATCGAAGGGTTCGTCGACGGCGCGGTCCTGGCGGAGTCCGTCGTGATGCTGCAACGCGCGAAGCTCGTCACCGCGGCGCCGTGGCGCGTGCTCGCGGCGATGATGGGGACGTCGCTGCGGCGCGACGGTGCGCCCGTCGCCGACTTCGCGCCCTATCGCGACGCGCTGCTGCGCGCGCTCTCGGAGCTCGCGACGCTCTCACCGACCGAGTTCGAGGCCGCTCTGCACGAGCCGACCGATGTCGAGCTCGAAACCGAACGCGAGTCGGTCGTGCGAACCCTCGCCGAACAGCGACGCGTGAACGCATAAATCGTGGCGTTCGCGTCGGCGGTTCTGATCGTCCTCGGCCTCGTGATCATCGTGGGAGCGGTCGTGATGACGCGTCGTCGCGCGTCACGGCGGGCGGTACCGGTTGCGGCGCCCGTCGCGGCGCAGCCGCGCGCGGATGTCGCGTTTGACGTGGGCGTGCCGGAAGCCGCGGACGATCTTGCGGACGAGGTCGCGATCGCGGAAGCTGTGGTATTGCCGTCGCCGTCGTGGCCCGAACAGGTTCACGGCGCGAACGGCACGCTCGACGACGAAGCGCGGCTGCGCCTCATCGGCGACCTCGGCATGCTGCGCGCCGCGTGGTGCGTCCCCATCCTCGAACGAGCCGCCGCCGAAGAAACGAACCCCGACCTCCACGCCGCCGCCCTGGCGGCGCTCGCCAAGTGCCGTCGGCCCGGGAGCACGATCGCCGCCAACGGACACGTTCACGCGCCCTCGCCGAGCGAAACCGAGTAGCCCAGCGAGGCAGGCGGTCGCTTATTCGGCACCGCACTTCGCTCTCTACCAAGTTTCGGGTATTTCGGCGATCGGCGGTTCCTCGATAGGGTGTGTAGAGGAGGATTCCATAATGTTCCGAGCCTCGGGTGGCAGCGACTCCAATCCCTCCCAATCCCGGTTCGCCTACGTCCCGGGCGACCTGCTGCAGCGCGCCGCGCACGCGATCCGCACCGACTCCTGGTTCCGCGACGACGACATCGACGCGATCCGGCGCGAGGCGGCGATTCTCAAGGCGATCGAATACGACGGCCTCAGCCGCAAACAAGCGGGCGAACGGTTTGATGCGGCGGAGCGGAACGCGGATCCGGGGCGGCGCGAGAGGATCGAGTCGGACCGGCACGCGCTGCGGTTCATCCTGCGCGCATTGGCATCGTGCGCGGCGCGCGCCGCTCCCTGAACGCCCTTCGGCGGATGGGTGTCGGGGGCGTTCGCGGCTAAAGGGGGGCGACCGTGCGTACACCTCAGCCGGCGACGTCTCCCGGCGATCGGTCGATCACCTCGACGCTGCCCGTCCTGATCTGGATCATGGCCGTGGACGGCACGATCACGTACGGCAACCGCCGCTGGCACGAATACACCGCCCGCGACATCGACGCGTTCTCGGATTTCACGATGAGCCGCGAGCTGGTGCACGCGGAAGACCGCACTCGGGTCGAGGCGTACTGGGTGCAGTTGCACGCCGGGGGCGCCTCGGACGACATCGAATTTCGGATCCGCCGTGCCGACGGCGTGTATCGGTGGCACCACGCATCGGTCACGCCGCGGCTCGATGCCGATGGCGTCATGCTCGATTGGATCGGCAGCGCCGTCGACGTCGACTCGCAAAAGCGCAACGAGCTCGCGCTGCAGCTGCTCGCCGACATCAACGAAGCGTTGGCGAGCGCGGTCGATCTTGCGGGCGTGTTCTGGGCGAGCGGGCTGACCGTTCCGAGCGTCTCCGAATGGTGCGTCGTGCACCTGCTGGCGGAGGACGGGACGATCGAAACCGCATCGATCCGCCATCGCGATCCGGCGAAGGTCGCCCTCGCGACGGAGATGGTGCGAGCGTACCCGCTGGGCCGTTCGAGCCCGACGGCGCGCGTGATCGACGGCGGCCGGACGGTGTTTCTCCGCGAGGTGCCGAGCGCGGTGCATCAAGCGACGGCGCAGGACACACGCCATCTGGAGATGCTCGAGGCGCTCGACATCCGCAGCGCGATCACGGTGCCGCTGCGCGGGCGCGGCTCGGTGTTCGGCGCGCTGCAGTTCTCGAACGGCTCCGGCGGTCACGTCTTCGACGACGCCGACGTGCAGGTTGCCGAGCTGATCGCGAAGCGCCTCGCGCACGCGATCGAGAACGTTCGCGCGTTCGAGCGCGAGCGCAAGGTCGCGAGCACGTTCCAGCTCGCCGCGCTGCCGAAGTCGCTCCCCGCCTTCGATGACGTCTCGCTCGACGCCGTCTACATGCCGGCCGCCAGCGAGGCCGAAGTCGGCGGCGACTGGTACGATGCCTTCGAAGCCAACGGCAAACTCGTCGTCTCGATCGGCGACGTCACCGGCAAGGGTCTCGATGCCGCGGTCCTGATGGGAAGCGTGCGGCACGCGATCCGCGTCGCCGCGTACCAAGGGCTGGAGCCCGACGCGATTCTCTCTGCGGCGAACGTCGCACTGCGCGCGGAGTTTGCCGATCCGTTCGTCACGGCGTTCGTCGGCATCCTCGACCGCAGCACGCGCCGCTTCGCCTTCGCGTCGGCCGGCCACCCGATGCCGTTTTTGCGCACGGCGGAGGCGCGCGTGCGCGAGATCGGCGGCAGCGCCGGTCCGCCGCTGGGTTTGGTCGAGGATTCGCCGATGCTGTGGCGGGCGACGCTTCCCGCCGACGCACTGCTGGTGCTCTACACCGACGGCCTCGTCGAATCGACCCACGACGTGCTCGCCGGGCTCGACCGCGTGCGCGCGATCCTCTCCTCCGAGGCAATCGCGCACGTCGCGGCGCCGGCGAAGTTGATCCGCGACTCCGTGCTCTTCGACGGCGTGCGCGACGACGTCGCCATTCTCTCGATCTCGTTCGATCGCGATCCACGCTGGCGGTTCGACGCCGAGGACGCGACGGCCGCGCACGCGGCGCGCACGTCGTTCATCACGGGGTTGCGGCCGCTGGTCGAACCGGACGCGGATCTGGATGCGGCGGAGCTGGTCTTCGGCGAGCTGACCGGCAACGTCGTGCGGCACGCGCCGGGCCCGATCGACATCGGCTTGGCCTGGGACAGCGCGACGCCGGTCCTGCACGTGGTCGATCGCGGGCCCGGCTTCGCGTACGCGCCGCACGCGGCCGAAGCGATGGACGAAAGCGGTCGCGGCCTCGCGATCGTCGAGATGCTTGCCGACGAAGTCCGCGTGCGGCGTCTGCCCGGGTGCGGCACGCACGTCAGCGCCCGCCTTCGTCTGAGCGCAAGGTAACCGCAAACCGACCCGTTCTTCGCGTTCCCAGCCTGGAGCCAGGCGAGCCTCAGCATCCGTTGCTATCACGTACCGCATGAACGGACCGCCCGCTTCCGTGCTGGTGATCGACGACGAGGTCCACATGCGCGATGTGCTCGAGATCGGCTTGGTGCAGCGAGGTTTTCGGGTGCGGACCGCTGCCGACGGTCTCGCGGGTCTCAAGCTGCTCGAAGCGGAGCGGTTCGACGTCATTCTGCTCGATCTCATGTTGCCGAAGATTGACGGCCTCGCGCTCATCCCGATTTTGCGCCGCTCGACCGAAGCGCCGATCGTGATGCTCTCCGCCAAAGCCGACGCCGCCGCGAAGGCGAGCGGACTCGAAGCGGGAGCCGACGACTACCTTGCCAAGCCGTTCGACTTCGGCGAGCTGACGGCGCGCCTGCGATCGGCGCTGCGTCGGCCCGCGCTCAGAGACGTCGACACGCTGCACTATGCCGATCTCGTCATCGACGTGCAGCGGCGCCGCGTCGAGCGGAGCGGCGAGCGGATCGAGCTGACGGCGCGCGAGTTCGACCTGCTCGCGCTGCTCACGCGCAGTCCGGAGCGCGTCTACACGCGCTCGCAGCTGATCGATCTCGTCTGGGGAGCGGAACGCGGCGTCACTCCCGCCACCGTCGAGAGTTACATCAGTTATTTGCGCGCGAAAATCGACGTTCCGCCGCGCCGTCGCCTGATCCACACCGTACGGGGAGTCGGCTACAGCGTTCGATGAGGCGGTGACGGCGATGCCCGCAGGCTATGCCGTCACCGCCTCGGGTACGTCGTGGGTTTCTAGCCGGTCGAGACCTGACTCTGGACGTACTTCGTCAGGACGGAGAGCGCGGCGAGCACCTGGTTCTGCAGGTCGGTCGCCGTGACGCCGCCGGCGGACGTCGTGCTCGAGCTCGCCGTCGTGCTTGCGGCAGTCGTGCTGCCGGTGCTGGCCGTTCCGCCGTCATCGTGGTGGCGATGACGTCCCGAACCGGCGGCGCGTGCATTCTGCACGTTGGTTGCGAGCTGCGTCTTTTGCGCGTCGGTGAGCACCGCGTCGATCTGCGTCTTCACGTCGGTGCTGCTGGTTCCGTTCGTCTTCGCGTCGGCGAGGATCGCGTCGATCTTCGTCTTCTGGTCGGCGGTGAGGTTGAGGTTCGCGAAGAGGCCCGGCCCCGATTGCGCCGGTTGGGTCGTTTGCGTCGTTTGCGCCGTTTGCGCTGTTTGCAACTGCGCTTGCTGGTCCGGCGTCAGGACCTGCTCGAGTTGCTGCTGGAGATCGGCCTGGGAAGTTCCCTGATTTTTCGCGTTCTGCAGGATGGATCGCATCTGGGTTCGCTGTTGCTCGCTCAGGCCGAGGTTGGCGAACTGGCGGATGCCGGTCGTGCTGCTGGTCGTGGAATTCGGATACTGGCTCGACAAGAGGCTGGATGCGTCGATGCCAAAGCTCATTGCGAAAGCTCCTTGCGGTTCGTGCTGGCGCACCTCTCCGGCCGAGGCGCAGAGCGTGCGCTCAATCATCTTTCGGCGCGAATTCTTGGCCGGTGCTGGGAAAACACCGCAGATCGATACGGCGTGAACTATGAGTGGCCCAAGCATCGACGGTTAGTGTATCGGAAATGAACGATACGTCGGCTTCCGTGCTCGTCATCGACGATGAGGTCCGTATGCGAGACGTGCTGGCGGACGGTTTGGTGCAGTACGGTTTTCGCGTGCGGACCGCCCGCGACGGACTCGACGGCCTCAAACTGCTTGGCGCCGAACGCGTCGACGTGATCGTGCTCGACGTCATGCTGCCCAACGTCGACGGCATCTCGCTCATCCCCATGCTGCGCCGCTCGACCGAGGCGCCGATCCTCATGCTCTCGGCGCAGAGCGACGTTTCGTCGGTCGTCGCCGGACTCGAAGCCGGTGCGGACGACTATCTTGCCAAGCCGTTCGACTTCCCGGAGTTGACGGCGCGCTTGCGCTCGGCGCTGCGGCGCCCCGCGTTGAAGGGAATCACGACCATCGCCTTTGCCGATCTCGCGCTGGCGCGCGTTCCCGAGCGCGTCTACACGCGCGCGCAGCTGATCGAGCGCGTGTGGGGCGCGCAACGCGATGTCGGTCCAGGAACCGTCGAGACGTACATCTGCTATCTCCGTGCGAAAATCGACAGAGCGCCGCGGCGGCCTCTGATCCGCACGATTCACGGCGTCGGCTACAGCGTTCGATGAAGCGGTTCCGTCGTACGATTGCTGCCGCTCGCATCGCGCTCTTCGGCGCGTCGCTCACGGGGCTCGCGCTGCCCTGCGTCGCGACCGCCGCGCCCGCCGGCCCGACGGTGGCGGCGGTGCGCATCCAGGGAAACGCAAAGGTTTCCAGCGATCGGATCCTCGACGTCGTCGAGACGAAGGCCGGCGACCGCTTCGATCCGGCGACCGCGCAGCGCGACGCGCGGTCGATCGCCGAGCTCGGTTTCTTCAGCAACGTGTCGGCGCCGCTCGTCCAAAACGTGCGTGGCGGCGTCGCGGTGACGTTCCGCGTCCTCGAGAATCCCGTCGTGCGAGAGGTGCGCTTCACCGGCAACGCGAGCGTCCCGAAAGAGACGCTGGGTGCGCTGCTCGACACCGCGCCCGGCCAGGTCTACAACACGAAGACGGCGGCGCAGGACGTGCTCAAGATCGACAGCTACTACGACCGGCTCGGCTTCGGCGGGCAGCTGCCCTCGCACGTCACGGAGCTCGGCGTCGGCGCAGACGGCGTGTTCACGGTCGCGCTGCGCGAAGGGCTCACCGTTCGCTCGGTGATCGTCGATGCCGGGCCGGGTACGGACGGCGTGCTGGCGCCCGACGTCGTCAAGAGCGCGCTAGTGACGAAACCGGGCACGCCGTATTCCGACGGTGCGCGTGACAAAGACTACGACGCGATCAAGGCGCTCTACGAACGCCACGATCTGAAGGTCGGCGACGTCGCGGGCGGGGTGGACCCCGCATCGGTCGATCCCGCTGCCGGGACCGCCGACGTGCGGTACACCATCAGCGTGCTGCGCGTCGGTGCGATCGAAATCACCGGCAACACGAAGACGCACGACGACGTGATCCGGAGCGAGCTGCGCCTGCGTCCCGGCATGACGGTCACCGACGCAGCGCTGCGGCGCGACTACCAGCGGCTGAACAACCTTGGATATTTTGAGCGGATCGACTTCGAAGCGAAGCCGGGTCCCGATCCGAAGCAGCCGGCGCTCGTGACCCTCGACTGGCAGGTCAAGGAGAAGCGCACGGGTACGGCGTCGCTGGGCGGCGGCTATTCCGGCGGCGCGACGGGCACCGGGCTGACCGCCAACGTCTCGCTCGGGGAGAGCAATCTCAACGGCACCGGTATCAACACGCAGATCAAAGTGGAGAAGGGCGCGTCCTTGTCCGACACGCAATTCTCGCTGACGATCCCGCATCTCGGCAAAACCGAGAAATCGCACAAATACAGCCTCACGACGACGCTCGCCTCGCAGCAGCAGGTCAACCTCTATCCGGTGTACCTCGCGACGCCCGCGCCGGGAAGCACGTCCGCGCCGATGAGTGCGAGCGGAACGCCCGTGTCGCTCGTGCCAGCGGACACCAACAACGCTCAGCTGGTCTCCGGCGTGTATTCGAACTACAGTTCGAAGGTGAGCGGCGTCTCGGCGAGCCTCGGGCGCAGCCTCAGCGACACGGTGCGCGTGAGCGCGGGGCTGAGCTTGCAGAGCATCGCGGCGTCCGCGACGCTGCCGAGCGGATACTTTTTCCCCAGCGCCCTGGCGCTCAACCCGCTCGCCGCGTCGACGTCGGCGATCACCGATTCGACGAGCGTCAACAACGCGCTCGGCATCTCGTCGCCGTCACTTGCCGTGATGGATGCCGGGAAGACGTACGCCCTCCACAGCCTCCTGTTCGGCGCGAGCGCGGACACGCGCGACGACGTCTTCAACCCGCATAGCGGCTACACGATATCGGCCGGCGACGAGGTGAGCAGCACGTCCCTGGGCTCCGCTTTCAACTACCAGCTCATCACGCTCGACGCGGCGAAATTCTTTCCGATGAAGGCTGCGACGGTTGCCGTGCACGCGCGGGTCGGGACGACGACCGGCGCGATTCCGAGCACGAAGCTGTTCACGTTTTCGGATCAGGAGCTGCGCGGCTACTCGGAGGTGTTCTACGGCACCCAGAGCCTGCTCGGCCAAGCGGAACTGCGGATCCCGCTCAATGCGGACCGCTCGTTCTCGGTCGTCGGTTTCGTCGACAGCGGCGCGGCGCGCATTGCCGGCGGTGCGGCGCTGACGACCACCACGTCGACCGGGGCGGTCTTCGACGTCGGCAATTGGGTGTTCCACAACGACGTCGGCGTCGGTCTGCGTTTCGACATCAAGGCGCTCGGCATCCGAACGATACGGCTCGACTTCGCGAAGGGGAGCCAAGGCATGCACACCTCGTTCGGCATCGGGCAGAGTTTCTAGCGGCGCTATAAGCCGAGGTGCCCGGCCAGCCACTGCGCCGCGTCGCCGCGGGTCATCGCCGGTGAGGGCCACGGCAGGGCGGAACCGACGGACGTCTCGATCGCGGCGCGCTGCGCCGGATCGAGCGTGCCTTTCGGACCGAACTCCAGCGACGCCGGGTCGGCGAACAGGCCGCGCGCTCCGGTGAGCTGCGTCGCCGCGAACAGCGGCGCGTCGTCGTCGAAGCTGACGTCGGTCCACCAGCAGAGGGGCATGCCGGCGTCGAGCTGCGCGTGACGAAACTCGCGCGCCAACGGCGCTTGATCGAGCACGTTGCCCGGCGTCACGCTGCGCTTGAGGCAAAACGCGGCGAGCGCGCCGGCCGCTTCGCCGACGGCCCACTCGATCGGGTGGACCCGGTAGGCGCCGTTCGTGATGTGGGTGACACCGAGGTTCTTGCACGCCGGGAGCAGGTTCTCGACGGCCGGCGCGATCAGCGCGCCGAGCGGGATCTGAAAGTAGCCGGGATTACCGCCGCCGCCGTCGCTCATCCCGTTCTGCAGGACGTGCATGTCGAGGCGGTAGTGGCCGATCCCGCACGTCTGGGCCGAGTGCTTGGCGCGCACGTCGCCCGCGACGAAGAGATCCCCCCGCAGGACCGTCGTGCGCGCCTCGATGCGGCGTGACTCCCGGATGTACGGCAGCGGTGCGGTGCCGTCCGCGGTGCCGAACACTTCGGTCGCGACGCGCAGGTTGGGATAGCCGAAGCCGGCTCCGTCTTCGCGCGGGATCGCCGTCTGCAGGTAGTACGCGTAGGCGATCGAGCGCGCGCGCGCCGCCGCGATCGTCTGCGCGTCCTGCGCGGGATCGCCGCTCGGGATCGAGCGTATCGTGTAGTCGTTCTGATCGTCGTTGATCGTCGTGACGTCGTAGGGGAACGCGGGATCGGCGAAGTTGTCCTTGGCGATGAATTGCCGGTAGTTGAAGAGTGAGTCGTCGGGCGTGATGCGGAAGATGCTCGTGAAGTGCGGAGCGAACTTCCGTGCGGCGACGATCTCGTCGTAGAAGTCGGGCTTGGGGATCGTGTGGCTCTCGTTCGGCGGCCGCAATTCGAGTGCGATGGGGACCGTGATCGGCTGGATCCACGCCGGCTGCGGCGCTGCGGGCGTGAACGGTTCGCCGGTTTGCGCGGTGCTCTCGGCGCCGAGGCGATGCGGGACGTTCGCGAGCGGGAGCAGCTCGCCCAGATCCGTCGCGTCGAGGAAGAAGGACGCGCGGTAGCGCGTCTCCAGGCCGTAGAAGGGCCGCGCGCGCACCGCCGTGACGCGGGTTCCCGCGAGCTCCGCGGCGTGGACCGGCGTCTGAAGCCGCACCGTCACCGGCGGGTGCGTTGCGGCGAGCATCGCGAGCAGGACGTCGTGGGCGACGCGCGGCGCGATCCGCAGGTTCGTCGCGAAGTGCTGCGTCGGCGCGCCGGGATCGAACGGCTTCATCGCCTTCCCTTGGGCCGAAAGCGTGAAGCTGCCGCTGTAGAACGCGCGCGCGTTGCTGCGAAAGCGGCGATACAGCGCGGTCGAGCCGACTCCGCGGGCACCCGAGGTTCCCTGGTCGACGTACTGGTTGTCGTCGCCGCGGGTCAGTCCTTGACCGCTGTACTGGCCGCCGGCCCAGCTGGAGGCCTCCAGCAGGCAGACGTCCGCACCGAGCGCGCTTGCGCGCAGCGCGGCGGCAACGCCACCCAAACTGGCGCCGACGATCACGATATCGTAGTGTTCTTCGCGCATCTCGCACCCTCGAAGCCGGCGACCGAAAGAGTCTTCTTCGCAGACGCTTGGCTGCACTCCCAGTGATCGCTGGGTAAGGACGGAGGTGATGGCCGTCCCCGCACGCGTCAAGACCGGGCCCTGGTGGCATGGGCGTGCCGACGCGTGGTTCAAACTGCTCGGCGCGATCGTCCTGGGCTATCTGATCCTCGCGAAGGTCGTCGAGTACGCCGTGGGGTTCGGCGACGTGACCGTCATCGCGGTCGGCGGCATCCTCGTCGCGTATCTGGTGCTGCCGCTGGTGCAGACCCTCAACCGGCGACTGCCGCTCTGGCTGGCCCTCACGATCGTGTACGCCGGGATCGCGCTTGCCGTCGTCGTCGCCTTATGGCTGCTGGTGCCGACCCTGGTGATCCAATTTCAAGCGCTCGTCGCGTCGATCCCGGCGATGCGGCGCGTCGTCGAGCAGTATCTTTCCACCACCAACAACCCGATCATCACGCACCTACCGGCGGAGCTGCGCGGCTACGTCACGAAAGTCCCCGGCCAGCTCACGGTGCAGCTGCAGCAGTTCGCGGCGTCGCTCTCGCTGCGCGTGGTGAACGCCGTACTTTCGGCCATCACGGTCGGCGCGCTGACCGTCGCGATTCCGGTCGTCTCGCTCTACATGCTCGCTGAATCGGCGACGATGAAGCGCTTCTTCGCGCGCCTCGTGCCGCCGAACAGCCGTCCGCTGGCGATGGACATCTTGGGCGACATCGACACGGTGATCGGCGCGTTCGTGCGCGGGCAGCTGCTGGTAGCGGCGGCGGTCGCCGTTCTGGCGATCGCCGCACTGCTGCTGCTGCACGTGCCCAACGCCGTCCTGATCGGTCTGTGGGCCGGAGTCGCCGACATCGTACCGTACGTCGGGCCGTTCGCGGGTGCGATCCCCGCGACGCTGGTCGCGTTGTTCTCGAACGGCTGGCCGAGCGCGGTGTTCGTGATCATCGCATTCACGATCATCAACCAGATCGAGGCGCATCTGCTCGGGCCGCGCATCGTGAGCAGCGCGGTGAAGGTCACGCCGCTCGCCGTCATCTTCTCGCTGCTGATCGGCGCGCACGTCCTCGGCTTCCTCGGCCTGCTCATCGCCGTGCCGATCGCGGGGATCATCCGCGCGCTGCTGGCCCGGTTCTTCCCGGACGAAGAGATCACCAACGCCGAGATCCGCCCGGGCCTGACATCGATGCCGCGAATCGAAGTCGATCCGGAAGCAACCGAGGCATGAGCCGCGCCGCCGCCCGCAATCACCCTGGACTTGACGCGATCTCGTGGAACACATCGTAGGCCTTGAGCGGAGGCCTCAGAGAAAGGGGGACCAATGGGAGCCAAGGGTCGACGAATGTACACGGACGCGTGATCGTCGGGGTCGCCATCGACGGCGAGCGCATCGCCGCGTGGCAGCACTCGTGCATCGACGCGTTGCGCGCGGCTTCAGGCGTCGACCTTCGCATCGTGCGCATCGCGGCGCCACCGCGCCGGCCGCGGCATCGGCTGGCGCGACGGCTGGGCGGCGCGGTGCTCGCGCAGTCGGCCGTCGTGCCCGACGCCGGCGTGACGCTGGACGGTGCGGACATCGTACTCGACCTCACTGCCACGGGCGCCGTCGACGCGAACGCGCCGCGCGGCATCTGGTCGTTCCGCTTGGACCGTTCCGACGACGCTGCGCTGCCGTTCGCGCGCGAGATCGGGCACGGCGCTGCCACGATCGAGATAGCGCTCGTCTGCCGCCGCGAGGGCCGCCGCGAAACGTTGCGCAGCGGACGGTTCGGCGTCGGCGGGTCGTACGGTGCGACGCTCCGCCTCGCGCTGCTCGAAGCGGCGCGCTGGCCGCGCACGATGCTCGCGGCGCTCGCGGCCGGAATGGAGTCTCCGCCGGCGCTCGACTCGCCCCGCGCGCCCTCGCTGCCGCCGCTCGAGGCGGCCCGCTTTGCCGGCGCGCTCGGGGCCCGGGCGGCGTCGGTCGTGATCGAACGCTGCTTCGAGGTCGTCGAGTGGAACGTCGGCTTCCTCGAGGGCGGTCCGCGCGCGCTGCTGAACGGTGCGCCGCTCGAGATCCGTTGGCTGCCGCGGCCGGCGCCGATGACGTTCATCGCCGATCCCTTCTTCGTCGAGCGCGACGGGCAGCGCGTGCTGTTCGTCGAGGAGTTCGACTACCGGCGCGACCGGGGCGTGATCGACGCGCTCGTGCTCGATGCGAACGGCGGGGTCGCGCAACGCTACCGCGCGCTCGATATCCCGACCCACCTCAGCTATCCCTGTCCGTTGGAGATCGACGGCGAGCTGTACCTCGTACCGGAAAATTGCGCCGGCAACGAGGTGGCGTTGTACCGCTGCGTGCGTTTTCCCGATCGCTGGGAACGCGCGCGTGCGATCATGCCGGCGACGGACGCGATCGACACGACGCTCTTTCGGCACGACGGACGCTGGTGGGCGCTGTGCACGCGTTTCGCGCGCGGCGGCAATCAAGCACTCTTCGCATTCCATGCCGCGTCGATCGACGGCCCGTGGACGGCGCACGCGATGAATCCCATCGTGGTCGATGTGACGAGCGCACGCCCGGCGGGTAAGCCTTTCACCGTCGACGGAGTGCTGTACCGTCCCGGACAGGACTGTTCGAGGTCGTATGGCCGCGGGTTGGCCATCGCTCGCATTGACGTCCTCTCGCCAAGCGAGTATCGCGAAACGCTCGTGCGCCGCATCGATCCGCCCGCGCGGTCACGCTATCACGACGGCATCCACACGGTGAATTTCAGCGGCGCGGACAGCGTCGTCGATGGAAAGTACGTTCGCTATGATTGGCGCAAACTGGCGTCGGTCGCGCGCAAAGCGCGCACGCGAATTGCGCGCGCGCTCGCCGGACGGAAATAATCGTCCGGAGCGCTGCCGCCTCACACCCGGCGACGCGAGCGCCTCATGCGCTCGACGGCGACGCCCAGCCAGCCGCCGGCCGCGCCGCAGAGAACGTCGAACGCGTTCCAGCGGAAGCCCTCGTGCGAACCGCGCCACGCCTGGGCGACCTCGATCGCGCCGGAATACGCCGCGACCAGCAGCGCGGCGCGCAGCGTCGGACGCGCGCTCGGACCGAGCGCCCTATCGGCGGTGAACCCGAGGAGCGCGAAGGCGGCGATGCTGTACGCTTTGCGGAACAGCACGTGCCACGACCATTCCGGCGGCGACGTGACCTCGTAGACCGTTTCGCTCGTGGCGAGCCAGAACAGCGCCGCGGCGATGATCGTCGCAGCCGCGATCCACCCTCTCCTCCAGGCCGGTGATTCCGTACGGTCGTTCGTTTGCATTCGTCGACGCGTAGTGTCGTCGCCGCGGCGGCAGCGTTCCTCTCGCCCAGCGCTACGCGCCGCGCCAGCCGAGGGTCTTGGCGGCGAGTTCCACCCGGTTGCGCGCCCGCGTCTTGAGCATCATGCGCTTGACGTGGTCGTGAGCGGTCGATTCGGCGATGTCCAGCGCCGTCGCGACCTGCGGCGTGCCGAAGCCCTTGAGGACGAGCGCGAGCACTTCCAGCTCGCGCGAGCTCATGCCGAACTTCTCCGCCGCCAAGCGCAGCGGGTTGCGCGAGCGATAGCGTTCGATCAACAGCCCGATCTTCACACCGCCGGCCCCGGTCAGCGGAGCGGTGCGCACGACCATGAACGGAAGCGGAATCGCGAGACCCGGCTCCCACGACGCGGGGTCGTCGGTCCACGTCTGGGTCAGGCCGCGCACCGTCTGCTCGATGACCGGCGGCAACCCGTTCTCGCACAGCTCGAGAATGTTCTGCAAGACGTCGTTCTCGTCGCCACCGGGGATCCAGCGCGCTTCGATGCGGTAGTCGCGGTCGAGCACGAATTGCGCCGGTGACGCGCGCTCGGCGGTCCGTTCCTTCGCGCTTTCCTCGCCCTCGAAAGTGGAGAGGCGGCGCATCAGCTCCGAGCCCGACCGCAGCGTTCCTTCGAGCGCAGCGCGCTCCTCGGGGGTGAACGCACGCGGACGCGCCACGATCGCTATTCCGAAGATCGCGTGATCGACACCGTACACTGCGACGAGGCCGCGCAGCCCGTCCAGCGCGATCAGTGCGTCGGTTACGCGCGGCAGCGACGCATCACCGCGCGATTGGAGCAAGCGCTCGGCTTGGAGCCATTCGCTCTGTCGCGACGGGTTGCCGTTCTCTTCGGCCAGGACCATCTCGCTCTGCAAGCCGCTTTGATCGTAGCGCGCGAGGACGACGTAGCTCGCTTTCACGAGCATGCGAAGTTCACCGACGAACGCGCGCGTGCGGTCGGCTTCGGGTACGGCGGTCAGGGCCGCTGCGGCGGCGGATCGATGTGAGCGCAAGATGTGCGTAGTTTGCCCGGGACGGTGGGTTCTTTCACGGAGTCCCAAGCCGAAGCACCCCAATTCGGGGGCGTAAGAAAGCCCCACCAACGGGTCACCATAGGGTGATAGCCGGAGTGCCCACCACGACGCCCCCCAAGGATGGATCGCTTGAACCCCACCAACACGACGATGACGACGAAAGCCATCCGCGTGCTCGTGATCGAAGGACAGGCGCTCTTCGGGAAGGCGCTCTGTCAGGTGCTGGCGAGCGACTCGGAGATCGACGTGGTCGGCGACGCGGACCGCGTCGCGAACGCGCCGCTACGCGGTCTGCGCCCGGATCTGATCCTGCTCGATCTCGACGGCAATCACGGCGAGATATCCGAAGCGCTTCGAGAGTGCCGCGAATTCGCACCGCAGGCGAAGGTGTGCATCCTCTCCACGCAGGTGCAGCCCGAAGTCATGCAGCGCGCTCTGAGCGCCGGAGCCGAAGGCTACATCGTGAAGGACATTCTTCCGGCCGAGCTGATCCGGGCGGTGAAGAGCGTCGCGTCCGGTCAACCGTATGTCGACCCGCGTGTCGCGGGCGGCGTGCTGAAGCGCACTTCGTCCGGCTTCGAGCGCAGCGGCCAGAATGCGCTCTCCGTTCGCGAAACCGAAGTCATCCGCTTGATCGCGCGCGGGATGTCGAACAAAGAGATCAGCGCCGAACTTCGCCTCTCGGAGAAGACGGTGAAGAACCACATCAGCCGCATCTTCGCCAAGCTGAACATCAACGCTCGCACGCAAGCCGCGGTGCACGCACTCAAGACGGGCCTCGCCTGACGATCGCGTCAGCCCCTCGAGGGCTCTGAGAGCTCTCGCACCGCGCGCTCCGCTTGGGTGACGTCCGCCGGCGCCGCGAGCGGCGCGCCGAAGCGAGCCGTGACGTTCCAGCGTGCGCCGTTGCGTTCGTACCGGAAGCCGAGCGGCACGACGGCGACGTCGCGCGCCCCGCGCCGTTGTGCCGCCGTGAGGATCGTGCGAAACCCTGCCGCGAACGGCAGCATTCCGTCGCCGTCCGGATGGCGCGGCGCGGCCTGCGGCGCCGTCGGATCGATCACGGGATAGCCCTCCGGGAACACCAGCACGAGGCGGCCGTCGCGCAGCAGGTTCGCGGCGTCGCTCAGGCCGCTGCGCACATAGCGCAACACCTCGTGCGCGGCGTAACCGGCACGCGTGCCGGTCGTCGCCGGCCGCAGGATCACGGGATACCGCGCCCAGCGGCACGCGCGCTCCATCCAGCGCCGCTGGCGCGTCCCGGCAGTCCAGTCCAGTCCGACGACGATGTGCACGGGGCGCCGCACGTGCGCGATGACGACCGCCCCGTCGAGCAGATGGTGGTAGTGGCGCGCGACGAGCAGCACCGGGCCGTCCCGCGGCACGTGCTCGATGCCCTCGACCCGCACCGTTCCCGTTTGCGTGCGCAGCGCCCACGCGGCGATCAGCCGCGGGCCGATCATCCCCGGCGGCGGATACGAACCGGTCCGGCGCGCGGCGTTCAGGCGAACGCGGGTCCCGGCCGATCGCGCTTGCGACGAACGAGCGCCAGCGCCGCCGGTGCCAGCGAGAGCACGATCGCGGCGAGCGCGGTGGGCCACATCCCGGCGGCGGTGCTCAACACCATCGACCACCCGACGTTGACGGCGTAGACGACGAACGGGAGCGCGGCCGGTGCGAGCGGAGCGGTGCGTTCGTTCCACGCCCAGCGTCCGACGGCGATGAAGAGGAGTCCGGTCGCGAACCAGCCCGCGAGGTTGCGCAACGGCATGCCGAAGTACGGACCCGTTTCGTGCCAGATCCAGAAGTGGATGTACTGCATCTGCGGCGCCGCCATCGACGGATCGAGGACGAGATCCCATGCGGTGAGCAGCCACCCACCGAGCACGATCGACCACAGCGTGCGGTGCCGCCGGCTCCACCGCGCGGCGATCGTATCGGCCAACACGAACGACGCGAACCCCATGTAAAACCAGGAGAGCGGCACCGCGATCGGCACCCGCCCGAGCAATTTCGGGCCGAGGAAATCGGTGTATTCGTAGCCGCCGAACGGCCAGCCGGTCTTCGTCCCGGTCAACTCGGCCGCGGCCGAGAGCACGGTCGCCGCGCAGAAGAAGAGCAGCGTGCGGCGCGCTCCGAGCGCGAAAAAGCCGTACGCCAGCATCGCCAGCGCCCCCAGGAACATCGCCGTGCCGCCCGTCCGATCGATCGCGAACGCGAAGAACGCCGCGCCGTTCACATCGCTCGCCCATAGCTGGGGATGCGGGATCGCGATGAGGATGCCGAACAAGCCGACCGCCAGCGCGAACGCGTGCAGCGCGGTGAAGGCCCAGGCGGCGCGCTTCATGCGGCGCCTTCGGTGACGAGCGTGCGGCCGCGCCAGACGTGTCTGCGGCGCAGCGCGCTGCGGACGAGCAGCGCGAGTGCCGGCAGGTCGGCGAGCGGTGAGAACCAGTACGCGAGCGGCGGGTTCACGTAGGCGCGGCGCGTGCCGAGCAGCACGCCCACGCGGGTCGCGACCAGCGCGAACGCGATCCCCGCCGCGACGCGCGAAAACGGCACGCGGTCACCCAGCGTCAGGAGCACGATCAGCGTCGGCAGCGGGAGCGCCTGCGCGAACAGCACTTCCGCCAGGCTCAGCGTCAGCCGCGCCCGCGAGATGAAACCGTCGCGCAGCGTCAGCGAGCGCGGCCAGTTCGCCGCGCAGTCCCGCCACGAGTCGTGCATGCGCACGACCGCGTCGCCTTCGTAGAAGCCGACGCGCCCGCCCGCCGCCGCGAGCACGCGCGCCGTCGTGACGTCTTCGCAGCGCGATGCGCGCGCGGCGCGAAACGCATCCGCGCTCGTCAACGCATCGCGGCGCGCGACGAAGACTTGCCCGTTGGCCTGGACGCGCCCCGGATCGCCGGTCGCGACGTTGGGCAGCCCCGCGCGGTAGACGAGCGTGGTGAGGAACGCCGGATGCAGCAGCGCCGCGCCGGGATCCGCGAGCTCCTGACGCGTCGCGATACTGAGCGCGACCAGATCGTCGGCACGAGCGCGCGCGACGGCATCGCCGAGCAGGGTCGCCGCGACGCGCACGTCCGCATCGACGGTCGCAACCCACGGCGCGCTCGTCGCGAGCAGGCCGGCTTCGAGATTCCAGGCTTTGCCGTTCCAGCCGGGCGGTGTCGGCGCCGCGTCGATGAAGCGCACGCGCGGGTCGCGTTCCGCGGCGGCGAGGGCGACGGCGCGCGTCCCGTCGGTCGAGCCGCCGTCGACGACGACGATCTCGCCGAGTTCGGGCCCGCACCGTCCGAGCGCCGCGAGCGACGCGCCGAGCCGCCGCTCTTCGTCGAGCACCGGGACGATCGCGGCGAGCGTCGCGGCCGCGAGCGGCGGAGCCGGCGCGAGCGCTGCGCCGCCGGCCGTCGCGAGCATCCGCAGGATCGCACGAAGCCCTGCGATCGCCTCGAGGATCGTGATGAGGACGAGCAGCATCGCCCGACGGTGGTAGGCCGCTGGTCCGCGATCTCCTACCGGGATCTGCCGGTTGGCGCGGCGCTCATTGCATCATCCACGGTTCCGGCGCGCGCCGGCGGCGGCCGCCGACGTAGAGGTAGCGGCCGTCGCCCGTTGCGCGCGGCGGCGCGGTCAGGATCGCTTCGTCCCGTTCGAGGGTGAACACGGTCTCGCCGCCGGCGGAATAGCGCAGCCGGCGGCCGGAGCCGTCGTCGAGCACCGCGCGGATCGTCGCCTCGTCGATCGTCAACTGGGTCAGGCGCATCGCCTCGAACCCGCCGTGCTGCTGCGGCGGGACGAGCGCCCAGCCGCGGATGGAGTGCAGGCTGTAGTAGGGTCGCAGAATCCCAGCCAGCCGCAGCGTGCTCGCGATCGACGCGACCGACACCGTGAGGACGCACGGCCGCTCCGACCAGGCGATCAATTGACGATGAAACGCACCGAGTCGCACGCACACCCTCCTATGCGACGGGGGACGAAGTCGGGGGTTGTACGCCGCCGGGTGCCCGCTTCCTCTGCCCATTATTCCAGGGAGCCGTCCTTGCCGCCCGGGCGCTCCGGCGCAGAATGGCGAACAGATGGCGGTGATGGTCGAGGCGGCAGAGCTGCGGGAGGCGCTCGAGCGCTGGTTTGGATTCCCCTCGTTTCGGCCGTCGCAGGAGGCCATCGTGCGCGACGTGCTGGCCGGCCGGGACGTCTTCGCCCTCTTGCCGACCGGCGGCGGAAAGTCGCTGTGCTATCAGCTGCCGGCGCTGCTCACCGAGGGGCTGACCGTCGTCGTCTCGCCGCTGATCGCGCTGATGAAAGACCAGGTCGACGCGATGGACACGGCCGGCGTCCCGGCGACCGCACTGAACTCCTCGCTGGCTTACCCCGAACTGCGGCGGCGCCTCGACGGGCTCGAGCGCGGAGCGTACAAGCTGCTCTACGTCGCGCCGGAACGCCTCACGCTGCCCGGCTTCACCGACGACCTGGAGCGCTGGAACGTCGCGCGCTTCATCGTCGACGAAGCGCACTGCATCAGCGAATGGGGCCACGACTTCCGGCCCGAGTACCGGCGCATCGCGCCGCTGCGCGCGCGCTTTCCCGACGTGCCGTTCTGCGCGTTCACCGCGACCGCGACGTCCCGCGTTCGCGACGACGTCGTCGCGCAGCTCGGCTTGCACCGCCCGGCGGTTCACGTCGCATCGTTCGACCGGCCGAACCTGACCTATCGCATCCTGCACGGCGCGCGCGGCGTCGAGACGCTGGTGCGCTGGCTGCGCGCGCGACCGGACGACGAGGCGGGAATCGTCTATGCCGGCAGCCGCGCCAACACCGAGAAGGTCGCCGAGGCGCTGACGGCCGCGGGGATCCCCGCGCTCGCCTATCATGCGGGGCTCGATTCGGGGACGCGCGCCAAGCGGCAGGAAGCATTCATCCGCGACGACGTGCGCGTGATGTGCGCGACGATCGCGTTCGGGATGGGGATCGACAAGTCGAACGTCCGCTTCGTCGTGCACTTCGACGTCCCGCGCAGCCTGGAGGGATACTACCAGGAGACCGGGCGCGCCGGACGCGACGGGCTGCCCGCCGAGTGCGCGTGGTTCTTCGCCTACGGCGACGTCGCGCGAACGGAACGCTTCGTCGAAGAGAAGCCCGAGCCCGAACGAACCGCGGCGCGCGCGCAGCTCGACCGCATCGTGCGCTATGCGTATTCCAACGCGTGCCGGCGGCGCGAGCTGCTGGCCTATTTCGGCGAAGCGTATCTTCTGGAGCGTTGCGAGGCCTGCGACAACTGCCTTTCGCCGCGCGCGTCGTACGACGCGACCGTCGACGCGCAGAAGCTGCTCTCGTGCGTGTATCGCATCCGCGAATCGCACGGCTACGGCGTCGGCATCGCGCACGTGGTCGACGTGCTGGTCGGCGCGAAGACCGAGAAGATCGAGCGCTGGTTTCACGACCGGCTCTCGACGTACGGCATCGGTGCGGACCGCGACCGGCGGACGTGGCGCCACCTCGCCGACGAGCTCGTGCGGTTGGGCCTCATTCTCCAGGACGCCTCGAACCACAACGTCGTCGTGCTGACCCCGGCGGGCCGCCAGGCGCTCGTCGAGCGAACCCCGATCGCCGTGCGCGAGCCGATCGCGCTGCCGCCGGGCGGAAAGGCCGCCAAGCGCGGCCGCACGGCGGCGGTCCCGGCCGATGAAGACTACGACCGCGACATCTTCGCGGGGCTGCGCGCGCTGCGTCGCGAGATCGCGGCGGAGCGCGACGTCCCGCCCTATGTGGTCTTCAGCGACGCGGTGCTGCGTGCGATGGCGCGCGAGCGGCCCGCGACGCCGCAAGCGTTCCGCGCGATCAGCGGCGTCGGGGAGAAGAAGCTGGCCGATTTCGGAGCGCGTTTCTTGGCGGCGATCGCTGAGAACGCGCTGAGAGGATAACGGGCTTCCGCACGTTCTCAGGAAGACCACAGACCGCAGTGCCAGGATTTCGCTCGATGAAGTGCACGGTCGCAAGCCGCTGGTCAGGGGCTGCGCTCGCGCTCGCGTTCCTGTTCAGCACCGTCGTTCCGGCGGGCGCGCAGAGCTCGAGCGACACCGGGATCATTCAGATCACGGTGAAGGATGCGGCTGCCCAAGCGACGTTGGCCGATGCGCGCGTCTTTTTGATCGGGCCGACGGTTGCCAGCGCCCTGACGACCAAGAGCGGGATCGTCAAGTACACCGACGTGCCGAGCGGCCTGTACCGCGTGCGCGTTTCGAAGAGCGGCTTCGCCGGCGTTATGTCGGGGCAGTTCGAGGTGCTCGGAAACAAGCAGGTCGACGTCGACGTCGACCTCGGCGTGCGCCCGCAGCCGACGGGTCAGCAGGCGACGACCACGACCAGTGACAGCGGCCTCAAGGTGATCGGCACCGTGCGCGCCCGCGTCACCGTGACGACGACCGACGTCGACGACAACAGCGCGGTGCGGAAGATCTCCGACTCGCTGACCGACGCTCTCTCGACCATCGGCGGCGTCGACGTGACGCAAAGTTCGAACGATCCGAACGCGCCGCAGACGATCTCGCTGCGCGGTCACGACGAGTCGCAGACCGCGGTGACGCTCGACGGCATCCCGCTCTCGGCTCCCGGCGCCGCCGCCGACCTGCGCAAGATCAACACCGACCTGTTCTCCGGAGCGGGCGTGAGCTTCGGCGCGCAAGCCGGTTCGCTCGGCGGGTCGGTCAACTTCCGCACGCTGCAGCCGACCCAGACCTGGCAGACGAAATTCTCCACCTCGTACGGCACCTACGACCGCTACAACTACCAGATCGGCGAGACGGGATCGCTCGGCAAACTCGGGATCGCGGTGCTCCACACCAAGCGGGCGGGCAACAACCCGCTGACGTTCCAGGACTATGTCGATCAGAGCGGGATCGACTACGCGCACGGCGGCGAGAACGCCAACATCGGCGACTTTCTCAAACTGCGCTACCCGCTCAACGAGCGCACGACCGTGATGGCGACGATGCTGCAAAACAATCAGGCGTCGAGCGCCCTCTGCACCCAGTTCGTCACGCCGCTGCCCTGCGGCATCGGGCCGGACAACGGCAACAGCGGCAAGTTCCAGTTCGGCTACGGGACGATCCAATCGCTGATCGGCGACACCGCGCTCACCGTGACCGGCTACGTCAACAACAACACCTCGTACACGAACGACCTCAACCGCTACATCTACAATTCGTGCTCCGCCGGCGCGCCGCAGCCGTGCACTCCGGGACCCGTGTTCTCGCCGTTCTCGTCGACGAACGGATCGTTCGCCCGCGGCCTCGCGGCGAGCGCGACGCTGACGCGCGACAAGCACACCTTCACGCTCACGGGTTCGACGTACGCCGGAATCACGACGTTCACGCCGCTGATCGACCTGGCGACGGTCGTCAACCCGAACCCATCCCTGCGCGCGTCCACCTTCGGGACGGCTTCTCGCACCCTCCAGTTCTCGGACCAATACAAGGTCAACGACAAACTGGCGGTCGGTCCCAACATCTCGTACGCCGGAACGACCGGTGCCGGTTCGTCGGTCCTCGCCGGGGTCAGCGCCAACTGGCGGCCGACGGCCGCCGACACGTACAACGCGGCGATCTCGTTCGGCAGCTCGCAGCCCGCGAACGGCCTCGTGCGCACGTTCCCCGACGCGACGTCCGCGCGGGTGAACTGCTTCGCGAACACCGCCGTCGTCAACGGCGTCGGCGATCTTCCGTCGCACCAGAGCGCGGCGAATTACGACCTGTCGTGGACGCATCAGTGGTCGCACGGGCAGTTCTCGCTGGGCGCGTATCGCCAGACGCAGGGCGGGCAGCTCGTCGGCGCGCAGGTCACCGCCGACAGCGCCGGCCTTCCTTCGTATCTGGTGAACGGGATCGATACGTATTTCGGGAACGTCTGCGGTACCGGCACGCCGCTCATCTATGCAAGCGAACAGGTCGGCGGCACGACGCGGCAATATCAGGGCTATACCGCCAACGCCAACATCGCTCTGGGCAAAAACGTCGTCGTCATCCCGTCGTACTCGACGAATTCCGCCGAAGTCACCGCGGCCGACGCCCGCTACACCGGCCTCGACAGCACGCTGATCCTCGATTCGCAGCTGCCGGGCCGTCCGGTCCACACGGCGAATGTCACGCTCGATGCGCTGTACTCGCCGGCGAGCCTCGAGCTGCTCGCCAACGCGCGCTACGTCGGGCCGAACAACAACCAGTTCATCGCGCCGTACACGGTCGTCAACGTCGGGCTCTCGCATCCGCTGGGCATGGGACGCGTGACCGTCTTCGCCTCGAACCTCTTCAACACGGAAACCGGCAACTTCTCGACCTTGCAGTACGCGCAGCCGATCGCGCTCAGCGGCGGCGGATACCTGGTGGAAGCGGCCCGGCCGAACGCGCCGCGTTCGTACACGGTGTCGTACTCGTTCAATACCGGGGCGCGTCCGGGCGCGGGCTTCTCGCGCGGCGCACGCGGAACCGCCGCGACCGCGGCCGGAACGCCGGCCCGGCAGGCGCGCGGCCTCGGCTTCGGTCAGTTGAAGTTCATCGCGCCGCCGTCCGGCACCGACCCGCTTTCGGTCGCGACGTCGCGGCCGGAATGCACGGCCGACCTGCAGCCCGCGGCGCAGAAGGTGCTGGCGCAAATCGGCGCCGCGGCGACCGCGTTCGCGGCCGGCAAGCCGTTGCCCGAGGTCGATGGGCTCGTCCTGACGCCGCACGGCGATCCGGCCGGCACGTGGTGGCTGGGCCTGGGTCCCAAGATTCCGGAGAGCGTCTTCGCGGCTCGCCGCGCCGCGGCGGCAGCCGTCGGACCTCGGCCGCCCGGCGCGCCGGGCGGCCCGGGGGGTGAATACGGCGGACCCGGCGGCCCCGGCCGCGGACCGCCCGGCGGATTCCAGCAGCGCGTCACCGTTGCGCCGCGGACGAACGAATCGCCGCGCCCGCAGTTCTCGCCGCCTCCCGAGCTGATCGCGGCGTTGGCGCCCCTGCGCGCGACGGCCGCCTGCGCGTACGGCACGATCCTGACCCCGGCCGAAGCGAAGGCC
This sequence comes from uncultured candidate division WPS-2 bacterium, assembly GCA_937927945.1. Lineage (GTDB taxonomy): Bacteria > Vulcanimicrobiota > Vulcanimicrobiia > Vulcanimicrobiales > Vulcanimicrobiaceae > Vulcanimicrobium. Next base: position 15,233 of record CALEYW010000068.1, on the reverse strand, counting down.
AAAGGCTATGACGTCCAGGTCGGCGTCAACGCCGTCGCCGTACGGCCCTCGCCCGGGGCGAGCGCTTCGCCCGCCCCGGCCGTCAGCTCGGCCCCGGGAGCCTCGCCGGCGCCCGGCGCGTCCCCGGGACCGCGGCGCGTCTTCGGCAGCCCGCTGAACTACGCACCGGGAATCGGCATCTTCGTGGTCCGCGCACCGGACCTCGGAACAGGTGGCGGAAGCGTGAGGCAATAGGTAGCGTCATGGCCTCTGTACCGAAGGTCGTCGTCATCGACGACGAGCGTCACCTCCGCGAGCTGCTCGAGCTCGGCCTGGGCGAGGACGGGTTCGAAGTGCGCAGCGCGGCCGACGGCCGGGCCGGCCTCGCGCTCGTGCGCGACTGGCGTCCCGATGCAATCGTGCTCGACGTGATGCTGCCGTTCGTCGACGGACTCGAACTGCTGCCGATGCTGCGGCGGATCACCGAAGCGCCGATCTTGATGCTCAGCGCGAAGGCCGACACCGACGACCGCATCACCGGGCTGCGCCGCGGCGCGGACGACTACATCCCCAAACCGTTCGAGATGACGGAGCTGGCGGCGCGCCTGCACTCGGCGCTGCGCCGTCCGCGGCTGGAACAGCCCTCGATCGTGGCGTACGCGGACTTGTCGATCGATCTCGACCGGCGGGAAGTCAAGCGCGGCGATCAGCGCATCGAGCTCTCGGCGCGCGAGTACGCGCTGCTGCTGACGCTGGTGCGAAATCCGGAACGCGTGTTCACGCGCGACCAATTGCTCGATCTCGTCTGGGGGACCGACCGTGACGTCGGTCCGGGCGCCGTCGAGACGTACGTCTCCTACCTGCGCGCCAAGATCGACGCGGGCTTCGATCCGAAGCTGATCCGTACGATCCGCGGCGCCGGCTACGCCTTACGGACACACTGAGGGCATGTTCACGTCGTTCGCGCGCCGCCTGACGTCCTGGTACGTTGCGGCGGCCGTTGCGCTCGTCGCCATGCTGCTGTGCGCCTTCGCGGTGAGCGGCCTCTTCCTGTACGTGCACCTCGTGCAGGACAACATCGAGGCCGACGCACGCGAGGCCCAAGCGTTTTCGACGCGGGCGATGCAGCGGAACGAACCCTTCACCCCCGCCGCGCTCGAATTCGAGAAGCGCATGGCGCGGCCGGGAGTGCGGTTGTTCGCCTGGGGCGGCGTGCCGCACCGGCCGCCGCCGGGCAGGGCGCCGGAACACGAACCGTCGTCAATTCCATTGCTGATCAAGCCCGGGCCGACCGTGCATCGCTCCGAGCTCTTCCCGCCGCCCATCGGCCGCGCGCCGTCCCCCCGAGCGCCCGAGAGGTCGCCGACGGTCGTCATGGACGGCCGCACCGTGCAGGGCGACCTGCGTACCCTGCGCTTCGAGGGCAGCCGATTCGGTTTCGCGATCGGCACGGCGTTCGGGGCGCATCTCAATCGCATCCCGTTCATGGACGGCGAGCTGACGCTGCTCCCGGATCCGAACGCGACCGGCAACGTCGCGCTGGGGATGCTCGCGGCGATCCTCGGCGTCAGCGGGTTGGCCGGATTTCTCGCCTGGTTCACCGGGCGCTACATCACGACGCAAGTGCTGCGCCCGCTGGTCGAGGTGACCCACGCGCTGCAGCGGTTCGCCGCGCGCGACTTCACACCGCAGCCGATCGCGGTCGCGGGCAAAAGCGAGTTCGACGCGATCGCGCTGGCGTACAACGCGGCGGCGGCTCAGGTCGCCGCGGCCTTCGCCGAGCGCGAAGCGGCCGAGACGCAGATGCGCCAATTCGTCGCCGATGCCGGCCACGAGTTGCGCACGCCGCTCACCATCGTGCTCGGCTACATCGATCTGCTCAAGCGCCGGGCCGATGCCGGCGACGAGCGCTCGCGACGCATCTTCACGTCGATCTCGCTCGAGGGCGCGCGGATGCGCACGCTGATCGACAACCTCGTGCTGTTGGCGAAGATGGAGGGCGAGGACGAACGTCCGATCGAGCCGTTCGCGCTCGAGCCGATGTTGGACGACATCGCCGCCTCGCGAAAGGTCCTGGTCCCGGCGCTGGTCGTCGAGCTCGACCTGAGCGTCGATGCGACGGTGATCGGTAATCGCGACGAGATCTACGAGGCCATTGCGAACATCGTCGACAACGCGATGAAGTATGCGCCTGGGTCGCCGATCCGCATCGCGGCGCATGCCGCGGGCGGCGGCGTGGAGCTGGCGATCTCCGACGACGGGCCGGGCATCCACGCAGACGACCGGGCCGGAATATTCGACCGCTTCTTCCGCGGCTCGACGCGCGGCGACGTCGAGGGCTCGGGACTCGGTCTCGCGATCGCGAAACGCGCGGTCGAGCGCGCGGGCGGAACGCTCGCGCTCGGCCAGACGTCGCCTGCCGGAACGACGTTCATCATGCGTTTGCGCGCCGACCAAGTGACGAAGCGCGAAACGGAGCCGGCGCGCGCGTAAGCAGACAACCAGCCGATGCGCGTAGCCGTGCGCGCCGGTGGGCATATGCGCCGCATGAGTGACATCGGAACGACCAATCCATCGATCCGCTTTGATTCGTCCGCGACCGAGGGGACCGGCGGGAACGACCGGCACTCGCTGCAGACGTACGTGAGCGATATGCTCGCGCTGGAACGCCACATCGAACAGCCGATACGGCGGCAACTCTCGATGGAGGACACGAACCAGTACCCTGAGGCGAAGCTGGTGATCTCGCAGATCGCGAGCCTCGCCGAATCGCACGTGACGGCGCTGGAGCAGTGCCTCAAGCAGCTTGGCGGCCACGAAGCCAGCGGAGTGAAGTCGGCCTGGAGCACGCTGCTCGGGTTCGGCGCGGCTGCCGTCGACAGCGTGCGCAAGACGAAGATCTCGAAGGCGCTGCGTGACGACTATACGGCGCTGAGCCTGGCGACGATGGGCTACACCATGCTGCACGCCACCGCGGTCGGCCTCGGCGACACGATGGTCGCCGATCTCGCCAAACGGCATCTGGCCGACTACGCGCGACTCGTCATGCAGATCGCCCAGGTGATGCCGCAGGTGGTGCTCCAGGAACTGCGCGACGACGGTGAGACCGTGCAGACCGGCGCCGCGGAGACGATCCGCCGCGACACCAACGCGATCTGGAAGGACGAGGCATCCGTCACGCACGGCTGACCCGTCCGCACCGTCCGCGCGAAAGCGCACAGTTGGACGAACGACCTGGAGCCCGACTCCAGGTCGTTCTATTCAGCGAGCATATTGTTCTGCAACAGTCTCCCGTTGATTAGCCGGGGCGGTTGGCAAGCGTGACCATCTCTCGCATGCGCGGATGGTCGCGCTCCTGATTCTTCATCCACTCCTCGAGATCGGGCACCGTCGCACCGGTGCGGAAACGCCAGTAGTAGGTGTTGAGGTCGCCCATGAAGGCAAAGCGTTTCTTGGCGTCCTTCCGGGCGTCGTCGTAGGCGGCGAACGACTCGTGATAAGCGCGTAGCGAGCCGAACTCGCGCTCTATGTCGAGCAGGGCGCGAGCGTTCTTGATCGTGCCTTCGATCTTCGACTTGGAGTGGATGATGCCGTCGGTGTTCATCAGGCGGTCGACCTGGGCGTCGTCGTATGCGGCGACTTTTGCGACGGCGAAGTTCTCGAAGGCGGCGACGTAGTCGTCCCAGCGGCCCTCGATGAACGCCCACGACATGCCGGCCTGCATCACGGCGCGCGTGATCACCGCGAGATGATCGTCGAGCGTCGGGTTCTCGACGACGCGGGGGATGCGATCCTCAGCGGTGGGGCGCTTGGGGATGCGGATCGGCGGCGCCGCTTTCGGCGCCGCGACCTTTTTCTTCGCGCCGTTGTTCTTGCGGGCGGGCGCCTTTGCGGGCGCCGGTTTTTTGGCGGGGGGCACGGCTGTTTCTCCGGGGCGGATGGCGGCGATGAGTGACGGAGGCCCTTCGACAAGCTCAGGGTGACACGACCGCGTGGCGCGGCAGGGGGCGCGAGTATCATACCCGATCACTCCTTCGTGGCGAAGACGTGGGTTTTGGTGGCCGCGATCCTGGGGTCCGCGATGACGTTCATCGACGGGAGCGCCGTCAACGTCGCGCTGCCGGTGATCCAGCGCGAGCTGGCCGCCAACGCGGCCCAGATGCAATGGGTCGTCGAAGGGTACGCGCTCTTTCTCTCGGCGCTGATTCTGCTGGGCGGGTCGCTCGGCGATCTGTACGGACGCAAGCGGCTCTTCGTCATCGGGATCGTGATCTTCACGGCGGCCTCGCTCGGCTGCGCCTTCGCTCCGAGCGTCCAGGTGCTGATCGCGGCCCGTTGCGTGCAGGGGATCGGCGCGGCTTGCGCGATGCCGGAATCGCTCGCGTTGATCAGCGCGACGTTCACCGGCGCGGAGCGCGGCCGGGCAATCGGGACGTGGTCGGGCTTCGCGGCGATCACGTCGGCGGTCGGGCCGGTGCTCGGCGGATGGCTGGCGCAGCACGCATCGTGGCGCGGCGTATTCCTCATCAACGCGCCGCTCGCGCTGGTCGTCCTCGTCATCGCCGCGCGCGCCATCCCGGAGAGTCGGGACGAGCAGATGCCGCAGCGGCTCGATATCGCGGGCGCCGTGCTCGCCACGGCCGGTCTCGGCCTGTTCACCTACGGACTGATCGATTCCCAAGGCGGTACGCCCGGGGCGCTCGCGATCGCCGCGCTGCTGGCCGGCGTGCTGATGCTCGGCGCGTTCGTCGTCGTCGAACGGCGCTCGCCGGCGCCGATGATGCCGCTCGATCTGTTCGCGTCACGCACGTTCACCGCGGCGAACCTCTACACGTTCCTGTTGTACGCGGCGCTCGGCGGCAGCTTGTATTTTCTGCCGTTCCTGCTCGTCGACGTGCAGCGGTACACGCCGACCGCAGCCGGTGCCTCGCTGCTGCCGTTCGTGCTGCTGATGTTCGCGCTCTCGCGCTGGTCGGGCGGGCTGGTCGCACGCATCGGACCCAAGATCCCGCTCGCCGTCGGCGCGCTGCTGGCCGCGGCGGGGTTCGCGATGTTCGCCGTGCCGGGGATCGGGGGAAGCTATTGGACCACGTATTTGCCCGCAGCGATCGTGCTCGGTCTGGGCGGCGCGTGTTTCGTCGCGCCGCTCACGACCGCGGTGTTCGATGCGGTCGACACCGAGAAGAGCGGCGTCGCGTCCGGTGTCAACAACGCGGTCGCCCGCACCGCGGGCCTGGTCGCGGTCGCCGCGTTCGGCATCGTCCTCGCGGGCGTCTTCAACGCGAACTTCGACGACCGCATCGCGCACCGGCATCTCAGTGCGCCGACCGAGCGCGTCGTGCATGCGGAGCGAGCGCGCCTCTATGCGGGTACCGTGCCGGCCGACGTCCCGTCGCGCGATCGCCCGGCGGTCGGCGCAGCGGTCCGAGAAGCCTATCTCGCGGGATTCCGCGCCGTGATGCTCGCGTCGGCCATCGTGTGCCTGCTCTCGGGGGCCGTCGCGCTCGCCGCGATTCCCGGGCGGCTGCGCAGATCCTCAGCAAATCGAGCGTAGTCCCTACGCGCGGCGGATGCTGCGGCTGTCGTACAACTCGGCGTCGGCGGCAACGAGCGCAGCGTCGAAGGGCACCTGCGGTCCGAACGCCGCGACGCCCCACGAAATCCGCGCCGCCGCGGTGTCCGCGGCGAGCGACGCCAGGTCTTCGTCGATCCGCGCGAGCAGCGCGCGCACGTCGCCGGAAGTCTCAGCATCCCAGATGCAGGCGAACTCGTCGCCGCCGATCCGATAGACCATTCCGTTCGCGCCGCAGCGTTCGCGCAGGCAGCGCGCGGCGGTCTGCAGCACGGCATCGCCGGCGGCATGACCGAAGCGATCGTTGATCGTCTTGAGACCGTCGACGTCGATCATCGCGACGGCGCCGGCGGCCGGAGGTGCGGTGATGCGTTCGAGAAATGCGGCCCGGTTCGGAATGCGGCACAACGCATCCAAATAGGCCGCGTCCCGCAGCGCGCGCTGCGCCGCGGCCAGCGCGGCGTTGCGCGCGGCGAGTTCGTCGCGCACGCCGTCGGTCGCGTGCACGACGATGGCGACGCCGAGCACGATGTCGAGCACCATCGTCACGTAGCTCTCGAGCGCCGGATAGTACGCGGTGAACTTCACGCCGAGCAGTGTGAGCAGCGGAACGTGCCCGTAGTCGACGGCGAGCGCGCCGAGCGCGACGGTGATGAGTCGCGCCCCGATCCCCGCGGCCCGCGCGCGAAAACTCTCGTACGTGCCGACGGCGAGCAGCAGCGCGAAGCCGGCGACGTGCACGCGATAGATGCCGAAGAAGCCCCAGCCCCGGCTGGCGGCAATCGCGGTCGCGACGGACGCAGCGAGGAACGCGGCCAGCAGCAGGCGCGGCACCGGCGCAGCGCCGCGTTCGCGGCGGATCGTCGCGGCGAACGCCAGCGCGGCCGCATCTTCCAGCACCGCATACGCGACGGTCGCCCACGCGGAGCCCCGGAACACACTGACGACCCGGCCGACGCTGAAGGCGGCAAGGACCGCGAGTGCGGCGGCGTTCGAGGCCAAACCGAGCGTCCACCCGTCGATAGGGCGCCGGCCCAGCGATGCGCGCACGAGCATCGCGAGGCCCGTGAGCAGCACCAGGATCCCTAACTGAAGGAACATCGAGAGATAGCCGACGAGCGTGCCGGCAAGCGGAGTCATCTCCTCCGCTTATCGGAGGGAAGAACGCCCCCGATCAGGCTGCGTTTGGTCCCGAACGGGAACGTTACATTGTCGCGCCCGTGTGAAGCGGGCATATGTCGGAGAGCATGACTGCCCTCGACGATGTGACAACCGAGCGCGCGACGTACGGAACGCCGCGGCGAATCTTTCGCGCTCGCGCCGCTCGCGCACGTATGGAGCACGTCGCGCGGCTGTGCAAGGTGCTCGGACGCCCGCCGCTGCGCGTCGTTCCGGGATACAGCTTCAAGACGAACTCGCGCACGGAACTCGTGCAAGCGGCGCGAGAGCACGGCTTCCTCGCCGAAACGATCTCGCCCGAGGAACGGATCTGGGCGGTACGCAACGGCTTCGGCGCGGAGCGCACGATCGCGAACGGACCGGAGCCGATCCCCGCCGGGAGCGCGCCGCTGGCCTTCGCCTTCGCCGACGGCGTCGAGGCGTTCGTGCGCAACGTGCGCGATCGCGTCGCACGCGTAGCGGGCGTGCGCTTGCGTCCTTCGATGATCCGGTCGCGTTTCGGCGTTCCGGTCGACGATGAGCCGATGCTCCACGCGGCAGTTGCGTCGTCACCGCGCGACACGGTGCTCGGGCTCGGCTTTCATGCCCGGCGTGAAGACTACCACGGCGCATCGTGGCGCGACGTCGCGGCGGACGTGCTCGACCGCGCCGTCGCGCTGGGCGAGCAGACGGAGCGCGCGATCGTCGCCTTCGACATCGGCGGCGGCTGGACGCCCGAGCAGTTCGACGATGACTTTGCGGACGACGTGCGCTGGCTCGTCGAACGGCTCATGACCGCGGTGCCGGCTTGCCGCACGCTCATCGCCGAGCCCGGTCAAGCGATCTCCACTCCGGCGGAAGCCCTGCTCACCCAAGTGCTGGAGGTGCGCGAGCGCGGTCGGCGGCGGGAAGCGATCGTCGACGCCGGATTCTGCGACTGGCCCCAGATGCACGCGTACCCGCACCGCGTCTACGCGATCGGCGCGGGCAAGTGGGAGCCGCTCGGCCACGGACCCGACCGAATCGGCGGTCGGACGTGTCTCGAATACGACGTCGTCGACGGCGTGCGTCTGCCGCCGGGTCTGCGCGCCGGCGACCGCCTGCTGATCGCCGACGTCGGCTCGTACGATCACTCGATGGCGTTCGCGTTCGCGCGTGGCGAGGGAACGCAAACCGTTCATTCGGGCTGAGGAGGGCGGTATTGTTTCGTGTCGCGAGCGGGGACAAGAACGAGCGCGATGCCTCCCTCGATCTCCGATCTGACCTACGTCCTGCCGATCCGTCGCGTGGCCAGCACGGCGGGCGACGAATTGGCAGCGTATCTGACCGCGCTCGCGCGGCTCGTGCCGGTGGTCGTCGTCGACGGGTCGCCGACGTCCGTCTTCGCGCACCACGCGGCATGCTGGCCACGCTCGATCGAACACGTCGCGGTCGACGCCGACCGCCGCATGGACCTCAACGGAAAGGTTGCCGGCGTCGTGACCGGCCTGCGCCGCGTCCGGACGGCGAAGGTCGTGATAGCCGACGACGACGTGCGTTACGATCCGTTCGCGTTGCGCGCCTTGGCCGTCGCGCTCGACGACGCGGACGTGGTGCGGCCGCAGAGTTTCTTCACCCCGTTGCCGTGGCATGCGTTGCTCGACACCGGGCGGATTTTGATCGCGCGCGCGACCGGCGGCGATTGGCCGGGAACGCTGGGCGTACGCAGGGACGTCTACCGTCGCGCCGGCGGTTACGACGGCGACGTGCTGTTCGAGAACCTCGAGCTGGTCCGCACGATCCGTGCCGTCGGCGGAACGGAACGCGTCGCCTTCGGCCTGTACGTTGCGCGCCGTCCGGCGACCGTGCGACACTTTGCGACCCAGCGGGTTCGGCAAGCGTACGACGAGTTCGCCCGGCCGGCGCGGATGGCGGCGCAACTGGCAATAGCGCCGCTCGCTGCGGTCGCGGTACGACGCTTCGGCGTGCGCGGCGCCGCGGCACTCGCGCTCGGTACGATCGCCTTGGCGGAGTCGGGCCGGCGCCGGGCCGGGGGGACGCGCGTCTTTCCAGCGGCTGCGTCGCTGTGTTCCCCGCTCTGGGTGTTGGAGCGAGCGATGACGTCGTGGGCGGCCCTGACGCTGCGCGTCGTGCGCGGCGGCGTGTTTTACGCGCACGGCCGGCTGCGCACGGCCGCGAACGCCGAGCGGGCGCTGCGCGAGCGGTACGCCGAGGAGATCGCTTGAGCGCGCGTTCCCTCGATGGGCTCGAGCGGGCGTGGCGTAATCCGTTCGACGGCGACCTCGCGCGCGCCAACTCGTCGTATCACGGTTGGTACGGCGGTGAGCTCGTGCGGCTGCTCGAGACCGCTCCGCCCAACGCGTTCGCGCGCATCGCGAACGAAGCGTTCCGCGCCTTCGTCCTGGACGACGCCTTCTCGTGTCTGGGCGCGAAAGCGGCGATGCGGCGCGGGACGTACCGGTTGGGCGCGTATGCGCGGCTCGCCGATCCAGCCGTCACCGCGGGCCTCGCTCGCGATCTCTTCGCGTTCGCCCACGAGCGGCGCGGTTTCGAGAGCGACTACACGACCTTCGTGGCCGTCTTTCGCGAGTCGGTCTCGGGCGGCGAAGCCGGGTTCGAGCGTGCCCTCTGGGCGCAGCTGCAGCGGCTTCACGATCTCGATTCCCCGCTGCACCCATGGGACCGGCGGGTGAGCGACGATCCGGCCGATCCTGATTTCTCCTTCAGTTTCGCCGGGAACGCGTTCTTCGTCGTCGGCCTGCACCCGCAGGCCTCGCGCCGCTCCCGGCGCTTCGCCTGGCCGGTGCTGGTCTTCAACCCGCACGAGCAGTTCGAGCACCTGCGCGACGCAGGGCGTTTCGACACTCTTCAGCGGCGGATCCGCGCTCGGGAACGTGACCTGGACGGTGGCCTGAACCCGAACCTGGCCGACTACGGGAGGCGCTCCGAGGCGCGGCAGTATGCCGGCGGTGCGGTCGGGGAGGCGTGGGCGTGTCCGTTCAGATCGCGCCGTTGAACGGCATCCCGCCGCGCTCCGGCACCGCCTTCGTCCTCGAGGCGGGCGACGTGCTGGAGGTCAGCGCTCCAGAGGGCGGCCAGGTCGCGGATCTGGTCGCGTTCGCCGCCGACGACCCTCGCGAGCACCTCTCGAACGGCCGCACCTTCGACTATGAGGAGACGACGGCGCTCACGGCCGGCCATCGGCTGTGGTCCAACCGCTCGCGGCCGTTGCTGAGGATCATCCGGGACGACGTGGGCACGCACGACTTTCTGCTGACGCCGTGCAGCCGCGACACCTGGCGGCTCTGTTACGGCGGCCGCCACGACGACGTGCCCGGCTGCCACGGCAACCTGGCGGCCGCCTTGGTCCCGTTCGGGATCGAGCCGGATGCGATCTCGACTTCCTTCAACGTCTTCATGAACGTCGAGCTCGGCCCGGGCGGCCGGATCGCCGTCCGCCCTCCCCGGGTGCTTCCGGGCGAGGTCTTCGCGGTCCGGGCGGAAGTACGGCTGATCGTCGGCCTGACGGCTTGCTCGGCCGAGCAGTCGAACGGCGGCCGCTGCACGTCGATCGCCTACCGGGTGCGAACGGTCCGCGAGCGCGCCACGGCGGGCCGCCGTTCTGCGCGTTGACGCCCCTCCCGGGAAATGGTATCCTTCGAGGGTTCCGGCCGACCCGCCGTGGTCTGGCCGCTTTCGTGTGCGTTCCGGAGTACTGAGTGCCGACGATTTCCCAGCTGGTCCGTAAGGGCCGCGAAAAACAGCAGAAGAAGGTGAAGACCCCGGCCTTCCGTGTCGTTTCGACCGGGCCGAAGCCGGGCCACCCCGACCTGCCCAACCGGACCTTCGAAGTCGCGGGCAACCCGCAGCGTCGCGGCGTCTGCACTCAGGTCAAGACGATCACCCCGAAGAAGCCGAACTCGGCGCTTCGTAAGGTTGCGCGCGTCCGCCTCACCAACGGTGAGGAAGTGACCGCGTACATCCCCGGGATCGGCCACAACCTGCAGGAGCACTCCGTCGTGCTCATCCGCGGCGGCCGCGTCAAAGATCTCCCGGGTGTGCGGTACCACATCATCCGCGGAACGCTCGACACCTCCGGTGCCGCGAACCGCAAGCAAGGGCGCTCGAAGTACGGCGCCAAGCGCAACCAGAAGTCGACATCGAAGAAGTAAGGAACCGCGTTACTCATGCCGCGTAAGGGCCCCGTCCCCAAACGACCGATCCTGCCCGATCCGAAATTCGGATCGAAAGTCCTCGCGCGCTTCATCAACAAGGTGATGCTGCGCGGGAAGAAGTCGGTCGCCGAGCTGATCACGTACGACGCGCTCGAGATGATCGCGACCAAGACCGGGCGCGATCCGATGGACATCTTCACGCAGGCGCTCGGCAACGCGATGCCGCTGGTCGAAGTGCGCCCCCGGCGCGTCGGCGGCGCCACCTATCAGGTCCCGATGGAAGTCCGCCCGGACCGCCGTCAGGCGATGGCCATGCGTTGGCTCATCACCTACGCGCGCACCCGCTCCGGCAAGTCGATGACCGAGAAGCTCGCGAACGAGCTGATGGACGCGGCCAACAACCAGGGCCAGTCGATCAAAAAGCGCGAGGACACCCACAAGATGGCCGAAGCGAACAAAGCCTTCGCCCACTACCGCTGGTAATCGGCCCCCCCGAACTTCATCATGGCTCTCAAACGCGAATATCCGCTCGAACGGACCCGCAACATCGGGATCGCTGCTCACATCGACGCCGGCAAGACGACGGCGACGGAGCGGATTCTTTTCTATACCGGCCGCACGCACAAGATCGGCGAAGTGCACGACGGCGCTGCCACCATGGACTGGATGGTCCAGGAGCAGGAACGCGGGATCACGATTACGTCCGCCGCGACGGCGTGCACGTGGCGCGAGACCCGCATCAACATTATCGATACGCCAGGCCACGTTGACTTCACCGTCGAGGTCGAGCGCTCGTTGCGCGTCCTCGACGGCCTCGTCGCGCTCTTCGACTCGGTCGCCGCGGTGCAGCCGCAGTCCGAAACCGTCTGGCGCCAAGCCAACAAGTACGCCGTCCCGCGCGTCATCTTCGTCAACAAGATGGACCGCATGGGCGCCGACTTCTTCAACTGCGTCCAGCAGATCCGCACGCGCCTCGGCGCGCCGGCGACGCCGATCCAAGTGCCGATCGGTGCCGAGGGCGACTTCCTGGGCGTCGTCGACCTCTTCACGATGAGCAAGATCGTCTACACCGACGATCTCGGTTCGACGTCGGACTCAACGCCCGTCACCGAAGCCGACGGCGAGCTCTTCACGACGGCGCAAGAATGGCGCCAGGCGCTGATCGAAGCGATCGCCGAGCAGGACGACGCGTTGCTCGAGATGTTCTTCGACGGACAAGAGATCCCGGTCGACCGTCTGCACGCCGCGCTGCGCAAGGCGACGATCCAGGGCAAAGTTCTGCCGATGCTCTGCGGTTCGGCGTTCAAGAACAAGGGCGTGCAGCCGCTGCTGGACGCGGTCGTCGACTTTCTGCCCTCGCCGCTCGACGCGAAGCCGATCACCGGCATCGATCCGAAGGACGACGAGCCGATCACCCGCCAGCCGCGCGACGAAGAGCCCTTCGCGGCGCTGGCGTTCAAGATTGCGACCGACCCGTACGGCAACCTGACCTACTTCCGCGTCTATTCGGGCGTGCTGGAGAAGGGCACGTACCTGTACAACGCGCGCACCGGCAAGAAGGAGCGCATCGGGCGCATCCTGCGCATGCACGCCAACCATCGCGAAGACATCGACGCGATCGGCGCGGGCGACATCGCGGCCGCGGTCGGCTTGACCGACACGCGCACCGGCGACACGCTGTGCGACGAGAAGCGTCCCATCCTCCTCGAGAACATCACGTTCCCCGAGCCCGTCATCCATCAGGCGATCGAGCCGAAGACGAAGGGCGATCAGGACAAGATGGGCATCGCGCTCACGCGCCTTGCGCAAGAAGATCCGACGTTCCGCATGCGGACCGACGAAGAGACGCAGCAGACGATCATCGCGGGGATGGGCGAGCTGCATCTCGAGATCATCATCGATCGGCTCAAGCGCGAGTTCAAGGTCGAAGCGAACGTCGGCAAGCCGCAGGTCGCGTACAAAGAAGCGATCACCAAGAAAGTCGAGAAGCAGGGCAAGTTCGTCCGGCAGACCGGCGGTAAGGGTCAATACGGCGACGTCCACGTTCGGCTGGAGCCGGGCGAACCCAACACGGGCTACGTGTTCGTGTGGGGCGTCGTCGGCGGCGTGATTCCGAAAGAGTTCCAGAAGCCGATCATGGAAGGGATCCGTGAAGCGTCGCAGAGCGGCGTCCTCGCCGGGTACCCGGTGCTGGACTTCAAGGCGACGATCTTCGACGGCTCGTTCCACGACGTCGACTCCAGCGAAATGGCGTTCAAGATCGCCGGTTCGATGGCGTTCAAGGAAGCGAACCGGGCAGCCGGTCCGATCCTGCTCGAACCGATCATGGGCGTCGAGGTGACCGCACCGCGCGACTACATGGGCGCGGTCAACGGCGACCTCAATCGCCGGCGCGGCCAGATCCAATCGCAGGACGAGGCGATCGGCGGCGCGGTCGTGATCAAGGCGAACGTCCCGCTCAGCGAGATGTTCGGCTATGCGACCGATCTGCGGTCGGCGACTCAGGGGCGAGCGACCTACACGATGGAATTCGCGCACTACGAAAAGGCGCCGAAGTCCGTCGAAGAAGAGATCATCGCCAAGGCTCAAGGCAAGAAACTCGCAACCGCTTAGAGAGCGATGACGAAGACGGCGCACGTGTAACGCGCACGCCGGCGAAACTCGCTCCTCTCCGTACCACAAACCCAAAAGGACATCGAGACAAGGCATCATGGCAAAGGCAAAGTTCGAGCGGTCGAAGCCGCACGTCAACATCGGCACGACGGGTCACGTCGACCACGGTAAGACGACGCTGACGGCCGCGATCATCAACTGCCTCGCGACCGAACACTCCAGCATCCAGAAGCGCAACGTCGACGACATCGACAATGCGCCCGAGGAGAAGGAGCGCGGCATTACGATCGCCATCTCGCACCAGGAGTACGAGACGAACAAGCGCCACTACGCGCACGTCGACTGCCCCGGTCACGCCGACTACATCAAGAACATGATCACCGGCGCGGCGCAGATGGACGGGGCGATCCTGGTCGTCGCGGCGACCGACGGTCCCATGCCGCAGACCCGCGAGCACGTGCTGCTCATGAAGCAGGTCGGCGTGCAGAAGATTGTCGTGTTCCTGAACAAGGTCGACCTCGTCGACGACGACGAGCTGCTCGAGCTGGTCGAGATGGAAGTCCGCGAACTGCTCTCCAAGCAGGACTACGACGGCGACAATATTCCGATCATCCGCGGTTCGGCCACCAAGGCCCTCAACAGCAGCGGCAAGCGCGGCGATCCGGATGCGGATCCGATCTTCAACCTGATGGATGCGGTCGACGACTACATTCCGACGCCCGAGCGTCCGGTCGACAAGCCGTTCCTGATGCCGGTCGAAGACGTCTTCACGATCACCGGCCGCGGTACGGTCGGAACCGGCCGCGTCGAGCGCGGCCAGGTCAAGGTCGGCGAAGAGGTCGAGATCGTCGGGCTCACCGACTCGACGCGCAAGGTCGTCGTCACGGGCATCGAGATGTTCCGCAAGCTGCTCGACTCGGGCATCGCGGGCGACAACGTCGGCGTGCTGCTCCGCGGCGTGGAGCGCAACGACATCGAGCGCGGTCAAGTCCTCGCGAAGCCCGGTTCGATCAAGCCGCACAAGAAGTTCAAGGCTGAGGTCTACGTCCTCTCCAAAGAAGAGGGCGGCCGCCACACCCCGTTCTTCGCGAACTACCGCCCGCAGTTCTACTTCCGCACGACCGACGTGACCGGCACCATCAAGTTGCCGGAAGGCGTCGAGATGGTCATGCCCGGCGACAACATCACGATGGACGTCGAGCTGATCACGCCCATCGCCTGTGAAGAAGGCCTCCGCTTCGCGATCCGCGAGGGCGGACGCACCGTCGGCGCGGGCGTCGTCACCACCGTGGCCGACTAAGCCACCAGGATAGAAGAGAAATGTCAAAGCAGAAGATCCGCATCCGCCTCAAGGCGTACGATCACCGCGTCCTCGACCAGTCGGCCGAGCGCATCGTCGACACGGCGAAGCGCACGGGCGCGTTCGTGAGCGGTCCGGTGCCTCTCCCCACGGAGATCAACCGGTTTTGCGTCAACCGGTCGCCGCACGTCGACAAGAAGTCGCGCGAGCACTTCGAGATGCGCACGCACAAGCGCCTGATCGACATCCTTCAGGCCTCGCCGAAGACGATGGACGCGCTGATGCATCTCGACCTTCCGGCCGGCGTCGACATCGAACTCAAGGCCTAGCCGAACCCGTCCGCAGCAACTCGAAGATGCCCTCAGCACGCGCTGGGGCATCTTTCTTGTGCGCCCGGCATGGACGCTTGACTTGGAGGTGAGAGTCCTCTACGGGG
>CALEYW010000067.1 GCA_937927945.1 uncultured candidate division WPS-2 bacterium | reverse complement strand
GGTTAGCGCTAACACTTCAGGCGCCTCGATCGCGACCCGCAGTGCGTGCGAGCCGCATCGGGAGTTCATCGAAGTGGCAGTCGCCGCGGGGCGGAACGCGGTCGCGATTTACCAAGACCTCGTTGAACACCACGGGTACGACGGCGCGTACAACGCAGTCAAACGGTTTGTGCGCAAGCTGCGTCCGCACGAGTCCAAGGTGAGCTGTCGGTTCGAAACGGCGCCTGGTCAAGAAGGGCAAGTCGATTACGGCGAAGGTGCGCTGACGCGCGATCCGCGCACGGGAAAGTACCGTCGTCCGCGCCTCTTCGTGATGTCGCTGGGGGCGAGTCGTCATGCCTTTCGCACAACGGTGTGGAACTCTTCGACGCAAACGTGGTGCGATCTGCACGAAGCGGCGTTCGCATACTTCGGCGGAACGCCGAAAACGATGCGGCTCGACAACTTGCTCGAGGGGATCATCAAGCCGGACGTATACGATCCGGAAGTCAACGCATTGTACGCGGCGATGCTCTCCCATTACGGCGTCGTAGCCTTGCCATGTCGACCGTATGCGCCGGATCTCAAGGGCAAGGTCGAGTCCGCCGTCGGCTACACGCAAATGACGGCGCTCAAGGGCCGGCGCTTCGAGAGCATCGAAGAACAGAACGCGTTTCTCATGCGGTGGAACGAGCGATGGGCGGCCACGCGCATCCACGGCACCACCAAGCGTCAGGTGCGCGAGATGTTCGAGGAAGAACGCTCGGCTTTGCAGCCGCTGCCGCCAACGCGCTTCGAGCACTATCGCATTCTCGAGCGTCGGGCTCATTTCGACGGCCATGTCGAGGTCAACGGTACATACTACTCGGTTCCCCCCCGATATGCCGGTTTGCGCGTAGTGGTCCATGCCGGACAGCTCTGGTTGCGTATCCTTGATCCGGCAAGCCAACAGTGCGTACGAGAGCACACGATCGCGCAGCGGGGCACGCGCCGCACCGTCGATGAGGACCGCCCGAAGCAGACCCCTGCGCACATCGACACGCTCGTCGTACGCGCAACGAAGCTCGGCACGGCCTGCGGCGCCTTCGCGCGAGCGGTCGCGTCGGAGAACGCCCTGAACGCGGACCGAACGCTCTTCGGGCTGTTCGATCTTGTTCGACGATACGATCAGGACGTCGTCGAGCGAGCGTGCTACTTTGCGGTTGAGTCCGGCGTCTTTCGCTTGCGTCTTTTGCGCGCCTACCTCGCTCAGCACGCCGTTGCGGCGAAGCTCAACAACGACCATCAGATCGTTCCGCCGGTGAACACCTACGCTACCCACTTTGCCACCTTAGTTCAAGGAGAATCGCCAGCATGACGACCGACGAACTCGAAAGCTCCTTGCGGGCGCTGCGTTTGAGCGGCATCGCAGACCGGCTCGCGATCCGCGCGCAACAAGCCCGCGCGGAGAACCTCGGACCCATCGACTTCCTGACCTTGCTCGTGCATGATGAACTTGAGCGCCGCCGAGACCGACTCGTAGAGCGACGCATCAAGAACGCCGAGTTTCGCGACCGAAAGACGCTCGACACGTTCAACTGGAGCTTCAACGCCGGCGTCGATCGCGCGTTGATCTTCGAACTCGCAACCGGGCGGTTCATCGAGCAGCACGAAGACGTCTTGATCCTTGGCAACGCCGGAGTCGGAAAGTCGCATCTTGCCCAAGCGATAGCGATGGCCGCCATCCACGCCGGGTTCCGCGTCATCTATCGCGAAGCGCACCGGCTCTTCGAAGACCTCGTCCTCGCCTCGGTGACGGATACTCGCGCTGACGTCATCGCGGCCTTCAGCGAAGTCCCGCTGCTGATCATCGACGATCTCGGCATGCGAAAGCTCCCCGCGAATGCAGCCGAGGATCTGCTCGAAATCGTCATGCGCCGCTACGAGCGCGCATCAACGATCATTACGTCCAATCGGCCGATCGAAGACTGGCCGAAATTGTTCGGCGACACGCCGGCTGTCGCCGCGTTCTTGGATCGCTTAATGCATCACAGCCACTTCGTCGAGATCCGCGGCAAGAGCTACCGGCTTCACGAATCCAGCGTCGCCGCCCGCCAGCGGAAGGCCCGGCCCCAGTCGTAGCCAAACTGAGCGCACTTCCCCCCGCCAGAGTCGATCCCAACTTCATTTCTGGCCGGTTTTGAAGTGGCCACAGGTGGCCGGTTTTGAAGTGGCCGCCGAGGGACGTACTTCTATCTCTACGTCGTTCTCGATGTGTTCAGCCGCTACGTCGTCGCGTGGCGCCTAGAAGCGCGCGAGAGCGCGACGCTGGCCAAAGAACTCTTCGCCACGGCGATCGTTCGCGAGCGCGTTGATCCGATGCGCTTGACCGTGCACGCTGACGGCGGCCCGGCCATGACCTCGAAGACGCTCACGCAGTTCTTTGCCGATCTCGGCGTCACGAAGAGCCGCTCTCGGCCGCATGTGTCGAACGACAACCCCTACAGCGAAGCGCACTTCAAAACGCTCAAGTACATGCCGACGTTCCCGGGGCACTTTGCAAATATGCAACAAGCGCGTGATTATTGCCGCCGGCTCATCGCCTGGTATAACGACGAGCATCGGCACAGCGGGATCGCGCTGCTTACGCCGAGCGACGTTCACCATAGGCGCGCCGACGAGCGCAGCGATGCTCGTCGGCTCGTCCTTCTCGAGGCGTGGAAGGCGCACCCGGAGCGATTCGTTCACGGCCAACCGCAACCGCCTGGACTCGCGCGGATTGCTTACATCAACCGGCCCGAAGAAGCAGCATAGAATTTCCGAACACCCGTGGTCTCAACCCCATTGACACATTCCGCGGATCAACGCGAGCAGTGTTGCAGCTGCACCGAGTGGGATCCCAGTCCGTCGAGTTTACATTGAGCGAGCGCCTCGATATCTCAACGGTAATTACACTAAATGCGTGATCCATCACTCGCAGAAGCGCTTGACTTCTTCTCAGTTCGTAAAATAATGGTGACAAAG
>CALEYW010000066.1 GCA_937927945.1 uncultured candidate division WPS-2 bacterium | reverse complement strand
TTACGCCGCGGACCAAATTTCCTCTCGTCCCCCCACTCAAAGTCCGGAAGACCCTAAAAAATAAGCAAACTCCGGAGTTGCCGCACGCGCGACGCGTGACGCGCACGCGAACGCAATCGAAAACGCATCCCACGGTGCCATCGCACCATGCGCGACGTGGGGGCCTCGACAAGCTCGGCCTGACAGCGGCGACGCACGTGCCCCGCGCGTCACGCGCGTCGCGCGTGCGGCAACTCCGGAGTCTGCTATTTTTTTGTCACGTGATCTCACGCCACTAATCTTGCTTGGAGGTCGGGGGGCGGGATGATGGCGTGGCGGGGCGTTTGCGCAGGAGCGGAGCCCGGAGGGCGTGAGCGACGGAGCAACCGAGTGACCGGAGCGCCATGGATGGCGCGCAGGGAGCGTCCCCGTTACACCATCATCCCGCCCCCCCGACCGAGCCGCCCCTAGTACAACAGATACTTTGCGCGCAAAGACCCGAACGCCGCAAGCTGCGGACGCCAAGCAGCCACGATCGCATCAGGCGAGGCCCCGGAGTCGAGAGCGAGGCGGACCGAGTCGGTCCCCCAGTCGCGGTCCATGATCTTCCAATGCGCGACATGGTACCTACCCTGCGCGCGCGCCGCAGCGATCAATTCAACCGCAGTGCGCACGCAAGGGAAGACGCGCGGGTCGGTCACGTTGAGGGTAACGCCGGCGAGGGTTTTGTCTTTCCAGAATCCGCGGATCGGCACCCATTCCGCGGGTTCGAATTCGACGCCGGGGATCTTGCGCGCGGCGAGGACGTCGCGCAGTGCGGCCGCGTCGTAGCCGTAGCCGCCGGCGTATTCGAACGGACGCGCGGTGCCGACGCCGTTGTTCACCCCGGCTTCGTCGACGAGGCCGGTCGCGAGGTAGACCAGCGTCGTGCGCGCGAACGGAATGTTGGGTGAGGTCGGGATCCACGTCAGGCCGGTGTCCGGCCACAGCATGCCGCGGGTCCAGCCCTGCATGGGGATCACGCGCAGCGAACAGCCGATGCCGAAGCGGTCGTTGAAGAGGCGCGCGAGCTCGCCGACGGTCATTCCGTGGCGTTCGGGAATCGGATAGAGGCCGACGAACGACTTGTACTTCGGATCGAGAATGGGTCCGTCCATCGCGATGCCGCCGATCGGGTTCGGCCGATCGAGCACCCACACGTCCTTGCCGTGCTGCGCCGCCGTTTCCATGATATAGGCCATCGTCGAGACGTAGGTGTAGGGGCGCGCGCCGACGTCCTGGATGTCGAAGAGCAGCACGTCGATCCCCTCGAGCATCGCAGCTGTCGGATGCCGGGTGGGGCCGTAGAGGCTGTAGACCGGCAGGCCGGTGCGTTCGTCGACGGACGAGCCGACCGTCTCGCCGGCGCCGGCGGTGCCGCGAATGCCGTGCTCGGGGCCGAAGAGTGCCTTGACCGCGATTTGGCCGTTGCGATGAATCGCATCGATGAGCGGCTCACCGGTCGAGAGCGCGCCGGTGGCGTTCGTCACGATGCCGACGGTGCGGCCGCGCAGCTCGCGCCAAGCGTCGCGCACGAAGACGTCGTCGCCGAGCGCGATGCGCGGCACCGCGCTCGGGGCGGCCTGTTGCGCCGCGCGGGCGGCGGACGGCGCGACGAGCGCTGCGGCGGCTCCCGCGAGAAGCGCGCGCCGGTTCATGCGGCGACGAACTCCGGACGCGTGCCGGGCGGGATCAACCCGCCTGCTTCTTCGCGGGCGAAGAAGTCGGCGACCGCGGCGATGCCCTCGTCTCCGACGTCGTCGCTGAAGGCGTTGACGTAGAGGCCGATGTGCGCGCGCATCACCGCGTCGTCCATCTCGAACGCGTGGGCGCGCACGTACTCGATGATCTCGCCTTCCCGTTCGCGCGCGAACGCCAGGCTGCGCCGGATCGCATCGTCGAGCGCGCGGGCGTCGGCGTCCGCGACGTCGCGGCGCACGAGGATCGCGCCGAGCGGGATCGCGTTGCCCGTCTCGCGTTCCCACCAGTCGCCCAGATCGATCGATTCGACGAGGCCGGCGTTGCGGTAGGTGAAGCGCGACTCGTGAATGATCAGTCCGCCCGCGACCTCGTTGTTCGAGACCGCGTCGACGATACGGTCGAAGCGCATCTCGCGCACGCGCGGCTCGCGCCCGAGCGCCAGGCGGAGCAGCGCGAACGCCGTCGTCATGCGGCCGGGGATCGCGAATTCCGCGTCCTCGGCGAAGTCGGTCAGCAGGGGTGCTTTGCCGTCGACGCCCGGCTGCGCAACCACGAGCGGACCGCAGCCGCGCCCGAGCGCGCCGCCGGCGCGCAGGATGCGATAGCGGCTCAGCAGATACGGAATCGCGCCGTAGCTCACCTTGGTCAGCGCGTGCCGGCCCTCGAGCGCCGCGCGGTTGAGCGCTTCCACGTCGTCGAGCACGACGTCGACGTGCGGCGCGCCGGGCAGCAGCCCGTTCGTCAGCGCGGCGAAGATGTACGTGTCGTTCGGACACGGCGAGTAGGCGAGCGAATAGTGCGTGGACATCATTCCTGTAGGAGAACGTCGATCAAGGCATCGGTCGTTGCGACCGCCGCTTCCGCGCCGGCGTCGAAATTCCACTCGTTGTTCGCTCGGCTGCCCACCATGTTCGACACTCCGCGGATCTCGATCGCCGGGACGCCGGCGACCTGCGCGGCGCGCAGCACGGCGAACCCCTCCATCGACTCGACGTCGGCGCGGAAGCGGTGAGCGAGGACGAGCGCGCGTTCGTCGGTGCTGGTCACGGTCGCGGACGTCACGCCGCGTCCCAGGATGACCGGGATGCGGCCGTCGAGGAACGGCTGAACGAGGCTGCGGTCGGCTTCCACCGTGCGCACGAGCTCGAGGCCGCCGGGCAGGGGAAACGCCGAGCCGTCCTCCAGGCCGAGCTCGACGTAGTCGTCGCGCGCACAGACGACGACGTCGCCGACCGTGCAGCGTCCGCGGAAACCACCCGCGATCCCGGCATTGATCACTGCATTGTAGCTGTTCGCGGCGAGCGCGCAGGTGGTGCCGAGCGCGGCTTCGACCGGCCCGACGCCGACCGCGACGACCTCGACCGCGGCCCGTTGCCGCAACGCCGCGACCTCGCGCCCGACGGCGCAGACGACCAGGATGCGGATCTAGCGCACCCCGATGAACTTGTGCGTTTGCAGCGAGAGCCGCAAACGCGACGGCGCGCGCTTCGCGGCCTCGACCGCGAGCGCGACGTTGGCCGGCTTGTTGCCTTCAGGTTGTAAAAAGATGCTGGTGGTCTGCGGGAAATCCGCGACCCACTCCTCCGGAACGCGGCCGTCGACGATCAGCTTCGCCTCGTTCGCGCGCTGCGCCATCATCGGCGCGAGGCGTTCTTTCGGCGAGACCGTCAGCCACACGTCGTCGGGGAGTTCGGTCGGCATCGTCCCGTTCGACTCGATGTGCACGCGGCGTCCGTCGGCGCGCAGCGCGTCGATCAGCGCCGGCGTGCCGGCTTGCGCGAGCGGCTCGCCCCCGGTGAGGATCACCATCGGGCAGTCGCCGCCCTCCGCACGCACCCGCGCCACTACCTCGTCGACCGAGGCCATGAATTTCAGCGAGTAATCGGTGTCGCAGAACGCACAGCTGAGATTGCACCCGGCAAGGCGGACGAAGACCGCGGGGGTCCCGGTCCACGTCCCCTCACCTTGGACGCTGTAGAAGATCTCAGCCAGCTGCAGCAATGCGAGACCGTTTAGCCGTGCGAGGCCTGACGGTACGCACGCAGCACTTGGACGGTGACCACCGCGTGCTGCGGGATCGTCACTTGCTGCTTGGCGTTCTTCGCGTAGACGTACCCGCCGGCCGCGCCGAGCAGGCCGCCCAAGTTCGTCCCGATCTTCTTGCCGATGATGTTGCCGAGGATCATCCCGGCGACCGCGCCGCCGGCTTCGTTGACGACGTTGCTCTTGGTGTTTTGTTGGACGTTCGTTGCGCGGCCATCGAGGGTGTATGAGTTGCCTGATGCCGTGCGCAATTTGTCGAAGCACAGCTGGATCTTGCCCGGCGTGCCTTGGCCCGCGCGCTGCACGTCGCAGACGTGGCCGTAGATCGTGGCGCCGTTGATGTTGTTGTCCTGCGAGTGTACGCCCGACATCGTGAAGCGCTGGCCGACCTGCGCGTCCTTCGAGTTGAGGCTTTGATCGAGGTTGCCGGTCAGCATCGTGCCGGCCGTGATCGCGGCGGACGCCGCCAGGGGGATGAAGGCGAGGGCCGCCGCGGCGGCCAGGCTGGAGAGTTTGCGCATCATGTGGTCTGAAAGGCTCCTTCGGTTGGTTGGGGTCCCACCAAGCTTTACCCGGTTTGGCTAAGAGGATCGCCCTTTTTGAGAACAACACATGCTTTACGAGTTTCCCAGAGCGTAAGTTCACTCAACTGTGGCAAGGCCGGAGCCAGCCGGTGCCAGATCCACACGACGATGTTTTCGGCGGTTGGGTTGTCGATCGAGTCGTTGAGCGACCGGTGGTCCAGCTCGCCGACGACCGCCTCCTTGACGACCCGTGAGATGAGATCGAAGTCCTGGATCATCCCGGCGGCCGGACCGTCGGGCTGCAGCGGGCCTTCCAGCGCGACGTCGAGCCGGTACGAATGGCCGTGCAGCCGGGCGCACTTCCCAGGATGATGCGGGAGCACGTGAGCGGCTTCGAAAGTGAACGATTTGCGGATTTGCACCGCCGGAACGCTTCGCCGTGGAACGGGACGTCGCCTCACCATGCGGAATCGGAGTCCGGTGCAGACCAACCGCGAACGCCTCGTCGTCCAGATCGTCAGCGGGGAAGTCGCGCCGGCGCTTCTCGCCTCCTCGCTGTACGACGTCGGGGCCGATGGGATTCCGCGCATCCTGCCGGCGGTCGGCGGTATCACGCTCAACGTCCGAGTCGGCGATTCGGCGTTCGCCTACGAGGCCGATCACGTCGAGCCCGCGGTCAGCGCACGGCATCCCGACGACGGCGTCAACCGCGGCTTCACCACGTTCTCGTGCATCGGCAACGTCGCCACGGTCACCGGCGGCGACGCCAAAGGCGCCCGCGGGGTGGTCACCGGGAAGCACGGCGGCGTCGAGCACCTGATCATCGACTTCCCCCTCGACGTCATGGAACGGATGCAGATCGGCGATGGGATCAGCGTGCGCGCCGTCGGCGCGGGCCTCGCCTTGGCCGACGCGGGCGACGTACGCGTGTTCAACTGCGATCCCGACCTGTTCCAAAAGCTCGGCGTCACGCAGCGCGACGCGGGCCGCTTCACGGTGCCGGTCGCGTGCATCGTCCCGGCCCGCGTGATGGGTTCGGGGCTCGGCCGGCAGACCGTCGCGCGCGGCGACTACGACATCCAGTGCTTCGACGACGAGACGGTGCGCGAATACCGCCTGGACCGCCTGCGGCTCGGCGACCTGGTCGCGATCGTCGACGCCGACAATACCTTCGGCCGCGTCTACCGTACCGGCGCGGTGACGGTCGGCGTGGTTTCGCACGGTGCGTCGAATCTTGCCGGCCATGGACCCGGCGTGACCACGCTCATGACCTCGGCCGGCGGCGCGATCGAAGCGCTGGTCGACGACGCGGCGAACCTCGCCACGATTTTGGAGCTGCGGTGAACCGTCCGCCCGATCCGATCTCGTCGGCGGAACGCGCCGAGCCGGTCGTCGTCGTGCCGTACGATTCCGAGTGGCCGCGCACGTTCGAAGCGGTCCGCGCGCGGATCGCGCCGCACGTGGGCGAGTTGGCGGTCGGGATCGAGCACGTCGGGAGCACCGCGGTGCCGGGACTCGACGCGAAGCCGATCGTCGACGTCGACGTCGTCGTGCACCGCGATGAGGACGTCACCGAAGCGATCCGCTTGCTGGCAACGATCGGGTACCAGCATCTTGGCGATCTCGGCATCGCGGGCCGCGAGGCGTTCCGCGCCGCGCCGGGTCTGGCGCGCCATCACCTCTACGTCTGTCCGGCCGGCTCCGCCGCCTTGCGGGCGCACCTGACGCTGCGTGATGCGCTGCGCAACGATCCGGAACTCATCGCGGCGTACGGTGCTCTCAAACGCGAGCTGGCCGCACGCTACCGCGACGACCGCGACAGCTACGTCGAGGGGAAGACGCCGTTCATCACGGCGGTGCTGCTCGATGTCCGCGAGGGAACTCGCCGCGCGCTGCGGCGCGAGCGCTAGCGCTTCGTTTTGCGGACGTAGACGGTGCTGGTGCGGTAGTCGAACCAGAGCTCGTAGGTCCGTAAGAGATCGGTCCCCATCACGCCGTCGGTATCGTCGGTTCCGAGATTCGCGTTCGAGACGTCGGCCATCGCGTCGCGCGTCCAGAGGCCGGCGAGCTCGAAGGCGGGGACGCGCGTCGGCTCGGCGTTCGCGAAGCCGCCCATCCCGCGCAGGTGCATCGTCGTTCCCGTGCGGTCCGGCGCGAAGTCCGCGCGCTCGGCGAACGCGGTTTCGAACACGGTGCGGTTCGCGCCGGTATCGAGCACGACGCGCCCGACGCCCGTTCCGGCGCGCATCCGCACGGCGGGTGTCTTGTCGTCCAGGCCGATCGCGACCGTGCCGGTTTCCGCCGGTCGTGCGAAGTGCTCGGGTGCGACCGCCTCGGCGAGATTCTTCGTGACGTTCAGGTGGACGACCGTGTCGGCGAAGAAGTCGAAGCCCAGCAGCCCTGCGATGCGCGTGCGATCGTCGACATGGAAGGGGATCGTCACGACGCGCGCGATGACGTTGCGCATCCGCAGGCCCCCGATCGTCATCTGCGGGACGATCGTCGTCGATTCCGGGAACGTGCCGAGCGTCGAGCCGACCCTTTGGCCGAACCGCTCGAACCCTTGCTGGTCGACGAGGCTCGGATCCACCACGATCCCGGCCGCGCCGGAGTCGAGCAGAAAGTCGTACGCGCCGCGCCCGACGATCACACGCACCACGGCGAGACCGTTGACGAAGCGAACCGGGAGCCGAACCGTCGTCTGCCGCTCGGGGAATTCGACGAGCCGGCGGCTCGGCGGCATGTCGAGATCGGAGCGATTGGGCGTCGGATCGAGCGTGCGGGCCGAGAGGATCTGCTCGCGTTCGTTGCCGAGCGAGTCGACCGTGCGCACGCGCGAGGGTTCCGGAACGCCGTCGACCAGATGGTAGTCGTCGAAGCTCGCCGCGTAGCGGCGACGGCGCGCGATCCACTCTTTGCGCACGAGATACCCCGTGCGCTTGTCGACGTAAAGCCATTCGTGACGGCCGTTGGACGGATTGACCTCGACGACGTTCGCGCCGAACTGCGCGGAGTCGCCGACCAGCCGCACGTCACGGTCGTCGGTCGTATCGCGAAACGCGCGCTCGCTCGCCAGGTCACGCTGGTCGTGCACGCCCGCAAAGGTGAAGGTGATCCCGTTGCGGTTCTGCTCCCAGTGCGTTCCGTGCAGCAGTCCGCGCTCGTACGTCAGCGGTCCGAGCGAGGTCGTTTCACGGAAATCCCGGCCCAGGCGGTTCACTTTGAACGAGCCGACCGTTCCGTCCTGAAAGAGCCGCCAATCTTCCTGAATCGTCGCAGCCCGGGAGTGTTCGTGCGAATGCGCGCGTTCGAAGAGCGCGCGAACGCGCGCGAGCGTCGTACTCGAAGCGACGAGGCCGCCGGGCTCGTCGTCGATCGCCGCGAACGCTTGACCGCCGGTGAGGGCGAGCACGGCGAGGAGCGCTGCTCCGCGCCGCGCGATACGGCTTAGAGCGATCCTCCGGGTCCCATGGCTTCGAGGCGTTTCTTCAGGTCGAACAGGAATCCGCTGGCGACGGCGCCGTCGACGACGCGGTGGTCGAGCGAGAGGCAGACGTTCATCATCGAACGGATCGCGATCGCGTCGTCGTCCCGAACGACCGGACGCTTCACGACGGCTTCGGTCGTGACAATCCCGGTTTGACCGGGGACGAGGATCGGCGCCGAGAGGATCGACCCGTTCGCACCGGTGTTGTTCACGGTGAACGTCCCGCCGGCGAGATCGTCGGCGCCGAGTTTCCCGCGCCGGGCTTTGTCGATCAACGCGCCCGCCGCCAGCGCAAGCCCTTTGACCGTGAGCTGGTCGGCGCCGCGAATCACCGGTACGATCAGGTTGCCGTCGGCCGCGATCGCCAAACCGACGTTCACTTCACGGTGGACCCGAATGCCCTCATCGGTGTACGAGGCGTTCATCAGCGGGAATGCGGCGAGCGACTCGACCGCCGCGCGGATGAAGAACGGCAGCAGGGTGAGCTTGACGCCGTGTGTCTTCTCGAACGCGTCCTTCTCGCGCGCGCGCCATTTCCACACGTTGGTGACGTCGACTTCGACCATCGTCCACGCGTGGGGCGCGGTGTGCTTCGATTCGACCATGCGCTGCGCGATGATCTTGCGCGCCTGGGTGAGCGGGATCAAATCTCCCGGCCGCGCGCTGTCGTAGGTCGAGCGGCCTGGCGCGGCCGGCGCGTTGGCGGGCGCGGTCTTCGCGACGTACTCCGGGTTGTCGGCCGTGATCGTCGCCGCGACGCCGGCGCTGGGGCCGGCGTTCGCGGCGGCGATGATGTCGTTCGCGGTGATTCGCCCGTGGTCTCCGCTGCCGCGCACGCGGCTCACGTCGATCTGATGTTCGCGCGCCAAACGCCGCACGGCCGGCGAAACCCGCACCCCGCCCGGCCCGTTCCCGTTCGACCCAGCCGAAGAACCATTCGAAGCAGCCGCTGCCCCAACCGTGTCAATCGCGTCACCCTGAGCTGGGCGTTGGGCCCCCGTGTCAACCGCGCCCTGCGCCGCAACCTGCTCCGAAGGTGACGCGCTTCCGTTCGGTCCGGGCGTCGTCGACGCGCTCACTTCATCGATGATCGCGATCGGCGCACCGGTCGCAACGGTCTCGCCTTCCTTGACGATCAGTTCGCGAATCACGCCTGTGACCGGCGACGGCACTTCGGCGTTGACCTTGTCGGTCGAAACCTCGACGAACGCCTCGTACTTCTCGACCGAGTCGCCAATTTTTTTCAGCCACTGCGCAACCGTCCCCTCAGTGACGGTCTCGCCCAGCTGCGGCATAGTAATCGTGGTGGCCATTCTAACGGCGCTCCGCCCGAGGCTCCGCGCCCCCCACGCGTTGCGTGGGGCCCCCGGTCCGACCTCGCAACAACCTGCTCGTACGCGACAGATTCTGCTGTGCTCGGTCCATCACCATCACCTTTAAAACTTCGCCAAATCGCGCATCGCGTCGACCATCTGCTCGGTCGACGTCATGAATTCTTCCTCGAGCGTGAGCGCGTAGCCCATCGCCGGGACGTCCGGGCCGCACAGACGGCGGATCGGCGCGTCGAGGTCGAACAGCGCTTCCTCGGCGACCATCGCGCTGATCTCCGCGCCGATTCCGCCGAACTTGTTGTCTTCGTGAATGATCAGCAGCTTACGCGTCTTGCGGACCGACGCCAGGATCGTCGTCTTGTCCATCGGCCGGATCGAGCGCAGATCGATCACCTCGATCGAGATTCCTTCGCCTTCGAGCCGGTTCGCCGCGTCCAGCGCCTGATGCAGGTTGTAACCGTACGAGACGACGGTGACGTGCGTGCCGGCCTTCTTGACGTCGGCCTTCCCGATCGGAATCGTGTAGTAGCCCGCCGGCACCTCGCCTTTGACGCTGCGATACGTCTTCTTGTGCTCGAGGAACAGCACGGGGTCGGGGCACTCGATCGCCGCGTTCAGCAGACCTTTGATGTCGGCCGGCGTCGAGGGCGCGAGGATCGTCAGTCCGGGCACGTGATAGAACAGCGCCTCGATCGAGACCGAATGCGAGAGGGCGCCGCGCACGCCGCCGCCGTACGGCGTGCGGATGACCATCGGGCACGTGTAGTCGCCGTTGCTGCGGTAGCGCGTCTTCGCCGCTTCGCCGACGATCTGGTTGAACGCGGGATAGATGAAGTCGGCGAACTGGATCTCGGCGATCGGGCGCAGTCCCTCCATCGCCATCCCGATGGCGACGCCGACGATCGAGGCTTCGGCGAGCGGCGTGTCGATGATCCGCTCCGGGCCGAACTCCTCGAGGAAGCCTTTCGTGATGAGGAAGACGTTGCCGCGCGCGCCGACGTCCTC
The DNA here is from genome assembly GCA_937927945.1 of uncultured candidate division WPS-2 bacterium. Lineage (GTDB taxonomy): Bacteria > Vulcanimicrobiota > Vulcanimicrobiia > Vulcanimicrobiales > Vulcanimicrobiaceae > Vulcanimicrobium. The sequence goes on along the minus strand of CALEYW010000066.1, from coordinate 11,774 downwards.
GCCCATGATGAGGACCCGATCGTCGCGCACCAGCGCGTCGTGTAGCGTCGAACGCACCGCTTCGACGTTGGTCATCACCGTCGCCCCGGTCTGCTGTGCTGTCGCCGTCATCAAGAATCGAACTCCTGCCACGGGCGATAATCGCCTGCGACGACGTTGGTGTAGAGGCTCTGCGGCGTCGGATACGCCTGCGCTTCGGCGGCGTCGGTCGCTTCGTTCGTCTCGCGCAGCACGTCTTGGCGGAGCGCCTTGGCGCCTGCCGCGTCCAGCACGCCGGCGTCGATCAGCGCCGCTTCGAAACGCGGCACCGGATCGAGCTTGCGATGCGCTTCGATGTCGTCGCGCGAACGATACGTCCGGTCGTCGTCATCGGTCGAGTGCGAGAGATAGCGGTAGCATTTGGCCTCGACGATCGAGGGACCGCGGCCGGCGCGCGCCCGCTCGAGCGCTTCGTTCATGGCGCGGTACGTCGCGATCGGGCTGAAGCCGTCGCAGACGACGCCCGGGATACCGTAGCCGGCCGCCTTGTCCGCCACGTTGGCGACCCTCATCTGCATCGACTGCGGGGTGGAGATCGCCCACTCGTTGTTCTCGACCAGGAAGACGATCGGCAACTCGTGGACGGCGGCATAGTTCACCGACTCGTGCCACTCGCCTTGCGAGGTCGCGCCCTCGCCGGTCGGGCTGATCACGGCCCGTCCGCTCTCGCGGCGGTACTTGAACGCGGCGGCGATCCCGACGGCATGCGTGCAGTGGCCGGCGATGATCGAGGAGATCGAGGCGACGCCTAAATCCTTGTTCGTGTAGTGGTTGGGAAACTGCCGCCCGCCGTTGCGGTCGGTGTCGCGCGCGAAGAGCGAGGAGAGGATCTCGAAAGGGGTCATCCCGACGCCGAGCGCGAGGCCGAGATCGCGATAGTAGGGGACCAGCACGTCACGGCCGCGCGCGAACGCCATCGCCGCACCCGCCTGCACCGCTTCGTGTCCCTCCGAACCCAAGGCAAACGGAATTTTGCCCTGCCGGTTGAGCTGAAAGCCGCGATTGTCGAGCTGACGCTGAAGAAGCATGTTGCGGAGCATCGCGACGAGCTGTTCGCCGCTGAGGCCCGCGCGATCGAGCACTTGCCCTTGCGCGGTGGTGGTCTTCGCCATCGAGTCGGGACCCCGGGTTCGAGAAGTGAGAACCGCGGATACTCGCGCGCCGGGGGCGCGGACTCCTGCGGGCCGGCAGTCCCGAGCGGAGGGCGACATGCCGGTCCACGGTCCAAGCGGCCGTTTGTCGGACCCGCGAGGCGGGAACGCTTCTGTATAATGCGTCTCGCGTCTCGCCGTTGAAGCGATGGAGGACGTTCGTACGATGCCTACCACCAGCGGTCGCAAGAGGGCAACCCGGAAAACCGCGCCGCGCAAGACGACGGCGCGCAAGAGCGCCAAGAAGAGCACCGGCGTTCGCAAGATCGCGAAGCGCGCCGTGGCCGGCGCGAAGAAGGCCGTGACCGGCGCGAAGAAGACCGCGAAGAAAGCCGGCCGCGCGCTCGAAACGGCGGGCGACATGCTGCTTGCCGGTGCGGCCGTGGTGGAAGAGCTGACCTCGAAAGCGAGAACGGCCGGACGGCGCAAGACGAGCGGCTAAGGCTAAGAGGAGAGCGCGGCCCGGGAGAGCGAGACGGTCCCAGCCCTCGGAGGTGAAGGATGACCGTCGATCTTCCGGCCGATCTCGCGGCCGCCCGCGCCGATAGCGTCGGGGCCGGGTTGCGGCGCGCGGCGTTGCGGGATCCGCTGCGCGCGGCGCTCCGTTTCGGCGAGCGCTCCTGGACGTTCGCGGCACTCGACCGTGCGGCGAATCGCGTCGCCAGGCGGCTCCTCGACGCCGGCCTCGCGCCGGGCGATCGATGCGCCGCCTACGGCCGCAACTCCGATGCGTACCTCTTGACGTGGCTCGGCTGCACGCGGGCCGGCGTGATTCACGTACCGGTGAACTACGCGCTCAAGCCGGACGAACTCGGCTACATCGTGCGCCAGTCCGGGGCCTCGGCGCTGGTGTGCGACGCGGCGCTCGCGGCGAACGTCGCGGCGAGTTCCGAGGCCTCCGCGGCGGCGATCGCGGCGCGCTTCGCCGGGCCGGGCGCGGCGCTCGACATCCTCGCCGTCGCACAGGACGAAACGCTCGACGCCGCGCCGATCGATCTTGCGAACGACGAGGGGATCGCGCAGATTCTCTATACATCGGGGACGACGGCTGACCCAAAAGGGGCCGTGCTCACGCACGCCGCGTTCATGGCGCACTACGCCAGCTGCATCGTGAGTGCCGATCTCTCGGCGGCGGATCGTTCGCTCGACGCGCTCCCGCTCTATCACTCGGCGCAGATGCACGTCTTCCTCAACCCGCATTTGCTGCTGGGTGCGGAGTCGGTGCTGATCGAGGCGCCGGAGCCGGCGCTCGTCCTGCGGCTGATCGAAGAGCACCGCATCACCGCCTTCTTCGCGCCGCCGACCGTCTGGATCAGCTTGCTGCGGCACGCGGACTTCGACCGGCGGGACCTCTCCAGTCTGGAGAAGATCTATTACGGCGCGTCGATCATGCCGGTCCCGGTGCTCGAAGAGTTGCGCCGGCGCGTCCCCGGCGCGAAGCCGTACAACTTGTACGGACAAAGCGAGATCGGTCCGCTGGCAACGGTGCTGCGGCCGGAGGAGCACGACGCGCGGCCGGCCTCCGCCGGCCGTCCCGTCCTCAACGTCGAGACGCGCGTCGTCGACGAGGAGATGCGCGACGTCGACCCCGGCGTGCCGGGCGAGATCGTGCATCGTTCGCCGCAGCTGCTGCTGCGCTATTGGGACAAGCCGGACGAAACGGCGGAGGCGTTCCGCGGCGGATGGTTCCATTCCGGCGACGTGGCATGGCGCGACGACCAGGGCTACCTCTTCGTGGTCGATCGCACGAAAGACATCATCAACACCGGCGGCGTCACCGTGTCGAGCCGCGAGGTCGAGGAAGCACTCTTCACCCATCCTGGCGTCTACGAAGTCGCCGTGATCGCGCTCCCCGATCCGAAGTGGATCGAAGCCGTCACCGCGGTCGTCGTGCTGCGCCCCGGCGCCGAAGCAAGCGAAGACGCTCTGATCGAGCACGCGCGCACGACGCTCGCGCCGTTCAAGCTCCCCAAACGCGTGATCTTCACCGACACGCTCCCGCGGAACACCGCCGGCAAACTCCTCAAACGCGAACTGCGCGCGGCGTACGGTTGATCACGCCGTGACGATGCCGGCGGCTTTTTGGAGGCCGAGCGCTTCGATCGACGTTTCGCGCATCTTGTACTTTTGGACTTTGCCGCTGACCGTCATCGGCCAGCCGTCGACGAACATCACGTAGCGCGGGATCTTGAAGTGGGCGATCTTCCCACGGCAGTAGTCCCTCACGGCGTCTTCGGTCAGCGTCGCGCCCTCGTTGACGATCACCCAGGCGCAGAGCTCCTCGCCGAAGCGTTCGTCGGGGACGCCGATCACTTGGACGTCCTTGATCGAGGGGTGCGTGTAGAGAAATTCCTCGATCTCGCGCGGGTAGACGTTCTCGCCGCCGCGGATCACCATGTCCTTGATGCGCCCGCTGATGTTGACGTAGCCGTCGTCGTCCATCGTCGCGATGTCGCCCGTGTGCATGTAGCGGGCGGCGTCGATCGCGCCGGCGGTCGCTTCGGGATTCTCCCAATAGCCGAGCATCACGCTGTAGCCGCGCGTGCAGAGTTCGCCGGGCGTGCTGCGCGGGACGATGCGGCCGTCCCCATCGACGATCTTGACCTCGATGTGCGGGTGGACGCGGCCGACGGTGCCGGTCCGTTTCGCGAGCGGATCATCGGTCATCGTCTGCGTCGAGACCGGCGAAGTCTCGGTCATCCCGTAGCAGATCGTGACCTCCGGCATGTGCATCTCGCTCTGCACGCGCTTCATCACTTCGACCGGGCACGGTGAGCCCGCCATGATCCCGGTGCGCAGCGTCGAGAGATCGTAATCGCGAAAGTTCGCCAGCGCGAGCTCGGCGATGAACATCGTCGGGACACCGTAGAGCGCCGTGCACTTCTCCGCGGCAACCGCTTCGAGCGAGAGCACCGGGTCGAAGGTCCAGTTGGGGATGACGATCGCCGCGCCGTGCGTGGTGCACGCGAGATTCCCGAGCACCATGCCGAAGCAGTGGTAGAACGGCACCGGGATGCAGACGCGGTCGTGCTCGGTATAGCGGCAGCCCTCGCCGATGAAGAAGCCGTTGTTGAGGATGTTGTGGTGCGAGAGGGTCGCGCCTTTGGGGAAGCCGGTCGTCCCCGAGGTGTATTGGATGTTGATCGCCTCGTCGAACTGGCAGCGCGCCTTGCGCGCGGCGAGCATCGCGTCGTCGCACCCCGCGGCGCGCGCGAGGTAGGCGTCCCAGCCGATCTCGCCACGTTGCGCCGGCGTCTCGCCGGCGATGACGACCTCGCGCAGCGCGTCGAGTGACGGACGCACCTCGCGCACCATCGCGAGATACTCGCTGGTCTTGTACGCATCCAGGGTGATCAGCGTCGACACGCCGCTCTGCCGCAAGGCGTACTCGAGCTCGTGCAGACGGTAGGCCGGGTTCACGTTCACGAGCACGGCGCCGGCCTTCGCGGTCGCATACTGCGCGAGCACCCACTCGAGGGAATTCGGAGACCAGATCCCCACGCGGTCGCCGTGCGCGACGCCGGACGCGATGAAGGCTTTGGCCAGCCGGTCGGTTTCGGCGGCGAACTCGGCGTAGGTCAGCCGCCGCCCCTGGTGGACGGAGACGACCGCGTCATGATGCGGAAAACGGGCGGCGACCCGGTCGAGGTTGTCGCCGATCGTCTCGCCGAGCAGCGGGACGCCGCTCGCCCCGTGAGCATACGACGCAAGGGCCATGCGGCGACGCTTCCCACCGCAGTTCGGCTCACACCTGCCGTCGCGCCCCGGGGGCGGGCGGCTGTTGCTTCGAGGCACCAAGGAAACGGGCGACCTGTCTCCAAGCCTGGCCGGCCTCTCATTTTACGTTTTACGGTCATCGTCCCGGGAGCCACTGCGACCCCGACGCCGGTAGGACACCCGACGCCGGTTGGGGCCGCGACGCCGATAGCGACCGCGACGCCGGCTGCGACAGCGACGCCGACGTCGACCGCCGTTCCAACGGCGACTCCGACACCGACCCCGACGCCCAACCCGCTCTTGGTGAACGGCGCGGCACTGGACCGACCGTGACGTTCAACGTCACCTCGATTGCGGCGGGGAAGTGCCAGGTCACCGTGCAGGACACGAACGGACAGACAGCGGCCGTCACCATCTACGTCACGACTTCCGGTATGATCAACTAAACGGCAATCCCCAACGCACGGCTTTTTTTCGCTCGTGTCGCGTCCGCCCAGGAAACCGATCCGGCATCACCAACGGAAGCCTGACCGTGAGCATCGCGTCGATTCCGCAGGCCGACCTGGTGGCGACCAGGCGCCGCCTTCACTCGCATCCCGAACTCTCCATGGTGGAGCACAACACGGCGGCCTACGTCGCGGCCGAGCTGGGCACGCTCGCGCTCGACGATCTCCGCACGGGGATCGGCCAAACGGGCGTCCTCGGTACGCTGCGCGGTGGACGTCCCGGTCCCGTGACGCTGCTGCGTGCCGACATGGACGCGCTGCCGATCGCCGAGCTGAACGACGTCCCGTACCGGTCGCAGCAGCGCGGCGTGATGCACGCCTGCGGACACGACGGCCACGTCTCGATCCTGCTCGCGGCGGCGAAGACGCTCGCAGCGCGCCGATCGGAGGTGCCCGGTACGATCGTGTTCTGTTTCCAACCGGGTGAAGAGGGTCACGCCGGGGCGAAGAAGATGATCGACGACGGCGCGCTCGAGAACCCGCACGTCGATCGCACCTTCGCGCTGCACCTCTATAGCGGCCTCGACGTCGGCAAGATCGGGGTGCGCGACGGCGCGTTCTTCGCCTCGGCGGACGAATTCGACCTCACCATTCGCGGCAAGGGCGGTCACGGCGCGATGCCGCAGCTCGCGGTCGATCCGATCGCCGCGGGCGCCTACGTGATCACCGCGCTCCAGACGATCGTCAGCCGCGAGGTCGCCCCGAAGGATCCGGCGGTCGTGACCGTCGGGCAATTCACCAGCGGCACGACGTTCAACGTGATCCCGGACGAAGCGATGATGAAGGGCACGGTGCGCGCGTTCGACGCTGAAGTGCGGCGCACGATGCCCGAGCGCATGGAGCGCATCCTCAAAGGACTCGGCGACGCGATGCGCTTCGAATACGAGTTCGCCTACCACTGGTCGTACCCGCCGACGGTGAATGCGCGCGACGTCAACGACATCGTGCGAGCGGTGGGACGGAGCGAGCTCGGCGCCGACGCCGTGGTCGAGCACGACATCGTCATGTGGGCGGAGGACATGTCGTTCATGCAGGAGCTGCGGCCCGGCGCGTATTTCATCGTCGGGTCGCGCGGCGGAGCGGAGTCGGCGTACCCGCACCACAATGCGCGGTTCGATATCGACGAACGCGCGCTCGAGGTCGGCTATCGGATGATGGTGGCGCTCGGCTTGCAAGGCTGAGTGTGCGCTCACCCACTTCTCAGGACTCTTTCACCCAAAACTCAAACTTTTCTCAGCGGCCGAGCGTATCGTCGGTGAAGCACCTGGATCATCGAGGAGTGGTTTTTCCGTGTACGCAACCCAGACGCTCGCCGTCCCCGCACCGATCGCCGTACGGCTGATCGGTATTCTCGATGCAGAGCTGATCGCGTCGTTCGACGTCCACCAGCGCACCTTGGCCGGGCTCGAGGGCCACACGCTCCTCGTCGACGTCCGTGACGTTCAGGTGATCGGGGATGACGACGTGAGTCGCCTCGTCGAGATGATCCGCTCGGCGCGAGCACAAGGGCGTGACGTGCGTTTGGACGCGCGCAGTTTGCCGTGGCGCACCCAGGTGAAGAAGAATCTTTCCACGCAGCCGCCTATTTCTGCGGAATTTCGTTCCGACGTGCGCCGTACGGTGATCATCGCCCACAGCGGCAAGCACAAGCGGCGCTGAGCGTCTCGCCTGTCGCATCCGGCCCCTTCGGCGTACTCCTTTTGTCGAATGACCGGTGGTCCCGGTTCGACTAAAGTTGAAGCTTCAATGTATCCGGAAGAGCATGACGCCTGCGGGGTCGGTTTCCTCGCGGACCTCGCGAACAGTCCCACCCATGAAGTGGTCCGCCTGGCGCTGACCGCCGTCGCGGCAATGGAACATCGCGGCGCGCGAGCGGCCGACGGCCGCACCGGCGACGGCGCCGGCATCCTGCTGGAAACGCCCCGCGCGCTGTTCATGCGCGAACTGGCCCAGGCGCACGTCCGGGTGCCGGAACGGCACTTGGCGGCCGTGTGCGTATTCTTGCCGACCGAGCCGGGACTGGCCGCGGCGCTGCGCGGCCGGATCGAAACGGCGATCCGCAACGAAGGCGTCGCGCCGATGCGCTGGCGCGTCCCGACCGTCGATCGCTCGATTCTCGGCGCGCAAGCGCTTGCCACGGCGCCGTCGTACGAGCAGCTGATCGTCGACGTCGGGCCGGGGAACGCGCGCGAGCGCATGCGTTCGGTGCGGCGAGCCGTGATCCGGACGCTGCGCGACGAGGGCGATGCCGCGACGCTGGTCAGCGCGTCGCCGACCACCGTCGTCTACAAGGGCATGCTCTCGGCCAGCGACCTGCGGCCGTACTTTGCCGACCTGCGCGACGAGGATTGCCGTTCGCGCTTCGCGGTGTTCCATCAGCGGTTCAGCACGAACACCGCGCCGCGTTGGCGCTTGGTACAGCCGTTCGGCCTGATCGCCCACAACGGCGAGATCGACACGATCACCGGCAACCGCGCGTGGATGCGCGCGCGCGGGGTGGTCTCGCCGCGCTGGGCGAGCGACTCGCTGGACTTCGACATCGCGCTCGACGCAATGGTCGGGGCCGGCCACCGCGTCCACGAAGCGGTCGACTTGATGCTCTCGCCGGCCGTCGACGGCGACGACCGGCTGCGTGCGTATTACGACGCGCACGTCCCGACGGTCGAACCGTGGGACGGCCCGGCGGCGATCGTCTTCGCCGACGGTGACGTCGTCGGCGCCGCGCTCGATCGCAGCGGCTTCCGCCCGTTGCGCTGGTGCCGCACGGCGTCGGGCCGCGTGCTCGCCGCCTCCGAAGCGGGCGTCGTGGATTTCGGCGCCGACCCGATCGTGGAACGCGGCCGTCTCGGCCCGGGCGAACGGATCCTCGTGCGTTTCGCCACCGGCGAATTGCTGCGGCCCGAAGCGTTCCGCTCGCTGCGCCGTGAAGGTTCCGACTTTCGCGCGACCGTCGCGTCGTGGCGCTTCGATCCGCCGGCGGAATCGCCGCGCGAGATCGACGCCGCCGCGATGCAGCGCGACCTGGTGCGCTTCGGCTACACCAAGGACGAGCTCGGGGCGGTCGTCAGCGCGCTGGCGACCGGCACCGAGCCGGTGTCTTCGATGGGCGACGACGCCGCGCTCGCGTTCTTCTCGCGCCGGCTGCCGGTGAGCGAGTACCTGCGGCAACGTTTCGCGCAGGTGACCAATCCGCCGATCGACGCCCTGCGGGAAGGCTTCGTCTTCGACGTGCGCGCGTGGGTCGGCAGCGGTGCGACCAACGGCGACGTGCCGGCGCCGGGCAGCATCGTCACCGTCGATACCGCGATCCTCGACGAAGGCGCCTTCGACGCGCTCTCGTACGACGTGCGCCTCATCCCGCACCGCATCGCGCTCGATTGCGCCTCGACCAGTCTGCGCGGCCGCGTCACCGAGATCGCCGACGAAGCGGAACGCGCCGTGCGCGAAGGCGCAAGCTATCTCGTGCTCGACGACCGCGGCGCCGCGCTGCCGGTGCCGGCGATCCTGGCGGCGGGTGCGATCCACCAACGACTCACCGATTCCGGTCTGCGCATGCAGGCTTCGATCGCTGCGTGCGACGGCTTTGCGCGCGACGCGCACGGCTGCGCCGCGTTGATCGCCGCCGGCGCGAACGTCGTCACGCCGTGGCTCGCCGCGCGTGCCGCGTCGGCCGAGACAGGAACGGCGACCCCGTTCCTCGATGCGGTGCGTACCGGCTTGGTCAAAGTTCTCGCGAAGCTCGGCATCTGCACGCTGCGTTCGTACGTCGGCGCGCAGACGTTCGAGGCGCTCGGCCTCAAGCGTGACCTCGTCGCGACCTGTTTTCCCGGGATGGCGGCCCACGTGCCGGTGCTCGGCTTCGAAGCACTCGAAGAGGATATGCGCGCGTGGGACGCGCTCGCGAACGAGGGTGTCGAGCCGCCGCAGCGCGGGCTGTTCCGCTTCCGGCGCGACGGCGTGCGGCATGCGTTCGATCCCCCGCTGCTCAAGGGCTTGCGCAAGACGATCGTCGGCCGCGACGAGGCCGCCTTCATGGCGCTCTCCGACGCGCTCGAAGCACGCGAAGCGATCAGCCTGCACGATTTGATCGAACCGGTCCCGATCGGCGAGACGATCTCGATCGACGACGTCGAGCCGGAAGAAGCGATCCTGGCGCGTTTCGTCACCGCGGCGATGTCGCTCGGCGCGCTCGGGCCGGAGGCGCACGAAGCGGTCGCGCTCGGCGCGAAGATCGCCGGCGCGCGCAGCAACGGCGGCGAGGGCGGCGAGGATCCGACCCGCACGCTCAACGCGATCAAGCAGGTCGCTTCGGCGCGCTTCGGCGTCTCGGCCGAGTATCTCGCGACCGCCGAAGAGCTCGAGATCAAGATCGCGCAGGGCGCCAAACCCGGTGAAGGCGGGCAGATTCCCGGCTTCAAGGTGTCACCGGAGATTGCGGTGCTGCGCGGCGCGGCGCCCGGCCAATCGCTCGTCTCACCGCCGCCGCATCACGACATCTACTCGATCGAAGACCTGGCCCAATTGATCTACGATCTGCGCCGCGCGAACGCGAAGGCGAAGATCGCGGTCAAGCTCGTCGCGCAATCGGGGATCGGTTACGTCGCGAGCGGCGTGGCGAAAGCGCGCGCCGACGTGGTCCACATCGCCGGACACGACGGCGGCACCGGCGCCTCACCGCTCGGCTCGATCAAACACGCCGGCTTGCCGTGGGAACTCGGCCTGGTCGAAACGCACCACACGCTGGTCGCGAACGGCTTGCGCGGCCGCGTGCAGCTGCGCGTCGACGGCGGTTTCAAAACCGGCCGGGACGTGGTGCTGGCCTCGATGCTGGGCGCCGACATGTTCGGCTTCGGCAGCGCGCTGCTCGTCGCGCTGGGCTGCATCTACGCGCGGCAGTGCCATCAGAATACATGTCCGGTCGGCATCGCGACGCAAGACGCGGCGTTGCGCGGAAAGTTCCCGGGGACCGCCGAGGACGCCGAGACGTTCCTGCGCTACGTCGCGCGCGACGTGCGGCGCCGCCTGGCGGCGCTCGGCGCCCGCTCGCTGGCGGACATCCAGGGCCGCAGCGATCTCGTGCGTCCGCGCTACGACCGCGCGCGCGACATCGATCTCGACGAAGTGCTGCGCTTGCCGGAAACGCGATCGCCGTACGATTCCGCGCGCATCGACAACGCGCACCTCGACGACGAGGCGATCCCGGGCGGGACGCAGCGCATCACGCCGGCCGATCGCGCCGTCGGCACGCGGCTCGCCTACGACGCCGTCACGCGCACCGCGCGCGGCGAGTACGTCGGCCCGGCGACATACCGCTATCTGGGCAGCGCAGGACAGAGCTTCGGCGCGTTCCTCGCCGCGCCGATCACGCTCGAACTCGACGGCGAAGCGAACGACGGCGCCGGCAAGGGGATGAGCTCCGGCACGATCATCGTGCGCGGCGCCGGATTGCCCAGCGAGCCCGCGATCGGCAACGCCTGCTTCTACGGCGCCCGCGGCGGCGAGGCGTACGTGCGCGGCACCGCCGGTGAACGGGTCGCCGTTCGCAACAGCGGCGCGACGATCGTCATCGAGGGCGCCGGCGACCATGCCTGCGAGTACATGACGAAGGGAACGGTCGCGATCCTGGGTCCGACCGGCCGCAACCTCGCGAGCGGGATGACCGGCGGCGAACTGTTCGTGCTGCGCGAGCACGCGCAGCGGCTCGGTCCGACGCCGCTGGTGGCGCACGACCTCGACGAAGGCGAGCGCAGCCGGCTGCGGCTGCTGCTCACGCAGCACGCGTTGCGCACCGGCTCGCAGCAGGCGCGCGCGCTGCTCGACGAAGGCCTCGACGGCTTCGTGCGCATCGCCGTCGCGGTCGAGAAAGCGGCGGCGTTCGCCGCTTCCTCGAGGTGATCGCGGCGGTCTAAATGGGCGGCGTGGTGGGCGGCTCGGGCGGTTTCGGCTCGGTCGCCTGATGCACCGCGGCGCGCGTCGCGTCGGCGGCTTTTTGGGCCTGCTCGCCGAGCGTGTTCAGATGCTGCTGCGCGGCGTTCGCGCCGGCTTCGAGGACGGTCTTGCCGGTTGCGATGAACGTGCCGGCGTGCTGGAGCGCGGCGTTGTATTGCTCTTGCGCCGCCGCGGTGACGTTCGGCGCCTGTTCGACGAGCGTTTTCTGGAGGTCTTGGGCTTGCTTCACGCCCTGCGCGACGAGCGGCTGCGCTTGTTCGTAGCTCTTCTGCATCGCCTCCGCGGCGATCTGCTGGAGTTGCTTCGCCTGTTCCAGCGCTTTGTTGAGAAAGTCCATCGGGTGTGTCTCCTACTGGGGATCGCCGCCATGGACGGTCAGGACCCAGCGCAGCGCGCGTGCGTATTGGTCGAG
>CALEYW010000065.1 GCA_937927945.1 uncultured candidate division WPS-2 bacterium | reverse complement strand
CGGCGGCGAACGGCGCGACGTGAGCTGTTTCGGAAACGTCGCGCGCGGAACGATGTGAGCGGGCTCGAGAAAGAGCAGCATCGTCGGTGTGCGCCGCGGCTCCCCGATCGAGTCGCGGTGAAAGCGCTGCTTCGTCCGGTGCTGGTAGCCTTGCTGCCTGCATGGGCCGAACTGCTGCGACAGTCTCAGGGTGAGCGGGAAACGGCGATGCTCCACCCTGGTCGTCGGGCCCACGCGTCACGTGCGGCGAGGACTCCTCGACGAAATGCTCCGCGAAACGATGTGGCTCGCCGGCGCGCGGGAGCGCGCGATTCACGAGGGCCGCAGGCGATGCTCCGTCCGGCGTTGGTGCAACCGGGCCGGCTGGAGCCGCACCGGCTGCGTCGGGACGTGGCGACCGCGAGCGTTCATTCTCATCGGTCTCGGCTACTTGTGCGACGCGCGTAGGTGCAGGAGGCGCGGCGTCAACGCCGCCGGCTGTGTCCGTCTGGGCGACACGCGGCAGTCCTCGCGTCGCCTCAGCATCGGCGTCGACGGCGAACGATTCGATGCGAGTCGCGTCGCTACGCTCGTGCGACGAACGATGCTGCTCGCCGGCACGTGGAGCGGCGGGATGCGCGCGAGGTGTCTCCGACTTGTCGTCGGACGGCCCGACAATTGGCTCGCCGGAAAACGCTCGGGCCGCGTTTCGGTCAGCGTGCGGCGGCACTGTTTGCGGGCGTTCACTGAACTCACGCGCCGAGGTGTCACGGGGAGCCGTCGGCGCCGGCCCTTCGGCCGCATCATCGACCTGCGCGCCGAACGACGTCACGCGATCGGTCTCGGAGGGGTCGCGCGACGAACGGTGCAGCCCGGCGCGCGGTGAAATTGCACGTTCTGACGTGGAAGGAAACGATGCTTCGTCGCGTGCCGGCGCAAACAACCCGGCGCCATCCGCGGCCGCGGTCCGCCGAGAAAGACGCTGAGGTCCTCCGGACGACTCGTCGAGCCCGCGCGGCTTGAGCGACGATTGCGTCGAAGGATCGCGAAGATCGGGCGAAGGGGTCGTCTCCGGCGCGCCGGTCTCGACGGCAAACGCGGCGGCGCGAGCGGCTTCGGTACGATCGTGCGACGAACGCGGCTCGCCGGCAGGTGGAACGGCGGGACGCGCGCGCGCCGTTTCCGACGTGTCGGCAGACGTTTGAGGTACCGGCTCTTCGCCGAGTTGACGCGATGACGCGTCGCGGGATGGGTGCGACCTCAGCGCCTCGGGCGTGTCGACGTTGGGGCCGCGCCCGCCGGTCTCCGCCGCGAACGTCGCGGCGCGAGCGGCTTCCGTTCGATCGTGCGACGAACGCGGCTCGCCAGCAAGCGGAACGGCGGGATGCGTACGGGGTGTCTCCGACGTGTCGGCGGACGAATGAGGTACCGGCTCTTCGAGAAACGCAGCGGCGGCGCTGCCGTCGGCGTCTAACGGCGGTTTTCCCGAGGGTTCGTCGAGTTCATGTGATGACGGGTCGCGGGACGCGTGCGACATCAGTGCCTCGGGCGCGTCGACGTTGGGGCCGAACGAGGCGAGGCGAGCGGTCTCGGAGGGGACGCGCGACGAACGCCGCGACTCGGCGATCGATGAAACAGCGTGGTCGGGCGTGGTCGAAAGCGATGCTTCGCCGTGCGCTAATGCGGCCGGCTCGGCTGTGCTTGCGGCCGGATCAATGTGAAGGCGCGGTTCTCCCGCCGACTCTTCGAGCTGGCGCGGCGGCCGCGACGATTGCGTCGAAGGATCGCGAAGATCGGGCGAAGGCGCTGTCTCTCGCGCGCCGGTCTCCGCGGCGACGGAAGCGGCGCGAGCGGCTTCGGTACGATCATGCAATGAACGACGCGGCTCGCCGGCAGGTGGAACGGCGGGACGTGCGCGGGATGTCTCCGATGTGTCGGCGGACGTATGAAGGACCGGCTCTTCGGAATGCGCAGCGGCCGTGCTGTCGGCCAGTGGCGGCGGTACTCCCGACCGCTTACGGAGCTCATGCGATGACGCGTCGTCGGACGCGTGCGACGTCAGCGCCCCGGGCGTATCGACGTTCGCGCCAAACGTGCCGAAGCGAGCGGTCCCGGAAAGAGCGCGCGACGAACGATACGGCTCGGCGGACGGTGAAACAGCGCGGTCGGGACTCGGCGAAAGCGATGCTTCGTCGTGCGCTGATGCGGCCGGCTCATCGAGCTCATGCTGCGCGCCCGAAAAGTACGGCGATTGCGACGAAGGATCGCGAGGATCCGAGGACCGGAACGGACGCGGCTCGGTCGAGGGAACCTCCTGCGCATCGACGGTCGCGGTGTGCGACGCGACGCTCTCGCTCTCCATCCCGTCGTGCGACGAGCGTTCCGGCTCAGCAGCGAGGGACGTGCTGTGATCGAGGCGTAGTGCAGCGTGTGCTGCGTCGCGGGCTGGGCCAACCGATCCGGCCTGCGGCTGCGCCGAGGGATCTCGGGAAGCGTGCGATCCCTCGAGCGCGCCGGCGTGCGTGCTGGATGACGCGGCGCGATCGCTTTCGAGACGGGCGCCCCGCGTCTGTGCGAGCGATGAATGTTCATCGTGCGCGGCTTCAACCGGACCTTGCGGATCGGCGGAGCGTTCGTGCACGGCTGAAGGAGATGCTCCTCGACCGGCGTGGTCGCGCGTGGCGCGGGACCGAGCCGTAGGATGGTCGTTTGAACGAATCTCCGCGTTGTCGGCCGGCCATACTGGTTCGCCGTCGTCGGTCTCCGACGGGAGCGAGAGCGTGTCGCCTCCGAACGAGCGCAGCAGGCGCGCGACCGCGGTGAACTCGTCGTCATCGGTCGCTGCGACGTCGAGGTCGGTCCACGATTCGGACTCGTCGAGGGTCGTCTCGCCGAAGCGTGGGTCGGAATGATATTCGAAGCGCGATACGGCGCGCGGCATCACGGCCGACGGCGCGTCGATCGCAGCGGCGGCGATCCCCGCCAGCGGGCCGGCGAGGTTCATGACGCGCGGCGCAGATATTCGCGGCGCCGGCTGCGCGACATCGTCAGAATCGTCGACTCCGACCAGCCGTATGCGGCGGCGAGCCGGTGCACGTCGTCGAGCAGACGGGCGACCTCCGCATCGATCTCGGCCCAGAGGAAGCCGACGACGTCGAACGACGTGACGAAGGCGTGTCTGCACGATGCGCACGTGACGCCGAGGCGGATGTCGGCCAACGGATCGGCGGTCACGATGCCGTCCGCCACCGCTTCCACGACGGC
Source organism: uncultured candidate division WPS-2 bacterium (assembly GCA_937927945.1). GTDB lineage: Bacteria > Vulcanimicrobiota > Vulcanimicrobiia > Vulcanimicrobiales > Vulcanimicrobiaceae > Vulcanimicrobium. The sequence continues at coordinate 8,636 of CALEYW010000065.1, read as the reverse complement.
CGGCAGCGTGTCCGCGTCGGCGGCCGTCTCTAAGAGCGCGCCGGCGATCAAGGCCTGCTGGGCGTCGACGACGCCGCGCCTAGTGCTCGCGGCTGCCAGGTCGCGCGAACTCAGCAGGCGATACGCGACCTCGGCGCCGCCGACCACGCACGTCAGGCGCTCGTCACCAGCGAAACGCGCGCTCTGCGGGACGCCGGCGAGTATGTCGTTGGTCGAGATCGCGCTCTCGGTCCGCTCCGCACATGCTTCGCACGTGACCACCGCGCTGATCGTCGGGCCGAACATGCGCTCGCGCAACGCGAGCAGATAGGTGTTGCGCGAACCGATCGTCATCTCCGCCAGCGTGCCGAACGTGCTCTCGGGGAAGAGCGGAGCCAGGAGCAGGAGGGCGCGATACCACGCCTTCTTGCCCTGGCCGAGTTCCCACACCCGCAGCACTTCGGCCGCTGACGGAACGCGCATGCAGTTAGGATGCCGGCTGCACGTACGACACTTCGGTTGGTTCCTTCACCTTCTCGTCACGTTCCCAGCCTTCGTTCTCGAGCGTGATGGAAGTGATCGCGACTTCGCTGCCGGTGCCGTTGAGCTCGGGCAGCGCCTGATATGCGGACACCCAGCAGCGATGCACGTTGTACGACATCACGGGCTGACCGGACTCGTTGTAGAGTTCGATGATGATGTCTTTGCGGAAGTCCTTGAGGGACACGTCGGGGTCGGTGCCGCTGGACTTCGTGTAACTCCAGACTTTGTTCGCCCACGTCTCGAACGTCGCATCGTGGGTGACGCCGGCTTCGAGCGTGATCGGCTCGTAGGACGTCTGACCGGGTGACTTACGCACGACGGTCGAATCGCCGCCCGCGCGGAACTCGACGACCTTGGTCGAGCGCTTGAGCATGCTGATCTTGTTGCACGCCATGACGTACTTGCCTTCGATCGAGACCTTGAACCGGTAGTTCTTGTACGGATCGTAGCGGGTATCGTTGGTCGCGAAAATCGGTGCTGGCACGTGCTCCCCTTACGCCGCGGTTTGCCCGGCGAGCTGCTGAATGGTGAGGATGACGAACTCCGCCGGTTTCACCGGCGCGAACGCGATGATGACGTTGACGCGGCCACGATCGATGTCGTACGGCGTCGTGGTCGACTTGTCGCATTCGACGTAGTAGTTGTAGAACGCACCCTGGCGATTGAGATCGGCCATGAACGTGTTGCACGTGAGGCGCAGTTGCGCCCACAACGTCTCGCTGTTCGGTTCGAACACGGCGAACTTGGTGCCGCGGAACAGGCTCTCTTCGATGTAGTCGGTGAGCCGCCGCACCGGCAGATATTTGTAGTCGTCCGAGAGCGCGTCGGCGCCCGCGAGCGTGCGAGAACCCCAGATGACCTTGCCGAAGACCGGGAAATCGCGCAGCACGTTGATGCCGACTTGATTCAGCACGCCGTTCTGCATGTCGGTGAGGCGATGTTCGAGCGCCGTGACGCCGGTGAGGCCGGCTTCGATCCCCGCCGGCGCTTTCCAGACGCCGCGGCGCACGTCGGTCGCGGCGAAGATTCCCGCGATCATGCCGCTCGCCGAAAATACGGCCTCGCGGTTAGCGTTCGCCGGGTCGAGCTTCTTGATACGCGGAAAGTAGGTGAAGATGCGCCGGCGCTGGCCGAGCTCGCCAACGTTGAGATCGGCCGGCGAGATGTCCCCGAACGCGCCTTGCTTGGCGTGGTCGCTCCAGGCGCTGAGCGGATCCGCGATCATGATCGCGCGCCGCGTGTCGCAGTAAGGCGCGGCGGCGGTCAGCACCGCGGTGAGATCGGCGTCCGGCGTTTCGGGTCCAGAGTCGGGTGGAACGACGAGAATGTTGAACAGGTCCGCGTGGTCGAGCGCGTACATTCCGGTCCGCTTGCCGGAATCACCGACGATGTCGTTGCTGGTGAGCCGTCCGCCACCGGCGGCGTTCCCGTCGCCGCCGTTGCTCAAGGGGACGTAGTCGGCCAGGAGCGAGGCCGCGACCGCGGCCGGCGTTACCGTTTTCGTGGTGTCGGTGACCGGCGTTTCCGTCTTCGTGGTGTCGACGACCGGTGTTTCCGCCTTCGCGGTGTCGACGACCGGTGCTTCCGTCTTCGTGGTGTCGACGACCGGTGCTACCGGCTTCGTGGTGTCGACGACCGCGGCGGCAACCGGTGCGGCGGCACGAATGTAGAGTGACTGCGCGGCCAGTACCTGGTCGATCCGGCAGGGTGCCTCCGTCGGACCGAGATATACTGGTCCGACCCGCTCTGCGGGCGTGGGCGTCTTCCCCTTGAGCACGGGGTACGCGATGTCGACGAAGTAGAAGCCGTCCGTACCGAGGTTGAACTCGGCGAAGCGCTGCTCGATGTCGATCGCGTCCTGGCCGCTAACCTTTTCGAACTTCACGCTGATCGCGTTGCCCCACCTGCCGGGACTGGACGCGCTGAGCGCGGGCGGACCTGCGAGCGTCGCGGGCGTGGCGTCCGCAGGCGTCGCGCGTACGATCAACGCTTGACCGCCGCCGTTGCCGAAGAAATCTTCGACGGCGTACGTCATCGGCAAGCCGCGGGCGCGTCCGCCGAAGGTGCGCTGAAATTCGCCGAAATCGTAGACCATGACCGGTTCGTTCACGGGCCCGAGTGGCGCGCGGCCGACGAACGCCGTGATGGAGGTCGCGACGCCCGTGACGACGCGCGAACCGCTGTCCACTTCTTGGATATATACACCGGGATAGGTCGGTGTTACGGGCATCAATACACCTCAGATCAGAAGCCGTGCAACAGGTAGGGACGGATCGGACGCGCCGGCGCTAACCGATCAGGACGGTCGAGATCGCGACGACGCTGCCGACGGGGAGCGGGGCGGGGTCGTTGCACGTCAGCGCGGTATCGCCGGCGCGCGCAGCGGGTTTGCCGTTGATGCGGACGATCGGACTGCCGGAGACGATCGTCGCCTTGTTCGTCGGCGGGTTCACGAACGTGCCGCCGATGGGAATGTGGGGCGGCAAGTTGGTTGCGGTGCTGCCGAGCGTCGCGGCAGGACGGCCTTGGATCATCACGTTGCTGCTGACGCCGCCGTCGATGATGCCCACGAAGGGATGCGGAACCGGAAGCGGTGGAACCGGTCCGGGCGGCTGAATGATATGCGTATCTAGCGCGACGATTTGATCGCCGAGTTTCGCAGCCGGAACACCCATGTACCACACCCCCGAAACGCACACACACCAAGCGCGCCATTGCCCGCTTCGCGCGGGACCACACACTTGGGTCCGTAGCAAAAATCACCTGCCGCGCAGCGTCAGCCTGCGCGCATTTTTTTCTGGAGTGCGCTTAGTCGGCGCGCTTGGGAACGGTCGGCAGGGCGTCGTGACTCCACTCCATCCACGAGCCGTCGTAGACCGCGATGTCGTCGAACCCGGCGCCTCGCAGGGCGAGCCACGCGCCCGAGGCGGAGACGCCGCTGCCGCAGCTGACGACGGTGCGCTTGTGCGGATCGAGTCCGGTCTCGCGCACGAGTCGCTGCAGCGTCTCCTCGGACGCGGGCCGGCCGCCGCGCGTGTCCTCGAGCAGCAGGTTGCCGCTCAGGCGCACGGCGCCTTGGATGTCGCGGTCGCGTTGCGCGTAGGTTTGATCGCGCTGCGTCTCGATCAATTGCGCGTCGGCGCGACCTTCCGCGATGGCGAGCACTTCCTCGCGCGTCGCGCGCAGTCGATCGAACCGGCGCGGCGTGAAAGCGGCCGGGACGATCGCCGGCCGAGCGGTGGAAAGCGGCATCCCCGCCGCCGTCCAGGCCGGCAGCCCACCGGCGAGCACCGCGGCGTTCGAGAACCCGTAATAACGCAGCATCCACACGATGCGTGCGGCGAACGGAACCGTCCCGGCGTCGTACGCGACGACGAGTGCATCGTCGCCGATACCGTGCGCGCCCGCGACGCGCGCAAAATCCGCCTCGCCGGCCACCCGTGTCGCGTACGGCGTCGCCGGATCGCTCAGGTCCTCGCCGTAGTCGAGGTGCACCGCGCCCGGCAGATGCCCGGCCGCATACTGCTCCGCCCCCGACGGCATCGCGACGACGCCTCCGTGCGGCACGCTCCGCGCATCGACGATCCGCAGCCGCGAATCGCCGAGCCGCGCCGCCAGCCACTCGACCTCGACGAAGTCGTGAAGCACTAGACTTGCGCTGTCGACTTGCTCAGATCAAAGCGCTGTTCGGCGTCGTCGGCGATGTATTTGCCGATCGCGAGCGACGAGGTGGCGGCGGGGGAGGGTGCGTTGCGCACGTGGACGACGCCTTCCGATCCTTCGAAGACGAAGTCGTCGACCAGGCCGCCGTCGGAGGTCATCGCTTGCGCGCGCACGCCGGAGGGGCCCGGGAGGCAATCCTCGGGCTGAAGGTCGGGGATGTAGCGCTGCAGCGCGCCGACGTATGCCGAGCGCACGAGGTCGCGATACATCTCGCCGGCGCCCATCTTCCAATACTTCGCCGCCATCTTGAAGAAGCCCGGATACGTGATCGAATCCCACAGCTCAGCCGGATTGATGGTGAAGAACGAGTAGCCCTCGCGCGCGAACGCGAGTACGGCGTTCGGACCGAGCCAAATCGAACCGTCCATGCGCGGCGTGAAGTGCACGCCGAGGAACGGGAACTCGGGATCCGGGACCGGATAGATGTTGCCTTTGACGAGGTAGGCCTTCTCCGGCTTGAGGATCAGGTAGTCGCCGCGGAACGGCACGATCTTCGGATCGACGTTGCCGCCGGTCATGCGGCCGAGCTTGTCGCTGTACAAGCCGCCGCAGGTGACCACGGCCCGTGCCTGGATCTCGCCGTTCGGCGTCTTGAGCACGGTAACGTTCCCGCGCCGTTCGATGCGCGTCACTTCGTGGCTCAGGAACATGTCGGCGCCCATCTCTTTGGCGTCCTCGCCGTACGTGCGCGCGACCAAGCCCCAGTCGACGATGCCGGTCACCGGCGAGAAGATCGCCTTGATCCCGCGGCAGTGCGGTTCGCGCTCCGCGATCTGGGCCGCATCGAGCTTCTCGAGACCCTCGACGCCGTTCTGCTGCCCGCGGACCCACAAGTCGTCGAGCCGCCCGAGTTCCGACTCCTCGGTCGCGACGATCAGCTTGCCGACGTTCTTGTACTCGATCCCCTTCGCGTCGCAGAACTCCCAGGCCAGCCTGCGCCCTTCGATGCACAACTTCGCTTTTAGCGAGCCGGGCTTGTAGTAGATCCCGGAGTGGATGACGCCGCTGTTGTGGCCGGTCTGGTGCTTGCTCCAGACGTCCTCTTTTTCGACGTTCGCGATGCGCAGGTTGGGGTGGCGGAGAAGCAGTTCGCGCGTGGTGGCAAGCCCGACGATGCCCCCTCCGACAACAGCGATGTCGTAGACCATATCCCGCGTATTCTGCCTGAATCCTGAGGCTGCCCGCTACGACTTCGTACCGTCGCCGCGAGGCGCGCACAGGGAAGAGCACTGCGGATCGCGGAGCCCTCGGGCTATGTTGACTGCCCCGCGCACGCTCTCGCCGTTCCGCAACGAACCGATCCGCGACTTCTCCGACCCGGCCGACCGCCGGGCGATGGAGGACGCGCTGCAGCGGGCTCGCCGCGGACTGGGCTTGCGCTGGCCGCTGGTGATCGACGGCGAGAAGGTCCAGGGCGGGCGGACGATCGCTTCCGTCAATCCGGCGCGCCCCAGCGAGATCGTCGGCGAGGTCGATGAGGCGACGCCGGAACAGGCATCGCGCGCGCTCGACGTCGCGACGCGCCGCTTCGCGTCGTGGAAGACGACAACTGCCGAGGAACGGGCGGACTTCCTGCTGCGCGCGGCCGAGCGCATTCGCGCCGCCAAGGACGACTGGAACGCGCTGCTGGTGCTCGAGGTCGGCAAACCCTGGATCGAAGCCGATGCCGACACGGCCGAGGCAATCGACTTCCTCGAGTTCTATGCGCGTGAAGCGCTGCGGCTGGCGAGCCCGCCGCCGCTCACCCCGATCGCGGGCGAACGCAATCGTCTCGTCTACCTGCCGCTGGGTGTCGGGGTCGTGATCCCGCCGTGGAACTTCGCCTTCGCGATCATGGCCGGGATGTCGGCCGCCGCGATCGTCACCGGCAACACCGCGATTCTCAAGCCCTCGCCCGACGCCGCCGTGATCGCCGCGGCATTCGTAGACCTCATGCACGAGCTCGGGCTCCCGCCGGGCGTCTTGAACTTCGTCCCCGGCGACGGCCCGACGGTCGGCGAGCAGCTGGTGAACGATCCGCGCACTCGCTTCATCTCGTTCACCGGCTCGAAGGGCGTCGGGCTGCGGATCGCGGAGCTGGCCGCGAAGACCCAGCCTGGCCAGCGCTGGATCAAGCGGACGATCGCCGAGATGGGGGGGAAGGACGCAATCGTGGTCGCCGACGACGCCGACCTGGACGCCGCGGTGGCCGGGGTCGTCGCCGCCGCGTTCGGCTTCTCCGGCCAGAAGTGTTCGGCGTGTTCGCGGGCGATCGTCGACGAGCGGCTCTATGACGCGTTCATCGAGAAGCTGGTCCCGGCGACTCGAGCGCTCGCGCTCGGCGATCCCGCAACGTACGGCATCGCCATCGGACCGGTGATCAACGAGAAGGCGGTCGAGAAGATCCTCGGCTACGTCGAGATCGGGCGCGGCGAGGGCCGGCTCCTGACGGGCGGTACGCGTTCGGCCGCGGAGGGATTCTTCATCGAGCCCACCGTCTTCGCCGAGGTCGATTCCCGCGCGCGCATCGCGCAAGAAGAAGTGTTCGGGCCGTTCCTTGCGGTCATCAAAGCCCGCGACTACGACGACGCGCTGCGGATCGCGAACGACACCGAGTTCGGACTCACCGGCGCGGTGTTCTCCGCCAGCGAGGAACGGCTGCGCCGCGCCGAGGACGAGTTCTTCGTCGGGAACCTGTATCTGAACCGGAAATGCACCGGCGCGCTCGTGGGCGGGCAGCCGTTCGGCGGCTTCAACATGAGCGGCACCGACTCGAAGGCCGGCGGTTACGACTACCTGCTGCTGTTCACGCAAGGGAAATCGATCTCACGGAAGATCGCCGGCCGTGCGGCCGACGATCTCGCGGCCGGGATGGACTAGCGGGGCGCGGCTCCTTCCGCGAACGGGTCGGGCGCCGTGTTGACCCGATCGCGGCCCCCGCGCTTCGCCGCGTAGAGACCGTCGTCGGCGGCAGCGATCAGCCGCTTCGCGTCGCCGGCGGCCTGCGGGCGCGTGCAGGCGGCGCCGCAGGTGACGGTCACGATCCGGCGCGGATTGTCGTCGTGCGGGATCGCCTGAGCGGCGATCGCCGCGCGCATCGTCTCGGCGATCGTCGTCGCGCCGATGATGTCGGCGCCGGGCAGGATCGCGCAGAACTCCTCGCCGCCGACCCGCGCCAGAAAGTCGCCCGGCCGGCGCGCCGCGTCGCGCAGCGCCGCGGCGACCCGCTTGAGGCAGACGTCGCCAGCCAGGTGCCCGTAGCGATCGTTGAACGACTTGAACAGGTCGACGTCGACCATGACCGCGCCGAGCGGGCTCCCCTCGCGCTGCGCGCGCCGCCACTCCTCGTCGAGGCGCTCGTCGAACGCGCGCCGGTTGGCGACCCCGGTGAGCGCGTCGGCGCCCGCCAGAACCGCCAGCTGGTCGCGTTCCTCGCGCAGCCGTTCCTCGTGCACCCGTACCGCAAGGTAGAGGGCGCACGCTCGCAGCGTATCGACGTCGTCTTCGTCGTAGGAGGTCGCATCGTCGGACCGCACCCCGACCGCGCCGACGACGTCGCGTCCGTAGCGAAGCGGGACGGCAACCGCCCGCGCGCTCGCCGCGACCTCGCCGCCGAGCGCCGATCGGACTCGGGTCAAGTCGGCCGGCGCGACGACGGCACCGTCCTTATAGAGGAACAGCGCCGTATCGTTGGTGCCGATCGCCAGGTTGACCGCGGAGGCGCCGAAGAGGACGGCGAGCTCGCGGGCAAAGGCGGGGAAGAGGTCCGCTAGCGGCGCGTCGGAGGCGAGGAGTTCGGCCGTGCGCCGGACCACCGAGGTGCTGCGGGATTCGGCCGAACCGCTCAACATGCGACTACCTTCTTTATCCTTGTGGATAGACCCGTGGACAAAAGACCGGCCCGGAGGATTGACACTCTAGACACGCGGTGGTAATCTATCCCTCGTTGACTCTGACGCCTCGCCTCTCCGGTGCGGTCAAAGATCCGGTCCGAAAAGGGCTGGGCGGAAGCGTCCGTTCCTTGAAAACTGAACAGTGCAGTAGCGCATAAGTCTGTGGGTCTCCGACCCGTTCAGATGATTGCGCGATCCGAAAGGGTCGCGTTTTTGTTTGTTCTGGTTCGAGAACGAACGGACCCGATGCTGCGGTTCCCCCGGCTCCACCGGGTGTTTCGCACCAAGCATCGAGTCCACAAGAATTATGACTGATCGGCCGTCGCAAGACGGGCGATCCGATCCGAATTCGCAATTCGGATCAACCGGTTCACCGAGCGATCGGCGAGCCGGCAAAAGTCAGCGAAGATAGAGCTTTTCAAAAGCTCCATGAATTTTATGGAGAGTTTGATCCTGGCTCAGGATTAACGCTGGCGGCGTGCCTAACACATGCAAGTCGAACGAGGTAGCAATACCTAG
>CALEYW010000064.1 GCA_937927945.1 uncultured candidate division WPS-2 bacterium | reverse complement strand
TGGTAGCGCCAACGGGAGTTGAACCCGTTTCGTGCTGTCGAGCCTCGTCGGGCTCCGTCGCGATAACCCCTAATCCAGCGTGGTTTTCGGCCTCTGCTGGGCTTCGCCGTCGATCCTCGTCGCAACCCATCGACCTCCGTAGGGTTGCGTTCCGGTTGCGTCAGCGTGGACCGGGCGGCCCGGCGGCGATTCGCTCAGGCGCGAGACAATTTGCACGCGCGATGGCCGCCCCACGAATTGACCAAGAATGGCCGTACTGTTACCCTGCAAGAGCCCACCCTTACTTCCTTGGAGGGTTCCCAGCCGTGCGCCTAAGATTCTGCCTCTCGCTGGCTTTGCTCATAGCGTTTTGGCCGCCGCTAGTGGCCGCGGCCGAACCCACCGTGGGCGACCAAGCGGCCACCTGCGCTTCAGTCGGTCAGGCGATGATTGCGCTTCAAGACGGCGTCAATGCCGCCTCAATCGCCGCAATCAAGGCGGGCAGCCTTGCTCAGGGATTGGCGAATACCAATCCGAGCAAGAATCACGCCTACCGGCTCATCGAGGAGGACGCCCTTGCCGTTGACGCTGGTCGGGCGAAAGCATACGCCGGCCTCGGTCAATTGCTCGGAGCGCGCTTCGCCGATCCCGGCGTGACTAACGCGACGCAGGCCGTCACGGACGAGGCCAAGGCGGAACTCCAGCTCGTCGGAGGATATTCGTCCGTCACGCTTGCGTACGAACGTATGGAGAACCGCGGCAACAAGCGCATGAGCCCGTTGCTCCTTGCAGGCGCGGCGGTCGTCTCGCTTCCGCTCGCAGCCGGTATGGCGGCCGGGGCGTCGGGGCAGCACGCTCAGACGTCCACGAGTTCCACCACGAGCACCACGGTCGGCAATCAAACGTACTCCAACACTACGACCACTACCATGGCCCCGAGCACGACCTCGATCGCACAAGCTCTCGCCCAAGCCCAGGCAAACGCGCAAACCAAAGCGAGCCTTTCTCTGATCGTTATCACGTATCGTCCGCAGATCGAGACTGCGATCTACACGTTCAACCCGCTCATTCAAAAATGGGTGGATGCCTGTAGGGAAGCAAAGCAGCTGCCCGCATAAGCCACCAGCGATGGCCCTTTCCCGTGGGAAGGAGATCGCCTCTCGGCGACCGGCGTCAACCACTACGACGGCGGTCGCGCAACAACCGCAAGACAGAAGCCGCCTGCGGCGCGACGTCGTTCGGCTTTTGTGGATCGGCGACGCGCTTTGTCCCGAGCGCCGTAGAGCAAGCTACGCCCACCCCCGTTCGCGTCGACCACAAGGGCGCTTCGTCCCGCGAGATTGGCCTCGCGCTCACAACCCACGGCGTTACCCCGCCCGTTGCGCTGCGTGGCGCCCGAGCGGCGCCCCAGCAGTGCTTCGCTCAAAGGCGACGACAGAGGCGATCCACGCGTAAGACGTGACCACAACGGCAACGCGATGGCGATCTCAGGAACTAACAACTCCGCGCTTGCTTGATTTTTTTCCGATTGGGGCTACGTTCCTCGAATGACGAGCCAAGAAGCACAGCGCGCGGTCGCGGCCAGGGTTAGAGACTTGAGCACGGATCTCAAGATTCTGTGAGGTCAGCCTGGGGCACGGCCCTCCCGCAACGGTTGGGTTCGCGCATGGCGATGCACTCGCGGAGGTCAACGATCGTGAAGGCCGATTGTTCATCCAACTTGGTGAACCAGGGCGCGTGTATGTTCTCCCGGCAGTCGGCAACACGATTAGTGCCGACGACGTCGAGTCCGCAGCGACCATGAGCAACGAGTACCTTCGCTTGCCCGGCGCGAGGCAGTAGCGCGTCACTCAAGCCTTCGCCGCCGACGACGAGGGCTCCACGCCGCCGACCTGTGCGCGCTGAGCACGCCGAGCCTTTGCGGTGTCGGGCCCAACGTCGTGACTCGGGCCGCTGCCGAACTTGTTGCCACAAGAGCCAGCGGATGTTATACCGGGACGAGTATGTCAGACTCTCTTCGCGCGCTCACAGTAGCGAGCCAAGCTCTCCGTACGACGCTGGCGGTCGGCATCCCAATCACGGCTCCGCTCGTGGACAACACTCAGGTCGGCTCATTTTGGGCGAGGGTCGGGGTTAGCATCCCGGTCAGCGGGATCAGCATCCCGATTGGACTTCAACGGATGCCCTCGTGCTACATCGTTGTCGACAACAACACGAACGCCGTGATCTACCGGACCGCTGCAGACAAGGCGCTGGCGAATCCGAACTCCATCACGCTGCGGTCCTCGGTATCAGCGACCGTCGCGAGCATCTTGGTTGGGTGACAAGCCAGGGTATGAGGGCGCGGCGAACGTCGATTGGTCGCCAGCGGCCTACCTTGCTCCTGCAGAAAGCGTGGTATAGGGCCGCGTGTACTATCGTCGGATTGCGTACCGCCGCAATTGCCGCTGTTCGGAGCAGCTCTCGAGTCTAGTGGTCGTAGGAGTCCGCGAAAGCGAGTGGGCCTCAGCGGGCCCCTTTGGGCGGCGTGCTTTCTGGCCTGTTTTGGGCGGTGGCGAGCACCGTGCGTGTCCTCACCCCGCATGCAATGCGGGTTACATTGCAATGGGGGTTCGGTTTGCGAGTTCGCGCAAACTAACGCCACGCGTCGAGGCGGGCTAAACGTTTCATTCGGAGAACCGCCGCCGCATGGCGCAAGAACGAAGAATCGATGCTGCGGCCAAGGCGCGTGAAGCGCTGGTTGGCGACGGATGCGTGTCGGTCAAGGACGCCGTGAAGGATCTCGGGTTCTCTCGCAAGGTGCTGGAGCACGCGATGAAAGCGGGCTCGCTCCCGTACGTCCAGGTCGGCACTCGTCGCCGCGTGATCCCGAAGAAGGGGCTGCGAACGTGGCTCGCCGACCGGCTGGTGCTGAAGTGAGTCTCACCGACTCGGCAGCTAACCTAAGGCGCGTGAGGCGTTGGTCGCTGACGGATGCATTTCCGTTCCGAACGCCATTAAGACCACGGGCTTCTCTGAGTGGACATTTTACGACGCGATGAAAGACGGTGCGCTGCCATACGTCGAGTGTGGCCGTCGTCGTGTCATTCCGCGGAAGGCTCTCCGGGCGTTCCTGGCCGATCGGCTCGTGCTCGAGTAGACCCCGTAACGCATCGGGCGTCGGCCGGAAGTGATTCCAGGCCCAGGACCGGCGCCGGGCGGGTCCTGCGGCTCCCTGAGTCGGCGTGGGGGCGTCGGACGCGCCACGGCTCACGAAGTCGCGCGCGTTGGTCATTCTGGCGGAATAGATCGCAGAGATTCCGGCACCAGCCGCGGCATGGTGCCGATCGGCACCGTGTGCGTGCTAACCTCGAACGATACGGCACTGCTCGCGCTCGCCTTCGTGCGGGTGAACTGATCGGCATCGCCACTTGTCCGAACAATCGGTCCCCCGAGCGCGAAGTATGCTGCGGGTGCGTTGGGCAACCGTCCCGTGTTCCGCTCTGCGCCAAGGAACAGAGCTGCCGGTCGCGTAGCGTACGCACATGGCACTGAAAGTCGGCGATGACGTCCAGGTGACCGTGAGGCTGCGCGTTGAGCATGGGCCAATCAGCTCAGTGCGCGCTTCCTACGTACTCCGCGGGAATACGCCCATCCCCGACCCGACGCACTATCCGCGAAGGACGTACTTTGTGCTCGATGGGGCCGGGCAATCCGGTGATTCGTACACATTCCGAGGCAAAGTTCCGAGCGCGATCTTCGGCGGCACGTATGGCGTGAATTTAGGGTACTCCTACCCGTCACCAACGTCCCCGAGCGGGGGGTTCAATGAAGTGGGGCTCGGCCTTCTAGACGGACATGACCTCGAGATCGACGACGACCCGACGAGCAAGATCCCGCCACAGCCGATCGTCACGGTGATCGAATAGCCATAGCCTCTTCCGCCCCTCGGTGGCTCGGCGTGGTGGCCGCGTACCCGACGCGGAAAGCGATCGTCCGAGCCGAGTCTAGCTCCTCACTTCGTGCCGGTGAAATGAGCGGCGGGACGAACCGCGCGCGAATGCCCGAGGTCCCGCCGGCTGGCCCGCAGCTTCTGTATGCTGATTGGTGCCGCGTCCTCGTTGATCGCGTCCGCGAGCTGATCCCTACCGTCAGCGCAACGCGCCGCGCCCGCGTCGTCTACCTGCGCCATGCGGACGAGGTGGTCACGATCACCGACGACCGCGGAACGTTTTGGGTGCGGCGTACCGCCTCGGGTGGGTCCGGCCTGTACGACTCCGACCGGCACGATATGCACACCGCGCGCACGATGGCGAAGTCGATCGCTGGGATGCTCGACGCGAATCTGTCAGGTCCAACGCAGTGACGCCCACCCACCGTCCTACCTGAGACGCGCTCAACCCACCGCATCTCGAGGGCAGTAGCCCTGCCGCTGACTGAAGCCCTGTCCGCGTCAGCAGGGCGCGCGGTAGCCCGGCACCCTTCCTAGATCCCGTCTGGATGGGGCCGCCACGCTCGGCGACGCCCGCGTCCATGCAGGAAGGTCGAAACGGCGGGATCAGGGGTGCCCTCTGCGCCAATAGTGGCCTTCAATGCGACCAAGCCGATGGTGCGTCCATGAGGGTGTTACAATGATTGCATGGGGTCCGTTTGATGAGGGGCCGTGCCAGTCGAAATGAAGGATTGGGCCGGGCTACTAAAGGACCGGCGCTCCGACGCCGCCGACACGGAGCTGAAGCTTCCACTCGAGCGCAGCAAGAATGGCGGATCTGGAGCTTTCCGGGCGCGCGGAATGGATGACCAAGAGTACTTCGTGAAACCGCTGAACAACTCGCACGGAGCGAGGATTCTGGTCGCCGAACAGGTTGTCGGTCGCGTGGGAGCTCTTATCGACGGCCCGACATGCTCAGTGCGCCGAATAACGATCGGAGATGACCATGTGGGCTGGCAGTATACCGAAGGCGGGCTCAAGCTCGAGCGGGGAATAGCACACGCGTCGACGGCGATCGAAGGTTGCTTTGAACTACGGCCACCCCTGCAATATCGAAGCGACGATGACAATGCGCGCAGACACGCCCAAATTTACGCTCTTTACGACTGGTGTTGGGGAGCGGATACTCAGTGGCTAGTCGCCGAGCTGGAAGAGCGCCGATACTACAGCCACGATCACGGGTTTTACTTTCCGCCGGAAGGTGTCAACTGGAGCATTGCAGACCTCCAATCTAATGTCGGCGTGGCTCGCGAGTTCTCCGAAAGCTACGCAGGCTTGCGGCGGCAGCATGTTGAGGAAGTTGCCCAGGCTTTAGAAGGTGTTACCCGCGCCGCACTTGCCGACGCGCTGGCCGCCATTCCGACCTCCTGGCCGGCTAGCGACGAAGAACTTGAGTGTATCGGGTACTTTCTCGAACACCGCGCCTTAGATTCAGCGGCGAGGATGCGGACGCACCTGGAAGGGCTACCATGAGATTTCTATCCAGCCTCATTCGATTCGTGCCGGACCCTGCGCGCGGCGAGTTTGTCAACGTGGGAGTCATCGTCGGAAGCGATGCAAGCGGCGAATGGGACATCAGAATGGCAAGCTCGCGGCGTGCGCGACGCGTCGATGAGAAGGGTGTCATGAAAGCCGTGTGGCTTGTCGCCGACGATATCGGACGGCGAATCGACCGCGCCATGGACGAGGAACAAGAACTCGTCGTAAGCGGTGACCCCCCAAGCGAATCTTGGCTACATCAACTGTACGAGCAGTCAAATAACATCGTCCAATTCTCGCCGCCGACGCCAATATCCGCGGACAGCGCTCGTGATGCTGTTGAGTACGTGTTTTCGCGTCTGGTCCTCGACCCAGAAAGCGCTCCGCTACCGTACCGTCGGAAGAGTACCGCGGTGAGTGCGATGCGGGCTGCATATACGAACCTTGGCCTTAGGCGCGATGTTCACTTCATGGAGCACTATACGGTTCAAGCGTTAAGCCAACGTGAAAAGTTCGATTTCGTCGTGGCAAACGGGAGGGCAGTACAACTCGCACAAGCGTGGTCATTCCAGATTCCAAACCAGCACGACGTAGCGGAGCTTGCGAAGGCGTACGCTTTTACTGTGCGAGATCTGCGTCGTTCCGGAGGAGGATTGGCGATCGAAGGTGATCGACGAATCGAGATCCCACCAGAAGTGGACGTTGCGGCCATCTGCATTCCGCCCATCGAGGGCATGGCTACGGAAGGATTCGACGAAGCTCGCGCGGCTTTCGCCGACGCAGAAGTCCGCATACACGTTGTCACCGTAAGTGATGTAATAGATGTCGCGCGTCACGCGCAGCGCGCATTAAGCGGACATGCCGCGCACGCATAAGGTTTACTACCAGATTTGCCGGCTCAATGCGCGCGCGACGACAAAGACGGCCGCGGTTCGGTATTAGTCGTGAACCGCGCCGATGGTCGCAGGCTCACCTCGAAGGTGCTCACCGACAAGACCGCGCGCTAAAGAGTGTCTTCAAAGAGGAAGCGGCCGAGAGCGCGTCGGCTTTCACCCGAAGAGAAGACCCTCGTCGACCTCGCCATGCTAAATGTCTTGGTTTGGGAGTGCCAAGGGTTCTTTGCGGCGGTTCAGGCGGTGGATGATGCGCTGCAACAACAACTTGTCCCCACGTTACTTTTCATGCGAATACAGTGGGCGCTCGACTTTGCCGCCAACGTTGCGAAGATATTGTGGGCGCGACCAAGGTATGAGGAGGAGCGGATTGCTCGCGCTCGCGCGCTCCGACTGCGAAGGCATGTGGGAATCACGAAGAACCGCACGCTAGCCGAAGTCCTAAACAACACCCTGCTCCGTAACGCGCTAGAACACGTTGACGCTCGGCTCGATTCGTGGGGTCAGACGACAATGACGTTCAACCTAGCGATGTTCAACACGGGCCCCAAAGACATGATAGTCGGCCTGACCGACGACGAACGCTTCATGGAATATGACCCCGCCACTCATGAGATTCGCATGCTGCGGGAAACACTAAATCTCCGAACGCTTTCAACGAACGTTCGGAACGTACTTCAGGGAGCGGAAAACGCACAGCATGTGCTGAGGGCCGCTATCTTCGTACCCGGTCACGCGCCTCCAGCATTTCCCTAACTTGCGTGATTGCCCACATGGCAACGGCGGGATTATCCTGACCCCTCCGGCGGGATTAAAATGACCCCGGCGC
>CALEYW010000063.1 GCA_937927945.1 uncultured candidate division WPS-2 bacterium | reverse complement strand
ACACGCGTAAGATCGTCGGCAGCGTCAGATGTGTATAAGAGACAGGTCGAGCCGTGGGGCTTGGTGGTCATGGCGGGCCTCTTTCCTGTTGTACTAGTTATACCCGTACTGTAATGGTTCAACTAGTATAAGTCAAGAGGCGGCCCTGCGTTTTGACGAGGTTCGCTTTCTACGGCCAGCCGCGTGGTGCCGGCGCTTGAACGCGCAGCGCCTGTCCCGTTCGTGCCCCCCCACGCACGCTTGCGGGCCCCTGCCAGTCAGCCGTCATCATGAACAGCGTACTGTTGTCCGTGCCCCCGAGCATGCAAGCGAAGCAGGCGCGATCCAAGCCAATCGTGTGCAGCACCACACCACCTTCCCGAACGCGCACGTACCGTCAACGACGATGTCCTTCCATGGCGTGTCCGCGAGGCCGGTCAGGTCGGCATGGGCCACGAGCGACCCGTCGCGCTCCCTGCGCAGAAGAAGCCCATCGCCCCCCGAGACGATAAGCAGGCGCCCATCGGGCAGCCAGTCGATACAGAACGGAAACGACGGCACGCCAAGGATGAATTCGCTCTTGCCCTCCAGATCGACGCGGCGACCCCTTGTGCCCCCCAATCGGAGAACCACAGACGGTCCTCGTGCCAACGCGGCGACTCGCCGCACACGAGACCGGTCAGCACAGGTGCAGTTCGGAACCGGAAGACGCTTTCGTCATTACGGCCCCTCGGCCGGGCCCTGCGAGTAGCGCAGCGAGCCCGGCGTCGTGAGCGTCTCCCCGGTTTCCAGCAGCGTCTTCAGGCCCGAGAGGATCATTGCCCAGCCGCCGTAGATCTGCTCGTTGGCCCCCTCGCGCAGCTGGTCGTGGGTGACGGTTAGCAGGCACGAATCGCCGATCGGCTCGATCTCCCAGCTGACCCTCGAGGTCCCCTCGAGCTTCACGTCCTCGCCCCACAGGGCGTTGAAGCTCTGCACGAGCCGGCGCGGCGGATCGACCTCGAGGTTTTCGCCCTCCCAGAGTGCGCCGGGCACCTGCTGGGAGAGGGCCTCGTAGCGCGAGCCGGGCGACCAATCGGACTCGACGCGCACGCCAAAGTTGTACTTGCGCCTCATCTCGGGGTCGGTGATCGCCGCCCAAAGGCGCTCCGGCGTCGTCTTGATGTAGATCTCGAACACTTTCTCCATCGTCTTGTCCTCCAGTCTGTTCTTGAGGTCGCTTAGGGCGGCGGCCCAGGGCTCGGCGTACTTGCTCACCCACCGGTCGTGGACGAGCCGAATCGGGACGGCGTTCAGGAAATGGAGCTTCTCGCGCCCGCGCCGTCGGGTCACGACGAGGCCAGCCTCTTCGAGCACTCGGAGGTGCTTCATCACACCGAAGCGCGTCATCGGAAGGCGTTGCTCGAGCTCGCTCAGCGTCTGGCCATCCTGCCTGAACAGCTCGTCGAGCAGGCTCCGACGTGTCGAATCGGCGAGGGCTCTGAATACGCCGTCCACGCTGCGATTATACGTGACCATTTAGTCACATGTCAAGGCTCTTGCGGCGCGTTGCGGTCAGCCGGTGAACGGGGCGCCCAGTTCGATGTGGACTGCCGGGCCGCCAACCGTGCCGCGCTGCACGTCGAACGTGTGCGGCTGCCCGTCATAGGCCCGAAGCTGGGTTTGGTAGGTCCCGTACTCCCACCAGAATCGGCCGTCGAGCTTGTCGATGACGTCGCCGGTGCGCAAGCCGGCGTCCCACGCCGCGCCGCCTGCGCGCACGAGCGCGCGCATGTAGCCGTCGGGCGGCTTGAAGAGGACGTAGAAATACGTCGGCTGTGCCCGCTCCGGGTCGAACGCCAAACCGTGGTCGAACACTTCGGCGGCGAGCGCCGGGTGCTCGCGCATCCAGTCGCGCACGCGGAACAGCGCATCGAGCGCCGCGCGGCGCGGCTCGCCCTGCACGTGCCATTGATCGACGCTCCAGCCGGCGCAGTCCGTCAGTTCCAGACCGATGTCGCGACCGTCTCTTCCAAGGGCCGTCACCGTCACCCGCATCGCTGCGGCGTACGGCTTCGCGCGGCAATCGGCGGCGGCGGGATCGCCGTGCGCGGCGACGACGCGGTAACCGGACCAGCCGCGCGCGATCGCAGCGGCGATCTCGTGCGCGGCCTGCGTGCCGTCGGGCGTGCCGTCGTCGAGCACAGCGATCGCGCGCGCGGCGGACGGCGGGGCGTACAAACCGGAGGGAAGCGTCGCGGCGCTCAGCGCTCGAGCCGGGAACGGCGCCGCACCGAACAGCGCCGCGCCCGCGACGACCGCCGCGATCGCTCCGATCGTCGCGACGCCGACCTGCCACGGCAGCGTGAGACGGGTGATCCGTTCGACCGAGATGCCGGTGAAGTTGGCCACCCACACGTTCTGCGTGTTGGTCGGATCGCACACGTTCTGGACTTGCACGACCGCCATCACCGCCGCGACGAGCGCGACCGCGGGCAAGACGTGCAGCGTCGCGAGCACCGTGTACACCCCGATGCCGACGCCGTACGGGTTGAGCGGACCGCGGTACAGCGCGAGCGGCGAGAGCAGCCCGAACATCAGGACGTAAGTCAGCGGCGAGCGCGGCGCGACCGCCGCGACGAGCGGTTTGACGGCGCCCTGCACTTCGGGCGTGTTCGCCGCGACGAGCAGCATCCCGATGCCGATCATCAAGATCGTCGCGGGGGCGACGTCCTCGATCCCGCGGATCCACGCCGCGATCAGCGTCTGGACGGCCGCGCGCGGGCGGGTGACGAGCACGCCGTATACCGCCGCGACGGCAAACCCGACGATCGCGTCGACGCCGAAGCCGCGCAGCAGCACGAGCGGAAGGATCGGCGTGATCAGCGCGAGCGGCCCGACGCGGCGGCGCGGTTGTTCACCGGCTTCGATCTTCGTCGCGTAGTCGCGCGTCGTGCGCGCGCGCACGATCGCGTACGCGATCAGCACCGCCGCCTGTACGGCGAACAGCACGAAGGCGTAACTCTGGAACGTCGCACGATCGACGCCGAACACCGTGCTGTAGAACTTCCACTGCGCGATGTTGAGGATGTAGCCCAGACCGAACGCCATCAGGAACAGCGTCGCCGAAGTCGCGCGCGGCACGCCGACCGTCATGAGGACCGGCAGCACGATCGTGCCGATCATGATGATGGCGCCCAGCCCCGTCACCGTCGTGAACAAGACCGCGACGACGCCGCACAAGAGCAGCGAGAGCAGCAGCGGCCGGTCGCCGCCGAATTCCGCGGCGTAGGTCACCAGCGTCTCGGCGATCCCGGTCGAGAGCACGACCCGGCTGAGCAGCGCGCCGAAGAACAACGTCGCGTAGACCGCGGCCAGCCGCACCGCGCCCTGCGTGACGATGCCGGGCAAGTCGTGCACCCCCGCCAGCGCCGCCGTCGCGAGCGCCATCAGCGGGACGGCGAGCAGCGCGGGAAGTTTCCGCGCGATCATCAGCCCCGCCAAGACGAGGAAGACGACGACGATCAGTATGCCGCTCACGGCGCGGACGTCCGCATGACGTCGTCCCACGCCGGCACCGTCGCTTTGCGCAGATAGTCCTCGCGCATCACGCCGTCGATGCGGTCCGCGCAGCGTTGCGCTTGCCCTTCGGCCACCGTATAGTGCACGAGCATCCGTGCCAGGCCGCCTTCCGTGCTCTCGGCGCGCCATGCGGCGGCGTAGAGCGGGGCGATCGACGCGAGCGCGTCGCGCATCTCCCAGCACAGATACTTGGCGATGCCGAGGCTGCGGTAGACTTGGCTCACCTCCGGTTTGGTCGCATGCGTGCGCGCATCGTCGTAGTAGTCGCGCGCCTCCTTGCCGATCTGCAGGCGGCGGCCGAGCTCGTCGTAGCGCAGCGCGCCGAGCTTCATCGCCGCGACCGCGTCGCGGTTGAGCGGAGGTCGCGCGATCCACAAGTGTGCGAGCGCGCTCTCGGCGCGCGTGCGAATCTGGGCGAGATCGAGCGTCTGCGCGCGGGCCTGGATGCGCGGATCGAACGGATCGCGCCAGAACAGGTAGTCGGGCGGATCGGATGGCGTCGTGCGGAGCAGCGTCCGAACGCTTTGCAGCGCATCGAGATCGGCGGCGAAGCGCGCGTCATCGGTTCCGAAGAACGCGCGCGAGAACGTACGGTGCCAGGCCGAATCGTCGACCGGCTGGTGCTGCCACGCCGATGCCGCCGCGTACGCGACCGCCGGCCAGGTGGCCTCGTACAGCGTCTCGCCGTCGTCGTGCCACACGGTCATGAACATGCCGAGCATCCCGCGCGCGCCTTTCGCTTCGCCGACGAAGCGTGCGACGTTGGCGTACGACGTCGCGAGATCGGGGTAGAGTTCGTTCCAGTTGGCCGCGCCCGGCGAGACCATCTGGTCGAATCCGGCGTTCGCGATGCGGTCGATGTACGGACGGTACGTCTTTTCGGCGCCGTAGTGAAAGGTGACGATGACCGTGTCGCGCGGGATGAGGCCCAGGATCGTCGTGTCCTGCTGGATCGCGTCGTCCCAGATCATCGGGCGCACGCCGTGCGGCAGATAGCCCGCGACCCGGTTCACGTGGTCGGCGAAGACCTGCGCGGTGCGCGGCGTGCGGCCGCGGCCGAGATCGATCGGCTCGTCGGCACCGACGTGCACGAACGGCACCGGCATCGCGGCCGCGGCGACACCACGCACGAGCGGCTCGAGATATTGGTACGTACGTGGATCGCTCTCCGCCAGCAAGTACCCGTGCGGCAGTTCCGCCAGCGGCGCCTCGGCTTCCCATTTGAGCGACTCGTGCATGTGCGCGAACGTCTGCTGCTCGGGGATCAGCGTGACGTGAAAGCGCCGCGCGTAGACCGCGAGCTCGTGCAGCTGCGTGAGCGTCCAGCCGTTCGGCCACGCGATGAACGGCGCACGCGGGTCGACGACGACCTGCTCCATGTACGGCGACCAGCCGTTGATCTTGAGCGCGGCGAGCGTGCGGATGCGCCGCTTGGCGTACTCCATCGTCGGAAACGGCCCGCGCGAAACGTCGTCGGAGACGATGCGCCACGCCATCGCCGGCGCATCGGTGATGCGAACGCAGGGCAGGATCCAGCTGCCGGCGGAGCGCTCCGGCAGCTGCGCGAGCGTCGCCAGCGCGTCGAACTCGGCCTCGCCCGCGCTGGCGGCGCCGGCCGCGATGCTGACGCGAGCGCCGTCCGTTCCGAGCACGTATGCACCGGCTGCGCCCTTCACGAGCGTTCCGACCACGACGTCGGCCCGTTCGCGGACGAGGACGGGCGGGGGAATGCCGAGCGCGGTCCAGCGCGAGCGAAGCAATTCGAATCCGCCCGGATCGATCGTCGCGGGGAAGCGGAGCGGACGCCGCAATGCGAGCGGCGCCGAACACCCCGTCGCGGTCATCGTCGCCGGACTCGGCACCAGCGCCGGTTCGGCTGCGGCCGCGCTCGCGCAGACCAGGACGAAGAGTCCGACGAGGAACGATCGCACCTCGCGCGCTACACCAGCGCGTGATCCGTCTCCTCGCCGTCGTCGTCTCCGCCGCTTCCCTCGCGACGATGACCCCGATCTCCGTCGCCGACCGCGGCGCGCCGTCGCGCCTCGCCGTGGCGACCGCGATCCCGGCCGACGCAACCGCCGCGCTCGACCGGCTCGTCAAGGACGCGATTCACGAGGGAAATTTGCCCGGCGGCGTGCTCGTCGTCACCTCGTCGGCAGGGGTCCTGTACCGCAAAGCCTACGGCATCCGCACGCTCGAGCCGAAGACGGTGTCCAACGATCCGTCGACGCTGTACGAGTTCGCCTCGATGACGAAGCCGTTGGCGACGGCCGCCGCGATCGCGCTGCTCGTGCAGCGCGGCGTCGTCCGCTTCGGCGATCGGGTGAGCGCGTGGATTCCGGAATACGCGCAGAACGGCAAGCACGACGTCACCTTGCTGCAACTGCTCACCCACACGAGCGGGATGCAGATCGACTACGTGAAGGCCGACTACCAGGCGAACGTGCCGACGATCCTCGCCCACACGTACGCGGCACCGCTGCGCTTCGCGCCCGGAACGAAATTCGAATACAGCGATCTCGGCTACGTCACGCTCGCCGACGTCGTGACCCGCGCGAGCGGCAAGCCGTACGAGCGCTTCGTGCAGGACGAGATCTTCCGCCCGCTCGGGATGCGCGACGCCTTCTTCGACACGACGATCGACGCCGCGCACGCGGCGCGCCTCGCGCCGCAGATCCGCAATCAGAGCGTGCAGCACCTGCGCGATGCGTACGGAACCGTTCCGGGCCTGAACGGACATGCCGGGGTCTTGGCGACCACCGACGATATCGCGCTTCTCTCGCGCGCGTTCCTGCGGGCGGCGCGCGGCGAGCAGACGCGCGGCTTCGCGCTCACGCCCGCCACGGTGCGCGCGATGATCGAACCGCGCTACGTCGGCCAGGGGAGCGTGCGCGGCATCGGGTGGGATCTGGATTCCGCCTACTCACGCAACCGCGGCGAGATCTTCGCGCGCGGCGGCTTCGGCCACACCGGCTCGTCGGGGACGAGCGTCTGGATCGATCCGGCGACCGACGTCGCGGTCGTTTTCGCTTCGAACGCGCACTATCCGGACGACAAAGGGACGACGCTGCTGCTCGAAGCCAAGCTCGCCACCGTCGTCGCCGCACGCCTAGAACACGCCCGCAACGCACGCGACCCGGTCGACGCCGCGCGCTCCCAATCCGCACGCTTCAGCGCCGACGCCGCCCGCAGCGCGCTCGCCTTCCCCGCCACGCCGGGCCCCGCCCCGACGCCGAACGCGACGCCCTAGCGGCGCAATCCGATGCGGCTGTGGTCGTAGTCGAAGTAGATGTCGAAGTTCGTGAGCATTCTCGTTCCGATGATGCCGTCGAACGGAATCGCGAGCGCATCGGCCATCGAGCTCGGGACCTCGACGCCGATGCTCGTGTTCTTGAAGCGAAACGGACCGAGGGCGAACTGCGCGACTTGGCGTGGTGAGATTTCGACGGAGCCCTCGAGGTAGTGCGCGACGGAGCTCTGCCCGGCGGCCGACCAGTGCGACGCGATCTCGGCCGCGTTCCGCCGTGCAAACGGCCCGAGCGCGTAGAGATCCGGCGAGCCGGTGTCGATCGCGAACGCGTCGCTCGAAGCGGGGCCCAAATCGACGTGCACCAGCGGGAGACCGTTGTCCACGTTCGCCGGCAGCACGACCGTCTTCGGATCGGCGAAGACGCTCGCCGCCACCTCATGCGAGAGGACTTCGACGCGTTCGTGCAAGTAGTCGATGCGCACGACGTGCCCGAAAAAGAAGTCGTAGCCGAGGATGCCGACGCCGGACGGGATGGCGAGGACCGACACGTCTCCCATCTCCAGCGGCCCGACCGACATGCGCGGCACGATCGCGTGCTCGAGCAGCGGATCGAAGCGCCGAGCGTCCCCGGCGTCGAGCGTGATGCTCGCGGTCCCGGAATCGAGAATGAAGCGTTCGCTGCGACCGTCGACGACGACGGTGACGGTAACGCGACCATTGCGGAACGAGGCCGGAAGTTCTACGGCGCCGAGGGATCCGGCGGGCGGCGCGAAGACGTGCTCCAAGACGGGAAGCGCGACCGCGGCGTCCGGAACGGCTCCGGGGACGATGGCCTCGATCGTCACGTCGAGGTCGTTGTGCCGGTCCTCGTCGCTGATGTGCCAGTGACGCGGGCGCTGCACTCCCTCAACGGGCGCAAAACGGTCGAACGTCGTCTTGAACACGCGCCTCCCTTCGCGCGTCTCCTCGCGCACGATGAGCCCACTGGCTTCGTTGACGAAAAACCAATTGACGGGTTCGCCCCTCGGGCGATCGGCGATTACCCACGCGGGATCTGCGCCGGCCGTCTCCCCCGCGAGCTCGCACGTTTTCGGATCGAACGGAAAGAGGCTCTGCGGCAGACGGTCGAGCGCATCGCCTTGCTGGTCGGCGAACAGGCCGTGAACGATCCCGTTCGCGTCGCCGCGCCAGCGCACGCCGTGCAGCCGTCCCGCATCGTAGCGCGCTTCGCCGATCGCGATCGTGGCGCGAAAATCGTCGCCCTTCACGGCGACGTCGACCGGCAAGACGCGCGTGCCGTTCGTGTACGTCCAGCGTTCGCGCCGCTGGGCGAACGCTGCATCCGGCACCCCGGCCGCCTTGGCGTTCGCTGCAAGCACGGCGCCGAGCGTCGTGCGCGGCGGACGCAGACCGGCAGGCTGCCATTCGGCGGCGGCGCCGCGTGGAACGGCGCAGAGCGCAGCGCACGCGACGACGGCGACGGCAACTCCACGGACTCTCACGAGCGCTCGTTGCCCGGCGCGGGCCGCGCCACCTACCGGGCGAAGGGACGCTCCGGGCCCTTGCGAACCGGACCGCATGGCGCTGAGCGGGCTCGACATTGCAGTCATCGTCGCGTTTTTCGCGATCAATCTCGGCATCGGGTTGTACTTCGCGCGCGGGTCCGGCAAGAGCGTCGCCGAGTTCTTCCTCTCCGGCCGCAGCGCGCCGTGGTGGCTGACCGGCGTTTCGATGGTCGCGACGACGTTCGCGGTCGACACGCCGCTCGCGGTGACGGGCTTCGTCGCGCAGAACGGCATCGCGGGAAACTGGCTGTGGTGGAACATGGCCGCTAGCGGCATCCTCACGGTGTTCTTCTTCGCTGCGCTCTGGCGGCGTTCGGGCGTTCTCACCGACGTGGAGTTCATCGAACTGCGCTACGGCGGCGCGCCGGCGTCGGCGCTACGCGGCGTGCGCGCGGTGTACCAAGGCGTCATCGTCAACACGATCATCATGGGTTGGGTGAACCTCGCGATGGTCAAGATTCTCTCGCTCACCCTGCACGTGCCGACATACCTTGCGCTGTGGGTGTGTCTCGCGCTGACCGCGCTGTACGTGACGATCGGCGGCTTCTGGTCGGTGCTGGTCACCGACTTCCTGCAGTTCATCGTGAAGATGACGATGGCGATCGTGCTCGCCGTGGTGGCCGTCGCCGCGGTCGGCGGCATCGGCGCGCTCAAGACCGGGCTCGCGGCGCTCGATGCGCACCGCGGCGGAGGTTCGATCCTCGCCTTCACCCCGTCCGGCGCCGAATCGAGCTGGATGCCGCTGACGACCTTCCTCGTCTTCATCGGCGTGAGCTGGTGGGCGTCGTCGTATCCGGGCGCGGAACCGGGCGGCGGGTCGTACATCGCGCAGCGCATCTTCGCCTCGCGCAGCGAGAAGGACGCGGTGTTCGCGACGCTCTTCTTCAACGTCGCGCATTACGCGCTGCGCCCGTGGCCGTGGATTCTCGTCGCGCTCGCGGCGCTCGTGCTGTATCCGCACGGCGTCATCGGTGCCGACGGCAAGGTCGATCCCGAGCTCGGCTACGTGCAGACGCTCGTCGACCACTTGCCGGTCGCCCTGCGGGGCCTGATGATGGCCGGCTTCCTCGCTGCGTACATGTCGACGATCGGAACGCAGCTGAACCTCGGAGCGTCGTACCTGACCAACGATCTGTGGCGACGCTTCATCGACAAGCAGGGGAGCGAAGCGCACTACGTCATGATCTCGCGCTGGATGACCGTCGTCGCGTGCATCTTGGCGGCGATCGTCACCTTGTTCATGACCTCGGTCGGCGAGGCGTGGAAGTACATGCTCACGCTGACCGCCGGCGTCGGCCTGGTGATGATCCTGCGCTGGTACTGGTGGCGCATCAACGCTTGGAGCGAGATCTCGGCGCTCGCCGCCTCGGCGATCGTCGGCAGCTGGTGCTATCTGAGCGGCATCGTCGCCGGCGACGATCCGAACGCCACCGCGAAGCGGCTGCTGATCACGGTCGCGACGACGACCGTCGTGTGGCTGACCGTCACGTTCGTCACCAAACCGGAGTCGGAAGCGACGCTGACCCGCTTCTACGCGCGGGTCCGGCCGAGCGGTGCCGGCTGGGGCCGGATCGCGAAGCTCGTGCCGGGCGGCTCGCCGGACAACCTCGGCCTCGCGCTGATCGACTGGATCGCTGGGCTCGGCCTGGTCTACGGCGTGCTGTTCGGCATCGGCCGGCTCGTGCTCGGCGACATCCCGCAGGGGCTCGGATGGTGCGCGCTCGCCGCCGTCTGCGGAGCGGTCATCGCGCGGACGCTGCGCATGGGAAAGAAAGTCGAATCTCCGCGGTGAGGCCTGTGGTGCTCAGCGTTGCGGTGCCTCGCTGATCGCACCGAAACGCTCGTCGAGGAGGCGCGCCGCTTCGTCCAGTTCGGCCCCCAGCTCGTCGACCGTCTTCGCTTCGCGAATGCGATCGGCGACGTTGGCCAGAGCCAAGTCCAGCGCGTGGACGTGATCGACCAGCTGCTGGTCGAAGGACGCGTGATCCGCCGCACGGATGACGCGTTGATCGGAAAACTCGCAGCGCAAGATCAGTCCCTCCAACTGGTCGCCCAGATGCCCCATCGGCTTGAGCCGGTCCCGCGCGACCGCGAGCGCTTCCCCCAAGTAGGCGCGCATCTGCTTGTCGACCTGATGGCGGGCATCCGCATTCGCATAGTCGGCGTAGCCCGGGATTCGAGCCCGCAGTTCCTCGAGGTCGGTCATCTTGCGGGTTACGTCGCCCGGCGACCGAAGACCCCGGTATGAGCGTCCTCGTGGGGCTAGCGAGCCTCGCCGCGCTCGGCGCGCTCGCCGGGTGCGTCTTGGTCTGGCGCCGCTGGCGGGAAGAACGCGGCGAGGCAGCGCGCGTCCGCGCCACCTTCGCCCGGTACGTGGCGCCGTCCGTCGTCGACATGCTGCTCGCGCGCAAAGACGAACGGCTCTTCACCGGGCGCACGGTTCGGGCTACGATCCTCGTCTGCCGCATTCGCAACTTCTCGCATTTCATCGAGCCGCTCAAACCCGAAGAGACGCTGCGGTACCTCAACGAGTTCTACGGTCTGGCGGGCACGGCGATTCAACGGAATCGCGGCATCATCGACGCGTTTCTCGGCGACGGGATCGTCGGCGTGTTCGGCGTGCCGCTCGAGAACCCGACGCAGGAAGACGATGCGCTGCGCGCAGCACTCGACATCGTCCGGCATATCGTCGCGATGCGCGAGCGCTGGGATTCGCAGCAGCGCAAGCCGTTCAGCGTGGGCATCGGTATCAACACGGGCGACGTCATCGCCGGCGATGCCGGTTTCCGCGATCGCCGCGAGTTCACCGTCGTCGGGAGCGAGGCGACGTTCGCACACCGTCTGCAGGAGGCGGCGTTCTCGCTCAACGCATTCGTCGTTGCCTCGCGCGCGACGTGCGAGTCGCTCGCCGGCGAATACAAGCTCGTGCCGGTCAAAGGCATCCCGCTCCCCGGCGTGCGGCGGCTGCTCGACGCGTTCGTCGTGCGCGGGCGGACGCGCGGTCCCGAACGCTTCACGCTGCCGGTCGACGCGCTCGTCGAAACGCAGATCGAGCCCGACGTTCCGGCCGCCGCCACGCCGGCGGAACCCGCGCCCGCGCCGGTCGCCGTCGCCACCGTGCGACCACCCCAGCCGCAGCAGCCGCCGCAAAACGTACGCCCTCCGAAACCGCAGGTACCGGCGGAGCTGCCGCTCGCGCGTCCGCGCAAGCGCGCCGCCGCCCCGCCGGGATTCGGCGTCCCGGAAGCGACGTCGAAGTGGATGTTCCCGCAAGACGATGCGAAACCGATCATGCCGGATCCGCCGCCGCCGCGCGCAACCTACGAAGACCGCGACGGCCCCCCGCTCGATCTCTAACCGAACCCGCGTTCAGCGGGCGACGGCGATCGCGGTCAGCTCGAAACGGCAGCCGAAGAGCAGCGGTCCGGAACCGATGAACGCGCGGGCCGGGAGCGGTCCCGAGAAATAGGTCACGTAGACGGCGTTGAACGTCGCGAAGTGGCCGACTTCCGGCGCGAACACGGTGACGTTCACGAGATCGTCCGGCGTCATTCCGGCTGCCGCGAGTACCGCGCGCACGTCGCTCATGAGCGTGCGGGCTTCGTCGGCGGGGTCGGGCGGCGGCTTTCCCGTGGCCCGGTCGACGCCGAGCCGGCCGGCGACGTAGAGCGTGTCCCCGACGCGGACGGCGTCGCTGAACGGCAGTTTCGTCATCCCCGGCGGGAGGGGGCGCGGGAGAACGATGTGCTCGCGTTCCATATCTTCAGCTCTGCTCCACGATGGGTTTCGGGTTCCTGTAGAGGCGGGCGAGAATCGTCTCGAGCGGGACGCCCTGCACGATGATCGTGAACAGCACGACCGCGAACGTCGCGTCGATGATCTGCGGCCGCAGGACCAGAGAGGCAGGCAGCGACAAGGCGAGCGCGAGCGGCAGTGCGCCGCGCATTCCGGCCAAGAACACCGTGATCTGCCCCGCGCGATCGCGCATCGCGGCCATCGCCAGCACGGCGCGTGCGACCCACACGAGGCCGACCGCGGCGAACACCAGCACCGGTTCGTGCGCGATTCGCTGCGGTTGGATCAACAGACCGGTCGCAAGAAACACGGCTGCGTTCGCCATGAACGCGACCGCGGACCACACGCGGTCGACCTCTTCCGCATTCTCGATCGAGGTCGGCAAGCGTGCCAGAGCGACGCGCAGCGCGATCGCGCCGGCAGCCGTCGCGAAAATCCCCGACCATCCGAGCGCCGACGCCACCACGTACGATCCATACGCCAGCACGATCGTAATGGTCACCTCGTACTCCGCCGCGTCGGTCGCGCGCAGAACCGCGGCACAGACCAACGCGGCGACGACGCCGATCAGCGAACCTCCGGCAACGTCGACGATACCGGCCAGGACGTCGCCGCCGATCGAGGTCGCGCCGCCGGTCGCGAGCGTGACCGCGAAGCCGAACAGCACCAGCGCGACGCCGTCGTTCGCCAGCGACTCGCCTTCGACCAGCGTCTTGAGATCGAGCGGCACCGGGACGTTGCGAAAGGCGGAGACCACGGCGACCGGATCGGTTGCCGCCACGATCGCGCCGAACAGCAGCGCCTCGTTGAACGGCAGGACCCCGAACGCGAGCAACCCGCCGGCGATTGCGAACGCTGTGAGGAGCGTGCCCGGAACCGCCAGCGCGGCGATGCGCCACGCCGTGCGCTGCAGCGCCGCCGGATCGAGGTTCCAGGCGGCTTCGAAGATCAGCGGCGGCAGAAACACGAAGAGCAGCGTGTCGCCGAAGACGAACGGCGGCGGCAGCTGGACGAACGCGCCGACCGCGACGAGCGCGACCGCGGCCGGAACGCGCACGCGCTGCGCCAGGATCGCGATGACGACGGCCGCACCGAGCAGCGCGATGAAGCCGCCGACGCCGCTCGCGACGGCGCTCACACGACGAGTTCCGGCAGCACGTCGGAGGCGCGCGCGCGGATCGAGCGATCGACGTGCGCGGTGAGCGCGGTCTCTTCGGGATTGATCTCGACGACGTACGCGCCGGTGTAACGTTTGGTCGCCAGCGACGCAGCCGGCTGCACCAACCCGGAGGTCCCGACGACGAGCATCACGTCGGCGCGTCGCGCCGCGTCGATCGCGGCTTCCAGGACGTCGGGCGGCAGCGCCTCGCCGAACCACACGATGTCGGGACGCCACAATCCGCCGCAGACGTGCGCCAGCGGCTCGGGCGCGCTGGTCGCGAGATCGTCGAGCACGTCGTCGAGCGGGCGGCGCGCGTCGCACTCGGTGCACTTCGCTTCGCGCATCTTCCCGTGCAGTTCGAGCACGTTGCGCGATCCGGCGACCAGGTGCAGCGAGTCCACGTTTTGCGTGACCACGGTGAAGTCGGGGATGCTGCGTTCCAGGGCGGCAAGCGCGACGTGCGCGGCGGACGGCTTCACCGAACGGTGCGCGCGGCGGCGTTCGCCGTACCAGGTCCATACCAGCTGCGGATCGCGTGCGAACCCTCGCGGCGAAGCGAGGTCTTCCACCCGGCGGTCGCGCCACAAGCCGCCGACTCCGCGAAACGTCGGCAGGCCGCTCTCCGCCGAGATGCCGGAACCGGTCAGCACGCACACGGAGCGAGCGGCCGCGAGGCGCCGCGCGAGATCGTCCACACCCGGGAAGTCCCGCGGCGACACGGCCGCTCCTTCATCCGATCCTAACGAAACGTTAAGCGAACGGCCATCCGGCTGCGACCGTCCGACGTTAGCCAAGCGAGGTGACCGCCACGACGACGCGAAGGCCCGCCCGATGGATCCCGGGGTACGCATGATGGAACGGGTCCGAGCGCGCGACGTAAGCGCGTTCGAGTCGCTCTATGACGCCTACCATCGGCTCGTGTTCGGGATCGGATTGCGGATGTTGGGCGACCCCAGTATGGCCGAAGATTTGACGCAGACCGTCTTCATGAAAATTTGGACCGCCCCGGAGGCCTTCCGCGGCGGCTCGTTCGTCGCGTGGGTGTCGCGCGTCGCGCGCAACCGCGCGTTGGACGTCCTGCGTTCCCGGGCGGTTCACCCGGAGATCGCGTTTCCCGCCGACCTGCCGCTCGAGGGCGCGCTGGATGACGACGTGCTCGCCGGGCTCGATGCGCAGCGCGTGCGCGACGCACTCGCGACGCTGCCGACGGAACAGCGCGGGTTGATCGAACTCGGCTTCTTCGGCGGCGTGACGCACCAAGAACTCGCCCGGCGCACCCAGACGCCGCTGGGCACGGTGAAGACGCGGATTCGCAGCGGCCTGCGTCGCTTGCGTGAAACGCTCGGCGAGGGCGTCTCGCGATGAACGACCGGACCTCGCGCGACGACATGATGGAAATGGTCGCCCTTTACGCGCTCGGCGTGCTGCCGCGCGAAGAAGCCGCGCTCGTGGCGGCGTTCCTCGCGAACGACGAATCGGCGCGCGCCGAATATTTCGACCTGCGCGCGAGCGCCGACGCACTGGCCTACAGCGCCGAAGAACCCGTCGATTCGGCCCGTTCCGCGCGCATGAAGGAGCGGCTGCTGGCGCGGGTGCGGAACGAACCCCCGACCGGCAGCATCGCGCGGCGACGGATCGGGTTGAACGCCGGCTGGCTGTGGGCCGCCTCACTCGCCACCGCAGCCTCGATCCTGTTGGCGATCAGCAGTTCCGTGCAGGTCTCCAGCCTCCAAGGACGGCTTTCACAGGCTTCCGCTCGGAACGGCTCGCTCTCGACGCAGGTCACGCAGGCCCAGCGCGAGAGTCAGCGCGATCGCCAGATGCTCACCGATCTCGTCTCGCGCGACGCACGCCGCTACGAGGTCCCGCAAGGCGCCGTCGTCGTGCGCGGCGACCGGGTCTACTTCGCGCTCTCGAAGCTGCCGGCTCTGCCCAAGGGGAAGGTCTACCAGGCGTGGACGCTGCCCAAGGGGGCCAAGGCGGTCCAGCCGAGCCTGACCTTCTCGCCGAATGCCGACGGGGTGGCGGTGGTCGCGTTGCCGGTCGATGCCTCGAAGGTCGGTGCCGTGGCGGTCAGCGTCGAACCGGAAGGTGGAAGCAAATCGCCAACTACGACTCCCACCTTCGTTCGCCCGATTTCCTGATCGCACAACACCACTGCTCGAGCCCGTCAGCCGGGCGACCCGCCGCGACGCGATTGCGTACGCGGCGCGCCGTCCGTACGAAAACGTCTTCCTTCAATGGGTGCTCGAAGGCGGCCACGGCCCGGGCATGCCCGACGAGCTGGTCCTCAATCGCGACTTTCGCGGCCGGGTGACGGGGCTTGCGTACTACGGGATGCAGCTGGTGCTCGCGGCCGACGACGAAGCGGCGCTCGACGCGTTCGCGATCGAGACCCGCAAACACCGCGGGCTGCGCAGTTTCGTCGGCGCGCAGGATGCGGTCGAGGGCCTGTGGAGCCGCGTGCGGGCATGGCATCCGGAACCGTCGGTCGTGCGCGGCGTGCAGCCGCTCTACGTGCTGGCACCCTCCGCGCTGCGCGATGTCGGCGGCGACGTCGACGTGCGGCGCGCGCGCGACGACGACGCCGAGCTCGTGACCGAACACAGCGCACAGATGATCTTGGGCGAGCTCGGATACGATCCCCGCGCCGGCCGTGGCGCGTACGCGTCCGCGATCCGGCGCGGGATCGCACAAGGCTCCTGGTGGGTCTGGATCGCGGACGGCGCGCTCCGTTTTCAGTGCAACGTCGGCCCGCGCAGCGCGGCCACCGCCCAACTCCAAGGCGTTTGGACGCCCCCCGCACAACGCGGTCACGGCTACGCCACCCGCGCGCTCTCCGCGATCGCGCGCCGGCTCTTCTCGACGGAGACCACGCTCTCGCTGTATGTGAACGACTTCAACGCCCCGGCGATCGCCGTCTACGAGCGCGCCGGCTTCACTCGCGTCGGCACCTTCGCCACGTACCTCTTTCCGTGAAGCGCGCCTTCGCGCTCGACGCCGCCGCGATCGGGCTGGCCGCGGTGGCCGCGCTGGCACCGTGGCCGCGGGACTGGATCGAAAACGCGTACGCCAACGGGATCTTCGCCGCGTTCAACCGCGCGTTCGTTCCGCTCAGCAACCGGGTCCCGTTCGCGGTCGGCGATCTCGAGGCGATCGTCGCGATCGGCGCGCTGCTGCTGTGGTGGATCCGCGCGCTGCGGCGCGGCAGACGGGCGCGCACCGTTTTCGCCCTGCTCGCCCACACGGCCGCCTGGCTGGCGGCGGCGGTCGTCTTGTTCGAAGTACTGTGGGGTGCGAACTACCGCCGCGAGACGGTCGCGGCGCGGATCGCCATCGACGAGCGGCGCGTGAACGCGGCGACCGTTGCGGCGTTCAGCGAGCGCATCGTCGGCGTGCTGAACCGCGACGTCGGTGCGGCGCACGCCGAGACGCTCGACCGCGCGAAGCTGCGCGCGGCGTTCTCGCCGCTCGTGGCGCGGCTCGGCGACCGCTGGGACGTCGCCGTGACGGTTCCGAAAGCGACTCTGCTCGAGTCGTACTACGAAGCCGCCGGAATCGGCGGGATGTACTCGCCGTTCGCGTTCGAGACGCTGCTCAACACGGATTTTCTGCCGTTCGAGGTGCCGCGGGCTCTCGCCCACGAGTGGTCGCACGCGGCCGGCTTCACCGACGAAGGCGATGCGAACTACATCGGAACGCTGACGTGCCTGCGGTCCGACGATCCGCTCATTCGCTACTCGGGCGCATTCTGGACCTACGGCGACTTACCGGATTCGGAACGCCGCCGGTTGAAGCTCGACCCGCGCGTCATCGCCGATTTCAACGCCAGCCGGCAGCGCTTTCTGCGCCACTACATGCCGCAGGTGTTCGCGATCCAGTGGCGCTTCTACGACAGCTACCTCCGCACGAGCGGCGTGCACGGCGGCGTCGCATCGTACGGAAATTTCCTGCGGCTGCTGGTCGGCACCGAACTGGACGCGCAAGGCTTGCCGAACGTTCGATCCGAGCGGTAGGTACGCTCGGAGGGTTCCGGGAAGGTCCCGGGTCCCAAAGCAGCGAGGTGCGCGCGTGACCTGATGGTGGAACCCACCTTGGTCTCAGAAGTCGATCGGCGCGGACGCGGCCTGATCGGTGAGGTCGCGGTGCTCCTCGCCGCCGACCGGACGCCGCGCGAGACGTTCGCCTCGTTGTGCGAACTGCTCACCCGCGTCATCGACGTCAGCGTGTGTTTCGTAGCCCTGCGCAACGGCGCGTCGCTGAAGATCGAGTACGTCCACGATCACGGGGAAACGCGGCCCGATCCGGCAATCGTCATCGATCGCGGCAGCCGCTCCTGGGAGACGATGCGCACCGGCCGCTCGCAGCTGTTCCGAACCGCCGATGATTGGGACGCGGTCAATCGGCTGCCGCTGAACACCGCGGCGCCGTGGACCGACGACAGCATCTCGGCCGTGTTCGTGCCGGTCCAAGCCGGCGGCGACCGCATCGGCGTGCTGAGCGTGCAGAGCACGCACGAGAACGCGTACGATGAGACCGACGTCGCGCTGTTGGAGGCGATCGGCCGGTATTTGGCGATCGCGGTACGCAACCAGCGCCTCTTCTCGCGTCTCCAGCGCGTCGCCGAAGTCGACCCGCTCACGGGCCTTGCGAACCATTCGACGGTGCTGCGCGCGATCGACGAACGCCTGGCGTCGCTCGAGGGAACGCTCGGCCTGATCCTGCTCGACATCACGAACTTCGGGCGCATCAACGACGTCTACGGAACGCGGGTCGGCGATCGCGTGCTGGACGCGCTGGCCGAACGGCTCGCCTCGCTCGCCGACGCCAAGACGCTCGTCGGCCGCTTCGGCGGCGACGACTTCGTCCTGGTGGCGCAACGCAGCAGTCGTGAGGAGATCGCCAAGCTGGCCGACGAGGCCGGGTTGCGCACCGCCGACCTCTCGTTCCGCGGCGACGACGACGTCATCCCGATCTCGGTGAACCGGGGCTGGGTAAGCGCGCCGGACGAAGGAACGGTTCGCGCGGATCTGCTGGCCCTGGCGGAGATGCGCCTGCGGCTGAGCCTCGAGCAAGGCGGCGCCGCCGTCGGCGACGACATCGCGCCGCTGGTGCGCTACGGGACGTTCGGCGAGGTCGAGCCGATCGTGGAGTGCGCGCTCGTGCGCGATCCGTACACGCGGATGCACTTGCTGCACGTGAACCACCTCGCGCAGGCCTGGGCCCCGCTGCTGCAAATCGACGGTGCCCTTCACGAAACGTTCGTGCGCGCGGCGCTGCTGCACGACATCGGCAAACTGCTCATTCCGGAGTCGATCCTGCTCAAACCGGCCCGCTTGGAGATTGCGGAATACAAGACGATGATGCGGCACGCCGAGTACGGCCGCACGATCCTCTCCGGCTATCCCGAGTTCGCCGACGTCGCGCGCATCGTCGGCCAGCATCACGAACGCTGGGACGGGCGCGGCTATCCGGCCGGCATTGCGGGCGAGACGGTCGACCGGCTGGCGCGCGCGGTCAGCGTGATCGACGCCTACTCCGCGATGACGCTCGACCGTCCGTACCATCGGGCGATCGGCGAAACCGACGCGCTGCGCGAACTGGAACGCTGTTCCGGGACGCAGTTCGACCCCGCGATGGTCGCCTCGTTCGTTCAGATGCGCCGCGCCGCGCGCAATCGCAGGTCGCTCTAACAGGATGCGGAAAAACGAACGAGCTGGCCCTTGGTGCTACGGGCATTT
>CALEYW010000062.1 GCA_937927945.1 uncultured candidate division WPS-2 bacterium | reverse complement strand
CGATGGTGGGAACTTGCGGGCGAACTCTCCGTTGATTGTGGGCGATACCTCTCCGATGAATTGTATGGATTTCGTTGACTGCGACTGCTGATCGGACCAAGACGGTCTCTTTTGTCTCCTTGGGTTGTGCGAAGAATCTCGTGGATAGCGAGGTGATGATTGCGCGGCTGGGGGCGGCGGGGTGGGCGCTCGTGGCGGAGGCGGATGGGGCGGATGCGGTCGTGATCAATACGTGTGCGTTCATCGATCCGGCGAAGGCGGAGTCGACCGAGACGATTTTGGAGCATGCGGAGCGGAAGCAGCCTGGGCAGCAACTGATCGTAGCTGGATGCTTGTCGCAGCGGTTCGGGGATGAGCTGCACGCGTTGATTCCGGAAATCGATGGGGTGATCGGGACGGGGGCGTATGCATCCATCGTGGAGTTGCTCGACGATGCGCGGGCGGGGAAGAAGCCGGTTCGGCTGGGGTTTGAAGCGGAGCCGGAGCACGATTTTTTGCCGCGGCTCATCACGACGCCGTCGGCGACTGCGTATCTGAAGATCGCCGAAGGGTGCGATCATCCGTGCACCTTCTGCATCATCCCGCAGCTGCGCGGGAAGTTCCGCTCGCGCAGCGAGGAGTCGATTCTGGCCGAGGCGCGTGCGCTGGCGGCCGGCGGGACGAAAGAGCTGATCCTCATCGCCCAGGACACCTCGATGTGGGGACGCGATCGCGGGTTCAAACGCGGCGGGCTCGCGCATCTGCTGCGCCGTCTGCACGAGGTCGACGGGATCGTGTGGATCCGGCTGCTGTACCTCTATCCGGCAACCGTCGATGACGAGCTGATCGATGCGATGGCGTCCTTGCCGAAGGTGTGCACGTACATGGACATGCCGCTGCAGCACGTCAGCGTGCCGGTGCTGCGCCGCATGCTGCGCCCCTCGAACGGCGAGCGGTATCTGGAGATCATCGACGATTTCCGGCGCCGGGTCCCCGGGATGACGATGCGCTCGACGTTCATCGTCGGCTTTCCGGGCGAGACCGACGACGACGTCGCGGAACTCGAACGCTGGATCGCCCGTGCCGAACTCGACCGGGTCGGGTTCTTCACCTATTCGCGCGAGGACGGAACGCCCGGCGCCGAGCTCGACCAGCAAGTCTCGGAGCGCGAGAAGCGCCGCCGCCTGCTGCGGCTGCGCGACGTGCAGCGGCTCGCGTCGGAACGGGCGCGCGCGAAGCGCATCGGCGAGACGGTGAGCGTGCTGGTCGAAGAACGCCGGACGCTGCGCCGGACCGATCCGCTGGCCGTCGCGCTGCGCGCGCAGACCGTGACGCTGGGACGTTCGATGGGTGAGGCGCCGGGCGTCGACGGCGCGATCGCGTTCGCGGGCGAGGCCGGGATCGGCACGTTCGTCGACGTGCGGCTCGACGGCAACACGGCGTTCGACTTCTACGGAACGTTGGTACCGTCGCTGGTGCTCGCGTGAGCCGGTCGCTGATCGCCGACCCGCCGCCGCCGGTTCCACCGTCGGACGAGGGCCCGCGCCGGCGGCGCGAACCGCCCTCCGGCGGCGGATCGCACCGTAATTGGTTGCATCTCATACCGTACGTCTTGGGCGGATTGCTCATCGTGGTGGGCCTCGTGTTCGGGCTGATCGCGTACCGCATGCTCAGCCTGCACGAAAATTTCATGACGAGCGCAAGCAAGGTGATCCCGATCATCGTCGAGTCGCCGCAGAGCGCGTTCGGCAAGGATCGCATCTACGTGATGCTCCTGGGGATCGACTTCAACTACGACGAGAAGGGGATGCCCTACTCGAAGGGCGCGCGCAGCGACACCATCATGACGGCGGGTCTCGATTTCCCGACCAAGTCGATGAAGCTGATCTCGATCCTGCGCGATAGTGAAGCGATCGTGAACGGACACGACACGAAGATCAACGAAGCGTATTCCGACGGCGGCGTCAAGCTCGCCGACCAGGTGATCGGCGACTTCCTGGGCCTGCCGAAGAACGAGCGCGGCTCGAGCTTCGACCGCTACATCGTCGTCAACTCGAACGGGGTCAAGGACTTCGTCGACGCGATCGGCGGAATCGACGTGCCGGTGACCGAGAAGATGGACTACGACGACAGCTGGGGCCATCTGCACATCCACTTCAAGCCGGGCTTGGTCCACATGAACGGCTACTCGGCGATGGCGTACTCGCGCTTCCGCCACGACGCGTGCAGCGATCCGTGCCGCACCAAACGCCAGCAGCAGATCATCCACATCACGATGGCCAAGCTCAAGGGTGAAAAGTTCAACGACCTCATCCACATCGGCGCGCTGATTGCCGCGCTGAACAAGAACATCATGACGAATCTGACGTTCGATGAGGAGAAGTCGCTGGCGTGGTCGTTCAAGGACGCGAACTTGGCCGACCTCGGGCACGCCGACACGATACCGTACGTCGACACCAAGGACACGTCGTACGGTGGTCAGGTGGTCATCCCCGACCCTGTCGTCAAGGCGAAGCTGGTCCGAGAGTTGCTCGGCGCGTACGGCAACGTGACGCCGGCGCCGGTCGCGGCGCTGAAAGCGGTCAAGCCGTCGACGGTGCACCTGATCGTGCAGAACGGCAGCGGAATCTCGGGGCTCGCCGGAAAGGCGGCCGCGAGGCTGCAGAAGCTCGGCTACGTCGTCGACTCGGTCACCAACGCCGATGCGTTCAGCTATGACGTCAGCGAGATTCGGCCGGCCGCGAAGATCGCCAATGTCGGCGAACGAGTCCGGCTCGATCTCGGGGTTCCGGCCGCGCCCGTCACGCCGGCGACCGATTCGACTCCCGGCCCGAAATCGGTCGTGACCGTGATCGTGGGCAAGGACTTCGCCGAGACCCTCGCCACGGGCGCCCCGGCCGCGGCGCCGACCGCTTCGACCGCACCGCGGTGAACCGGCGCGCCGCGATCGCCGTCGCGGCCGCACTGGTCGCGGCGGCGGTCATCGCCTACGTCGGGCACCGGTTGTGGCTGAAGTCCGACGACCTGCTGCAACCGGTCGTCGTGCTGCGCGACGGCGACGCCGCGGCGCTCGTGCAGCCGAGTCTGGCCCAACGCATCGCCGCCCTGCAGCACCCGGGAGCGATACCTGTCGGCGACCGTCAACGGCTGATCGCGTTGACGTTCGACGACGGTCCGTACCCCGTCACGACCCCCCTGCTGCTGCAGACGCTGGCCGATCTGCACGTCCCGGCGACGTTCTTCCTGATCGGCCGCGACGCCGAGCTGTTCCCGGTGCTGGCGCAGGCGATCGCCGCCGGCGGCGATGAGATCGCCGACCACACCATGACCCACCCGAACCTCGACCAGCTCGACGACGCCGCGGTCACGGGCGAGCTCCGCGCCGGCGCGAAGACGCTGGAGACGATCGCTCCCGACCCTGCCGAGCAGGCCCTCTTCCGGCCTCCCCACGGCCGCTACACCCTGGCGACGATCCACGCGGCGCAGGCGGCCGGCTACGCCACGATCCTGTGGAACGACGATCCGGGCGACTGGCGGTCGGTCTCGCCCGCGACCCTGCTGACCCACGTCCTCGGCCACGCGACCGCTCCAGAGGTGCTCTTGCTCCACAGCGGCAAACCGGGCACCATCGCGATGCTGCCCGAACTGGTCGCCCGCTATCGACAAGCCGGGTACTCGTTCGTTACAGTAGGGAGTCTGCTCCGCCGTGCCTCGGCCACGGAGCTGAACCACCCCGCAAAGCTCCCGCTCGCCGGATCGTAGCGCTCGGGAGGAACCCACCTGCGCGCCGAATGGTTGTAATCTCGTATGGCCTTCCTCAAGACCCTGTTCGACGGTAACGAACGCGAACTCGTACGGCTGCGCAAGACCGTCGAACGCGTCAACGCGCTCGAACCATCGGTCGCATCGCTCTCCGATGACGACCTGCGCGGGAAAACCGCGGAGTTCAAAGCGCGCCTCGAAGCGGGCGAAGCGCTGGACGCCCTCCTGCCCGAGGCGTTCGCGGTCGTCCGCGAGGCCGGCAAGCGGGTGCTGGGGATGCGGCACTTCGACGTGCAGATCATGGGCGGCCAGGCGCTGCACGAAGGCAACGTCGCCGAGATGCGCACGGGCGAGGGCAAGACGCTCGTCGCGACCCTGCCGGTCTACCTCAACGCGCTGACCGGCAAAGGCGTCCACCTCGTCACCGTCAACGACTACCTCGCCAAACGCGACGCTGAATGGATGGGCCCGCTCTACGAAGCGCTGGGGCTGACCTACGGCATCATCCAGCACGACCTCGAGCCGGCCGCGCGCAAAGCCGCCTACAACTCCGACATCACCTACGTCACCAACAACGAAGTCGGGTTCGACTATCTGCGCGACAACATGGCGTGGTCGCTCGATCAGATGGTGCAGCGCCACCTCAACTTCGCGATCGTCGACGAAGTCGACTCGATCCTCATCGACGAGGCGCGCACGCCGCTCATCATCAGCGGCCAAGGCCACGACGCGACCGAGCTCTACGGCCAGTTCGCCAAGATCCTTCCGCGCCTGATCAAGGACGAGGACTTCACGGTCGATCAAAAGGCGCACGCCGCGCCGATCACCGAGAAGGGCGTCGCCAAAGTCGAGAAGATGCTGGGCGTCAGCAACCTCTACGATCAGCGCAACCTCGAGCTCACCCACCAGCTCAACGCCGCGCTCAAGGCCTGGAACCTGTTCCACAAAGACCAGCAGTACATCGTCAAGGACGGCGAGGTGGTCATCGTCGA
The DNA here is from genome assembly GCA_937927945.1 of uncultured candidate division WPS-2 bacterium. GTDB lineage: Bacteria > Vulcanimicrobiota > Vulcanimicrobiia > Vulcanimicrobiales > Vulcanimicrobiaceae > Vulcanimicrobium. The sequence continues at coordinate 117,665 of CALEYW010000062.1, read as the reverse complement.
TGAGTTCACCGGCCGCTTGATGTACGGCCGCCGCTATTCCGACGGCATCCACCAGGCGATCGAAGCGAAGGAAGGGCTGTCCGTCCGCAGCGAGGACCAGACGCTCGCGACGATCACGTTCCAGAACTACTTCCGCCTCTACGACAAGCTCGCCGGGATGACCGGTACCGCCAAGACCGAGGAGCGCGAGTTCCGCGAGATCTACGGGCTCAACGTCATCGTGCTGCCGACCAACATGGCGGTGCGCCGCAAGGACGCGGCCGACATCGTCTATCGCTCGGAAGAGGCGAAGTTCAACGCCGTCATCGACGACATCATCGAAGAGCACAAGAAGGGCCGGCCGGTGCTGGTCGGCACCCGCTCGATCGAGAAGTCGGAGCGGCTCGCCCTGATGCTGCGCCGCAAGGGCATCGAGTGCCAGGTCCTCAACGCGAAGTACCACGAGCAGGAAGCGCAGATCATCAAGGACGCCGGCATCCCCGGCACCGTGACGATCGCGACCAACATGGCCGGCCGCGGCGTCGACATCAAGCTCGGTGAGGGCGTGCCGGCCGCCGGCGGACTGCACATCATCGGGACCGAGCGGCACGAATCGCGCCGCATCGACAACCAGCTGCGCGGCCGCGCCGGCCGCCAAGGCGATCCCGGCACGACGCGCTTCTACATCGCGCTCGAAGACGAGCTGATGCGCCTCTTCGGCCAAGAACGGCTGCAGAAGATGATGGACTTCGTCAAGTTCACCGACGAGACGCCGATCGAAGCCGGGATCCTCTCGCGTTCGATCGAGAACGCGCAGTCGAAGGTCGAAAACCACAACTACGAGATCCGCAAGTCCGTCCTCGAATACGACGACGTGATGAACAAGCAGCGCGAGATCATCTATGGCGAGCGCCGCCGCGTGCTCGAAGGACAGAGCCTGCGCGAGTTCTTCGTCGACACGCTGCGCCGCAAGGCCGGCTATGCCGTCGACACCGGCGCGCCCGAAGAAGAGCATCCCTCCGAGTGGGATCTCCAAGCGATCATCGACGAGATGGAGCAGAGCGCTCCGGTCAAGGACAAGATCGCGGTCGAGGAGCTCGAGAAGCTCGACCGTGAGGGGATGAAAGAGCGGCTCTTCGCGCTCGCGCTCCAGGCGTACGAAGAGAAGGAAGTCGAAGTCGGCGCCGAGCTGATGCGCATGATCGAAGCGCAGTACATCATGCTGCCGATCATCGATCGCCTGTGGGTCGATCATCTCTACATCATGGATACGCTCAAGAGCGGGATCGGTCTGCGCGGCTACGGCCAGAAAGACCCGCGCGTCGAGTACGAAAAAGAAGCCTACGAGATCTTCGAGGATCTCAAGAACAACATCGCCGACGAAGCGATCAAAGCCGTGTTCTCGATGCGCATCGAGGTCGGTCCGCCGGAAGACGGCGGGTATCCGGTCGATTCGAACGGCGCGCCGCTGCAGGCGGGCGACGGCTACGCGATGCCGCAGTTCGCGCCGCTGCCGAGCGGCAGCATCGCGCCGCAACCGGTCGCGCCGTCAGCCGAGCCGCTCGCGCAGCCGCGCATGGATCAGGCGACGGCGGAACGCCTGCTCGGTCCCGCCCCAAAATACGAAGCCAGCAACCTGCGCACGAACCTCGGCGAAGGCGAGCCGGCGAAGCCGAAACACAGTGCGGCCGACAAGGTCGGACGCAACGATCTCTGCCCGTGCGGCAGCGGCAAGAAGTACAAACGCTGCCACGGGGCGGCGGCTTAGCACACTAGCCGATATGCTAGTGCCGCCGTCGGGCGGCCTCGAAGATCTGCCGCAGTTTGATCGACTGCTCGATGCGCTTCCGCGCTTGAGCGAACGCCAGCGTACCGTTGATCGTTATCGTTCCCGACGAGCCGTTGTCGAGCGTGAACGTGCCGCTCCCGGTGCCGGCCGTTTGATTCACCGTCACGGTGATGGCGGTGATCGTACCGACCGTACCCACGGTTCCGATGGTCGCGTTGTCACCGACGTTCGGTGCGCCCAGGACGACCGCGTTCGGCGAAGGCGTTGACGACGGCGATGCGAGCCCAGACGCCGACGCGGTCAGCGGCTTGCGGGCGATCGACGAGCCGACCGGCTTGGTTCGGCCCGGGAAGGCGACCGCGTAGAAACAGCCGCCCTGCATGCCGTTGAAGGGCTGGCTGAGGCTGAAGTTTCCGGTGTAGAGGTACGCGTAGATCGTCGGGCTGCTCGACGGGGTCGGAGACGGCGTCGGGGTTGCCGTGGGCGACGGGGTCGCGGCCGGCGACGACGACGGCGCAAGGAATTGGATCGGCGCCCATTCGCCGATTTGTGACGAATACGCCCCCGTGCTGTCGAGCACGCCTTCCGAGACGAAGACCAGGTACGTGCCGGGCAGCTCGAGCTGCGAGGTTCCGCTGCACGAATAGCCGTTGCCGGAGAAGCCGAGGGACGGAATCCCCGGGGTCGGCGTCGGCGTCGGTGTCGGCGTCGCGACGACGACCGTGATGACGACCGGAGTGACGGTCGTCGAACCGCCGCCGGTCGCGCCGATCGTGACCGGAGCGGTCACCGCGCCGCCATCATACGCCAGGCTGACCGCGGTCTGCGGGCTGCCCAGCGCCGTCGCGCTGAGATGGGTGTGGCCGCTCGTATCGCTGTTGGTCAGCGTGATCGGGTTCGCGAACGGATCGGCGCCGGCGATCACCGCGCCTGCGGCGTCCTTCGCCGTAAAGGTGAGCGGGATCGTCGTCGCGTTTCCCGTCTGCAGCGTCGTCGTCTGGGCGTTGATGGTCAGCGACACGGCGACGCCGCCGACGGTGATCGGCAACGAGAACGACGCGCCGCCGACGGCCAGCGTCGCGACGCCGATGCCGAGGACGTGGCTGGTTCCGTTCGCGCCGTCATACAGCGTCGCGGTGAAGCTGTCATTGCCGGCCGGCGCGGTGAGGGGGATCGTGCAGGTCCTGGCCGATTCGTTGACCGCCTGGCAGATCGCCGACGTCGCGGAAAGGTCGGCGGTCGTGACCACCGCTCCGTTGATCGCAATCGTCGCCGACTTCACGAAGAACGAGATGAACTGTGCGGTGCGCCCTTGCGGCGCGCGCAACGGGATGGAAATCGTCGCGACGCCGTCGACCGAGGAGGTCCGGACCGGACCGGGACCGCTGTTCGTCGCACCGCCGCCGCCGCACGCGACGAGGGTCGCGATCGTACCGGCCAGGAGCAGCGCAGCGCGTCCAGCGTCTTTCACGGTGCGTCCTCGCTCAGTGCTTCGGCGCCGGCGGCGTCGGGGTGGGGCTCGGCGTCGGCCGGTGGTCCTTGACCGTTACGCCGCCGGGGATCTGGCTCGCCGCCGGGATCGGTGTCTGCGTCTTGCCGGTCTTCGAGGTCACCATCGCGGCGCCGGCGATCGCGGCGGCGGCGGCCAATCCGGCCGTGACGCCGACCGGCGCGGCGACGCCCGCGGCGCCGGCAGCCGCACCGCCGCCCGCACCGGCGCCGGAGCTGAACGCAGTCTGCGACGTTGCCGACGTGCTCAGGCCCGACGAGGCGAAGCTGTGCAGGACCGCCGCGGTCGTTGCGCCGGCGGTGACGATCCCCAGCAGCGAGACGAACAGCGTCTGGCCGGTCGTCAGCGGGTAGTCCTTCCCGCCGGCAGTGACCGTCACGTCGCCCGGGTCGCATTGCAGGCACGAGATCGTGTCGCCGTTCGCATCGCGGCCGTAGAGGCCGAGCGTGCCGCGGACCGCGATCTGCGAGGTCGCCGTGCGGAACGTGTAGTTGGAGGCCACGCCAGCCGGATGCTTGACGTCGAACCGCATCGTGCCCCCATCGAGCACGATCGTCGATCCGTTCCCGGCGACGTTGAGGCGGCCGAAGAGGACGCTCGTGTTCGGACCGAGCGCGACCTGCGAAGAATCCTCGAGCAGGACGAGCCCGTTGGAGGCGGCGTGCGTTACCGCGTACGTGTCGTCGGCAACGAGGCTCTTGCCGAAGACGCGCTTGAAGGCGCCGTCCTTGGTCGGCGCGACGCCGACCTCGCCGCGCACCGGCTGCAGTTCCTTTTGCGACGCGGCGCCGGCCGGCACGGCCGAGATCATCGCCGCGGCGGCGAGCAGCGCGAGGGGACGGCGGAACAGGCGGAACGACACAGCAAGCTCCTCTGCTAGCAGGACCCGGTCGGCGGTTGTACGGTCTGCCCGACCGGTTGCCCTCTTCTGCAACGCAATTCCCGCGACGTGTACGAGGCCTCGGCGGTTGCGGTACGCAATCGCCGTGCAGTGATGGGCCACGATCGTCACGGCGCCAAACAGCCCGACCGCTTCGATCCCGCGCGGGCGTCGATTCTCGACGACGCTGGACGCTTCGCGTACGTCCCGCCCGCCGCGCTGCTCGACGTGCTGGCTCCGCCACCGTCGTCGACGCTGCTGGACTTCGGGGCCGGAACGGGCCTCTATGCGGTGGAGCTCGCCCGCTTGCGTCCCGACCTGCGCGTCCTCGCCCTCGACGAGCAACCCGCGATGATCGAACGGCTACGTGCGGCGCTCGCGCGAGCCGACGTCGCAAACGTCGCCGCGATCGAGCCACCGGCGCTCGCGGCGCTCCGCGGCACGGTTGCGCGCATCCTCGCACTCAACGTCCTGCACGAGTTGGGTGACGACGCGCTGGGCGCGTTGCGGGCGCTGCTCGCGCCGGGTGGAGCGGCGTTGTTCGTCGATTGGAACGCGGACGTGGAGCGCTCGTTCGGCCCGCCCCGCGATCACGTCTACGGTCCGATCGAGGCGGAGCGCCGGCTCGCCGCCGCAGGCTTCGCCGTCGTCGGGCGCAGTGCGTTCGCGTATCATTTCGCGCTCCGGACGGTGACCGGATAGGCCTCAGAAGTCGTCGTCGGGGGGGCGCCGGTCGGGGGCGAGGTGGAGGAAGTAGTCCGCGCGGCGGTTCGCCTGGATCGTGCGAAACGCGTTCGGCGCTCCGGTCAGGGAAAAGCAGTCGGCCAAGTCGTCGGCACGCGCGTCGGTGTAGCCGAGCGAGCCGAGGCCGAAGGTCTCCTCGGTGAACCGCAGGATGCTGCCGAACTCGTGCTGCACGTGCGAGACGTAACCCGGTTTGGCGTAGGGTGAGATCACGATGAGCGGGACCCGGAAGCCGAGCTCGTAGGCGTTGTACGATTGCGGCTTCACGTGGTCGTACCAACCGCCCCAGTCGTCCCACGTTACGAAGATCGCGGTCGTGCTCCAATACGGGCTGTTCCCGATCGCGTTGACGATCGAGGCGACGTACTCCGGCCCGCTGCCGTCGGTAGAATTGGCGTGATCCGACTCCGCTGCGGTAGGGATCACCCATGAGACGGCGGGCAGCGCGTTGTTCTGGATGTCGGTGAGGATTGCGGTGTTGGGTGTGCGCACGTTGGCGTAGTCGGGACCGTTTCGGATGTGGGTGAGTGCGTCGGGTCCGTTCCAAAGGCCGGCGCCGAGGTTCGGTTGGTAATAGCGCCAGCTGACGCCGTGCTGGTCGAGCAGGTCGAACAGGGCCGGATGGTCGCCGCAGGGCGGCGCCTTCTGCGACTCGTCGCCGGTACTCGGGTCGATCAAGTCCGCCAGCGTGCCGGCCGGGCTGTCGCAACCGGCGGTCGTTCCTCCGCCCGGCACGGCGGGGTTCTCCGCGAACAGCAGCGGGCTCGAGGTCGACGCGAGCGACGTTCCGCTGATGATGTACTGATGCGCCGGAAAACTGGGCCCTTCGTTCGTCTGAAACATGCGGTCGGCGAACGCATACTGCTGCGCCATGCTCCAGTATGGGCCCGTCTGGCTCGGCGGAACGTATCCGTACGCGCGGAGATTCTTCGGTGGGCACACGCTCTTGCACGGGCCGCTGCCGACCAGATCGAAGCCGTTCATCGCGCCTGCGGCGTATTCGGTCGTGAAGCCGCGATGGCTGTGATCGAGATCGTACGGTGTCGCGAGGTCGATCGGCTGGAGGGCGACCGTCGAACCGGCGGAGTTCGGACCGCTAGTGACGGTGTCGGCGCCGGGAAAACCGTTGAAGAGATTGTCGACGGTGCGGTTCTCCTGGAAGATGATGACGACGTGTTGGATCTGCGCCGATGGTCTCGGCGTCGGCGTCGGCGTCGGCGTCGGATTGGGAATCGGTCCCGGGCCCGTGGCGCCGCCTCCGCTGCCGCACGCAGTAAGGGCGAACGCGGCGACGACCGACGCGAAGAGTCTGTTCACGCTGAGATTCTACACGCGCTCGGCCGCCGTGCAGAGGTAACCGACCGCAACGCTAATCGGAACTTTACGGCGTTCTCATGCGCCGGTACGTTCGCTTGGGTGGCGCACCGCGAGCGCGCCTGGGCCCCGCGGTAGGGTGTCCGGGGTTGCCGGAGAAGCGGAAGGTCCCGTGTCCGACGCGCAGACTGCCGCCATCGACCGCGCCCGCGAGCGCATGAACGCCCTCAAGGGGCGGCTTTGACGATGCAGGCAAACGCCGTTCCGTAGCCGAGCTCGAAGCGCGTTCGCGCGCTGACGATTTCTGGGGCGATCCCGAACAGGCGCGCGGCGTGATGAAGCGCATCGCGGACCTGCGCGCCGACCTCGACGCCGTCGATGCGGTCGACGCCGCCCTCGGCGACGCGGCCGAGATCATCGAGGTGCTGGGCGACGAAGAAGGTGCCGAAGCAGAGGCCGACGCCACGATCGCTCGCGCGAACAAAGCGCTCGACGAACTGGAGATGGCGGCCAACTTCGATCGCCCCTACGACTCGCACGGCGCGATCGTCACCATCCGCGCGGGTGCCGGCGGAACCGACGCGGCCGATTGGACGCAGATGCTCGGCCGGATGTACCTGCGCTGGGCGGAGAACCATCGCTTCGAGACCCAGGTGGTCGAGGAGGCGCCGGGCGACGAGGCGGGCTTGCGCTCGATCACGTTCATCATCCGCGGCAAGAACGCATACGGCATGCTCGAGAGCGAGCGCGGCGTCCATCGTCTGGTCCGCATCTCGCCCTTCGACAATCAAGGCCGGCGCCAGACGTCGTTCGCCGAGGTCGACGTCATCCCTGAGATGGAGGCGCACGAAACGGGCGAGGTCGAGCTCAAGCCGGACGATCTGAAGTTCGAGACCTTCAAGGCGAGCGGCGCCGGCGGGCAGTACGTCAACAAGACCGAGTCGGCGATTCGCGTCTACCACCTGCCGACCGGGATCACCGTCGCCTCGCAGCAAGAGCGCTCGCAGACGCAGAACCGCGAGGTCGCGCTGAACATCCTGCGCGCAAAGCTCGTCCAGCGCGCGCGGGAGGAGCAGGAGCAGAAGCTCGCCGACATTCGCGGCGAGCGACGTGCGAACGAGTGGGGATCGCAGATCCGCAACTACGTGCTGCACCCGTATCAGATGGTGAAGGACGTGCGCACGAACGTCGAGACCGGCAGCGCGCAAGCCGTGCTCGAGGGCGATCTGGACGGTTTCATCTGGCCGTACCTGCAGAATCGCAACACGTTCGCGCCGGTCGCGTCGTGAGCAGAGTCGACGTCGTCGTCGTCTGCTGGAACGACAAGGAGAAGATCGCGACCGCGCTCGATTCCGTCTTCGGCCTCACCGAAGTGCGGCACGACCCGAACTTCGCGCACGTCGTCGTCTCCGACAACGGCTCGGCCGACGGTTCGCGCGAGTACGTCGCCGAGCGCTACCACGGTCGGGTGCAGATCGTCGAGAACGGCGCGAACCTCGGCTTCGCCGCCGCCTGCAACCGCGCGTTCGCCGCGAGTTCGTCGGAGTACGTGTTCCTGCTCAATCCCGACGCCGAGCTGAAGGACCACGCGCTGGCCGAGATCGTCGCGTTCATGGACGAGCATCCGCGCTGCGGGATCGCCGGCTCGCGGATCTACAATTACGACGGCAGCGTGCAGCAGTCGATCGGCGAGTTCGACAGCTGGGCCGGCGCCTTCTTGCGCAGCAGCGCGTGGGGCGATCTGGCGCCTCTGCGGCGATTTTCGAACGGTGCCTCGCTGCGCGATTTCGCGACCTTCGACGCGCCGCGCCGCGTCGATCTGGTGATCGGTGCCGCGCTCGCGATCCGGCGCTCGATGCTCGATACGATCGGACCGTTCGACGAGCGGTTCTTTCTGTACCACGAAGAGGTGGACTACGCGAAGCGCGCCGCGGACGCCGGCTGGGAGGCGTGGTTCGTTCCGGCGAGCGAAGCGGTGCACGAGGGAATGGGTAGCGCGCGCGGCCAGTACAACGTCGAGAAGCGCAAACAGGCGTCGCGCCGGAAGTATTGGATCAAGCATCACGGTCGCGCGTGGTACTATAGTTTGGTCGGTGCGCTGGTCGGCCGTTACGCACTCTATGCCGGCGTCGTCGCCGGCGTCGTGCTCGCCGGGCGGCGCCTGCTCCGCTGATGGCCCTCGCGCCCGATGCGGTTACGACGTTCGAGCGCGTTGAAGGGTATCGCGTGGTGCGGTCGTTCGGCTATGCGTACGGTCAGGCCAACCGGCCGCGCAACGTGCTCAAAGCGACCTTCCGCAGCATCGGCGTGCTGATCGGGCTCGCGCCCGTCGACTATCTAACCGATGCCGAACGCGCGCGCACCGAATCGCTCGACGTGCTGCTGCGCAAGGCGGAATCGATGGGCGCAAACGGGGTGATCGGCGTGCAGTTTCAAGCGACGGAAGGGCCCGACGGCGCCACCCGAGTGCTGGCATTCGGCGAAGCGGTGCTGCTCGACCCGGCACCCGCCGTACCGCACCAGGCGGACGGCGTGTGAGCCTGGTGGAACGCGCCCGGCGCGAACGGGCGATCGAACATGCGTCGGCGATCGTCGCGCAGTGCCGCAAGTGCGCAATCGGCGCGACCCGCCGCAACAGCGTGTACGGCGAGGGCGATCCGTGCGCGTCGCTGATGGTCGTCGGCGAGGGGCCCGGCGAGACCGAGGACAAGCTGGGCCGGCCCTTCGTCGGACGCGCCGGCGAACTGCTCGATCGCATGCTGCTCTCGATCGATCTCCCGCGCGAGGACGTGTTCATCTGCAACACGGTCAAGTGCCGGCCGACGATGGATACCGGGACGCGCTTGGCGAATCGGCCGCCGATGCCCGACGAGATGCGCAACTGCCGCCCGTACCTCGACGAGCAGATCGAGATCATCCGGCCGCGCGTGATCCTGGCGCTCGGCGCGCCGGCCGCGAAGTCGTTCATGGGCGAGAAGTTCTCGATCTCCAAGCAGCGCGGCCAATGGTTCGAGGGGCCGCTGGGGACCCCGATCATCGCGACCTTTCACCCAGCATACATCCTGCGCCAGACGGGCGGTGCGATGACCGAGGTCAAGCGCCTCGTTTGGAACGACCTCAAAGCCGTGCGCGACCGGCTGCGGGCCGTTCCGGACGCTGACACCCAGCCGCCCGAGCAGCACTCCCTCTTCGAGTAGCGCCCGGGCATGGTACAATACCGTGTCATGCTCAGCGCCCGGGACCTCTGGATCGACGAAAAAGCACGCCGCGCCGGCCACGCCGACGGAGCCGCGTTCGCTTCGGCCCACGGCCTCAAGAGCTACCGGCTCGACCAGTTGTACCGGGCGGCGACCAAGGAACTGGTCGACGACGTCGACGCGATCACGGTGCTGCCGAAAGAACTGCGGGCGGCACTCACCGCGGAGAGCTTCGCGCTCGACGGCGTGACGCCAGTCGTCGTGCAGCACTCGAACGACCGCCAGACGACGAAGGGTTTGTTCCGCCTGCACGACGGCAACGAGGTCGAGGCGGTGCTGATGGAGCACCACGGCGAGCGCAACACGATCTGCATCTCCTCGCAGGCCGGCTGCGCGTACGCGTGCACGTTCTGCTCGACCGGGCAAGCCGGGTTCACGCGCAACCTGACCGCGACCGAGATCTTCGACCAAGCGCGCTACTTCGGCAAGCAGCTCGCGCGCGCCGGGCGCCGCGTCACGAACATCGTGTTCATGGGGATGGGCGAACCGTTCGCCAACTACGAGCACGTGATGGAGGCCGTCGCGCTGCTCAACGATCCCAAAGGGTTCGGCTTGGGCCACCGGCACATCACCATCTCGACCGTCGGCCTCGTCGACAAGATCGACCGCTTCGCGGGCGAGCACACGCAGGTCAACCTTGCGATCTCGCTCCACGCGCCGACGGATGCGACGCGCTCGTCGATCATGCCGGTGAACCGTAAGTTCTCGACCGACGACCTCATGGCCGCCGTCGCGCGCTACATCGAGCAGACGAACCGTAAGGTCTTCTTCGAGTACGTGATGCTGGCCGGAATCAACGACTCCGACGAGCACGCGCGCGACCTCGCGCGCCGCATGAAGGGTCCGCTCTACCACGTCAACCTGATCCCGTACAACAGCACGCCGGACGCCGCGATCCGCGGCAGCGACGAGCAGCGCATCTGGGCCTTCGCGAAGATCCTCGAAGACCTGCGCACCGCGGTCACCGTACGCACCCCGATGGGCCGCGACATCGCCGCCGCGTGCGGCCAGCTCCGCGCCGAAACCCAACCCCGCGCCAAGGCGAGCTGACGACGACGGTTAGCTGAATTGCCAGTTACTGGCAATTCAGCTAAATCTGGCAAATATGAAGGCTGATTTGCCAGTTTAGGCTAATTTGCCAGTAATGGGCAACTCAATCTATTGGGGCAAATATGGCGGTCGGCTCGCCGGGGCCGTGAAACAGCTCCTGCCGGAAAGCTGGACGGTGACGGTAAGCGACGTCGACGACCGTCATATGGACGCTTGGTTGACTATCAAGGCTGCCGACAAAGTTGAGAGCGTCCTCGCGGTCGAGTTCAAAACTCAGATCTCGCCGCAAGTCGCGGATGCTGCTTGGCCGCTGCTGCAACAATTCGACGCCGACGGTCGGCTCCTGGTTGCGCCGCATCTCTCAACGCGAACCCGGGACTATCTCCGCCGACGCGAGATGTACTTCTTGGATTTCGCCGGTAATGCTTATCTTCGGCTAGACCGGCCAGCTCTGTACATCAACACTACAGGGGGCCTCCCGGACCCGAAGATCGAGGCGACTGGCCGGCGGCTAAGAGGCGCGAAAGCGGGTCGCCTCGTCAGGTACCTATGTGATCACGTACCGCCGTTTACCGTGACCGAACTCTCGAAGCAACTTGATATCGAAGCAGGCAATGTTTCCCGATATCTTGAGCTACTGCAGAGCGATGGCCTTATCGTTCGCGCACCGCGCGGTGCCTTGACGAAGGTCTTCTGCGAAGGCCTTCTTCGCCGATGGGCCGTCGACTATCGTAGGCCAGTAGAAGAACGCTTCGTAGACCCGCGCGGCGTCGAGCACTTCTTTTCGCAGCTCGAAAAAGCATCGAAACGCTATGTGCTCTCCGGCGTCAGTGGCGCATCGTTCTACGCTCCATATACCGCAGAAACGAGCGTTCTTTGCTATTGCGACAATTTTCAGGAATTTGCTTCATCGATGCACCTTTCACGATCCGAAAGGTCATCAAACGTTGTTCTTGCTCTACCTTTCGACGAGTGGGTCTATCAAGGCGCGCGCAAGTTCCGCGAGATCACGGTCGCATCTCCAAGCCAAGTGGCTGTCGACCTCCTCGTAGGACATGGTCGTGACTTGCAGCAAGCAGAAGAGCTTCTGCGGTGGATGAGGGAGCACGAGAGTGAATGGCGTTCATAACGAGTTCGTCGCGGCTCGAAAGAACCTCATACGAATACTTGGCGCACTCGCAATCTACGATCCACGTGCAGTGATCGTGGTTGGCGCTCAGGCTGTCTACTTGCGCACCGTCGACGTCATCCTCCCTTTCGCGCCGTTTACGTACGATTCGGATCTCGCACTCGATCCGCGAATTTTAGCGACCACTCCACCGATCCGCGCGACTCTCATCGCCAACGGCTACGTCCACCGCGACAATCAGCCGGGGCTCTATTGGGCCTCGCAGGAGAGTGCCGAGGCACGGGAAGCGGGAGCTCAAGTAGACCTGCTCGTTCCTGAAGAGTACGCGCAGGGTCCCGGAAGCCGAGACGCTGGGCTGCCCGGCGACAATGAGCGTGTTGCGCGTCGAACCCGCGGCCTCGAAGCAGCCCTTTTCGATCGAGATTCCATGCTGATCGAAGATCTTGTTGACCCACAAGACCGGATAGAGGCGCATGTTGCGGGCCCGGCCGCACTCATCATCGCTAAAGCACAGAAGATCGCCGAGCGAGTGTCGTCCAACGAGCGACGTCTCCAAGCAAAAGATGCAAGCGACGTGTTTCGCTTGCTCCGAGGACATGAACCGGACGACATCGAGCGGCGCTTTCGCCACCTCATGAATCAGAACGAATGTGTCGCCCCCATCCGGCGGGGCATTCAGGCCGCTCAAGATGTATTCGTACGCGGCTCGATCGGTCGCGAGCTGTTTGCCGAAGCGACGAACGCGGAGCCGGAACGCGTTGCCTTACGGGAGTCGTTTCGTCTTCTTACCAGCGAACTCGGCCAATTGCTCGCCGCGATCGGAGTGGATGCGTGAGCCTCGAGTTCCGTCCCGATGCGGTGGGCGTCGCGGTACTGCGCGGGGCGGGGCCCGAGACGCGCATCCTTTTGATACGGCGCGGGCGCGGGGCGTTTGCGGGAGCGTGGACGATCGTCATGGGAGGGGTCGAGCCGGGCGAACGCGCGACGGAGACTGCGCGGCGTGAAGTGCTCGAGGAGACGGGACTTGCCGTCGTGGTGTTGTACACGGCCGGTGCGCTCGACACGTTCTACGATCCGGTGAAGGACCGCATCGTCGTCGTGCCGTTCTTCGTCGCGCGCGTCGCCGACGGAGACGTGCGAACGGACGCAGCGCATGACGCGCACCGTTGGGCGCGCTTCGATGAGGCGCTGTCGCTGCTGACGTTCGCCTCGCAGCGACGGCTGCTGGACGAGGTTCGCTTCGCGTTCGTCGAGCGCGAGCCTGAGACGTGGCGGGCGATCTCCTGAGCGAACGCGTGCGGGATGCGCTCGCGCGTCTCTGCGCGGTCGCGGCACTCGGGTACGCGGTTCGCGCTACCGGAATGATGCGCGGATGGGTCGCCGTGCCCGTCGCGCCGCCGCCCGCCGACGCGCCGCTGCTCTCGGTGATCGTGCCTGCGCGCAACGAGGAACGCTCCATCGAGCACTGCGTGCGTTCGCTGCTCGCGCAAACCGCGAAGGTCGAGGTGATCGTGGTGGACGATCGATCGACCGACCGGACGGGTGCGATCCTGGCCGAACTCTCGCGCGAGCATCGCACGCTGCGCGTCGTGCACGGCGAGCCGCTTCCGCCGGGATGGGTCGGCAAGCCGTGGGCGCTCGCGCAAGGCGCGCGCCTGGCGGCCGGCGAGTGGCTACTCTTCACCGATGCCGACACGTGGCACGCGCCGCAAGCATGCGCGTCGGCGCTCGCCTTCGCGCTCGCACGGCGGATCGATGCGTTGACGCTATGGACGCATCAGGAACTCGGCTCGTGGGCGGAGCGCGCGGTGCTGCCGTCGGTCCTCGGCATGGTGCTGCTCGGTTCCGGGACGATGGAGCAGGTGAACGATCCGGCCGATCCGGAGCATGCGCTCGCGAACGGTCAGTACATCCTGATCTCACGCGCGGCGTACGATGCGCTCGGCGGCCACGACACGGTGCGCGGCGAGATCCTCGACGACGTGATGTTCGCGCGGCGGCTCAAAGCGGACGGCCGCTTCCGGATCCTGCTGGCCGACGGGCAGCGCATCGTGCGGGTGCGCATGTACACCTCGCTCTCCGAACTGTGGGAGGGCTTCACGAAGAACATGTATCTCGGCGCACGCGGCGACGTGCGCGTGCTGGCGGCAGCAGCGACGTTCTTGGCACTGCTCTCGGTCGTGCCGGCGAGCATTGCGGCGGATTCGCTCGTGCGCCGGCGACCGTTGCGGGCGCTCGAAGCGCTGCTCGCGCTCGCCTGCGGCATCGGCACGGCGGCCTACGGGCTGCGGCGGACGGGAATTCCGAGCCGCCTCGCCTGGTACGCGCCGTTCGGCTACGCCGTATGCGCCGCCATGATGCTCAACTCGACGCTGCGCGTGGTCAGCGGACGCGGCGTGCAGTGGCGCGGGCGCCGCTACACCGGACGGGTGGGCGGCGAACGCCCGTAGCCCGACGCAGCAACAATACTAATACGGCGCGAGCGGCTGCGGCGGTGGCGCCGCGGCGTCCAGCACCTCGGGGAGACCGGCGACGGATTGTTGGCGTTCGCGCGGGATGCAGAGCATGTTCGACGAACAGCACCGGACGGAACTGCGCGATGAACTTGCGCGCGCCGTCGAGGACCTGGGGTTCCATCCCCTCGACGTCGATCTTCACCAGATCGCAACGCGGCACCCAACGGTACTCGTCGAGCGTCGCCACGCGTACCGGCCAGCCGCGTTCGACCGGCGAGAGGGGCAATCGCGCCGTAGTTGCCCTCGTTTTCGTACACGAAGTCCGGGATCAGGATCGTGCCGGGTGCGGCGCCGACCGCGGCGTGGGCCGGATGGATCCAATTGAGCGCGTTGAGCGTCGCGTTGGTCGCAAGAATCCCGTGCACGACGCGCTGCGGTTCGAACGCGAACACCATCCCGTTCGAGCCGACGTGGCGCGCCATCGCGACGGCGTGCGTGCCGCTGTTCGCGCCCACGTCGAACACCACGCCGTCGGCCGGCGTGACCGTGCGCATCACATCGAGTTCGTGCTCGCCGAACTCGCCGTAGCGCTCGATCGATTTTCCGATGTAGAGATCGTGCGGGTTGTACGCCATCCAGCCGTGCCGCGCGCGGACGATCGCGAGCGGCGCGCCCGGCAGCGGGGTCCAAGGGGTCGTTCCGTCGCCGGCCATCTTACGCCGTGACCTGCAGGTTGCGCTCGGTGGTCCGCGCGACCGTCACGAGCGCGAGCACGCCGAGCACGACCGCCGCCGCGACGAGCGACGCATAGAGGCCGAACCAATTCGCGGCCACTCCGACCGCGAGCGCGGGGACGCTGAAGCCGATATAGCAGGCGACGAAGAACGCCGACATAAGCTCCGCGCGGTGGTCGGGCGGCGCGACCGCTCCGATGACGTTCAGCCCGGCGAGGTACGTCAATCCGCCCCCGATGCCGACCGCCAGCGTCGAGACCGCGACGAGCGCAACGGCGTGGAGCGGCACGGCGAGCAGCAGCATCCAGACGCCGCCACCCACGGTGAGGATCCCCGCGACGATCGCCGTTCGAACCGGCAGCGTGCCGCCCGCGACGGATCCGGCGACCGACCCGGCCTGAACGCCGACGACGACCAGCGCGCCGACCACGAGGTTGTGCAGCCCCAGCGTCGTGGACAGAAACGAGGGGACGAGGGAAAAGAAGAGCGCGAAGGCCGACCAGGTGATCAGCGACGATCCCGAAGCGACGAGGAACGGCCGCCGGATCGCCGCCGGGATCGTCGGGATCGTCGTATGCGCGGCGGGCTGCAGGTGCGCGCACGACGGCACCGTTGCGATCGCGACCGCGACGCACGCGAGCAATCCGACGTAGACGACGTACGGAAGGGTAAGCGGCAGCAGGCTATATTGCCCGAGCACTCCGCCGAGCAGCGCACCGATCGCCGACCCTGCGCCGACCGCGACGGAGGTGACCACGCCGGCCCGCGGGCGCATCGATTCGTCCATCCACTCCCGGATCGCGACGGTCGCGGTCCCCGCGCCGATTCCCATCGCGAGCCCCTGCACGAGGCGCGCGGCGATGAGCCACCACACGCCGGCCGCGAGCGCGAGGATGAGGGCGGAGACGGCCATCAGCGCGATTGCGAGCAGCAGCGTGCGGCGCCGGCCGATGCGGTCCGATATTCCGCCCAGGAACAGCAGCGCCGGGATCAGCGTGCCGGCGTAGACCGCGAAGACGAGGCTGATCTCGCCCGGCGTCAGACCCCACACCCGCCGGTAGAGTTCGTACATTGGCGACGGCATGAAGGTGCCGGCCAGCAAGAAGGCCAGCGCCGCTGCAGCGATCAGGTACCGGCGGGCGGCTGTGTTGCTCTGCGGCATCATCGCTTTCGGTACGCCCACGGATCGGCGGGTCCCCGCGACTAGGGTGCGCGAGGGCCGGTCCCGAACGCGCCCGGTTCGATGGAGGAAGTGTTGGAAAAGTCCCGCGTGACGATGGAAGAGATCACCGCGCTTGCAAAACGGCGCGGTTTCATCTTTCAGTCGAGCGAAATCTACGGTGGAATCGGGGGCTTTTTCGACTACGGCCCGCTCGGCGCCGTCCTCAAGCGCAACGTCAAGGACGCCTGGTGGCGAGAGAACGTCGAGCTGCGCGACGACGTCGTCGCGTTCGATTCGTCGATCATCATGCATCCGCGCACGTGGGAGGCGTCCGGTCACGTCGCCGCGTTCCACGACAAGCTGGTCGACTGCCGCAACTGCAAGCGCCGCTTTCGTGCCGACCACATCCCCTCACTCGACAAGTGTCCGGACTGCGGGATGAGCGGCACGCTGACGGAGCCGCGCAATTTCAACCTGATGATGAAGACCGCGATCGGGCCGATGGAGGACACCTCGTCGCAGGCGTATCTCCGTCCCGAGACCGCTCAGGGCATCTTCGTCAACTTCAAGAACATCTACCAGAGCGCGCGGAAGAAGCCGCCGTTCGGGATCGCCCAGATCGGGAAGTCGTTCCGCAACGAGATCACGCCCGGCAACTTCACCTTTCGGGTGCGCGAATTCGAACAGGCCGAGCTCGAGTTCTTCGTTCCGCAGGACGGCAAGGATCTCGAGTGGTTCCAAGAGTGGGTCACGGCGCGCAAGAAGTGGTACAGCGATTACGGCGTGCGCGCCGATCGCCTCCGCTTCTACGAGTTGACGCCCGAAGAGCGCCCGTTCTACGCGAAGGCCGGGATCGACGTCGAGTACTTGTTCCCATGGGGTTGGGGTGAGCTCGAATCGATCGCGCACCGCGGCACGTACGATCTCGACCGCCACATCGAGTACTCGGGGAAGGATTTGCAGTTCTTCGACGAGGCGTCGAAGCAGAAGTATACGCCGATCCTCATCGAGAGTTCGGCCGGGATGGACCGCACGACCCTCACGATGCTGATCGATGCGTTCGAGCGCGAGACGATCGTCGAGGGAGAGAAGCAGACGGAGCGGACCGTGCTGCGCTTCCACCCGAAGATCGCGCCGGTGCAGGTCGGCGTCTTCCCGTTGGCGCGAAACAAGCCGGAGCTCGTCGAGCGCGCGCAGGGGATCGAGCGCGGCCTGCGGCCGGTGTTTCGAACCCAGTACGACGAGGGCAACGTCGGTCAGCTCTACCGCCGGCAAGACGAGATCGGCACGCCGTTCTGCATCATGATTGACTATCAGACGCTGGACGACGCGACGGTGACCGTGCGGGATCGCGACAGCATGAAACAGGATCGCGTCGCCGCGGACGCGCTGGCCGGCTACCTTACCGAGCGACTCGGCTAGTGGGCTTAGGCGGTACGGTGCCGTGCAGCCAGCAGCTCGCTTGCTTCGTGCTGCTGGCATGCCGACCACTCGCGCCGGCCCGCTTCGGTGACGATCTCGCAGCCGCAGGGCCAGTGGTAGCGGAAGAAGCCCGGGAGGACGGCGTGGATCGACACGTCGGCGACTCCGAGGAACGCCACGGTCGCGCGAAGCTGTTGCTCTCCGGCGAACTCGTGCTTCATACGATAAGCATCAGGCACGCGGCGTAAAGGTGCAAGGGCCGACCGCCCCGGGCGGCGTTAAGTCGACGCAAAGCCGGGTTTTGTAAAGACTCAGGAGAGCGTATGGCAAAGCAAACGAGCCGCTGTTCCAAGTGCGGCCACTCGCACGGATACCACTATTATGCGGACGGCGAGATCGTCTGCAGTCAGTGCATCGAGAACGATCGGATGGCACCCTGTTCGCCGTCCGCGTGAGCGCGGTTACTGGTCGATGGAACGGTCGAAGGCGACGCGCAGTCCCTCGCCGACCAGGTTGAACGCGAGCAGCGTGACGACGATCAACGTGCCCGGCACGATCACCATCCACGGCGCGACGAGTGCGGTCGTCCCGAGCGCGTCCTGCAGCATGTTGCCCCACGATGCCGTCGGCACCTGAACCCCCAGACCTAAATACGAGAGCCCGGCCTCGATGAGGATGTTGTCGCCGATCGCGAGCGTCGCGGCCACGACGATCGGCGCGAGCGCGTTCGGCAGCAGATGGCGCGTTATAAGGCGGACGGGGCCGGCACCGAGGGCCCGCGCCGCTTCGACGAAGTCGCGCTCGCGCAGGGTGAGCACCTCGCCGCGCACCAAACGCGCGACGACCATCCAGGACAGCAGTCCGATGACGAGCACGATCACGACGAGCGAGAACTGGTTGGTCAGCGCTTCCACCGTGATGATGAGGAAGAACGTCGGAAACGAGAGCATCGCGTCGACGAAGCGCATCATCATCGCGTCGACCTTGCCGCCGGCGAGCCCCGCGATCGCACCGTAGAGCGAGCCCAGCCCGATCGCGACGAGCATCGCCGTGACGCCGACGGTCAGGGAGACGCGTGCCCCTTGAAGCGCGCGTGCGAGCTGATCGCGCCCCAGCAGGTCGGTTCCGAGCGGGTGCGCCGCCGACGGCGGCAGCGGATGCCCCATGACGGCGTGCTGAACCGTGATCGGTGAGACATGCCAGAGCAGCGGCCCCAGGAGCGCCGCAGCGACGATGATCGCGAGGACGATCGCGCCGCCGAGGGCGGGGCGTTCGTGGCCGAACCGCGCGAGGAACCGGCTCATTCGTAGCGCACGCGCGGGTCGACCAGCGCGTAGCCGATGTCGGCGAGCAGGTTTCCGGCGATGACGAACACCGCGGAGATGATGGTGATTCCCATGACGGTCGGATAGTCGCGCTGGAAGACGGCGTTGAGTGCGAGATAGCCCATCCCCGGGACCGAAAAGACGTACTCGATGAAATACGCACCGCCGACCAGCGTGGGCAGGCTGAGTCCCAGCAGCGTTACGATCGGAATCAGCGCGTTGCGCAGTGCGTGGCGGTAGATCACGGCGCGTTCGGAGAGCCCCTTGCTGCGCGCGGTGCGGATGAACGGCTGGCCGAGTACGTCGATCATCTTCGCGCGCTGATAGCGCATCCACGGGGCGAAGCCGACGACGACCAGCGTCGCGACGGGCAGAACGAGATGCCACAGCCGGTCCAACGGATCGTTCTCACGCCCGATCGACGCGATGCCGCCGGACGGAAACCAACGCAGCCCGACCGCGAAGACGTCGATGAGGACGATGCCGAGCCAGAACACCGGGATGCCGTATGCGATGAACGCGACGGCGGTGGCGGCGACGTCGAAGGCGGAGTTGCGTCGAGTCGCCGCCGCGACCCCGAGCGGGATCGCGATCAGCACGGTGACGACGATCGCGAGGCCGAGCAATTCCATCGTCACCGGCATCTTCTCGCCGATCAGCGCGATGACCGGGCGGTGGCCGACGAACGACCGCCCGAGGCTGCCGTGAAAGACCAACTCCTTGAGCCAATAGAAATACTGCACGTACCACGGCTTGTCGAGTCCGAGCGACGCGACGAACGCGGCGCGCGCAGCGGGTGTCAGCGCGCGGCTCTGCTCCGAGAGGATCGCCGACGGACCGCCGGGCGCGAGCCCCATCAGCGCGTACGAGACGAACGAGATGACCAGCAGGAGCGGCACGGCGCCGGCGATGCGGCGGATCGCGTACCCGATCACGGGTCGAGCCGCCACTTGGCGACGTTGGAGAAGAGGTAGAGGCCGGGCAGGATCGGGCCCGTGACGTGCACGCGGTCACGATAGGCGGTGAGCGCGAACTCGTTCGTCGCGAACAGCTCCGGCACGTCGCGCGCCGTGCGCACCTGCATGTCGTCGTAGTACTGCTTGCGCCGGGCCGGGTCGAGCGTCACCAGTCCCGCTTCCAGATCGCGGTCGACCGCGGGATTGCTGTAGAAGCCGACGTTGTTGCCGACCGGCGGCATCTGCTTCGAGTCGAGCAGGGTGAGCATGTCGGGATCGGGTTGCCCGCCCCAGCCGGAATACGCCAGTTGAAACTTCGAGGCGTTCGCTTGCTCGATGAAGGTCGCGTAGTCGAGCACGTGGACAGAGATCGCGATGCCGATGTCGTTCATGTCGGCCGAGAACCCGGCTGCGATGTCGTTCGAGAGTAGCGAGTTGGGGATCAGGAGCTCGAAGGCCAGCGGAACGCCGTTCTTCGCGCGCACGCCGTCCGCACTGCGTTTCCACCCCGCGCCGTCCAGCAGGGCGTTTGCCCGCGCCGGATCGTACGGATACGGCTTGAGCCCGTCGTCGTGCCAGTAGCGAATCGCTTCCGGCTCGACGCCGTTCGCGATGGTCGCATGGGAGTGGCGAAGCCCGGCCGCGACCGCCGCGCGGTCCCAGCCGTACATCATTGCGCGGCGGACGACGACGTCGTTCAAGCCGGGCGTGTGCAGGTTGACGTTGATGAAGCGCGTGTAGAGGTCGGGAATGTCGATCACGTGGATGCCGGGGACGTTGGCCAAGCGTTGCGCCGCATCGGCCCCGATTCTGTCGTCGAGATCGGCCGCGCCGCCGAGCATCGCGTCCGTGCGGCCCTGGTCTTGCAGCACGACGCGGATGTCGATCGTGCGGACCGTCTGCGTGCCGCCCCACCAATAGCGGTTCGTGCCGAACACCGCCTCCTGATCGTGATTCCAGCGTTCCAAAACGTAGGCTCCCGTCCCGATCGGGTGTTCGCCGAAGGCGGAGTTCTTTATCTGAGCGTGCGGGATGCCGCGAAAGGAGTGTTCCGGCATGATCCACCGCGATTGCAGCGCGTTCTCGACGAAGGTCGCGTTCGGCGATTCCAGCTGAAAGCGGACGGTGAACGGATCGAGCGCCACGACGTGTCTGATGAACGTATACTGACCGTTGTAGGGCGAGCCCGTTGCCGGGTCGATCAGCGCATCGAACGTCCACACCACGTCCGCCGCGGTGAACGGCGCGCCGTCCGACCACCGCACGCCCTTGCGCAGGTGAACGGTCCAGGTCTTTCCGGTCGCATCGGAATTCCAGGATAGCGCGAGGTTGGGTGTGGGCTTGTAGTCCGCACCGCTCCCGAGCAGCGTGTCGAAGATCAAGTTTTGATACAAGAACGAGTAGTATTGGCTGGTCAGCAGCGGCTCGATCGTACTGGCATCGGCGGCTTCGAGGACGACGAGCGTCCCCGGATCCGGGCGCGCGCCGGCACGGGCCGCACACGACGCGAGCGCCAGGCAGAGGAAGCCGCACGCGAGCCGTTTGGCGACGGCGCCAACGTTCAGACGCAGCGCCCGCCGTCGACTTCGAGCGCGACGCCGGTGATGAACGCCGCCTCGTCGGAGGCCAAGAACGCCACGGCGTTCGCGATGTCGCGCGGCTGCGAGAGGCGGCCGAGCGGAACGCTGCCGGCGAACGTCGCGCGCAGCTCCGCCGTGTCGCCGCCCATGAACTCGGTGAGCAGCGGCGTCTCGCCGGCGACGGGACAGACCGAATTCACCCGGATGTTGTCGGCGGCGTACTCGACCGCCATCGATTTCGAGAAGAGGATCGCCGCCGCTTTCGACGCGTTGTAGACGGTGAGACCGGGTCGCGGCCGGATTCCGGCGGTCGATGCCATCGTGATCATCGCGCCGCCGCCCTGCGCGCGAAACACCGGCACCAGCTCGAGCGCCGAGAGGTAGAGCGCCTTCACGTTGACGGAGAAGATGCGGTCGAACCAGTCCTCGGTGACGTCGAGCATCGGCTGGTTGCGGTGCGTGATCCCCGCGTTGTTCACGTAGGCGTCGATCCGGCCGTCGCGCGCGACGACGGCGCGGACGACCGCGGCCACGTCGTCGCGCCGGCTGACGTCGCAGTGCAAAAAGCGCGCGCGTCCGGGCGCTTTGGCGTTGATCTCGGCCGCGACGCGTTCGCCGCCCCGGTCGTCGATGTCGAGCACGGTCACCGTGGCACCCTCCTCGACGACCTTCTTGCAGATCTCCTCACCGAAACCGGAGCCGCCGCCGGTGACGACGACGACCTTCCCGTCGAGCTTTCCGCTCACGCGAACTTCGTGGTGATCGTTTGCAAGGTGCTGAACTCGCGCATCGCTTCGAACCCTTTTCCACGGCCGTGGCCGCTGCGTTTGAAACCGCCGAACGGAAGCTCGATCCCGCCGCCGGCACCATAGCAGTTCACGAACACCTGACCGACGCGCAGGTCCCGCGACACGCGCGCTTGGCGCCCGCCGTTCTCGGTCCACAGCCCGGCGACCAGGCCGTAGTCGGTCGCGTTCGCCAAGCGGATCGCCTCCGCTTCGCCCTCGAACGGCAGGGCGGAGAGGACGGGTCCGAAGACCTCACGGCAAGCGAGCTCGTGCCGTTCCGGAACCGGCCCGTACATGACCGGCGCGACGTAATATCCGCCCGTGGGGAGATCGCCGGGGAGCTGCGCTCGCGCGAGAACGGCGACACCGTCTCGCTGCGCGCGCTCGACGTACCCGCTCACGCGTTGGAACTGCGCGCGGTTGATGAGCGGCCCGACGTCGGGATCGCTCGCCGGAATGCCGACGCGCAACGTCGCGAAGCGTTCCGCGAGCAGCGCCACGACGCGGTCGAAGACGTTCGCTTCGATCAGGACCCGGCTTCCCGCGGAACACGTCTGTCCACCGTTCTGCACGATCGCCTTCACGATCACCGGGATCGCGGCGTCGAGATCGGCGTCGGCGAACACGATCTGCGCCGACTTGCCGCCGAGTTCGAGGATGCAGCGCGCGTGGTGTTCGGCCGCCGCGGCTTGCACCATGGTGCCGACCTCCGGCGAACCGGTGAACGAGAGCACGTCGACGCCCGGATGCCGGGCCAGCGCGTCGCCGGCGGTTTCGCCCAGACCGGTCACGACGTTGATCGCCCCGGCCGGAAAGCCGCACTCGGCGGCGAGCTCGGCGAGCGCCACGACCGAGCGCGACGCGTCCTCCGACGGCTTGATCACCGTCGCGTTACCGGCCGCGAGCGACGGCGCGAGCGAGCGCGAGAACATTTGCAGCGGATAGTTCCACGGAATGATGTGACCGCTCACGCCGGCCGGAACGCGGAGAACCTGCACGCCGTAGCCGGCAAGGTACGGGATCGTCTCGCCGTGCAGCTTGTCCGCGCCGCCAGCATAGAACTCGAAGTAGCGCGCCGCGGCCGTGACGTCGGCGCGGCCCTGCGAGATCGGCTTGCCGGTGTCGTCGGACTCGATCTGCGCAAGCCGTTCGCCGTGCGCGACGATCGCGGCCCCGAGCTTTGCCAGAAAGCGCCCGCGCTCGACCGCCGGCAATGCGCCCCATTCGCCCTCGAATGCTCCGACGGCGCTGCGCACCGCGCGATCGACGTCAGCCGCGTCGGCCGCCGAGATGGCACCCGTCGTCTCGCCGGTCGCCGGGTCGACGACCGGCAGCGTCTCACCCGAACGTGCCTCCTCGAAGCGGCCGTCGACGAACAGGGTCTGCGCGGTCCGCGAAGCGATCATGCTGCTGTACCTCCCGACACGGGGCGCTGGGGACGCCGTACGATCTCTTTTCGCCTTTCGCGGCAGATCCCGTCCGCTGCCATCACCGGCATTCGTCGTGGGCGACGCACCCCCGCGGCGGACGTGAGGCCCGGGCGTCCTGGGACGACATCGCTGTATCGTGGCGTGGTGACGTCCCGTGCCCGCGTGCTCGCCGGCTTGGCGCTCGCCTTCGCGACCGGTTGCGGCGGCGGCGGATCGAGCCTGCCCGCCGCTCCGTCCCCCAGCCGTCGACGGCACCGAGCGGTCCCCAACCGAGCGGAACGAACGCCGACGACTGGGTGACGTACGCGCACGATCAAGCGCGAAGCGGGTTCGAGGCGCAGGCGACGGGGATCGATCGCACCACGGTGGCCGCGCTGCGTACGCGCTGGACGAGTTCGCTGCGCGAGCCGGTATGGTCGAGCCCTATCGTCGCCGGGGGCGCCGTGTACGTCGGGACCGATGCGGGGAACGTCGTCTCGCTCGACGCGGCGAGCGGAGCGATTCGCTGGAAGGTGCACGTCGGGCCATCGGTGAGAATGACGCCGGCACTGATCGACGGGACGCTGTTCGTCGGTATCTACGGGACGCCGCACGGCAATGGCCGTCCGCCGACCGATGCCGCGTTCGTCGCGCTGGACCCGGCGACCGGAACGGTTCGCTGGACGGCGCATCCGCCGACGGCGCCGTGGGCGTGATCCGCTCCGAACCGGTCGTGCTGGGCTCCGTCGTCTACGAAGGCGTGGCCGGCGGCGACGCGGACGACGGCTGCGTCAGCGGCGGCATCATGGCGCTGGACGAACGCACCGGCGCACCGGTTCGCCCATTCTGGCAAACGGCCGTGCTGCCCGGCGGCGGCGGCGTGTGGTCGCCCCCTGAGCACGGATGGAACGAGTCTCTTCGCCGGGACCGGAAACGTGTGCAACGCGAACGAGGCCGGCGGCTTCGGCGACGCGATGCTCTCGCTCGCCCCGTCATCGCTGGGAACGAACTGGCTCGTGCACGCGTACGATCCGAGCGGGTTCGACGAAGACGTCGGAGGCGCTGAACGTCGCGACCGCGCAGGCGTACGTCGTGACGAAGAGCGGGATCTTCTACGCGGTCGATCGCGCGAGCGGCAACGTGGCGTGGTCGCGCAATTTGCATCCGTGGATTCCCAGCGGCGGCGCGATCGGGACCGCGACCGGCGACGGAACGATGATCCTGGTAACGGGCGGCGAGCTGAGCGATCCCTCCTTGCACGATCCGCCGGGCTGCACCGTCTCCGCGTTCGATCTTGCCGGGACTTCCCTCTACACGTTCCAAGCGAACTACGTCGTCAAAGGCTACGCGGCGTTCGTCCCCGGCCTTGGCTTCATCGGTCTCGATCACACGCTCGTCGCGTTCGATGCGCACACGGGTGCGAAGCTCTTGTCGAGCGGCGATCTGGGAGCGAACCTGTATGCTTCGCCGGCGATCGTCCCGAGCGGCGTCTACACGGCGACGTTCGCCGGCGACGTGATGGCGTTCTCCTTGAACGGCGTCCTGCCCTCACGGCTGCGACGGCGCTGACGCCGCGACGGTCTCTCCCCACTGCGGCAATAGCAGGGCGAGATTGCAGCGGGCGGTAAGCGACGTTCTGCATGACGACCACGATTTTTCGCGCTGCGCGTGTCGTGACGATGGGGGACGATGCGCCTGAGGCCTTCGCGGCTTCGGGTGAGCGGGTCGTCGCGACCGGTACGGTTAGTGAGCTGCGCGGACGGTTCCACGATGCAGAGGTCGTCGATTTCGGTTCGGCGACGATCGTGCCGGGCTTCAACGACGCGCACGCGCATCTGGCGGTCGCGGCGGAGGACATGCTTCATCTCGATCTCTCGATGGATGCGGTCGGCTCGCTCGCGGAGATCGCCGCGTCGCTGCGCGAGCAGCTGAAGCACACGCCGCCGGGCGGGTGGATCCGCGGGAGCCGGTACGACGACGCGAAGATGCCCGAAGGCCGCGTGCTGACGCGCTGGGATCTCGACGAGATCAGCCGCGAGCATCCGATCCTCATCCTCCAGGTGGCCGGGCACTGGGGCGTCGTCAACTCCAAAGCGCTCGAGCTCGGTGGAATCGACGAGTCGACGGAGGAGCCGTTCGGCGGCAAGTTCGGACGTGACGGAAACGGCGGTCTCAACGGGCTGCTCTTCGAACAGGCGATCTTCGATTTCGCGTACCCGCAGGCGACGAAGCGGGCTCAGACGGTCGCGCCGCCGAGCACGCCGGAGGATCGGCAGCGCGGGCTGCGCCGCGCGATGGACGCGTTCCATGCCGCCGGCATCACCTCGGTCACCGACGCGATGGTCGGCCCGGCCGACATCGCGCTGTTCCAAGCGGCGCAGCAGCGCGGCGGATTGACGATGCGCATCAACATGCTGCTGCACTACGAGCACTACGGACTGCTCGCGAAGCTCGCGGTGCGCACCGGTTCCGGCACCGACCGCTTGCGGCTCGGCGGGATCAAAGGCTTCGTCGACGGCGCGATCGGCGGGCGCACGTGTCTGCTCGAGCAGCCGTTCGAAGGGACGAGTGACGACTACGGGATGCAGACGACCTCCGACGCGGACCTGCGCGACATCGTGCGCATGGTCCACCTCGACGGCAACCGGGTCTGCGTCCACGCCAACGGCGACCGCGCGATCGGCAAGCTGCTCGACCAGCTCGAAGCGGCGCAGCGCGAGAAGCCGCGCCCGCACCTGCACCACCGCATCGAACACTGCAGCGTCGTCAACGAAGACATCCTGGGCCGGATGAAGGCGGTCGGCGCGATCGCGGTTCCGTTCGGCAGCTACGTGCACTACCACGGTGCGAAGCTGCTCGAGTGGTACGGTGCGAAGCGGCTCGAGCGGATGTTCGCGCATCGCGCGTTCCTCGACGCGGGCGTCGCGGTCGCCGGATCGTCGGACTATCCGTGCGGGCCGTATCAGCCGCTGCTCGCGCTGCAGTCGTGCGTCACGCGCACCGGCTACGACGGAGCGCCGCTCGGACTCTCGCAGCGCGTCACGCCGGCGGAAGCACTCGCCCTCTACACCGTCAACGCCGCGTACGCATCGGACGAAGACGACGTGAAGGGCCGGCTCGCGCCGGGTTACGTCGCCGATTTCGTCGTGCTCGACGGCGACCCGCTGACCGCCGACGCCGCGACGCTCGGTTCGCTCGGCGTCGTCGCCACGTACGTCGGCGGCGCGAAAGTGTGGGAACGCGCGGCCTGATGTCGGGCCTGATCGAGATCCAGCTGCTCAACGGCATCGTTCAGGGCATGATCTACGCGCTGGTCGCGGCGGGGCTGACGCTGATCTTCGGGATGCTCGACATTCCCAACTTCGCCCACGGCGCGTTCTACGCGCTCGGCGCGTACGTGGCGTTCACGGTGGTGTCGTCGAGCGGGAACTTCTGGCTGGCGATCGCGGTCGTTCCGATCGTCATCGCCGTGCTGGGCTTGATCGTCGACGCGCTTGCGATGCGCCGTCTCGCGCGCGCGGGCCACGTGTACCAGATTCTCTTCACGCTCGGCCTCGTGCTCATCGTCCAGGAAGCGATCGTGCTGGTGTGGGGTGCCGATCCGACGAGCGTTACGGTGCCGGCTGCGCTCTCCGGCGGCATTCCGCTGGGCGTGGTGAGCTTTCCCGTCTACCGGCTGTTCCTGGTCGCCGTCTCGGCCGTCGTAATCGCGGCATTGTGGTTCGGTCTCGAACGGACGCGTTACGGCGCGATCATCCGCGCCGGGATCGACGATCCGGAGATGGTCGACTGCATCGGGATCGACGTCCAGCGGCTGTTCACGATCGTCTTCGGGATCGGCGTCGGCTTGGCGGGACTCGCCGGTGCGCTGATCGTGCCGATCCGCGGCGGCCAGCCGGCGATGGGGAACGAACTGATGGCGACGAGTTTCGCCGTCGTCGTGATCGGCGGGTTGGGCAGCTATCTCGGTGCGGTTGTCGGCGGCGTCTTCGTCGGCCTGACCCAAGCGATCATGACGATTCTCTATCCCGCCGCGTCGGAAGTCGCGATCTTCGCGGCGATGGCGCTGGTCATCTTGGTGCGGCCGCAGGGACTGTTCGGCCGGCGATGAGACGCTTCGCCGTGCTCGTCGCACTCGTCGCGCTCGCGCCGTTCGTGGTGCGCTATCCGACCCTGGAGACGCAGATCCTCACCTTCGGCCTGCTCGCCGTTGCGTTCAACGTGCTGCTCGGCGAGATGGGCTTTCTCTCGTTCGGACAAGCGACGTTCAACGGCGTCGGCGCGTACGCCGCGGCGCGCGTGCTGATCGACTTGCACGCGCCGCTGCTGCTCGCGCTCGGCGCGGGGATTGCGGCGGGCGCCCTCGTCGCGGCGGCGATCGGAGCGCTGGCGATCACCGGGCGCGGCGTGTACGGCGTCATGCTGACCTTCGCGTTCAACGAGATGGCGTACTACCTCGCGTTCCAGTGGCGCGACGTGACCGGCGGCGACAACGGTCTGCGCGGCATCCCGCGACCGGACGTGTTCGGCATCTCGCTCGACGACGCGACCCGGTACTATTTCTTCACCGCGATCGTCGTGCTGCTCGCGTTCGCGTTCGTGCTGCGGCTGATCGATTCGCCGTTCGGCGCGGTCCTGCGCGCGATTCGCGAGAACGAGGAGCGCGCACGCGCCATCGGCTTCCGCGTGCGGCGGTTCAAGATCGCAGCGTTCGCGATCTCGGGCGGCCTCTCGGGGCTCGCGGGCGCGCTGTACGCCGGGCTGTTCCGCTTCGTGCCGCTGCAGTCGATCGACTTGGACACCTCGACCAACATCGTCGTCGCGACGCTGCTCGGCGGAACCGGGTCGCCGTACGGCCCGCTGCTCGGCGCCGCGGTCTTCACGATCCTCTCGAACGCGCTCAGCCACGTGTGGTCGCACTGGCCGCTGCTCTTCGGCGTCGTGTTCTGCATCGTCGTGCTGTTCTTCCGCGGCGGCTTGTGGAGCATCCCCGGGCTCTGGAACCGTCGTGCTTCGCACGCATAGCCTGACCAAGCGCTTCGGGGCGCACGTCGCGGTCGATGCCGTCGACATCGAGGTCCGCGACGGCACGCTGCATGCGATCATCGGGCCGAACGGCGCCGGCAAGACGACGCTGTTCAACCTGCTCAGCGGCGAGCAGCGGCCCACCAGCGGCACGATCGAATTCCTGGGGCAGGAGGTGACGCGGCTCGACGTGACCGCGCGGTCGCACCGCGGGATGGGCCGGTCCTACCAGCGCACCAACGTCTTTCCGAAGCTGACCGTGTTCGAGAACGTGCGGCTTGCCGCGCAGTCCCGCACGCGGCTGAGTTTCGCGCTGTTCGCATCGGCGTCGGCGAACGGAGCGCTCGCCGAGCGAACGGCGCGCGCGCTCGAAGACGTCGGCCTGCTCGCGCACGCGGCGCAGCCTGCGCACGAACTGGCCGGGGGCGACCAACGGCTGCTGGAGCTCGCGATCACGCTGGCGACGGATCCCGTGCTGCTCCTGTTGGACGAGCCCTCGCAGGGGCTCTCGCCCGAGGACGCACGGCGGCTGATCGACCGCATCGCCGCGCTCGCCGCGCGCTATACGATCGTGCTGATCGAACACAACATGCCGCTCGTGATGGGACTCGCCGGAGAGATCACGGTGATGAACTTCGGTCGCGTCATCGCGCACGGAACGCCCGCAGCGATTCGGGCCGACGCGAACGTGCGATCGGCGTATCTGGGGACGCGCGGCTGATGTTGCGGCTCGAAGGCGTCGACGCGTACTACGGCCCGAGCTGGATTCTCAAAGACGTCTCGCTCGCCGTTCCGGCGGGCGGCGTCTTCGCGCTGCTCGGACGCAACGGTGCCGGGAAGTCCACCACGCTCAAGACGATCGCGGGTCTGGTCGCTCCGCGCCGCGGTTCGCTGCGCTTCGACGACGCCGAGATCGGCGGCGCCTCGCCGCACGCGATCAACCGCCGCGGGATCGCCTACGTTCCGGAGGAGCGTCGGATCTTCGCCGATCTGACCGTCGACGAGCACCTCGCGATCGCGTTGCGCGGCGGCACCTGGACGGCGGAGCGCGCGTTCGGCATCTTCCCGGCGCTCGTGCCGCTGCGCGGCCGGCGCGGCCGGTTCTTGAGCGGCGGAGAGCAGCAGATGCTCGCCATCGCGCGGGCGCTGGTCACCGGGCCGCGGCTGCTGCTGCTCGACGAACCCTCGCAGGGGCTGGCGCCGGTCGTCGTCGACGCCGTGATGGCCTCGGTGCAGGACTTGCGCGCCGAAGGACTCGCGATCTTGCTGGTCGAGCAGAACGTAGAGATCGCGCTCGAGGTCGCCGACCGGGCCGCCATCATCGACCAAGGTGCGATCGTCTTCGACGGAACCGCGAGCGAGCTGCGCGCGCGCAGCGACCTGCAATCGACCTATCTCGGCGTCGGCATGTGAAAGGATTGGGGATGGAACGGAAACGCTTTCTCGCAACCGTAGGCGGCGGGGCCGCCGCCGCGGCGCTCGGCGGGCTGCCGGCGCAAGCGGCGGACGAGGTCGTCTTCGCGGGCGTGTACTCGGCGACCGGCGCGTACGCGGCGTTCGGCCGCGACACCGACCGCGGCTTCCAGCTGGCCGTCAACGAGTTCAAGAAATCGGTCGACGGACATCCGATCAAATACATCACGCGCGACGATCAGACGAAACCCGACGTCGGACAGCAGCAGGTCACCGATGCGTACGAACACGACGGCGCGCGATTCTTCGCCGGGATCGCCTCGAGCAGCGTGGCGCTGGCGATCGAACAGGTCGCGCGGGACAAGCACGCGCTGTTCTTCACCAGCGTCGGCGCCGACGAGATCACCGGCAAGGACTGCAATCCGTACACGTTCCGCTGGTCCGTACCCGCCTACGGCGCGGTGCGCGCGACGCTGTACCCGTTCATCGCGAAGTACCCGAACCTCAAGAAGTGGTACACGATCACGCCGTCCTACGTGTTCGGCGAGTCGCTGCTGACCAACGTCAAGGAGGTCGCTCAGGAGAAGGGCATCACCCTGATCGGGAACGACTATCACCCGCTCGGCGCGACCGAGTTCTCGAACTACATCGCGAAGGCCGCCGAAGCGAAGCCCGACGTGCTGGTGCTGTTGAACTTCGGCGGCGACGCCATCAAGGCGCTCAAGACGGCGACCAGCTACGGGCTGAAGAAGACGACCAAGATCCTCTACGTGTGGAGCGGCGGGCTGCTCGACTTCGCCGGCATCGGCGCCGACGATCTGGACGGCGTGCACGTCGGCTGCCAGTACTGGCACGAGTCGACCCCGGCGACGCGCAAGGCGAGCGAGGCGTACAAAGCCGCCTACGGCGAGCCGCTGGGCTACGTCGGCGCGAGCGCGTACATCGAGGCGCGGTTGACGTTCGAAGGGATCGCGAAAGCCCGCTCGACCGATCCGGCCCGGGTCGCGAAAGCGCTCGAAGGGTTCAAGTACGCCGGGCCGACCGGAGCGGAAGAGATCCGCGCGTGGGACCACCAGGTGGTCAAGCCGTACTACCTGCTCGTCGGAAAGCCGAAGAGCGCGATGAAAGACCAGTGGGACTACGTCGACACCGTCGCGTTCTCGTCCCATCCCGTCCCGCGCGACCGGAGCCTCTGCAAGCTCTGAGCCTACGAGGCGATCGCACCCGAGGGGCCGGGCAGTATGCGGGAGGCGTCTTCGATCACGCAGGTGCCGGCGTCGACGGAGCGCGCCTTTCCGGCACGCTTCGCCTCGTACATCGCACGGTCGGCCTGCGCGAGCGTGCTCTCCGCGCTGCAGTCGGGATCGAGGTGGACGATCCCGATGCTCGCACTCACCGGCGGAGCACCGGCGATTGAGAGCGCCGCTTCTTGGACGCGGTCGATGATCTCCTGAGCGATCGCTGCCGCGCTGGCCGGATCGCGCAATTCCAGCAGCGCCGCGAATTCGTCGCCGCCGAGCCGGCCGACCGTGTCGGCGGCGCGCGTGCGTTCGCGGATCCCCGCCGCGACCGCCACCAGGACGGCGTCCCCGCCCGCATGACCGCACGTGTCGTTGACGTCCTTGAAGCCGTCGAGGTCGATCAACAGCAGCGCGTGATCGGTCGCGGTACGGCGGCCGCGGCTGCGCAGGCGGCGCAAGTGCTCGGTGAGGACGTGCACGAAGGAGCGCCGATTGTGCACGCCGGTGAGCGGATCGCGCTCGGCGAGTTTGCGCAGGCGAAGCTCGCGCTCGTGCCGTTCGGTCACGTCGCTGACGAGGAGCAAGACGGCGGCGTCGGGCAACCCCTGGCGCATCGCGACGGCGGTGATCTCGCACCACACCGGGAGACCGGCTCCGCCGGCCAGCCGCGTTTCGCGCCGCACCGAGAGGGTGCGCCCTTCCATCAACCACACGAAGGCATCGCGCAGCGCGGCTTGGTCTTCGCCCGGAACGAGCGAGAAGATCGAGCGCGTTTCGATCCCCGCGAGCGCGAGGAACGCCATGTTGCTGCGCAGGATGTCGCCGCTCAGATCGACGCTGCAGATTGCGACCGGGCTCTCCTCGAGGATGCGATGTGAGGCGTCGAGCGTGTCGATGATCTCGCGGTAGCGTTCGTTCTCCCGTTCGGCCGCGCGTTGCGCGGAGACGTCGGTGAGCGTGAACGTGGTCTCGAGCTCGCCGTGACGCGCCGGCTCCGCATCAGCGTGCGCGCCGATTGCGACCCAGGCAGCCGCTCGATCCCCGGCGAGGACGCGCATCGTCGCGCGACCCGTTTCGGCGGCGCGATCGAGCGCCGCGTGCAGCAGGTCGCCGCCGGCGGAGAGCGGCGGACCGTCATCGCAGACCAGCCGCCAGCCGGCCGCGCGCCCTTCACGGCCGAGCAATTGCGCGACCGTGAGGTGCAGCATCCGTAGCGTGGCCGCGTTCCAGTCGACGATCGCGCCCTGCGCGTCGCGAACGATGATTCCCTCGTCGAGAGCATCCAGAACGCGTCCGGTTCGAACCGCGTCTGCACGCGATGCCGGCGATCGCTGGCTCATGGCGTACTTCTTACCATGAAAGCAGCACGGGGAGGGACGCGCAGGGTCAAAGTCTCGGCCTGCGCCGACGATTGGGACCTGCGTCACGTCTGCGGCTCGCGCCAACCCGCACAGCGAGCTTGCTAGCTGCGGATGGTAAAGCCGGCGCGGCGCGCTCGCGGCGGCGGCGGATCCTCGACGGTGAAGGTGATCGTGTCGGCGTGCGCCCCGTCGCTCGCTCGGAGTGTCCAGCGACCGCGTGCCAAGGCAAAGGTCCAGCGCGCGTCGCGCGCGGCGATGCGCGCGCCGTTGAGCGCCCACTCGGGGTGACGCGCTCCGCGTGCGATGACGGCGATGCGCGCGCCGGGCCCGGTTTCGAACACGTCGCCGTCGTGCGGCGCGACGATGCGCACCGCCTCATCTTGCGCGGCGGGCTGCGCCGCGAGCCATGCGTCGTAGCGCCGGTCGAGCGGGCGCGGGGGACGGTTCCACGCGGCGAGGTCGGCCGCATCGAGCCACTCGCTCACGACCGACGTGCAGTCGCGGGTCGGACGCACGCCAGTCGTCGCGCACATCGGACGGCGCACCGAACCGTGCGGCGGCGCAAAGCCGCGCGGTGCCGTACGTTCGGCGAGGTGCCGGATGATGTGGTTCCACAGGGGGGCCGCACCGGTCACGCCGCTCACGCGGCGCATCGGCGTGCCGTCGAAGTTGCCGACCCACGTCGCGACGGTGTAGTCGGCGGTGAATCCGGCCGTCCACGTGTCGCGAAAGTTCGACGACGTGCCGGTCTTCACGGCGCTCATGAACGGCGTCTTCAGCAGCGACGCGACGCCGAAGGCGCGGGCGCGCGCGTGGGGATCGGCCAGCATGTCGGTCACCAGCGACCATTCGATGCTGCTTCCGATCGGCGCGCCCGGCGGCGCCGGGGGCGTATCCGCGACGGCATGCACGCGCACCGGGACCCCGCCTCTCGCGATGGTCGCGTACGCTCCGGCCAGCTCCTCCAGCGTGACCTCGCCGTCGCCCAACGCGAGCCCGAGACCGTAGTGATCCGCGTCCTGCCGCAGATGGTTGAAACCGAGCGCACGCAGCCGCTGCAAAAACGAGCTCACGCCGACGTCGCTCAGCACGCGCACGGCCGGCACGTTCAAGGAGTCGGCGAGCGCGATGCGCGCGCGCACCGGACCCGCGAAGCGATCGCTGTAGTCGCTCGGCGCGTACGCGTGCATTCCGGGGATCGCGTACGTCGTCGGCACGTCGGCGAGGATCGTCGTCGGTCGAACCACGCGCCGCTCGAACGCGAGCTCGTACAAAAACGGTTTGAGCGTGGATCCCGGCTGGCGCAGCGCGACGACCCCGTCGTTCTTTCCGGCACCCGCGCGGGCGAAGTAGTCGGCGGATCCGGCGTACGCGAGGATCGCCCCGTCACGATTGTCGATCACGATCGCCGCGCCGTCGCGCACGCCGCGATCGCTCAGCGCGCCGACGACGCGCGCGGTCTCGTTTTCCACGAAGAGCTGAAGGTCGCGGTCGATCGTCGTGCGCAGGCGGGCGGTATCGGATGGGGCGCTGCCGGCGAGCCGGAACAGCAGGTGCGGTGCCGCGACGATCCCCTCGCTGCGCGGGACGAGCCGCACCTGCTCGAGCGCTGCGCGCGCGGCATCCGCGGCGCTCGTCGTCCCCGCGGCGACCATGCGCGCGAGCACAGCGCGGCGGCGGCTCTCCAGCGCCGCGCGGTGTTCGTAGGGGTCGAGTTCGACCGGATCGTTGGGCAGCGCCGCCAGCAGCGCCGCCTGCGCGAGATCCAGATCCGCGGCGGGTACGCCGAGATAGCTGCGTGCGGCCGCTTCGACCCCGACGAGGTCGCCGCCCATCGGAATGCGGTTCACGTACGCCTCGAGAATCTGCGCTTTCGACGTCCCCGCTTCGATGCGGCGCGCCAGAACGATCGCCGCGAGTTTCCCGAGCGGATCGCGCCGCAACCCGAAGCGCAGCCGGGCAAGCTGCATCGTGATCGTCGAACCGCCGGTGACGACGTGATGCGTCGTCACGATCTGCCAGAGCGCGCGCGTGAGCGCAACGCCGTCGACGCCGTCGTGGTGCGCGAAGCGCGCGTCTTCGGTTGCCAGGATCGCTTGCGTGAACCGCGGCGAGACGCGGTCGAGCGGTACCCGTACGGCACGCTCCGTATCGCGTGCCAGCACGGTCCCAAGCGGCAGACCGGCCCGATCCTCGAACGTCAGCGCGTTCGCGCCGCCCGCGAACGCGGGCGGGCCGATCGGCGCGCACAGCGTCGCCGCCGCCAGCGTGACGACGGTTGCGAACGCCCAGGCGACTCTCGACAGGGGGCACCTCCGTTCGCACGAACGTCGTCGCGGCGTGTTCATGCGTCGAACGCTCGCTTTCGCCGCAACGCTCCTCGCGCTCTTCGCGACGGGCTGCGTTTCTCGTGCTCCCGGACCGCAGCCGCTCGCCACCGTCGCGCCGCTCCCCGCGCCTTCACCGCCGCCGCTGATCGCCTCGCTCTCCCCGACCGGCAAGGTCGCATCGCTGGCCCAGATCCGCATCCTTTTCAGCGAGGATCTGATCCCGCTCGAGCGCCTGGAATCGCCGGACGAGGCGGCGATCTTGAGCCATTTCTCGCTGCAGCCCGCGCTGCCGGGCCGGTTCCGGTTCTTGACGCCGCGCATGATCGGCTTCGAAGCGGATCGTGCCTGGCCGGGCGCGACCCGCGTGCGCGTGCAGATCGCGAAGGGCCTCCGCGGGATTCACGGGCGCGCGCTCGACGACGACCTCGCCTGGACGTTCCAGACCGGTGGAATCGCCCTCGGGAGCCTGCCGGCCGACAACGAGACTCCCAGCGGGCTGTCGCCGCCGATTCGCTTCACCTCGAACGTCGCGCTCGACCGTGCTTCGCTCGAAGCGCACGCCTTCGCGCGCCCGGGCGGCGACACGAAAGGCGCCGTGCGGCTCGTCGTCCCACCCGACACGGCGAAGCCGAGCGTGTCGCCGTCGGCGGCTCCGACAGCAGCGCCCGACGAGGCGTTCGACCCGACGGATCGCTCCTGGCACTACGTCCTCGTCCCCTCCGCGCCGCTTGCCAAAGGGACGCACTACGACATCGTGTTCGAGCCCGGCATTCTGCCGCGCGACGGAAACCTCGCGAGCACGAAGACGTTCGTCGGTCACCTCAAGACGTTCGAGGCGTTGCGCTTTGCGAAGGTCGGCTGGTCGACGCCGGGCCGGTTCACCCAAGGCGACGCGCAGCTGCTCTTCACCAACCCGATCGACGGCAAAACGCTCGGCGCGCTGCACCTCACGCCGGCGCCGCCGAAGGCGTCGACTCCGTTCGCCGCGATCGACGCCGGCGTCGCGATCAACAGCGCGCTGCTCTCGCCCAACACCGACTACGCCGTCGACGCCGGCGCGGATCTGCGCGACACGTTCGGACAAACGCTCGGCGAAGCGGAGCACGTCACGTTCCGCACCGGCGATCTGCTCGCCGACGTCTGGGCGCCGAGCGGCCCGAGCGTGTTTCCGGCGACGAAAGACGTGCGCCTCAACGTCGTCGCCGTCAACGCGCCCTCCGACGTCGCCGCGATCTTCGATCCGCTCAAGCCGGCCGACGTCGTGCTGCATCCCGATCCGTCGGGCACGCCGGACGTCGGCGACGTGCTTCCCGCGCCGGGGAGTTGGCCGCGCTTCGACGCCGGCGGCCCGCGCAACGTCGAGCGCACGATCGAAGTCCCGCTGCGCGCGAAGCTGGGGTCGCCCGCCGGCGTGCTCGCATATGGCGTCTCGGCGACCTTCGGCGCCGACCGGAACTTCGTCGCGGCGGGCGTCGTGCAGTTGACCGACCTCGGCGTGTTCGCCCAGTTCTTCCCCGACGGCGGATTCGTGCGCGTCCATCGCATCGCCGACGGAATGCCGGCGGCCGGCGCGCAGGTCGACGTCTATCCCTCGCAAGCGGATCTCAAGACGAAGTCGACGCCGCTCGCGTGCGCGAGCGCGACGACCGATGCCGCGGGCACCGCGCGCTTCGGAGGTGCGTCGTTCGCGTCGTGCGCCGCGCGCGACAACGGTGAGGACGAAGCGCCGTCGTTCGTGACGATCGTGCGGCGCGGCGGCGACTGGACGTACGTGCGCAGCGATTCCTACAGCGGCGCGTACTCCGGCGATTTCTGGAACGGCTGGTCCTCGGCGACGCCGATCGCGCGCGGCACGATCTTCTCGGACCGCCAGCTGTACCAGCCCGGCGAGGCCGCGCAGATGACCGCCGTCGGCTGGTTCCTGGTCGACGGCGCGCTGCGGCGTGGACGGTCGCCGTCGTACGCGCTGGGTCTCGATCTTCCCGACGGATCGAAACGCGATCTCGGCCGGCGCTCGCTCGACGCGTTCGGCATGACGTCGTTTGCGGTGCCGCTGCCGAAGAGCGCGCCGCTCGGCTGGTACACCGTGCACGCGCAAGCCGGCAACGGCGAGAAGCTCAGCGGTGATTTCCGCGTCGCGCAGTTCAAGCCGCCGAACTTCAAGGTCGACCTCAGCCTCGACCGCGACGTCGTGCAACGCGGCAGCACGGTTGCCGGTACGGCGAAGAACGCGTACCTGTTCGGCGCGCCGCTCTCCGGCGCATCGACCGCCTTCACGGTGACGCGGCGCCCGGCCGACTTCACGCCGAAGGGACGCGACGCGTATCGCTTCGGGCGGCAGTGGTTCTGGCCGGACCAGCAGCCCGACGCCGCGACCGACGTGCTGCAGACGACCGCGACCGTCGACGACGCCGGCAAGAGCGCGGTGAGCGTCCCCGTCGCCGCCGATCTTCCGTATCCGATGACGTACGAGGTCGATGCGGAGACGACCGACGCGTCCAACGTAGCGGTCTCGGACCTCAAGACGTTCACCGCACTGCCCGCGGAAACGCTGATCGGCCTGCGGGCCGACGACGTCGGGACGGCGGGGTCGCCGCTCGCCGTCGCGGTGATCGCGACCGATTCGCGGGGCGCGCCGCACGCCGGGACCGCCGTCCACGTCGAATTGCAGCTCGCGAAATACGCGAGCGCCACGCAGATCATGGAAGGTGCGGAAGCGGCCGTCGATTCGGTGTCGTACGAAACGGTCGCGAGCGGCGACGTCATGACCGCCGGCGCGCCGGCGACCGTCAAGCTGACGCCGCCGAAGCCCGGCTCGTACCGGATTCGCGCGAACGTCGCGGGCGCGAAAGACGACGCGGCCGAGACCGACGTGGAAGCGTACGTCGGCGGAGCGGGAGAGACGGCGTGGTTCGTTCGCGACCCGAGCCAGCTCACCGTGAAGCTGGACCGCACGTCGTACAAGCCCGGCGACACGGCGACGGCGCTCGTGCAGTCGCCGTTCCCGAACGCCGAACTCCACTTCGCCGTGGTGCGGCACGGCGTGCTGTTCGAGACGACGCAGATCACGTCGAGCGCGGCGCCGACGGTGCGCTTCACCGTGACGCCGGAGATGCTGCCGAACGCGGCGGTCGAAGCGTTCTTGGTGCGGCGCGGTGCGCCGCCGGCGACGAATCCGGCCGACAACGGCAACGCGCTCGCCCGGGTCGGCTTCGCGGCTTTTGCGGTCGCGGTCGATGCCAAATACGTGGTCGCGACGGTCAAGGCCGACGCCGGCGTGCTCGAACCGGGTGCGAAACAGACCGTGCGCTTTCACCTCGCCGACGGCGCGCACCATCCGGTGCAAGGCCAAGCCGCGCTGATGGTCGTGAACGACGCCGTGCTGCAGCTGACGGACTATCGTCCGCCCGACCTGGTCAAACTCGTCTACGCGGAGCAGCCGATCTCGACGCGCTATGCCGACAATCGCTCCACGCTCGTCCTTGCGACGCAGTCCCGGCCGCTGGAGAAGGGTTGGGGGTTCGGCGGCGGCCTCTCCGGCGAGGAAGCCGATCCGCGCGTGCGCCGCAGGTTCCAAGCGCTGGCGTATTTCGCCGGCGCGGTCCGCACCGACGCGAACGGCGACGCGAGCGCGACGTTCACGCTTCCCGACGATCTAACGACATGGCGGGTGATGGTCGTTTCGGCGACGGCCGACGGACGCTTCGGCAACGGCGAGGCGACGTTCCACACGACGAAATCCCTCGTCGCGAACCCGGTGCTGCCGCAGTTCGCGCGGCCCGGCGATCGTTTCGACGGCGGTGTCGCGGTGACCAACGGTACCGGTTCGCAAGGTACCCTGCACGTCGCGGCGACGCTGAACGGACCCCTGGCGTTCCTCGTCGACGACAAGCCGGCAGCGACGACGATGCTCGATGCGCCGCTGGAGCGCATCACCAGAGCGTACCGCTTCCCCATCGTCGCGACCGCTACCGGCGATGCGACCGCGACGATCACGGTGCGCGGCGCGCATGCGGGCGACGCGTTCGCGATCCCGCTCCCCGTTCGCGACACCGACGTCTCCGAGGCGGTCGCGCAGACGGGGACGACCGGCGGGCGGGCAACGGTCGGTCTCGACGTCGCGGCGGACACGCCGCGCGACAGCGGCGGAATCGACGTCGCGCTGGCCTCCTCGCTCCTTCCGGAGATCACCGTGGCGGCGCAGGCGGCGCTGCTCGGCGACGAGCGGCTGACGATCTCCGCGGCGAGCCGCTTGGCGGTCTCGAGCGACGTCGCGATCCTCGCCGCGCGCAGCGGTGACGATGCGAGCGCCGCTCGCGCACGGGCTGCGCAAGAGATCGCGACGCTGCGTTCGCTGCGCCGCAGCGACGGCGGGTTCGCGGCGTATTGGCAAGCCAACGGTTCCGATCCGTGGGACTCGCTCCCGGCGCTGGCGGCACTCGCGCGCGCTCGCGACGCGAAGATCGCGGGCGATCCTGCGTTGCTCGCCGGCGCGCGTTCCTACGCTTTGGCCGTACTCGCCGACCCGACGGGCCACGCGCGCTGGTGCACCAGCGAGCTGTGCAAGGCGCAGCTGCGCTTGGCCGCGCTCGACGCGCTCGCCGCGGCCGGCGACCACACTACCAGCTTCTTGGCCGACGTCGACGCGCAGCGCGACGGCCTCGCGTTCGCCGATCGCGCCCGGCTCGCGCGGCTGCTAACCCTCGCGCGGGGATACTCCTCGCGCGCCGCGTCGCTGGCCAAGACGGTCGAAGACCGGCTCTACACGACGGCGCGTGGCGCGGCGGTGAACCTGCCGGGCAGGTACCGCTGGTACGACGGCCGCGTCGCGGCGCAGGCGCAAGCGTTGCGGCTGGAACTCGCGCTCAACGCCGACGGCGAAACGATCGACCGCGTTACGCGCGGTCTGCTCGACATGCGGCGCAACGGCTCGTTCGGGTGCGCGTGCGAGAACGCGGCGGCACTCGATGCGCTCGTCGACTTCGCCGGGCGCGAGCATGCGGCGAACTTCACCGCGACCGCGTCGGTCGCGGGACATCAGATCCTCGCCCAGCAGTTTTCCGGCCCGCGCGCCGCGCTCCGCACGAAGACGGTTCCGATGCGCGACCTGCCAGCCGGTCACAATGACGTGACGCTTGCCAAGGACGGTGCCGGGACGCTCCACTATGCGGTGACCTATCGGTATCGCATCGCCGGAGCGGCGCCGGGCCGGCTGAACGGCCTTCGGATCACGCGCGTCGTGCGTCCGGCAAACACGGCGACGATCCTTGCGACGCTCGGGCTCGCGCTGCCGGCGGCGCCGCTCGAGCTCGCGGTCGCGCACGTCTACGACGTCGAGCTGCAGATCGTGAGCGATCATCCGGTCGAGCGGCTACTGATCACCGATCCGTTGCCGGCGGGACTGGAGGGGGTCGACACCACCTTCGCGACGACGTCCGGCGCGCTGCACGTCCCCTCGGCGTCGTGGCAGATCGGCGACCAGCAGATTCGATCCGATCGAATTCAAGCGTACGCCGACCAATTGGACGCGGGCATCTACCGGCTGCACTATCTCGCGCGCACCGTGACGCCCGGTACGTTCGCGTGGCCGGGGGCCGAGGTGCACGTCGTCGACCGGCCCGACGAGTTCGGCCGGAGCGCGGCGACCGTAGTGGTGGTGAAATAGTTACCGTTTGCGGGCAACACACCGCCATGGACAGTGCCAAAGTTACCGAGACCAAAGAGACCACGATCGAACGCACGGCGGTCGTTCAGGAGCCGACGGTCGTCGAAAAGCGCACGACGGTCCGTGAGACGGTGGAGCCCCAAAAGCGCCCTGAGACGGTCACCATCACGCACACGGAGACCTGAGGCATCCCCACGGTGGACGACACGAAGCGATCGGCGGTGCGACGCTCGACCGGACCACGAACGTGAGCAGCCAAGTCACCACACCCGACCGCCGACCGCTTCGTCCCCTAGTGTACGCCGTCGACCTCCAGCGGCAAGATAAGACTTAGGTAGAAGCGCCGCAATAGCCCGAAGAGAAGCGTCGGGCGCAGGTCTAGCGTCGAGCGGAGGCGTACCCGACGAGCATG
Source organism: uncultured candidate division WPS-2 bacterium (assembly GCA_937927945.1). Classification (GTDB taxonomy): domain Bacteria; phylum Vulcanimicrobiota; class Vulcanimicrobiia; order Vulcanimicrobiales; family Vulcanimicrobiaceae; genus Vulcanimicrobium. Next base: position 76,734 of record CALEYW010000062.1, on the reverse strand, counting down.
CCGTGGAGGCGGGACTCCCTAGAGTCGGTATTTCGGCATTGCGTCCGTGGGAACGCGCGCGAACTTGCGGAGCTGCGCGTGACCCTCGCTCCTGCGTCGACGGGCGCCCGTTTGGTCGAGGCCGTTCTCGCACAGTTCGACGGCGACGTCGCTCGCGGAGATCGGATCATGCGCAGCGCATGGCAGCTCGCTTCGATCGATGAAGGCCGCTTCGTCGCCGACTTGTGGCTCCCGATCGTGATCTCGCTTCAGCGGTTCGACGAAGTCGAGACAATCTTCGCCGACCCCCGCGTCGACCGCGACGCGATGGCGTTCGCGGCCCTGCGCTGCGTGGTCGCGGCGGTCCAAGGCGAGCTCGCGGTGTCCGTCGAGTTGGGGGCCTCGATCGAGGCGGGACTCGATGACGAGGCTGACCCGCTGCTGCGCATGCGCGTGTATCAACGTCTGGCGCTGGCGGCGTTCTACAGAAAGGAATCCGAGGCGGCGTTGCGGCACGCCGATGCGTCGGTCGCGCTCGCCCGCGCGAACGGAGCGCACCGCTTTGCGGCCGGCGCACAATTGGTCGCGTACATGACGCACTACGGCCTCACCGGCGACCTCGTTGCTGCGCTGCGGTGCGCGCGGGAAGTCGCGGTCGAGGCCGCCGCCGCGGGGGATCGCTCGGTACGTGCGCTGGGCCTGGTGGCGCAGTACGAAATATCCACCGAACTGGCGGACGACGCAGGAGCCCGGGCGGCGATGGAAATCCTGCGCGCGGAGCCCTTGCCGGAACAATATCGCGAGCGTTTCGCCAGCCGCGTGGCCGACGCGATGATCCAAGCGGCGGGCGCAGACTTCGCTTCGGCGCGCAACGTGTTCGTCGTGCTCGGTGACGAAGACTCGCGCAGCCCCGGGGAACGCGCTTTGTGCCGAGCTCTGGCGGCGCTGTGCAATGTCGCTGTTGCCGATTACGACGCAGCGCGCTCATTGTCGCGCCGCGCGATCGGCGCGTCGGCTCGTCCGCCGAGCGGCCTTCCGGCGTACGAGCTGCGATACCGGCGTCTCGCGCGCGCGATCGCATGTGCGACCTGCCTGCTCGTCGGGGACGCGGTGCGTGCCGACCGCCGTGCCGATGCGGAACTCCTGCGCAACGATCCCGACATCGCGGGACTCGTCGGCACGGGGCGCGGCGTGCCGGCTGCTTCGCTCTCGCCGAAAGTACGCGGATACGCGAGGCTGATTGAATCGGTGTACGCTCACGTCATGCTCCGTCCCGGCACGGGACCGCTCACGACGACGGAAGTCGAGATTCTGCGGCAGATCGATGCGGGACGCAACGCGCCGCAGATCGCCGCGGCGCTCGGCCGCAGTCCGTATACGGTCCGGACCCACGTTCGCAACGCGATCGAGAAGCTGCAAGCCCGCGGCCGGCTCGATGCGCTCGCCCGAGCGCGAAAGCTGGGCCTGCTGCAAGACGCCTGACCGTCTGGGTGGGCGCCGCTCCTACCTAACTTGGGTCTGATCGCAAAAGCGCCGCTTCGTTTATGGTGCGTGACACAGCACTCCACTTCTTCGAGGTGTCACACCATGAATCAGATCAGCCGGTTCGTCATCATCGTCGCCCTCGGCGTCCCGCCCATTTGCATGTGAGAGACTGGTGCGGCGCGACGGGTGACCCGCACACTCTCTCCGTTTTGGTGGACTTCCTCGTCGGGGAGTCCATACAAACGCTGGCACGCAAATACGGCGTCAGCGAGGAGCGGGTGGAGTCGGGCCTCCGGAGCGCGCTGGCACACTATGACTTCTCGGCGACGCGTCGGACGGCGCCCCCGGTCGTGCGGCAGATTCACGCTACGGTCAACGGAGACCCGCAGTGCTCGTAGTCATCATCGATGACGACGCGTTGAACGTCCAACGTTACGCGAAAATCGTCGCGCAGATTGCAGACGCTTCGACGCGCGGTTTCACGTCGTCCGCGGCGGCGCTCGTTTGGTGTCAAGCGAATGAACCCGACATGCTCCTGCTCGACTATCGCATGCCGAGTCCTGACGGACTCGAGTTCATCGAGCAATACCGCGCGCTGCGGCCCGATGCGGAAATCCCGATCGTCATGGTGAGGGTCGAGCAGGACCACAACGTGCGGCGGCGCGCCTTCGACTTGGGTGCAAGCGACTTTTTGGTGAAACCGACCGATCCGACCGAATTGCTTGCGCGCGTGCGAAACCTCCTCGAGCTTCGCCGGAGCCGCGCGCGTTCGCGGGCGCTTGCCGACGAAGTCGCTCGCGCGACGCGCGAACTTGCGGACCGCGAAGAAGAAACGATCTACCGTCTGATGCGCGCCGCCGAGTTCCGCGACAACGAGACGGGAATGCACATCCAGCGGATGGGCCGGTACGCGGCCCTCGTCGGCGCGAAACTCGGCTCGAGTGAGGCGGAACAGCGGATATTGCTGCTGGCGACGCCGATGCACGACATCGGCAAGGTCGCGACGCCGGACCGGATTCTGCTCAAGCCCGGACCGCTCACCCCCGAGGAGTGGGAGATCATGCGCTCGCACACGACGTCCGGCTACGACGTCCTGAGCGGCAGCTCGTCGGTCGTGCTGCAGACCGCCGCCGACATCGCCCTGCGCCATCACGAGCGCTGGGACGGTACCGGATATCCGGACGGCCTGAGCGGCGAGGCGATCCCTCAGTGCGCGCGGATCGCGGCAGTCTGCGACGTGTTCGACGCGCTGGTGTCTGAACGGCCATACAAACAACCGTGGCGGCCCGAGGACGCGTTCGCGGAGATCGAGCGCGTTGCGGGGTCACACTTCGACCCGGCGATTGCCGGGGCGTTCCTCGAATGCCGCCAAGATGTGGTCGCGATAATGGAGCGCTTTGCGGACGAGTCGACGACCGCGGCCTGAGAGAGCGCTCTCAACTCGCGAGGAAGCGGACGAGGACCGGCGCGGCGAGCGACGTGAGGATGGCGCCCAGGCCCAGCGAGACGCCCGCGACGGCCCCGCAGAGCTCGCTTTCCGTCGCGGCTTGCGCGGTGCCGATGCCGTGCGCGATCGAACCCAGCGCGACGTCGCGGGTCCCGCACCCGATTCGGTCGAGCAGCCACGGACCGACCGCCGCGCCGAAGCACCCCGTGCACACGACGAAGCCGGCGGCCAGCGCGGGGTCGCCGTGCACGACGCGGGCGGCTTCGATCGCGATCGCCGTCGTCGCCGACTTCACCGCGATCGTCGCTTCAAGCGAACGGCCGAGGCCGAAGGCACGAGCGCAGAGGATCGCCGTGGCCATCGTCACGAGGATTCCCCACGAGCCCCGTGACGGCCGGATAAACTCGCGCATGAACGCGGCTCGATTGCGATATAAGGGGATCGCCAGCGCAACGGTCGCCGGGCCCAGCAGGAAGGGTCAGGATCTGTTGCGCCGGCGCGTAGTCGCGGACGTTGAAGCCGGTCGCAAGGAATACGGCCACGATCACCGCCGTCGAAAGGAGGACGGGCGCCCGACCACGGCGCTGATGACGAGCGCCGCAATGATCCCGATTCCGGAACGCGCGAACGTCGTCCCGAAGGCCATTACGCCGACGGTGACGGGGACGAAGAAGAAGGCCAAATGCTTGGTGAGAAAGTCGCCCCCGCGATCGAACCACGACATCTTGACCGCGCCGGTGGCGAGGCCGAGGAGAAGAGCGCACAATCCGATCACGTTGCCGGGGACCGGCAGGTGGAGCGCGAACGCCAAAGCTGTCCCACCGGCAGAGACGCCCCAGAGCACCGCGATTTGAGCGGCCATCACGGCCGCTTCGAGCGCCGTCGCAGCCCAGTTCGACGCCCAGCGGAAGCGAAGTGTGGACGGTCCGCTCGGCAAAGAGAAAGGTTCCGCATAGGCGATTAACGCAACCTTGACGCTCGGTTCACCCCTTTGACCGCTGGGCGGCCCAACATGGCCGATAGTACTATGATGGAGTCGGACGAACTGACCGACCTCGCCGGCCAGATGAGTACGGCGATCGTGCATTTGCGCGGCGTGACGCAGCAGATCGCAAAGAACGCGCTCCAACAAGCTGCGTCGTTGCGCGACGTCGTCGAGACGACGCAGAATGCCGCGCGCGAACTCGCCAGCATGACCGGCGTGGTGCGTGCGGTGCGGGAGGAAGTCGTTGGCGCGCACACCGCGGTAAGCGTCGCGTCGAGCCAGATCGATCAGCTCGCGCAGGCGGTCGAACGGCTCGCCGATCACAGCCGGTCGGCTGCCGCCGCGATCGCGGAGCTGCTCGCGGTCAGCGCCCGCATCAGCAACGCGGTGAAGTTCGTCGAAAACGTCTCCGAGCAGACGAACTTGCTCGCCCTCAACGCGTCGATCGAAGCCGCCCGGTCCGGCGTCCACGGCCGCGGCTTCAACGTCGTCGCGCAAGAGATGCGCAAGCTCGCCGAATCGACCAGCACCGCGACCACGGAAATGAAGGTCCTGCTGCGCGAGATCGACGCGAAGGCGATCGCCGCCACGGACGTCGCGCGCGGAACCGACGACGCAGTGACGGTCGGCGCGGCGGCGTCGTCGCTCGCGGGGAAGGCACTCGAGTCGATCGCGGCCGCCGTCACGAGCGTCTCCACCGCGTTCGAACGGGTCGACGACACGATCGCCGCGCAGGCATCGAGCACTGAAGAGCTCGAGCGTGCATCCCGAGGCGTATTGGACATCTCTCGCTCGCACCACACGGCGGCGACCGAGAGCACGCTGTCCGTCAACGCGCTCGCGCATCATGTCAAGCGGCTCGCATCGGGAGTCTCCGCCAATACCGCCGTACGGCGGCGCACCGTTCTGCGGGTCGCCACGATCCTCAACAACTCGCCCTCAGCCGAGGCGTGGCAGCGCTTCGCGTCGCTCGTGCACGAGCGCACGGGCGGCAGCATCTCCGTCGAACTCGACATCCCGTACACCGGCAAAGGTCGCGGAGAGGTCAATGCGTTCGACGATCTCGTGTCGGGCGAGCTCGCGCTTGCATCGGTCGCCTGCTCGGTGGCGGGCAACGTGATCCCCGCCGCGCAGTTGCTCGAGCTGCCATTTCTGTTCGAGACGCCGGAGCACGCGTTCGCGGTGCTCGACGCGGACGTCGGACGCGAAGTGCTCGCCGAAGCCGGATCGGTCGGGTTACTTGCGTACGGCTATCTCGAGAACGGAATGCGCCACTTCACCTCAACGTCGCAGCCGATCCGTACGGTCGACGACGTGCGCGGCCTGCGGCTGCGCGTGATGGAAGCGCCCGTGTACCTGTACTTTGCGGAAGCACTCGGCGCGACGGCGACCAACGTGCCGTTCTTCAAGCTGCCCGCGGCGCTGAAGAACGGCGAAGCGCAAGCGCAGGAGAACCCGCTGACCAACATTCGCGGACTCGACCTGCCGGCCGTCCAGCGCTATCTCACCCTGAGCGCGCATACCTACACGCCGCAGATCGTCTTCGCCAATCCGGCTACTATGGAAGGGTTGGGGACGGATCGCGCGAGCGTGGAGAACGCGCTGCGCGACGCGATGGTGTGGCACCGCGGCCGAGCCCGCGAGATGGAACGCGAAGCCTTGGCGTGGCTGCGCCCGAAGATGGAAGTCATCGAACTCGACGCGTCGGCCCGCGAAGCGTTTCGCGCGGCCGACGCTCCGGTGGATCAGCGGATCAGCGAACTTGTGGGCGGCGACCGGTGCGCACGCTTGCGCGCGGCGGCGGCCGCGCTGCGCTCGACGCGCGGCGTGTCGCCGCAACGCGCCTAGCGAACCCGCGCCGACGTGGAGGACGACGAAGCGGCGGCCCGTGGCGCCGCCGAGGAGAGCGAACGGCGTCGCCGCGACCGCCGCGGCCCGCAGATCACGATCTTCTAGGAACGCCGACTCGGCGATCGGCGCCGGCGGCGGCTCCGACTGCTGAACCGTATTCGGTTGTTCCTCGGGATGGCTCCGATCGAGTAGACGCGGGCTAGCGCGCGCGCGCCCCGGCTGCCTCCGAATGCCGGTTTTGCTCCTCTTCCTGCAGTTCGCGCCACTGCACTTTGCCCGAACCGGAACGCGGCAGTGACGGAACGAACTCGACCACGCTCGGCGCCTTGTAGACGGCCATGTGCTGGCGCGCCCACGCGACGATCTCTTCAGGCGTGACGGGAACCCCGTCGCGCGGCACGATGAGCGCCTTGACCCGTTCGCCGATGCGCGGATCGGTCGAAGCGATCACGCAGGCTTCCTTGACGGCCGGGTGCCCGAACAGCTTCGTCTCGACTTCCGCCGGCCAAACCTTGAAGCCCGCGACGTTGATCATGCGCTTAAGGCGGTCGACGAGGAAGAAGTACCCGTCGTCATCGACGTAACCCAAGTCGCCGGTGCGGAAGAAGCGCCTCCCGTCGTGTTCGATGAAGGCGTCGGCGGTCGCTTCGGGCTGATGCCAGTACTCGCGCATCACTTGGGAGCCGGCGATCACGATCTCGCCCGTCTCTGTCGGACCGAGTTCGCGCAGCGTCTCGGGATCGAGCACGCGCGAGTCGACGCCGAACGTCGGGACGCCCAAGCACTGCAGCTTCGTGCGGTCCGGTGGGTTCGCGTGCGTCATCGCTATCGTCTCGGTGAGCCCATAGCCTTCCATGTAACTCAGCCCCAAGCGCTCGGTCAGCTCGGTGCCGACCGCCGCCGGAAGCGGCGCACCGCCGCCGCTGAGGTGCATGATCGACGCCAGCGCTTCGCCGCGATATGCGGGATGCGCCAGCAGATCGACGATCATCGTGCTGATCGCGGTCATGCTCGTGCAGCGGTACCGTTCGATCAGCTTCAGCACGACCGCGGGATCCCAGCGGGTCATCATGACGATCGTCGAGCCGCAAAGCAGCGTGGCGTTCATGTCGCCGGTCATCCCGGTCACGTGAAAATACGGCAGGACGGACATGACGCGGCGTCCCGGCATCATCGCGCCGCCCCACATCGGCGTCGCGAAGGCCGTCGTCTGGATCGAGCGGTGGGTGTGGACGCAGCCCTTGGGGCGGCCGGTGGTGCCCGACGTGTACGGCAGGAGCGCCATGTCGTCGCCGCCCGCCGTCATCGGGCCGGGCCGTTCGCCGGCCGCCACAGCGGAGGAGAACGCGACGAATCCTTCGCCTTCCACCGGCGCGCGCGGCGCGGCGACCGCGGGCGGAAGCTCGAGATCCGTCGTGGTTTCGAGATAGTCGGAGTACGCCGCGACGATCGTGTGCTTCAGCGGCGCCGGAACGAGCATGCGCAGCCGCGGCGCGAGCTCTTGCCCGGTGATCGCGACGGTCGCGCCGCTGTCCTCGACGTAGACGGCGAGCTCTTCTCCGACGAGCATGGGGTTCAACGGAACGACGACGGCGTCGGCGCGCAGAATCGCGTAGTACGCGATGATGAATTGCGGCGAGTTCTGCATGTAGAGCAGGACGCGGTCGCCGGGCCGCACGACGGCACGGCGGACGAGGTACCCCGCCAGCGCTTCGGTCTCGTTCCAGAGCCGCCGGTAGGTGATCGGCGTGTCGTAGTAGACGATCGCGGCGTGATCGGGGAACCGCGCCGCCGACGTCGCGAGGTTGTGCGCCAGATTGGTTTGCGGAACCGGAAATTCTTTGGGCCGGCCCTTCGGCCAGAATGCGAAATGCCGCTGTGGCGTTGCGGCGCCGTTCACCGGCGATCCGCCGGCTGCGTTTCCGCAACGACGGCGCCGAGGTCGAGGTTGCGCGGCCGCAGGTCGTGCCGTGCGTCGATCGTGCGGATGACGTGCGAGTAGGAAGAGATGATGATCGATTGGGTGAACGCCCTGCCGCGCCGATAGCGTACGCCGTCGAGAAACTCGCCGTCGGTCACGCCGGTCGCGGTGAAGATCGCTTCTTCGCTCGCGCAGAGGTCGTCGAGGGTGAGCGTTTTCCCGATACGCAACCCTTCGCCGCGGGCGATCTCTTCGTCGCGTTCGTCGCGCGCCCACAGCCGGCCGAACATCTCGCCGCCCAGCGCGCGCGTCGCGCACGCGGCGATCACGCCTTCGGGCGATCCGCCGATTCCGGCCAGCATGTCGACCCGCGCGCGATCTTCGAGCACGGCGTACACGGCGTTCGCGACGTCGCCGTCGCCGAACACGCGAACGCGGGCTCCGGCGGCGCGCACGGCGCGCATGAGCGATTCGTTGCGCGGGCGTTCGAGCAGCGCGACGGTGAGGTCGGCGACTTCGCGGCCCTTGGCACGGGCGAGCGCGCGCAGGTTGTCTTCGAGCGGCACGTCGATCGAGACGATCCCGCGGCCGGCGGGACCCGTCACGAGCTTCTCCATGTACGGGACCCGCGTTCGGAAGAGCGTCCCGCGCGGCGCCGCGGCGATGACGGCGATCGCGCCGGGACCGCCTTTCGAGGCGAGCGTCGTCCCGTCGATCGGATCGACCGCGATGTCCAGCGAGGGACCCCGGCCGTTGCCGACCTCCTCGCCGTGATAGAGCATCGGGGCTTCATCTTTCTCGCCCTCGCCGATCACCACGACGCCGTTGAGATCCGCGCCGGCGAGTGCGGTGCGCATCGCTTCCACCGCGGCGCCGTCGACGGCGTTTTTCTCTCCCAGACCGACTAAGCGGCCTGCGGCAATCGCTGCCGCCTCGGTGCCGCGAACGAAGGCATATTCGAGCGCATGGGTCTCCATAATCCGCGTATTTCCAGGTGCCCGCTTGCTCAAAACCTCCTTATTCCTCTTATTCGGCCTGCGAAAAACGCTCGGTCGACCAGATACCAGGCATCCCTGAGCGCCGGCCCAGGAACAAGTACACGTTCGAGCGCGGGGCGAAGGCGGCCTGAGTGCAAGAGCGTGACGTCGCGCTGTTCGGAGCGATCGCCGGCGCGCTGACGGCGACCGACCTCGAGCGCGCGTTGGAAGCGGCGCTGCGTGAGATCGTGCTCGCCCTCGATCTCGCCGCCGGCTGGATTTGGAATCTCGATCCGCAGACGGAACGGTTCTATCTCGCCGCCGCCCACGAGCTCCCCCCGTATCTGCGCGAGCCGGTGAAGATGACCGGCGATCCCTGCTGGTGCATGGAATCGTTCGTCGACGGCGACTTCGACTCGAAGAACGTCGATACGATCTCGTGTTCGCGGCTGCGCCGCGGGCGGGACGAACCCGGTGCGGCCCCGACCTTGGGACTGCAGTCGCACGCCTCCGTCCTGCTCCGGTTCGGCGACCGGCGGCTCGGCATCATGAACCTGTGCCCGCCGGTCGGGCGGCGCTTGAGCGCCACCGATCTGCAGCTGCTTTCCGCGATCGGCGCGCAAATCGGCCTGGCGATCGAGCGCGGTCGCCTGGCCGAGGCCGGGGCGAACGCCGCCCGCTCGGAAGAGCGCGCGCGCTTGGCGCGCGAGATCCACGACACGCTGGCCCAAGATCTCACCGCGATCGCGCTGCACCTCGAGAGCGCACTGCGCGACGCCGCGCTCGACGGGCCGGCGGCCGAGCGCGTTCGCACGGCGCTAGCCGTCGCGCGCGCGTCGATGACGCAGGCGCGCGCGTCGCTGCTCAGCCTGCGCGCCGATCCGCTGCAAGGCCGTTCGCTGGCCGCTGCGCTCGCTGCGCTCGCGCGCGGGACCAGTTCGGAGACGGGCATGCGCGTCGCGTTCCACGAGCGCAGCGTGCCGGTGCTGCCGTACGAGACCGAGGTCGAACTCTACCGCATCGCCGCCGAGGGTTTGGCCAACGCGCGCGTGCACGCCGGCGCGTCGCGCATCGATCTCGAACTGATCGGCACCGGCGGCGGAGCGTTCGCGCTGCGCGTTCGCGACGACGGTTCCGGATTCGATCCCGCGGCGCGCGACGCCGACCGCCACGGCTTGGTGGGGATGGAAGAGCGCGCGCGGCTGGCCGGCGCGGTGCTGCGCATCGAGTCGAAACCCGGCGCGGGAACGTGCATCGAGGTCGCGATGGCGGAACGCACGCTATGATCCGGGTCGCGATCGTCGACGATCACCCGATCGTCACCGACGGCATCGCCGCCAACCTGCGGTCCGATCCGAAGATCGACATCGTCGCGACGGGAGCGACTGCCGAGTCGGCGGTCGAGATCGCGCGCGATCATGCACCGGACGTGCTGATTCTCGATCTCGAGCTCGGCGGGCGCAGTGGCTTGGACGCCGTCGCCGCGGTGCGCGCCGCTTCGGCGAAGACCCGCATCGTCGTCTTCAGCGCCTATGCGGGGGAAGAACGGGTGGCGAGCGCGTTCGAACGTGGCGTCGACTCCTACGTCCTCAAGGGGACGCCGAGCGACGAACTCGTCGCGGTGATCCACGCGGTCGCGAACGGCGGCACGCGCATCCCGGCCGATATCGCCGCCCAGCTCGCGCGCGCCGTGCGCACGCCGCGCCGCGAACGGATCACCGGACGCGAGCGCGAGATTCTGGTCTTGCTCGCGGAAGGGCTCTCGAACCGCGCCGCGGCCGATCGTCTGGGCATCTCCGAACGAACGGTCAAGTTTCACGTCGGTGAGATCCTGGCGCGTCTCGGTGCCGACAACCGCGCGCAAGCGGTAGCGATCGCGCAGGCCCGCGGGCTCCTGTAAACTGCTCGTCACCCGTCCGTTCGGACAGGGGATGACCCCGCCGTCGGAGCGGCGCGCCGGGCCCGTGTATTCGCTACGCTGGGCGCATGAACGACACCACTTGGTTTGAACGCGGACACGTCGCGATCGTCACGGGCGCCTCGAAGGGTTTCGGTCGTGCCGTCGCCGTCGAATTGGGCCGCCGTGGGATCGCGCTGGTCGTCGACGCGCGCGGCGAGGGCGCACTCGACGAAGCGGCGCGCGAGCTCGCCGAACTCGTGCCGGTTGTCGCGATCGCCGGCGACGTCGCCGACGGAGCGCACGTGCATCGGTTGATCGAGGCTGCCGAACGGCGCTTCGGCCGGATCGATCTGCTCGTCAACAACGCCTCGACGGTCGGCCGCTCACCGCTGCCGTCGCTCGAGCAGCTCTCGCCGGCGACGCTCGAGCGCATCTACGCGACGAACGTGTTCGCGCCGCTGCACCTGATCCAGCACGCGCTGCCGGTCATGCGTCGCAACGGCGGCGGTACGATCGTGAACGTCAGTTCGGACGCGGCCGTCGGCGCGTACCCCGGCTGGGGCGGATACGGGTCCTCGAAGGCCGCGCTCGATCATCTTTCGCGCATTCTGGCGGTCGAACTCGAAGGCTCCGGCATCAGCGTGCTGGCCGCCGATCCGGGCGACATGGCGACCGAACTCCATGCACTCGCGGTCCCCGACGCGGACCTGCACGGCTTGGCGGATCCGCGCGACGTCGCGCCCGCCCTACTGCGCGCGATCGCCGGCCCACGCGACACGTTCGCGAGGGTCGAACTACAAGCCGCACTCGGGGCGGCGGTATGACGGTGACCGTCCCGGCTGCTCCGGCCTTCGGCCGCGAAGCGGTGACGACGCCGGAGCGCCGCGGCCTCACCCGCGACGCGGTCCGGCTGCTCGCGACGGACCGGGCGCTCGGGCGGCATCGCAATCGGTACTTCCGCGATCTTCCGGCCCTGCTGCGGGCCGGTGACCTGCTGGTCGTCAACGATTCGACGACCCTGGCCGCCGCGCTGACGGCGACACGCGAAGACGGAACGGCGTTCGCGCTCCACCTCTCGACCAACGTCGTCGACACCCTGTGGATCGTCGAACCTCGCGTAGCCGCGCCGGAGGCCGGGCGCGCCGGGCTGCCGGACGGAGCGCAGGTCACGCTGCTCGCGCCCCTCGACGACGCGCGGCCGCGCTTGTGGTACGCCGCGCTCGCGCTGACCCAGCCGCTCGACGCGTATCTGGCCGCGCACGGCCGGCCGATTCACTACGCGTATCTCGCCGAGGAGGCGCCGATCGCGGACTATCAGACGATCTTCGCGCGGGTTCCCGGATCGGCGGAGATGCCCTCGGCCGGACGTCCGTTTTCAGCCGCGGTCGTCGGCGCGTTGCGCGCAGCGGGCGTGGGCATCGCCGCCGTGACGCTGCACGCGGGAGTCTCGAGCGCCGAGCGTACCGAACGGCCGTATCGCGAGCAGTTTGCGGTCCCCGCCTCCACCGCTGCTGCCGTCAACGCGACGCGCCGCAACGGCGGCCGGGTGGTCGCGGTCGGCACCACGGTCGTGCGCGCGCTCGAGTCCGCGGCCGACGGCCGCAACGCTGTTGCGGCGAACGGCTGGACCGACCTCATCGTCACGCGAGAACGCGGCGTCAGGCTGCTCGACGGCTTGCTGACCGGTTTCCACGAACCGCAAGCGAGTCATCTTGACATGCTGCGCGCGTTCGTCGACGACGCGACGCTCGCCGCGGCCTACGCGCACGCCCGCGACGCCGGCTATCTCTGGCATGAGTTCGGCGACGTTCACCTGTTGCTCTGAACGTCGCCGCCGGCGGCCCGGCTCATGAAATGGTAAGGACGACCGTGCATTCGGTGACCCGGCTGGAGCAGATCGACGTCTACGAGCAGCGCATCGCGGACTCCGTCGCCCGGCTGGACGTCAGCTACGCCGGCCGCATCGCGGCCGTGCGCGGCGGCCGGCGCGCCGCGGCGGTCGCGGGATTGCGTGCCGACGATGCGGCGTTCGCCGCGGTGCGCGGGATCGCCGAAAACTTGTACGCGTATTCCGCCGACGGCGCCGCTGCCGCCGACGCCGAACTGGCCGGCGCCGGACGCAGCGTCGTCACGACGCTCGCCGCGAGCACGCTCATCGCGATCGTCCTGTTCGGCCTCACGGCGCTGGTGATCGGCCGTTCGGTCTCGGTTCGGCTCGGCCGCGTCACGACGATGCGTTCCGGCGCCGCGGCGCGGGGCTGAACTTCTATCGCGGACGACTCGCTTTGGAAACGCTTGGAACGTTCGCCCGATCGCTGACCGTCGGCGCGACGCACCTGCTCGCGCGCGCGGTGTGCGCGCCGGGATCGAGGACGTGATCCGGCACGCGACCGCACGACCCATACGCTGAACCTGACGGTCGGCTTCGGCGCGAGCAACACGCGCCTCGGATCGGGCGCCTACTAGGAAAACCGGCGCGCGAACTTCCACGGGGCGCGGTGCGTTCTGCGATCAGCCGATCGTCGTGGAGGGTTGTTGGTGCGCTGGTCTTCGTTTGCCGCCGTGAGTGCGGCGCTGCTCTCGTTCTCACCCTGCGCTTCCGCGGCGGAGGTGGCGATGGCGATCCCGGTCCAGACCGGCGGTGTCACGTTCTCCCTGCCGCATCCCATTCCGACCGAGGTCGCGCGCCAGCCGGGCCCCGTCCGTATCGACGGCTGCTTCTCCGACGGCCGTGGCGCGCAAGGTCTGACGATCGTCCACCATGCGCTGCGCATCACCAACACCGGCGATCGGGGGATCGCCGCCGTGCGCGTGCGGTTCGCATTCTACGACGAGTTCGGTGACGTGCAGACGAACCGTACCAACATCGCAGACGCTCGGATCGACCCCGGCCATACGGCCGACCGGATCAATCTCGCGGAGTTGGCCGATGCCGGGCCGCCGGCGAAGATCTCGTGCAGCATCGACGCGGTCCGCTACGTCGACGGCACGCTTGCGAAAAGCGGCTAGTTCAGGCCGGCGATGAAGGCGGCGATTTGGGGCTCGACCTCGTCGCGGTAGCGCCGGCCGTTGAAGATTCCGTAGTGCCCGACGCCGGGCTGCAGGTAGTGCCGCTTGCATTCGGTGGGGATCGACGAGCACAGCGCGTGCGCGGCATACGTCTGTCCCGGTGCCGAGATGTCGTCGAGTTCGCCCTCGATCGTCATCAGCGCGGTACGCCGGATCGCCGCCGGCTCGACGGCGCGTCCGCGCCAGGTCATCGTCCCGTCCATCAGCGCGGCGCGCTTGAAGATCCGCTCGACCGTCTGCAGGTAGAACTCCGCCGTGATGTCCATGGTGCTCTGGTACTCGTCGTAGAAGGAACGGCGTTTCGCCGCCGTTTCGCCGTCGCCGTCGACCAGCGCGTTGAAGATCTCCAGATGCGCGTTGAAGTGCCGCTGCGGGTGCATCGCGACGAACGCACCGAGCTGCAGGTAGCCCGGGTACACCAAACGGCCGGCGCCGGAATACCAGGCCGGAACGCGCATCGTCAGCTCGCGGTCGAACCATTCGAGTGAATGCGTTTGCGCCATCTCGACCGGTGCGGTCGGCGCGACGCGCACGTCGATCGGACCGCCCATCAGCACCATCGAACGGGGCTGCGCGGGATCGCTTTCGGCGGCCATGATCGCGATGGCGCTGAGTACGGCGGGGACCGGCTGACACACCGCGATGACGTGCACGTCCGGGCCGAGCAGGCGCAGCCAGTCGATCACGTACGCGACGTAGTCGTCTAGGCCGAACGAGCCCGCGCCGAGCGGAACCTCGCGCGCGTCTTTCCAGTCGGTGATGTAGACGTCGTGGTCGGCGATCAAACCGTCGACCGTGCCGCGCAGCAGCGTGGCGAAGTGCCCGGACATCGGAGCGACCAGCAGCACGCGCGGCACCGCCCGGTCGCGTTCGCGAACGAAGTGAACCAGATTGCCGAACGGCCGTTCGTCGACCGTCGTCGGGAGCGCCGGGATGTTCCACGGCGGCTTGCCGCGCCGCTCGGCGAAGCCTGTGAAGACATCGGCGCCGGCGCTCATCATGCGGGCGGGAAGCGTGTACGACAGCGGCGAGAACGGGTTGCTGAAAAAGGCCTTGGCGGCCAGCGCGGACCAGCGCGCCGGCGACAGCGCGAGATACGCCGCGTCGAAATATTCGTAGTAGATGGAACGCCTCCGACCACACGTTTTCCGAGAACGGTGATAACGCACGCGTCCTAAGGACCAAACGAAGGTTCGGACTTCGAGGTTCCGGAGGCTTGCGGAAAAGCCCTCGCCGCCTCGTGCCGAAAGGGGAAAGCCCGGCGCGGACGTGAGTATAGCCGCAATCGCTGCTCATTCGAGGTAGACGCATGTTTGAGGGACAGGTCGCGTTGGTCACCGGAGGCACGCGGGGAATCGGTGCCGCGATCACGACGATGCTGGCACAGAGCGGCGCGCGCGTCGCGGCCGGTTACAGCCGCGGAAAAGACGCTGCCGAAGCGCTGCCGAAGCGCTGCAGAAGAAGCTCGAAGCCGAAGGCGGGGCGGTCTCAATCCACCAAGGGCGGGTCGACGCGCCTGAGGATTGCAACCGCGTCGTCGGGGAAGTGATGGAGCGGTTCGGTAGAGTCGACTACCTCGTCAACAATGCCGGTATCACGCTCGACAAGACCGTGCGCAAGATGACCTACGACGATTGGCACAACGTTCTCAACGTCAACCTGTTCGGCGCGTTCTGCATGAGCAAGACGGTCCTCGAGCACATGATCGAGCGTGGGTCCGGCCGCATCGTCAACATCAGCTCGGTGATCGGCGAGACGGGCAACGTCGGACAGGCGAACTACGCGGCCTCCAAAGCGGGGTTGTTCGGCTTCACCAAAAGCTTGGCGCTCGAGATGGCGCGGCGCGGGATTACGGTGAACACCGTCGCGCCCGGCTTCATCGCAACCGAGATGGTTGGCCAGATTCCGCAAGCCGCGCTCGATGCGGTGGTCGAGAAGATTCCGTTGCGACGTCTCGGACGTCCCGCGGAGGTCGCGCGGGTGGTGCAATTCCTGCTCGAAGACGCTTCCGGCTACATCACCGGCGCCGTGTACACCGTCAACGGCGGCCTGGACATGTAATGGCTGATGACACGAACGAACGCGTCTGGAAAGGCGTCGGCGAATTTATCCGTACGCAGCGAGAACTGGCAAACCTCTCGTTGCGCCAGCTCGCGGACATCGCGAAGATCAGCAATCCGTATCTGAGCCAGATCGAGCGCGGACTGCACAAGCCCTCGGCCGACGTGCTGAAGAACCTCGCGTCGGCATTGAAGATCTCGGCCGAGACGATGTACACGCAGGCCGGGCTGCTCGAGCGCACCGCCGGCGATGCGAACCAAATCGGCCCCGGTGTGGAGCAGGCGATACGGCTCGACCCCAACCTGTCCGCCGATCAGAAAGACACCCTCACGCGAATCTACCGCGGCTTCGTCGAGCGGCCGCCTCCCTGAACGAGCGAAGCGCTAGATGGATCGAGCGGAACACCGGCTCTCGCCGCCCAAGAAGCGGAGATGTTGGCCGACCGCGATGAGCTCTGCTTCTCCGATGCGACGGAACTGGCGCGCCGCATAGCGCGGCGCGAGGTCTCCGCGCGTGAGGTGATGGAGGCGCACCTAGCGCGCGTCGAGCGCGAGAACCCGGTGCTCAACGCGATCGTCACGCTGCACGCCGAGGAGGCGCTGGCGGCGGCCGACCGGGCCGACGCAGCGCAGCGCCGCGGCGAGGCGCTCGGACCGCTGCACGGTCTGCCGGTCGCGCACAAGGATCTCTTCCACACCCGTGGGATGCGCACGACGTTCGGCTCGCCGCTCTTCCGCGACTTCGTGCCGACGCTCGACAGCATCGTGGTCGAACGCCAGCGCAGCGCCGGCGCGATAGCGATCGGCAAGACCAACATTCCGGAGTTCGCCGCCGGTTCGCAGACGTTCAACACGGTGTTCGGCGCGACGCGCAACCCGTACGATTTCACCAAGACCTGCGGCGGAAGCAGCGGCGGCGCGGCGGTCGCGCTGGCGACCGGCATGGTTGCGCTCGCCGACGGCACGGATCTCGGCGGTTCGCTGCGGAACCCGGCCAATTTCTGCAACGTCGTCGGGCTGCGCCCCTCGATCGGCCGCGTTGCGCAATGGCCGGCCGAAGACGGTTGGAGCACGCTCTCGGTCGCAGGGCCGATGGGCCGCACCGTCGGCGACGTCGCGTTGTTCCTGAGCGCGCTGGCGGGCGACGATGCGCGCGATCCGATCTCGATCCCGGGCGAGAGCGCGCGTTATCGGGGATCGCTCGAGCGCGATTTCCGCGGCACGCGGGTCGCCTGGAGCGCAGACCTCGGCGGCTTGCCCGTCGAGCCCGACGTGCGTGCCGTGCTCGCACCGCAGCGCTCCGCGTTCGCGGCGATCGGCTGCGACCTCGACGATGCGACGCCGGATTTCCGCGGTGCAGACGAAGCGTTCCAAACGCTGCGCGGGATTCTGTTCGCCAACGCGTACGGTGCGATGCTCGACCGCGATCCCTCAGCGTTCAAAGAATCGATCGCGTGGAACGTCGCCTTCGGCCGCGAACGTACCGGCGCGCAGGTCGCCGCAGCGAACGGCTTGCGGTCACGGCTGTTCGCGCGGATGCACGACTTCATGGAGCGTTACGAATTTCTGATCTGCCCGGTCAACCAGGTCGCGCCGTTCTCCGTCGATCAGCCGTATCCGACGCAGATCGACGGCGTCGCGATGGAGACGTACATGGACTGGATGCGCTCGTGCTATTTCATCACCGTCACGGGCCATCCGGCGATCTCCGTGCCGTGCGGGTTCACGACCGGCGGCTTGCCGGTCGGCGTGCAGATCGTCGGCCGCTATCGCGACGAGCTCGGCCTGCTGCAGTTCGCGCACGCATTCGAGCAGACGACGCAAGTCGGCCGCCGGCGTCCGCCCGACGCCAAACCTTAACCAGCCGCCGAACCGCCGCGGGGCGCAGTGCGTTATAGTGGTAGATGCAGCCGATCTTCGCACCCGCCGGCTCAACCGGGCGTCGCAAGTCGAAGACGGCAGCCGCTGATACGTGAGGCGGACGGTACCCTCGCGCTGTGCTACGAACGGCGCTCGACGAGCAACGGTTGCGTGCCGCTGCCGAAGTACCCGCGCTCGTCGGCGAGCCGCGAGCTCGTCAGCCCGAGTCCGTCGTCGGTGAGCGTCGTGCGCGCTTCCAGCAAGACCCACTCGCCTTGCGGGTAGCGTTCTAGTGCGACGGTCAACGACGGAGGCACGAACAGCCAGCCGTCCATCGGCAGTTCGCCGCTGATCCCGTTCGCCGAATCGACGAGCAGCAGCGCGCGGTCCAGCGCCTCCACCGGTTCGCCTGCGATGAGCGGAACGCGCGCCCTCGCCCAGAGTGCGGCGGGCCCCGGGCCTTCCTTGCCGTTTACGTAGCGCCACTCCATCGACTCGCCGTACCCCCACCCGCGCAGCCATTTGCGCGGCTCCTGCGCTGCAGGCAACAGCGGCACCGGATCGGGCGGCGTGGTCGCGGGCGGGACGCTGCCCGCCGGCTGCACGGCGATACGCCACGCGCGCGCCGACACCACCTCGCGGCCGCCGCTTTCGAGCACACCTTCGAGCAACTCGATGCGCCGGCCCGGGCGCAGGACGCGCGTGTTCACGCGCATCTCGCCGCGCGGGATCGGGCCGAGAAACTCCGAGGTGATGCGCGCGAGCCGCATGTCCTCGCGCGGGTGCGCGCTCAGCATCGCGCGGGCCAGCAGCGCGGTCGGCGGGCTGCCGTGCTGCAACCGCTCGTCCCACGGGCTCTCCGTCGCCCGGGTCGCCGTGAACGTCTGCGCGTCGAGGCGCTCGTAGTAGCCTTCGGAGGTCATCGTGGTCTCTACGCCCAGCGACGTGCGCCCCCCGCCCCGTGCTGTCGCTCCGCGTACGCATTGCGCCAGGTAAGCCCGTGGTAAGGCGCCGCGCCTAGGATCGCCGGGCCGGGCGTTCCTGCTCGGATCGGAGGTTTCTATGGGTCTTCCTCACGGACCGAGCTGGCCGTATCCTTGGGCGCAACCGGTCGACGTCAACATCCTCATGGTCGCCGACGGCGATCGCATCTCGTGTTTCCCGGGCATGGATGCAGCAGACGCCTCGCATCCGCTGCTGTGCGGATCGAAAGGGGCGATCACGGTGCTCTCCGACGACATGCACGAAGGCGAATGCGCGCTGCCGGCCAGCTACGCGGGACAGACCGCGTTCGACCCATTCTACACGACCACGACGTGGCCGGGAGGCGTGCGTCCTTCGATCGTCGCCGACGCACACCGACGACAACTACGACCAGGTGAACGGGACGACGTTCCCGGTCATCGCGGAGTACGACGGCCACGCGGCGTCGGTCGGGCGAATCGCGACGGACGCGACGTGGCACCACTGGTTCGACGTCAACCTGATCGGTGACGTCGGCCCGTACACCTGGCGGCGGCTTTTTGCCGGAGGCGATCGACGCGCACGGCTTCAACGCGTCGGCGCAGGGCAAGGCGTTCCTCAGAGAGATCAACGAGTATCATCGCAACGTCGCGATGTGGCTCGCGCCCAAGGCGAAGAGCGACGCGATGTTCGCGAAGGCGGTGGCGGAGTTGCCCTACCGCCTCGCTCAACGAGTACAGCGGCAAGGAACCGATCCTGCTGCTGGGCACCGCGGCGCGCGATGCGATCGGACGCGCGGGCACACAGTGCGTCGTTTCGGAATGGATCACCGGATAGCTCCCGCAGACACTGCAGCCCCTCTTCGATCCGACGATCGTGGAACGGCCGATTGGACCGGACCCGGCGCCGCTGCGCGGTCTGCACCTGTACCGCGAGTTCGCCCTGGGCGGCGTCGTCCGCGAGATCCTCGCTTTGCGGCGGCAGCGCGCGCTGCGCACGGCGGACGAGAAAGGGCTGCGCGAAGCCATAGCTCGCGGCTTGCGGTTGGGCTTCGCCGAACTCGTCGCGTACGAACGGCGCGCCGCCAAACACACGGGGCTGCTGACCGACGCCCTCGCCCAGTTCGCGTTCGTGGACGACCGCGCGCTGGTCAAGGTCTAGCGGCCGTCAGCCGCACAGGGTTGCGCGATCGTCGCGCGCAGCCGCTGCGCGGTGTCGGTCTACCGAGCCTCAGTTCGCGGAGGCCATGGCTTTGACGCGGGTCTTGAAGAACTCTAAGAGGTCGGTGTTCAGGCGATCTTTGAGTGTCGTCGGCAATCCGTGCGGTGCACCTTGGTAGATCTTGAGTTGCGCGTTGGGAACGATCTTCGACGACTTCGATGCCGCGGAAACGATGGGCACGATCTGATCGTCGTCACCGTGTACGATCAGCGTAGGCACATCGAACTTTTTCAAATCTTCCGTGGTGTCGGTTTCCGAGAATACCTTGATGCAGTCATAACACGCAGGGAAGCCGGCAATCATTCCCTGGAGCCAAAACTCGTCACGCACGCCTTGCGAAACCTTCGAACCGGGACGGTTTGCGCCATAGAACGGCCCGCTCAAGTCCTTGAAAAACTGCGAGCGATCGGCTTGCACGCCGGCGCGCAGTTGATCGAACACTTCGAGCGGCAAACCCTCGGGATTAG
Source organism: uncultured candidate division WPS-2 bacterium (assembly GCA_937927945.1). Classification (GTDB taxonomy): domain Bacteria; phylum Vulcanimicrobiota; class Vulcanimicrobiia; order Vulcanimicrobiales; family Vulcanimicrobiaceae; genus Vulcanimicrobium. The sequence goes on along the minus strand of CALEYW010000062.1, from coordinate 56,549 downwards.
CCGGCGTCTTCAGCATAAGCGGACAAATGGCACTGACGAGGACTGCCGCGGCGACGCGTTTCGTTCCGTGCCGTCCAATGTAGCGCGCAACTTCGCCGCCGCCGGTGGAATGACCGACATGGATCGCGTCGCGTAAGTCGAGTGTCTCGACAAGAGCCGCGAGATCGTCGGCGTACGTGTCCAGGTCGTTGCCGGTCCAAGGTTGGCTGGATCGACCGTTTCCGCGGCGGTCGTGAGCAATGCAGCGATACCCCCTCGATGCCAGAAAGAACATCTGGTCTTCCCACGCATCTGCGTCAAGCGGCCAACCGTGGCTGAACACCACGGGTTGTCCGGAGCCCCAATCCTTGAAGTAGATCTCCGTATTGTCGCGCGTCTTGATAGTAGGCATTTCCAAAATCTCCCCCCAGCGTGCGCACGCATGGGCATTGAGTAGGCGTGCGCGCGAGGGTCGGTATCTTGAGAACGCTATGCTAACACGCAAACGCAAAGCTTGCGCGGGATTCTTTCGTCGCGGTGAGCTGACTCGAACGACCGCACACCGAGCGCTTTGCGTCTAGCGATCCGTTCGTCGCGTGCTCGAGGAAGTTTTCCAGGACGAGCGCTAGCAAGAAACCGCAGGCGGACGGTGAATAATTGCGTTGGCGAAGAGTGACGGTAAGCGCGAATGCGACCAAAGACTCCGCTCCCCATCGTGGGTAGAGCCCCCGTCGTCGAGCACCACGAATCCGGCGACGCATTCGGAGATGTCTGTCTGCTCTCGTGTTCGATCAGGGAGAAACGTCATGGCAATGACTCACGAAACTGCACCGAAGATTCTGGAGGTTCCGATTGGACTGCGCGCGACGGGGAAGCGTCAGGAATTCGACAGTCTCGGCACCGTGGAGGTGCCGGCGGATCACTACTGGGGCGCGCAAACGCAGCGCAGCCTCGAGCATTTCAACATCGGGCACGATCGCATGCCAAAAGAGGTGTATCACGCGTATGGGTACGTGAAAAAGGCCGCCGCGATCGTGAACACCGCGGCCGGACGATTACCCGAATGGAAGGGGAAGCTGATCGAAAAGGTCGCCGACGAGGTGATCAGCGGCGCTCTCGACAGCGATTTTCCTCTCTACGTGTACCAAACGGGATCCGGTACGCAGTCGAACATGAACGTGAACGAGGTGATCTCGAATCGCTGCATCCAGCTGGTTGGAGGAACGCTCGGCTCGCAGGAGCCGATCCATCCGAACGACCATGTGAACATGGGTCAATCGAGCAACGACACGTTCCCGACCGCGATGCACATCGCCGCGTACAAGATGACGACGGAGAGGACGCTGCCGGCGCTGCGCAGGCTGCGCGATGCGATCGCGAAGAAAGCGCAGCCGTGGAACCAAGTCGTCAAGATCGGCCGCACGCATCTCGAAGACGCCACGCCGCTGACCGTCGGTCAGGAGTGGTCGGGATATGTCGGTGCGCTCGACGACAGTATTGCGGAGCTCGAACGCGTCACCGAAGGTCTGCTGCAAGTGGCGATGGGAGGGACGGCCGTAGGGACGGGCCTCAACGCGCCCGCCGGCTTTGGTGACGGCGTCGCGCAGTCGCTTTCGGAGCTGACCGGCTACCAGATCAAAACGGCCGACAACAAGTTCACGGCGCAAGGCACCCTTGACCGAATGGTGCGCGCGCATGCTGCGCTCAAAACGACCGCGGTCACGCTATTCAAAATCGCCAACGACATGCGCTGGCTCGGTTCGGGCCCTCGCACCGGGCTGATGGAGCTGATCCTTCCGGCGAACGAACCCGGCTCATCGATCATGCCCGGGAAGGTCAACCCGACCCAAGCCGAGGCGATGCTCATGGTGTGCATTCAGATCATGGGATCCGACGTCGCGGTCCAGATGGGCGGTTCCGAAGGGAATTTCGAGCTCAACGCGTTCCGCCCGATCATCATCGACAACTACCTTCACTCGGCGTTGATCATGGCCGACATGTCCGATCACTTCAGGGAGTTCATGATCGAAGGAGCCGAGCTCAACGAGCCGCAGCTCAAAGCGAACGTCGATCGGTCCGTCATGATGGTCACCGCGCTCTCGCCGGTCATCGGGTACGACGACGCAGCAAAGATCTCGCACTACGCGATCGACCACAACGAGACACTCAAGCAGGCGGCACTGGCAAACGGCGTCGACGAAGCGCTCTACGATCGTGTAGTCGTTCCGATCAACTTGACGCATCCGGGATCGGCGGACGTCCCGGCAAAGAAATGAACGCCGTCGGCCAAGCTGCTCTTCACGCCGCGATCGGTCCGCGTTTTACCGCCGACTGGAAGAGCCCACAACACCGTTTGCGTCGCCTCCTCGCTGAGTTCATCGGGACCGCCGGTTTGACGTTCGTCCTCTCGGGGGGCGCCGCGATCCTCGCGAGCTATGGCGGCGCCGATCTGGCCAAGTACCAGTACGCGTTCATCCTGTCCACCGTCTCCGCGCTCTGGCTCACCGCGGCCGTGTACTTCCTCGGAGACATCTCGGCGCACTTCAATCCGGCGACGACGTTAGCGTTCGCTCTGCGGAAAGACATGCATTGGTACATGGCCTGCGTGTACGTCGTCGTTCAACTCGTCGCAGCCGCCGTCGGATCGTTGATTGCCCGCGCGTTTTTCGGCACGGGAGGCAATCTTGCGGCGACGATCCCGGCGCCCGGGCACGAACTGGGCGCCGTCGGATTCGAAGCGATCCTTACCTTCGGCATGGTGTTGCTCATTCTCGGCATGGCGAACGGACCGAAGCTCGACGGCGCCTACATCCCGCTGGCCGTCGGCGCATATGTCATGGCGCTGGGAACGATGGGTGGGCCGTACGACGGAGCGGCGTTCAACCCAGCTCGCGCGTTTGGTCCGGATGTCGCGCTTCGCGATCTTTCGACGTACTGGGTGTACCCGTTGGGTTCGCTCGTAGGGTCCATCGGGGCCGTTCTCGTCGCGGCTATCTTCCGCGGCGCAGCGACAGCTCAGGAAGCCCAAGCGGCGATGGGCACCCCTCTCGAACCGGAAGGAGCGATCAAAGCGTAACCGCTTGCGCCCTCAGCCGCGCAGCGCTGCCGCGATCGTCGCGCGCAGCCGCTGTGCGGCGTCGCGGATCTCGTCGGCGGTGATGATGAGCGGCGGAACGAAACGCAACGTGTTGCGTCCGGCAACGTTGATCATCAGTCCGTGATCGAGTCCGTGCGGGACGAAATCGCTGGCCTTGTACGGCGGACGCACCGGCAAGCCGAGCATGAGGCCTATCCCGCGCGGCACTTCGAACACCTCGGGGAGTTCGCCCGCGATGGCGGTCAGTTCCGCACGAAGAAGGGTGCTCACCGTCGCGACGTGTTCGTCGAGGTCGACGACGTCGCGAATCTTGAGATGTTCGAGCGCGGCCGCGGCCGGCACCGGCGATCCGCCGAACGTCGTGCCGTGATCGCCGGGACGCAGCGCGGCGGCGGCTTCGCCGCGGACCAGCAGCGCGCCGATCGGCAGCCCGTTGGCCAGCGACTTCGCCAAGGTGAACGCATCCGGCGTCACCCCATAGTACTGGTGCGCGAAGATGCGGCCGAGGCGGCCCATCCCGCATTGGATCTCGTCGAAGATCAAGAGCGCGCCGCGTTCGGTACACAAGCGGCGCGCGGCGTCGAGATATTCCTTGGTCGCCGGAATGACGCCGCTCTCGCCCTGCACGGGCTCGACCAGGAAGCACGCGGTGTGCTCGCCGATCGCCGCGTCGAGTGCGGCGACGTCGTTGAACGCCACGTGGCGGAAGCCGCGCGGGAGCGGCTCGAACCCTTCATGGTACGCGGGGTTGTCGGTCGCGGCGAGCGCGCCCATCGTGCGCCCGTGGAACGAACCCTTCGCCGAGAGGATCACGTTGCGGTTCGGCTCGCCGTTGCGCCAGGCGTGCTTGCGGGCCAGCTTGATCGCTGCTTCGTTCGCCTCGGCGCCGCTGTTGCAGAAGAAGACCGAGTCGAAGCCGGAGACTTCGGCCAACTTGTCGGCGAGCGTGCCGGTCGGCTCGTAGTGCACGAGGTTCGACACGTGTACGAGCGTCGCGGCCTGTTCGGCGACGGCCCGCGCGATGCGCGGATGCGCGTGGCCGAGCGCGCACACCGCAATCCCCGCCACCAGATCGAGGTAGGCGTTCCCGGACTCGTCGTACAGCCAGCACCCTTCGCCGCGCACGATGTTGATCTCGAGCCGGCCGTAGTTCTTCATGACGTGCGGATGCTGCGTCACCAAACGCGCTCCGCGCGAGACCTGCAGCATGTCGCTCACGTCCGGTAGTGCGCGTTGATGCGCACGTAGTCGCCGGTAAGGTCGCAGCCCCATGCGGTTGCGGTCGCGTCGCCCTGGCCGAGGTCGAGACGGGCTTCGACGACCTGTTCTTCGAGGACGTGGTGCGCTTCGGCTTCGCTCATCGCCTCGATCGCGCCGCGTTCCACCCAGGTGTGGCCGCCCAGATACAGCGACCACGTCTCCGGGTCCATCCCGGCGCCGACCGATCCGGCGGCGGCGACGATGCGGCCCCAGTTCGGATCCTCACCGTACAATGCGGTCTTGACCAGGCTCGAGTTGATGACCGCCCGTGCGATCGTGCGCGCCTGCTGCGTGTTGCGCGCGCCGCTGACCTGGAAGGTGAAGGTCTTGGTCGCACCCTCGCCGTCCTTGACCATCCCGACCGCGAGATCGTGACAGACCGCGGCGAGCGCCGCGCGCAGGCCCGGCGTCGCTTCGCCCTTGCCCGGCTTCGCGCACGCGTACACCGCGTCATTGGTCGACATGTCGCCGTCGACCGAGATCATGTTGAACGTTCCGTCGGCGGCTTCACGCAACGCCTCGGTCAGCGACGCGCGCGAGACGGCGGCGTCGGTGACCAAAAACGCGAGCATCGTCGCCATGTTGGGAGCGATCATCCCGGAGCCTTTGGCGATCCCGCCGATCACGTGGCGCTTGCCGTCCTCCGTCCATGCGTACGCCGCCAGCTTCGGCACGTGATCGGTCGTCATGATCGCCTCGGCCGCATCGTAGGCGGCCTCGTTGCCTTCGGCGAGCGCTTTCGCGGCGCGGTCGAGACCCTTCGAGACGCGGTCCATGGGCAGCGTCACGCCGATGACGCCGGTCGAGGCCACGACGACTTGCGTCGCGCGCAGGCCAAGGACGGTCGCCGTGTGGCGAGCGGTGTTCTGCGCGTCGCGCAGCCCGCGCTCGCCCGTGCAGGCGTTGGCGCAGCCGGAATTGCAGACGATCGCCGCGATCGCGTCGCCGTCGGCCTCGAGGTGCGCGCTCGTCGCGAGCAGCGGCGCCGCTTTGATCTCGTTGGTGGTGATCACCTGCGCGCAGACGTGCGGTCCCGGCAGCACGATCATTGCCAAGTCGGTCTTCCGCTTCTTGATTCCGGCGTGGACGCCGGCCATGCGCAGGCCCGGCACCGCGCCGAGGCCACCGCGGACTTGGATCAGCCGAACCGCGTCGGCTGTGCTGCCGTTCGTGGCGTCAGCGTGCGTGGGAGCGAGCATGAAACCCCTGTTCCTCCGGAAGACCGAGCATGATGTTCATGTTCTGGACCGCCTGACCGGCGGCACCTTTGCCGAGGTTGTCCAGCGCCGCGAGGATCTGGACGATCCCCTCGCGCTCGGCGACCGCGAGGTGCGCGTCGTTCGTCCCTTCGAGCGCGGGAAGATGCGGCGCGCGCACGTCGCGGAAGACGGTGATGAACGGGCTCGCGGCGTAGAACCGTTCGTACAACGCGACGACCTCCTCGCGCGCGATCGGCGCGCGCGGAATCAGGTAGACGTCGGCGAGGAGCCCGCGCTTGAGCGGGACGACGTGCGGCGAGAAAACGATCGGGGCATCGATTCCCGCGGCGCGTGCTTCCTGCACGATCTCGGGCGCGTGACGGTGCCCGGTCAGGCCGTACGCGCGCACGTCGCCGTCGACTTCCGCGAAGAGCGAACCGACGTTCGGCGAGCGGCCAGCGCCGGTGATCCCGCTCTTCGCATCGATCACGACCGAGGCGATCCGCTCGGCGATCGGGCCGAGCGGAACGAGCGCGAGCAGCGAGGCGGTGACGTAGCAGCCCGGGTTCGCGATCAGCCGCGCGCCGGCGATCTGGTCGCGATACCGCTCGGGAAAACCGAACACTGCCTCGCCGGCATGCTCCTCGAGCCGGAACGCGTCGGAGAGATCGATGACGCGCGCGCCGCGTTCGAGAAACGCGGCGGCTTGCTCGCGCGCGAGCTCCCGCCCGCCCGCGATGAAGACGATGTCGTCGGGCCGGACGCGAGCCAGCGTCGCTCCGGTCTCGTCGAAGGCGAGATGGAGGTGCGGCAGCCACGGAAAGACGTCGCCGACGGCCTTCCCCGCGCTCGAACGGCTTTCGAGCGCGCCGAGTGCGACGGAGGTATGACGATCGATCAGGCGGATGAGTTCGGCGGCGGCGTACCCGCTGGCGCCGAGGACGTGGGCGGTGATCACGACAGCGACTCCGACAACCTGGCGACGGCTGCGCGCGTTGCGGCGATCGACGCGGCGACCGCATCGGGATGGGTCGACCCGGCGGTCCTCTTCCCAAGGACCGAGCCGAGCGAGTCGGTCGGCGCGTGCGGGATGCCGAGCGCCGCCGCGTCGCTGCGGTCGAGCGGGCGGCCCTCAGCTTCGGCGAGCAGCACGCGTTCGCCGACCGCGCGATGCGCTTCGCGCGCCGTCGCGCCGGCAAGGATCACCGCGTCGGCGAGATCGGTCGCGACCGTGTAGCCCGCGCCGGCCCGTGCAGTCGGCGCGTCGTGCTGGAAGTGGACGTGCGCGAATGCGCGGCGGAAGGCGTCGAGCGTGGCGAGCGCGCTTGACGTCCCGGTGAGGACGAGCGACTTCGTCTCCTGCAGATCGCGATGGTACGAGAGCGCCATCCCGTTCGTCGACGCGACCGCCGCGGTGTACGCGCCGATCGCGCGAGCACCGTGACCGCGCACCAGCTCGAACGGATCGGGGTTGCGCTTCTGCGGCATCAAGCTCGAGCCGGTCGAGGCGGCGTCGTCGAGCCGAATCGTCGCGAACGCCGGCGTCGCCCAGATCACCAGCTCCTCGCTCGCGCGCGACGCCGTCACGACGGCGCGCATCGCGGCGTGGAGCAGGTCGAGGACGACGTCGCGATCGCCGACGGAGTCGAGCGCATTGCGCGACGGCTCGGTGAACCCGAGCGCGCGGGCGGCGGCGTCGCGGTCGAGCGGGAGCGACGAGCCGGCCAGCGCGGCACTGCCGAGTGGGCAGAAGCGTGCGGCATCGTCCGCGACGCGCGCGAACCGTTCCGCCGCACGGACGAAGCCTTGCGCGACGGCGTCGATCCAGAGCGCCAGGAGAATCGGCTGGGCCGGCTGCCAGTGCGTCGTCGCGGCGATCAGCGTGCGGTGTTCGAGCGTTTCCGTGGCGCGGTCGTCGCAGAGCGCCGCGATGTCGAGACACACGCGCGCGCCGGTCGCGGCCGTGTCGCGCGCGTACAGCAGCAGGGTCGTCGCGACTTGGTCGTTGCGGCTGCGCCCGGCGTGCAGGCGTTCACCGGCCGTTCCGGCCAGCTCACGGACGCGCGCGTCGATCGCGCCGTGTACGTCTTCGAAGTCGCGGGTCGTCGCCCACGCGGCGAACGATCCGTCATCGATCTCGCTTGCGACGGCGTCGAGCGTCGCCCGCAACGCGCGCGCGTCGCCGTCACTGAGGATCCCGCCGCCGGCCAGCGCCGCGACGTGGCCGAGCGAACAGCGCACGTCCCAGCGAGCGATCGCGAGATCGTCGGCGAGCGACGATCCGAATGCGAGCAGCGCGCGGTCGGGCTCCGAGGCGAAGCGTCCGCCCCACTGCAGCGCGTGCGCTTCCGTCGTCCGCTCGCTCATGCGCCCAACTGCATGACGCCGGTCTCGTCGTCGACAAAGCCGAGGCGTGTATACAGCGCCCGCGCGCCGGGAGCCGGGCGCAGGAAGGTCTTGCGAGCCGGCGAGACACGCACGTCGCCGACGACCGCCGCGACGAGCTGCGAAGCGTAGCCGAGCCGGCGATACGCGGGCGCGACGTACACGCCGGAGAGTTCCGCGTGGAGCGAGCCGCCCGGAAACGGGAGCCGTTCGAAATAGATCGCGCACGCCGAACCGACCGCGGCGGCCCCGTCGCACAACAGCCACGCGACGATCCGGCCGCGCTCGAAGGAGCGGGCAAGATCGGCCTCTGCTTCGCGCGCGAACGCCGCGCGCTGCCCCGGCGCGACATAGCCCTGTTCTGCAAGGCTGTCTGCGCGCAACTGCGCGAGGTCGTGGACGTCACTGGCTTGGGCCCGTCGTATCTGTTTCATCGCTCCGTCTCGGACAAAGAAAAAGCGCGCCGTGTCCGGCGCGCCCGTCGATTTCATTCCTGGTCTCGTCTACCGCACGGCGACGCGACCCGGTACGAATCGTACGGGCGTTCTGGTCGGCGGTCGGCGAAGGCTGATGCTCACGAGAAGACAGACATACCGCTTTTGGGCCGGTCCCGTCAAGCGCTTCACGCGAGTTGCGGCGTGGCGCGCTCGGCGGCCTGGGCCGCTTTCGCAGCGCCGGCGGCGACCGGGAGGCCCCAGATCTGGATGAACCCGCCGGCCGCGTCGTGCCGGAAGGTGTCGCCCGCGCCGTAGGTCGCGAGCGACTCGTCGTAGAGCGCGAACGGCGAGCGCGAGCCCGTCACAACGGCGCGGCCGCGCACGAGCTTGACCCGCACTTCGCCGGTGAGCCGCTCGGCGATCTTCGCGTTGAACGCGTCGAGCGCGTCGCGCAGCGGCGCCGACCAGAGCGCGTCGTAGATGAGCTCCGCGTACTTCTGGTCGAGCGAGGCCTTGAGGCGGAGCTCGTCGCGGGTGAGGGTGAGCCGCTCGAGCGCCCTGTGCGCCTCGATCAGCGTGACGCTGCCCGGGCATTCGTAGACTTCGCGCGACTTCAAGCCGACGACCCGGTCCTCGATCATGTCGATCCGGCCGACGCCGTTCTTGCCGGCCACCTTGTTCAGTTCGAAGACCATCTCGGCGCCGGTCTTCCCCGCGATCGACGGGACGCCGTGGCGAAACGCGATGACGATCTCGTCGCCGTTCGCGGGCGCGTTCTCGGGCGCGACCGACCAGGCGTAGGCGTCTTCGGGCGGCGCGTTCCAGGGGTTCTCGAGCACGCCGGCTTCGATCGAACGGCCCCACAGGTTGGCGTCGACGGAGTACGGTTTCGCGGCGGTGTGCGAGATCGGCACGCCGTGCGCTTGCGCGTAGGCGATCGCGTCGGGACGCGAGAGCGGGTTGTCGCGCAGCGGCGCGAGCGTCTTGAGGTGCGGCGCCTTCGCGCGCACGCCGACCTCGATCCGCACCTGGTCGTTGCCCTTGCCCGTGCAGCCATGCGCGACCGCATCGGCGCCGTGCTCGAGCGCGGTCTCCACCAGCAGATCGGCGATCAGCGGCCGCGACAGCGCCGCGCTCAGCGGATAGACGCCTTGATAGAGCGCGTTCGCCGCGAGCGCTTTGAACGCGTAGTCGCTGATGAAACGCTCCCGCGCATCGATCAGCACCGCGTCGAGCGCCCCGAGCTTCAACGCCTTCGGCCGAACCGCTTCGAGCGCATCCTGCGAACCCTCCCCGGCGACCATGTCGGATTCGCCGAGGTTCAGCGTCATGGCGACGACCTGATGCCCGGCGTCGATGAACTGCTTCAGCAGTACCGAGGTATCGAGTCCGCCGCTATACGCAAGTACGATTTTCACGGATCTACTGTTCTCCACGCATGTCTTCGAAGCGTTGTTTGATCATTGGTGTCGTTTCGGGTTTTTCGCAGATGACGAGGACGGTGTCGTCGCCGCCGATCGTGCCGAGGATCTCGGGCCAGTCGGCGGAATCGATCGCGGCTGCCAGCATCATCGCGGTGCCTGGGTGGGTGCGCAAGACGATCTGGTTCATGCTGGAGCGCGCCTGGATCACCACTTCGGAGACGACCCGGTGCAGCCGCGACGAGAACGCGGGGCCGACGGTCGGCTCGACGTACTTGAACGCGCCGCCGGCGCCGCCTTTGAGCGGCACCTTGAGCAGGCCGAGTTCCTTGACGTCACGCGAGACGGTAGCTTGCGTTACCTCATAGCCCTGCTGCTCGAGCAGCACCGCGAGCTCGTCCTGCGAATGGATCGGCCGCGATGCGATCAGCGAAAGGATCGCCCGCTGGCGTTTGGTCTTCGGTTGTTGAAGCGTCGTGTCCATACTCAGTCCGTTAGGCCGCGGAGATCGGTGAGGAGGGCGAGGAGCAGCGCTTTCTGCGCGTGCAGCCGATTTTCGGCTTGGTCGAAGACGACGCTTTGCGCTCCGTCGATCACCTCGGCCGTAACCTCTTCGCCGCGATGCGCCGGAAGACAGTGCATGAACAGCGCGTGGTTCGCCGCCGCGCTCATCAGCGCACGGTCGACCTGATACGGCCGCAGTGCCGCAAGGTTCCGCTCGACGAATTGTTCGTCGCCCATCGACGTCCACACGTCGGTGTACACGACGTCGACGTCGCGCACGGCACGGATCGGCGAGGTGAACGCGCGGGCCGTCACGCCGTGCGGCGCGCCCAGCTTCACGAGCCGCGCGAGAAAGGCGTCGCTGGGCCGGTGCGTGACCGGCGCGGCGAAGGTGATCGACATCCCGGAGAGCGCGGCGGCTTCGGCGAGCGAGATCGCGACGTTGTTCCGCGCGTCGCCGACGAAAGCGATCCGTAGGCCCTGCACGGTCCCGAAGCGTTCCCGGACGGTCAGCAAGTCCGCGATCGCCTGACACGGATGCGCAGCCTCGGAGAGCGCGTTGATCGTCGGGACGGTCGCCGCGCCGGCGAACCGCACCAGTGGCTCGTGCGCGTGGGTCCGGTACACGATCGCATCCCCGTAGCGGGAGAGCACCCGCGCGGCATCCTCGGGCGTCTCGCGGGTTCCGATCCCGACGTCGCTCCCGTTGACGGCGATGGCGTGGCCACCGAGCTGCGTCATCCCCGCTTCAAAGGAGACGCGCGTCCGCAGCGAGGGCTTCTCGAAGAGCATAACGAGCGTCTTACCGCGCAGCAGGCTCATCTGCTCGCGCCCACGCTCCTTGAGGGTGGTACCCAGGGCAAGCAGGCTCGCTAGCTCATCCGAACCGAGATCGGTGATGGAGAGAAGGTTCCGCCCGCGCAGCCGCGCCGCCGCCGGCAAAGTGACCATAGTGCATAATTATACACAAAATGTATAGTTATGCAAGACATGTGAGGCAAGCCTGTGGGGAAGGCAAAGTTCCCCTCACAAACACCAAACCGCCCAAGTCTGGGTGTACTCTCACGACGTGACGCATGAAGCCGTAACCCCCTTTCAGCGGTCCTGGGTCGTCCTTCGCCGCAATGCCACGGTCGCGAACCCCGGCGGGGAGGCGGAACTGGGCGGCGCGGTCTTCGTCGAGCAGGTCGGGCCATCGTGGATCACGTTCCTGAACGGGGATGCCCCGCGTCGGGGCGACGGCTGGCGCGACGGGCGGCTCCGCATCCCGCTCGTCCGGGTCGTTTCGCTGGAGCAGGTCGAGCGCCCAGCGTACTGATCTCACCTTCGCTAGGGGGCCATTTCACGCCGATCCGGAAGGAAAGGAGGATGGCCTCCCCACGTTCGATCGCTCTTGCCGCAGAAGTTGCCGCCCAAAAAGTCCGTAAGGAAGCCGAAGGCGTGAAGGCCCAGGGTGCGGCCGTTGCCGAGGCCGCGCGCATCCGCGAGATGTTCGCCGAAGACCGCCGCCGGCTCGAGAAGCGCTACGGCGTGATCTCCGCGCGCAGCATGAGCTCGGAAACGACCGAGCACTAGACGCCGCCCCGCGCGGCTACGAGCCGCCGAACGCGCGCAGAGCATCGCGGGCGACCTGGTCGCCCCATTCTTGCAAAAAGTGGCCGCCTTCCGGATACTCGACGGGTTCCGGGCTCTTTCGCACGACCGAGTGCAGGTAGCGTGCCGCCGGCACGCCCAGCACCGGGTCTTGGACCCCGGTCGCGAGGAACGTCGCCCCGTCCCATCGCGTCTGCCACCAGGTGCGGGCGCGCCGCGAGGTCTCCGCACCGTCCATCTCGGGTGAGGTCGGGACGAGTTTCGGGAAGGCGCGCACCCCCGCTTTGTAGCGGGCATCGGGATACGGTGCGGCATAGGCCGCGGCTTCCGCATCGTTCAGGACGGGCGTGCCGCGCCGGATCAGCCACGCGATGTCGAGGTCGGGGTTCCGATTCGCGTACGCCTGCCAGGCCAGGAAACCCGGACCGACCGGGACGTCACCGCCGGCGAGCGTCGTGTTCATCGCGATCAGGCGCGCGAAGCGTTCGGGCATCTCGAGCGGGAGCGTCATCCCCAGCAGCCCGCCCCAGTCCTGGCAGACCAGCGTGATGCGCCGCAGATCGAGCCGCTCGATGATGCGCAGCAGGGCGTCCCGGTGAAAGTCGAACGAATACGCCGCATCGTCGACCGGCTTGTCCGAGCGTCCGAAGCCGAAGAAGTCGGGCGCGACGACGCGGCCGCCGGCCGCGACGAACACGGGCAGCATCTTGCGATAGAGAAAGCTCCATGTCGGCTCGCCGTGCAAGCACAGGAACGTGTGCTCCGCATCGCGCGGGCCCTCGTCGACGTACGCCATGCGCAGGCCCTCGAAGCCGCCGAGGTCGTCGAGATAGTGCGGTTCGTACGCGAAGTCCGGGACGGCGGCGAACGCGGCGTCGGGCGTGCGGAGCGCTTCGATCATGCGCGAACGCCTTCTGGCCGTTGCGGGGGAACGCCCGCAGGAGCCGCGCGGTCGCGCTCCGCAAAGCGCGCACGATGACCGCCGCGGAGTTCGAGGACACCTATGCCTGCCGCCGCGAGCGCGAGGTCGAGATGAGCGACCTGGACGTGTTCCGGCACGTCAACAACGTCCGGTACGCGGCGTGGTCGGAGTCGGTCCGCGCGGCGTACGTCTCCGACGTTCTGCGCCGCGACATGTTCGGCACCGGCCCAGGCGTGATTCTGGCGCGGCACGATCTGACGTACGAAGCGCCGCTGGAGTGGCGCGAGCGGATCGTGCTCGGCGGACGACTGCTGCGCTTCGGCACGAAGTCGTTCGATTTCGAAGTCGCGGTGTGGTCGCTGCGTCAAGAGCGCCGCGTGTTCCGTTCGCTCGCGACGCTGGTCGCCTACGATCACGGCGCGGGCCGCTCGATCCCGATCCCGCCGGAGTGGCGCGCGGCGGCTGCGGCGTACGAACGGGTCGGGCCGTGCTGATCGTCCTCAAGTACGGCGGCAACGCGATGGCCGCGCCGGGAAGCGCGGATCCGACGCTCGACGAGGTCGCGGCGTTCGCGGCGCGTGGCGATCGTGTCGTGCTCGTGCACGGCGGCGGGCCGCAGATCGACGCGGAGCTGCGCGCGAAAGGGATCGAAGAGATCCGCGTGGCCGGATTGCGGGTCACCGGCGCGGCGGCGCGCGACGTGGTCGAGTACGTGTTGTGCGGCAGCGTGAACAAGGCGTTGGTGCGGGCGCTCGCCGCGCGCGGAGCGCGCGCCGCCGGCATCTCCGGCGAGGACGGTGGCCTGCTCGCGGCGCGCCGCGCTGCGGCGATCGACGGCATCGATCTCGGTTTCGTCGGCGAGATCACGAGCGTCGATCCACGACCGGTCGCCGCGCTGCTCGACGCGGGTTTCGTCGTAGTGGTGGCGCCGCTCGGCGTTGACGCCGCCGGCGGCGATGCGCTGAACTGCAATGCGGACACCGCTGCGGGCGCGATCGCGGGCACTCTGGGCGCCGATGCGTACGTCACGATCACCAACGTCGCGGGCGTGCGGCGCGACGTGCGCGATCCCGCATCGGTGATCCCGCGGCTCAGCCTCGCGCAGGCCGAGGGCTTCCTCGCCGACGGCACGTTCAGCGAAGGGATGATCCCGAAGATGCAGGCGGCGATTGCCGCGGTGCGCGCCGGCGCGCGCCGCGCCGTCGTCGCCGGCGCGGGGCCCGGCGCTATCGACGCCGCGCTGCGCGGCGAAGGGACCGAACTCGTCGCTTAGCAGCTTGCGAAAACGGTCACTCCTCCGGGCGGCGGCTGGCGTGTTCGTCGACGTTCGGGTCGGGCTTCGTCTTCGGCGGCAGCGCGTTCAGATCGACCGCCGCGAGGCCGGCCGAGGTGAACGCGGCATTGAGCGGCGCGACCTGATTCCGCACGAACGAGCGGTAGGCGGCGAGCGCGGCTTGCCCTTCCTTGGCGAGGACCGTCGCCTCGGCGACTTGCGTCTGCGGCGGGGTGCCGGGCCCGACGTTGCCGAGCAGCGAGAACACGCGCTCGCGCAGCAGATCGCGCAGGAAGTCGTCGTCCTGATCGTTCACCGGCTGCGAGCTGATCGTGTCCTCCAGGCGCTTTGCCTCGGCGGTGACGGCGCGGGCGCGATCGGCGAGCGCGGCGTCCTTGAGCGCCGGTGACCGCTCGGCGAGCTGCAGCCGCACGTTGTCGAGGCCGTTGAGCGCCTCGTCGAGCACCGAGAGCTCGATGCAGAGCTCGTTGACGAATTGGTCGCCGCGCAACTCGTCTTCGCGGGACGTCAGGTTCGGGTCGCGCAGGACGTGCAGCGGGCGCTCGTAGACCTTGCCGTCGCGATGCAAGCGCACGCGGTAGGCACCGCTGAGTACCGGCGCGCCGGAATCGGGACCGCGATCCCATTTCGCCACGCGGCGCCACGGCGTCGGCGGATCGCGATCGAGCGCCCACGTGATACGGTTTTCACCGGCGGCGTTCGGGACGTTCGGGACGTCGCTCCCGTGGTCGTCCTCATGCGTTCCGGCAAAGCGCCGCACGATCCGTCCGTTCGCGTCGGCGATCTCGATCCACGGCGCGGTTTTCGCCGGTTCGCGCTGCCAGAACGTGAGCGACGCCGCGGCCGCGTCGTCGCTTGCCCCGCGCGGGTTCACCGTCGGCGTGAAGCGCCGCAGCGGAGACGCTTCGCGCGGTGCGAACAGGCGCACACCGTCGATCGACGCGGCAGCGTGCTCGCGCAGCGGGGTCAGATCGTCCAAGACGTAGATCCCGCGGCCGTGCGTCGCGGCGATCAGGTCGCCGCTGCGCGGCTGCACCACCAGGTCGCGAACCTCGACCGCCGGGAGCGTGGCGGGGAACGCCTTCCACGTCGCGCCGCGATCCTCACTCCACCAAACACCCTTCCCCGTTCCTGCGTACAGCACGTTCGGGTTTGCCGGGTCTTCGCGCACCACGTGCAGTTCGGCGTGCGGCAAGCCGCGGACGATCGGGCGCCAGGTCTTGCCGTAGTCGTCCGTCACGTACGCGTACGGTGCGCGGTCGCCGACGAAGTGACGATCGATCACCGCGTATGCGCGACCGGCGGCGACATGCGACGCCTCGAGCGCGGGAATGCGCGAATCCTCATCGACGCCGGGAATCGAGACGTTGGCCCAATGGCGGCCTTCGTCGCGGGTCAACTGCACGAGGCCGTCGTCCGTCGAGACCCAGATCAGCCCCGCGCTCACCGCTGACGGCGCGATCGAGAGCAACGTGTCGAACGTCTCGGCGCCGGTCACGTCGAGCCGCACGCCGCCGGTGAGCGTCTGGCGCGCTTTGATGTTGCGGGTGAGATCGCCGCTGACCGGCGTCCAGTGCATCCCCGCGTCCGCGGAGCGGAACAGCACGTTCCCGCCCGCGTAGAGCACCTGCGGCAGCTGCGGTGAGAACGCCAGCGGCGTCTCCCAATTGAAACGGTAGGCCAATTCGCTCGGCGGAACGACGTTCTGATTGCGCAAGTACGGTGAGATGTCGGTCTGACGTTTCGTGCGCGTATCGACGCGAAACACCTCACCCCCGTTGTCGCCGCCGCCCGCGGCGGCGTAGATGACGTGCGGATCGCGCGGATCCGGGACGGTGAACGTTCCGTCGCCGCCGCCGACCTTCTGCCAATCCTGCGGCAAGATGCCGCGCGCGTCGCCGGTGCGCACCGGTGCGCACCAGGAGCCGTTGTCCTGCAGGCCGCCGCAGACGTGATACGGACGCTCCAGGTCGAAGGCGACATGATAGAGCTGCGAGATCGGCAGCGTGTTGTGCCACTCCCACGTTGCGCCGTTGTCGCGTGAGAACGCGACGCCGCCGTCGTTGGCTTCGATGATCACGCGCCCGTCCGCGCTGAACCACAGATCGTGATGATCGCCGTGCAGATGACGGCCGCTGGCGTGCCAGGTCTTGCCGCCGGTGGTGCTCTCCGCCAAGCGCACCGAGACCGAGAAGAGGTGGTTCGCGTCGTGCGGATCGACGACGATGCGCGAGTAGTAGAACGGCCGCTCGTTGACGAGCGTGTTCGACGACACCATCGACCACGACGCGCCGGCGTCGTCCGAGCGCCACAGGACGCCCTCGGACGACTCGATCGTCGCGTAGATCCGTTTGCGGTCGCTCGGCGCGATCGCGAGCGCAATGCGGCCGGTGATTCCGGTGGGCAGACCGTTGCCGACCAATCGCTTCCAGGTCGTTCCGCCGTCGCTGGATTTGTAGATGCCGTCGTCGGCGCCGCCGCTGTCGAGGTGCCAGGACGAGCGGTGGAAGCGCCACAGCCCCGCGTAGAGGACGTCGGGATTCTGCGGATCCATGACCAGATCCGACGCGCCGACCCCGGGTCCGGCGTACAGCGTTTTCTCCCACGTCTTGCCGCCGTCGCCCGTGCGGAAGACGCCGCGTTCGGTGCTTTCGCGGAACGGATCGCCGAGCGCCGCAACGGTCACGCGCCGCGCATCGCGCGGGTCGATCAGCACGCGCGCGATCTGCGAGGTCTGCGCCAGCCCCGCGTTCGTCCACGTTTTTCCGCCGTCGGTCGAGTGATAGATGCCGTCGCCCGAAATGACGTCGTTGCGCGGCCACGGTTCGCCCGTGCCGACCCAGACGTCGTTCGCATTCTTCGGCGCGATGGCGATCGCACCGATCGACTGCGTCCCGGCTTTGTCGAAGACGGGCTGCCAGTCGATCCCGCCGTTGACCGATTTCCACAGTCCGCCCCCGGCCGCGCCCGCGTAGAAGAGCGCAGGGTCGAGGTCGGTCCCGGCGACGGTCGCGACGCGCCCGCCCGAAACTGACGGACCGATGCTTCGCCAGCGCAGCGTGGGGACTGCCGGCGCCGCGGGTGCGGCGGACGCCGGCGCGCTGGGCACGGGAGACGGCGCATGCGCGGGATCGTCGGCGGCGACGGCGGGGGAGGCGTACAGAGCGGCGGCCGCGACGAACGACGCGACGGAAAAAAGAACGCGAAGGGGCATGATGTGCATCGTACGCGGCAGGATCGTTCCGTTCCGCTCAGTGCGGCGCGCAATGCGGCCTTGCTTCCCTTGCGGGGCCGACGTATGATGATCGCCCCGCCCCTCCAAAGTGAAAGCGTGCGATGATCCCCGCCCCGTACGCCGGTCCGATCGAGAACGTTGTCGTCGTGATGTTCGAGCGCCGCTCTTATGGCGCCGTGCTCGACGCGCTCGAGGCGGCGATGATGCCGATCACCTCATTTCTTGCGCGCCAATTCATGCTCTGTGACGGCTGGGTCGTCGCCTCGCCCGGACCGCGCGCCAACATGCTCACCGCCAATTGCGCGGCGTTCGGCGACGCCGGCGGAGGGGTGGTCGACCTCGAACCCAATCTGTTCAGCGCGCTCGATGCCGCACGCGGAACGCGCCTCGGCGCGCGCGGCACCCCGGTGCCGAATTGGAAGGTGTACTTTCACGACTATTCGATTTTGGGCAACGCACTGGCGTACGTCGCGCGCTGTTACGGCGATTTCGCCAACCTGAACGTCGCGAACTACGATGAATGGGACTATCCGCCGGGAGCGTGCAACCCGTTGGCCGCGCCGACGACGACGTTCCTGCAGGATGTCGCGCAGGGCGTGCTGCCGGCCTATGCGTTCATCGAACCGCGTCACGGCAACGGGCAATGGGATGCGCCGCGCGACGAGTTCAGCGGCGAGCAGTTGCTGCTGGAGGTGTACCTCGCGCTGCGCCACAGCCGCTATTGGGAGCGAACGCTCCTGC
Organism: uncultured candidate division WPS-2 bacterium; assembly: GCA_937927945.1. Taxonomy (GTDB): domain Bacteria; phylum Vulcanimicrobiota; class Vulcanimicrobiia; order Vulcanimicrobiales; family Vulcanimicrobiaceae; genus Vulcanimicrobium. The sequence continues at coordinate 38,482 of CALEYW010000062.1, read as the reverse complement.
TCGTCACGTACGACGCGGCGGGCAAGGACGACGACCGCGTCCCGGCGATCGTGATCTCGCCGTACGTCGATCAAGGCAGCACGCTGCGCGCCGACGTACCGTTCAATCACGCCTCGATCGTGAAGACCGTGTGGCACTGCTTCGATCTGCACGCCGGCGACCGCGCCGGCATCAACGATCTCGACGAGAACGCGCCGTCGCTGCTCGACCACCTGTGTTCGTCCGTCGTGAACTCGCCTAGCGGCGATCCGCGCGAACCCGCCGCCCGCTGATTCTTCAGCGAACGATCAGGTTTTCGAGGACGGCCGCACCGGCTGCTCCGGCGACCGCCGCGACGAGCAGTGCCGTGCCGAGCCGCACGGCGACCGTGCGTTTCACGGCCCGCACCGTCTCCGGCGCCGCGACGGTCCGGAACACGCGCCAGAATTGGGCGACTTCGTGCGACATGCGCCACGCCCCGACGCCCAGCCGCGCGCCGAGCGCGAGCCACAGCAACGCGATGGTCCATGCGCCGCTCGCGAAGCCGAAGACGATCCCGAGCACGCCGAACGTGCAGAAGACGAAGCCGCCGCAGGCCCACCACGCCGCGCGCAGCACCGCTTTGGTGACGGTTGTCTCCGGGCGCTCGCGGCGGACGTCTTCCCGCCACACCTCGTCGAGCCAGCTCGGCGGATCGTCCGGGGCGAGGTCGTGCACGGGTGCAGGGGCGGGGCGTGCCGCACCGCGCGCCACGACTGGAAAGCCGGCCGCGCGCAGCAGTGTGAAGGCCTCGATGATGCGGCGCGTCGCCTCGGTCGCGCGCGCCTGCTCGCCGGCCGGTTTTCCGTCGGGGTGCTGGGCGCGAACGAGCGCGCGGAAACGCGCGCGCGTGTCGGTCGCCGACGTTCGCGTGCCGTCCAGCCCCAGTGCGACGTACGCCTCTTCGATGGTCAAGGGCACACCTTGCTCCTGCCAGGACTCTGTGATACAAAGTTTACTATGAGCGCTCGCCTCGCCTCCCTTTTCATCGCCGGCATCGCCGTACTCGGTCCGGCCGCCGCACACGCCGACCCCCTCGCGGTATTCCAGCCGAGCGCGGTTCGCGCGATCTCCGTGACACCGGCCGACGTGAAGGCGCTCCAGGGCTTGCCGCCGCTCGCGGACTTCGGCACGGTGCGCGGTACGCGCACGCCGGGCGTCGAGGAGGTCGGCTCAGTGACCGACGCGGCGGCCGGGACGGGCTTCGTGCTGCGGTTGCCCGCCAACGTCGATTCTTCGCTGCGCAAGACCGTGCGCTATCAGGTCACGACCAGGGTGCGGACGTCGTTCACGTTCCGCGCGGCGAAGGCCGCGGCTTGGGCGAGCGCACACAAGGTGGCGCTGCAGCCGATCCCCGCGGGTCTCGACGGCGCGACCTACACGGTGGCGATCGATCCGCTCGCGCTCGTGACGTACGGCGTCTCGCCGACCCGAGCGCGACACGCGCGCGGCGTGCCGCGCGGCTCGTTCGTCGCGGTGATGCAGGCCCGCGTGCCGACCGTGGCGTCGACCGGCCCGCCGCTGCAAACGCTGACCCGCTGGTTTTCGACCCAGCCCGGCATCCCACCGCGGCTCGCCGCGCAAGTGCGCGCGATCGGCGATCCGACGCAGACGCTGCCGATCCCGGTGCGGTTCGACAAGCAGACCGCCACCGACGTCACTATCGACGGCGTGAAGGGTCTGGCGATCGGCGACGAGACAGGGATCGGCTCGGCGATCGTCTGGATGAAGGAGGGCAAGCTCTACGCGGTCGGCGGCACGCTGACCCAAAGCGGCGCGCTCGCGATCGCGAACGACCTCCGGTAGCATGCCCGACGCGATCGCGGTGCGCGGCCTGGCGAAACGGTACGGCCGCATCGATGCGCTGCACGATTTGACGCTGCGCGTCGCGCCCGGCGAATGCCTCGGCTTTCTCGGCCCCAACGGCGCGGGGAAATCGACCGCGGTCAAGCTGCTGCTCGGCCTCGTCCGTCCGACCGGAGGCGACGGGGAACTCCTGGGCCGCCCGCTCGGCGACCGCGCGACCCGCCGCCGGATCGGCTACTTGCCGGAAATCTTCCGGTATCCCGGTTGGCTGAGCGCGCGCGAAGTGCTGGCGTTTCACGCGCGGCTGCTGCACCTCGCGGAGGCGCCGCGCTCGATCGACGCGGTACTCGACGAGGTCGGACTGCTTGCGCGCGCCGACGACCGCGTTGCGGCATATTCCAAAGGGATGCAGCAGCGGCTCGGGCTTGCCGTCGCGCTGCTCGGCGATCCCGACCTGGTCTTTCTCGACGAGCCGACGTCGGCGCTCGACCCGCTCGGCCGCAGCGACGTGCGTGCGCTGATCGAGCGCTTGCGCGCGCGCGGGACGGCGGTGTTCTTGAACTCCCACTTGCTCGGCGAAGTCGAACGCGTCTGCGATCGCGTCTGCATCGTCGACGGCGGCCATGTCGTCGCCGAAGGCGCGATCGACGCGCTGCTGCGCGGCGCGCACGGCGCGCGCGTGCTGCTCGATGACGGCTGGCATCATTACGACGTCACCGCGGCGGAGATTCCGGACGTGGTCGCGCGCCTCGTCGCAGGCGGCGCGCGCGTGCACGCGGTCGAGCCGAAGCAGATCTCGCTCGAGGAGCGGTTTCTCGAACTGGTGCGGCCGGCGTGACGGCATTTCTGATCGCCGGTCTCACGCTGCGCGAACTCGCGCGCCGCCGGCTCGTCACGGCGGTCGCAGTGCTCACCCTCGCGATCGTCGCGTTCACCCTGTGGGGAACGCTGCGTTTAGCCGGTGCGAGCGTGCACGGCGAGGCGCTTCCGACGGCCGGCCTGCGGGGTGCCGCCGCCGGGATCGTCATCCTGCTCGCGTTCCTGTTCTCGTTCGTGCTCGCGCTCGGCGCCGCGCTCGTCGCCGCTCCGGCGATGGGGGAGAGCGTCGCGAACGGCGAGATCCTCACCCTGCTCGCGCGGCCGATCCGGCGCGCGGACGTCGTCTTCGGACGGTGGCTCGGAACGCTGGCGGCGCTCATCCTCTACGTCGCCGTCACCGGCGGGATCAAGCTCGCCGTGGTGCGATTCGCGACCGGGTACCTGCCGCCGCACCCGCTCGCGGCGCTGGCGTTTCTGGCCGGCCTGGCGACGGTCGTAACGACCGCGTCGATCGCGCTCGCGACGCGGCTGCCGGTGCTCGCCGCCGGAATCGTCGCCGCGCTGCTGTTCGGCTTCGCGTGGATCGGGGGCATCCTCGAAGCGATCGGCTTGGCGCTGGGCAACACGGGGTTGGCCGACGCGGGGACGGTGATCACCCTCGCGTTTCCGACCGATGCACTCTGGCGCGGCGCGCTCTACGCGCTGCAGCCCGCGGTGATGACCGCGGCCGTCACGACGATGCCCGCCGCAACCCCGAACCCGTTCTCGGTCGCCGCCCCGCCGCCGGGAGCGCTGATCGCGTGGGCGTGCGGGTGGGTCCTCGCCGTGTTCGCGGCCGGGGTCGCGTCGTTCCGAACGCGGGATCTTTAGCGAAGCGCGATCGGCGGGCGGTTCAGCGCCTCGAGCCGCAGCCGGCCGTCGTCGCGGGAGCACGAACAAGGGCGGGGCGGAGTGATGCGCGTCCCCGCGTGACGGTACGTGCAACCGAGGGTCGGGGTGTGGAGCGACACACGGTGTCCGCACTCCGGACAGACGGGGACGCGCATCCCCATTGTCGTAGCATATTGTGCCGGGAAGCGCAATACCACACTTCGGAAGGCCATTCGTATACTTCCCGGCGTGTCATCGACCTTCGGCGATCGTCTGCGCGCGCTCCGGACGCGGCGCCGCATGACGCCGAGCGCGCTGGCTCACGCCGTGGGCGTGACCGAGGGTGCGATCCGGCAGATGGAATCCGGCCAAACGAAGAGCGCGAGTTTCGTGGTCGGGCTGAAGCTTGCGCGCGTTTTCGAGGTGACGCCGTGGTATCTCGCGACGGGCGAGGACGCGGAAGCGCCGAGTGCCGCCGCATCGGACGGTGCGGTCGTCGCGCTCATCGAGCAGCTGACGCTGCAGGTGCACGCGCTCGACCGCCGGCTGCGCGCGCTCGAAGCGCCGCCGCGGGGCACAAAGCGCCGCCGCGACGCGTAGCAGGGGCCGCTACCGGCGGCCGGCGATCGAGATGAGCCGCGCGATCACGCTGCACGGGAGCGGCGACGGCGATCGCGGGACGCAGGACTCGATGTGATCGGCTTGATGCGCGACACCGCCTTCGCGTCGGGTCCATGCATCGCGTCGTACATGTCGACGGCGAGTTGCATCCGCAGCCAGGCCTCTGCAGTAAAGCCGAGCGCGCGCTCGAAGCGCAGCGCCGTGTCGATCGTAATCGCGCGCTTGCCGTGAATGATCTCCGAGAGGCGCGCGGGCGTGACGCCGATGTGTTTGGCGAACGCGGCCTGCGTGATCGCGAGCGGCTCGAGGAACTCGTGCACGAGGATCTCGCCCGGTGGTGTCGGTCGACGGTTGGTCGGGATTTGAATCATGCTTTGAGTCACTCCGGAAGCGGAGCAGAGTAAGATTACTAGTGATAGTCGACGATTTCAACATTCGTCGCGCCGTCGTCGCTCCACATAATACAGGTGACTGCGTCGCCGCAGAGCGCCTTATTTTGGCCCGAGCTGATCTCGACGATCACCGGATCGCGGCGTTCGATCCCCAGATACTGCGGGTCCGCAACGAGTTCCGCGGCCGGCACGCGCGCGCGGAGCGATCGACGGTAACGTGTTAGACAGGTTACGTCAAGTGGTGTATCATGGAGCGGTGTCCGCCCGCTTCAACTTTCATCGCGGCTCTCCGGCGCTCGACTTCGTCGGGACCCTGGGCGGGCGCGCGTTCGTCCCCGAGGAGCGGCTGCCCGATCCGGCGGCGCTGGACGCGTGGATTCGCGAGGCCGGGTTGGTCGACGGCCGCACGCACGCGACGGCGGCGCATCTGCGCGCGGCCCGAGCGCTGCGTGAGTCCACCGCGGTCGTCTTCGCGGCGCTCGCGGCCCGTACGGCGGTCCCGCGCGCCGAGGTCGCGGCGTTGAACGAGGCCGCGCGGGCGAGCGCTCTGGCCACGCCGGCCCTTGCCGGGCGGCAATTGCACGTCCGCTGGAGCAGCGATCGGCCCGTCGACGCGGCATTGGGACGTATCGCCGCCGACGCGATCGACGTCGTGGCGACCCGCCGTGAACGGCTGGTCCGCTGCGAGCGCGACGGCTGCGGCGCGCTGCTGCTCTCGGCATCGCGCGGCGCACCGCGCCGTTGGTGCAGCATGGAGACATGCGGCAACGTCGCCAAGGTCGCGGCCCACCGCGCCCGCGTGCGCGCGGCTGCGGCGAAAGACGGAGCAACCGGCGGAGCGGCGCCGCCGACGCGACGCCGTACGATCGGCCGATGACCCTGCGTGAGGCGCTCGACGATCGCGGCTACGCCGTGATCCCGGCCTTCGTCGATCCCGTGCGCTGTGCCGAGGTCGGCGCGCTCTTCGACGACGACCGGGTGTTCCGCAAGACCGTCGTGATGGAACGGGTCGGTTTCGGGCGCGGCGTCTACAAGTATTTCGGCGCACCGGTGCCCGAGCCGGTGGCCCGGCTGCGATCCGAGTTGTACGCCGCGTTGGCCCCGGTTGCGAACGGCTGGGCGGAGGCGCTCGGGGAGGCCGAGCGGTACCCGCCGGCCCTCGAGGAGATGCTGCGCCGCTGCGCGGACCACGGGCAAACCCGGCCCACGCCGCTGCTGCTGCGCTACCGTGCCGGGGATCACAACGCGCTCCATCAGGACGTCTACGGTGACGTCGCGTTCCCGCTCCAGGCGACCGTCCTGCTCGGCGAGCCGGGGCGCGATTTTCGGGGCGGCGAGTTCGTCCTGGTCGAGCAGCGGCCACGCAAACAGAGCCTCGTCCACGTCGTGCAGATGGCCAAAGGCGACGCGGTCGTGTTCCCGAACGCCGTTCGCCCGGTCCGCGGGACCCGCGGTTTTTTCCGCACCCGATTCCGTCACGGGGTCAGCGAGCTGCACCACGGCGAGCGCCTCACCCTCGGTCTCATCTTCCACGACGCTCGCTAATTCGGCTATACCACCAAGCGGAACCGGTCGCTTAGGACCGTCGACGCAAGGGAATGTTTCCTCGCATGGACCAGATGGAAAAAACTTCCGTCGCTCGGACGCGGCGGTACAATCAATTTCCAAGCACGCTCGCCCAGGAAGGGAAGAGTTCGGTGTCCGAGACGGTCCTGGCGGTTCCACGGGTCGAGGCCCCCGTCGCGAAGCGCATCTGGTTTTTCGAAGAGGGCTCCGGCGAGATGAAGGACGTGCTCGGTGGGAAGGGTGCCGGCTTGGCCGAGATGACCCGCGCCGGCCTGCCGGTCCCGCCCGGGTTCACCATCACCGCGCAGACGTGCCTGGCGTACTACGATGCGGGCCGCCGGCTCCCCGACGGGCTCCCTCAAGAGATCCGCGCCTCGATGGAGCGGCTCGAAGAGCAGACCGGAAAGCAGTTCGGCCGCGCCGCCAACCCGCTGCTGGTTTCGGTGCGCAGCGGCGCGCGCGTCTCGATGCCGGGGATGATGGATACGATCCTCAACCTCGGCCTCAACGACGAGACCGTCGCCGGCTTGGCCAAACTGACCGGCAACGACCGCTTCGCGTACGACGCCTACCGGCGCTTCATGGCGATGTTCGGCAACGTCGTGCTCGGGATCGAGAAAGAGCAATTCGACCGCGTCGTCGACGAGGCGAAGCAGAAGGCGGGCGTCGCGACCGACCCCGAGCTGGGCGCGGATCGCTGGAAGGAAGTAATCGCGCAGTTCCGCGAGATCGTGCGCATCCACACCGGCGACGCGTTCCCCCAGAACGTGTACGAGCAGCTCGAACTGGCGATCGGCGCGGTGTTCGATTCGTGGAACTCCAAGCGCGCGATCGACTATCGCAAGTTCAACAAGATCTCGGACGATTGGGGTACCGCCGTCAGCATCTGCTCGATGGTGTTCGGGAACCTCGGCGACGACTCCGGAACCGGCGTCGCGTTCACCCGCGACCCGAACACCGGTGAGAAGATGCTGTTCGGCGAGTACCTGCGCAACGCGCAAGGCGAGGACGTCGTCGCGGGGACGCGTACCCCGATGAAGATCTCCGACCTGCAGTCCAGCCAGCCCGACATCTACGCGCAGTTCGTCGCGTTCGCGCACCAGCTCGAGACCCATTACCGCGACATGCAGGATCTGGAGTTCACCGTCGAGCGCGGCCAGCTGTACATGCTGCAGACGCGCAGCGGGAAACGCAGCGCCGAAGCGGCGGTCCGCATCGCGCTCGACTTCGAACACGAAGGGATCATCACCAAGGAAGAGGCGTTGCGCCGGGTCGACGCCGACTCGCTCGACCAGCTCTTCCACGCGCGCATCGACCCGAGCCAGAAATTCGTCGTCGCCGGCAAAGGACTCAACGCTTCGCCGGGTGCGGCGACCGGGCAAATCGTCTTCGACGCCGACAAAGCGGCGGAGCGCGGGGCCGCGGGCGATCCGGTGATCCTGGTGCGCATCGAAACCGCTCCCGACGACGTGCACGGCATGATCGCCGCCAAAGGCATCCTCACCGCGCGCGGCGGCGCCACCTCGCACGCCGCGGTCGTGGCGCGCGGCATGGGACGGCCGTGCGTCGCCGGATTCGACGCGATGGTGATCGATCGCCGCAATCGTACCGCGACGATCGGCGGCACCGTGCTGCGCGAAGACGATTGGATCACGATCGACGGCACCACCGGCAACGTGATCGTCGGACAACTGAACCTGATTCCGCCGCCCTCGAAACTCCCCGATTGGCTGGCCGAATTTCTCGGCTGGGCGGACGCCGCGATGCGCCTGCAGGTCTGGGCGAACGCCGACACGCCGGAGGACGCGCGCAAAGCGCGCGAACTCGGCGCGACCGGGATCGGTCTGTGCCGCACCGAGCACATGTTCATGCAGCCGGACCGGCTGCCGGTCGTCCAGCGGATGATCATCAGCGACACGCCGGAAGCCCGCGCCGAGGCGCTCGCCCAGCTGCTGCCGTTCCAGCGCGCCGACTTCGCCGGAATCCTCGAAGCGATGGCCGGCAACGTCGTGACGATCCGCCTGCTCGACCCGCCGCTGCACGAATTCTTGCCCTCGATGGAGCAACTGCTCGTGGAGACGACGGAGCTGCGCATCACCAAGGGCGAGAGCGATCCGGGCTACGTCGAGGGGATGCGCGTGCTCGGACGCGTGCGCGCCCTGCACGAGCAGAACCCGATGCTCGGCCTGCGCGTCTGCCGCCTGGGGATCCTCTATCCCGAGATCTACGCGATGCAGGTGCGCGCGATCTTCGAAGCGGCCTGCGAGCTGACGCAACGCGGGATCGACGCGCGGCCGGACGTGATGATCCCCGGAGTCGGCACGCGCGAAGAGATGCAGGTGACGTACGACGCGGCAAAGGCCGTCGCCGATGCGGTGATCGCCGAGCACGGCTGCAAGGTCGACTATCGGATCGGAACCATGGTCGAGCTCCCGCGCGCCTGCGTCGTCGCAGACGCGCTGGCGTCGATCGCCGAGTTCTTCAGCTTCGGGACGAACGATCTCACCCAGACCGTCTACGGTTACAGCCGCGATGACGCCGAAGCGAGCTTCATCCCGCGCTACCTCGAGCAGAAGATCCTCAAGGACGATCCGTTCCAGGTGCTCGATCGCGTCGGCGTCGGCGAACTGATGCGGATGGGCGTGGAACGCGGCCGCGCCGCGCGGCCCGACCTCAAGATCGGGATTTGCGGCGAACACGGCGGCGAACCGTCGTCGGTCGTATTCTGCGACGAGATCGGCCTCGACTACGTCTCCTGCTCGCCCTACCGCGTCCCGATCGCCCGCCTCGCAGCCGCGCAGTCCGCGCTCGGGGAGTAACCGAAAACCGCGATTCGCTCAGGGTGACGCGAGATGTGCGGCGGTGTGGGTGATCGCGTCGTGCAGGGCGCGGCGCGCGGCGGGGACGGCGCCGGCGATGTTCACGAACGCGTGCGGGAGCGTGGTGCGCAGGTCGTAGACGACCGGAACGCCGGCGTCGCGCAGGCGGTCGGCGTAGGCACGGCCTTCGTCGAGCAGCGGATCGTATTGCGCGGCGAGGACGTACGTCGGCGGAAGCCGCTCGGGGTGCGGCACCGCGAGCAATGCGAGCAGCGGGTCGTGTGCGCCTGTTCCGTCGCGGATGAAGTGCTGGGCAAACCAGTCGATGGTTTCCCGCGTCAGCGGCAGGTCTTTCACGTAGCGGTGCGCCGAGGGGAAGTCGTGCTCGCGATCGACCGCCGGGTAGATCAGCAGCTGGTAGGCCGGCGGTGCGATCCCGCGCGACGCCGCATGCGCGCTCAGTGCGGCGGAGAGGCCGCCGCCCGCGCTGTCACCGCCGACCGCGATGCGCGCGGGATCGACGCGCAGCGCCGCGGCGTTCTGTTGTGCCCAGCACAGCGCGGCGAACGCGTCCTCGTGCCCGCGCGGAAACGGAAACTCCGGTGCGAGCCGGTACTCGACCGACAGCACCCCGATCCCGCCGGTGCGCGCGAAGAACCGCGTGAGGTGGTCGTAGCTCGCGACGTCGCCGATGCAGTAGCCGCCGCCATGAAAGAAGACGAGCAGCGGCAGCGGTGCGTCGGCGAGTGCGGCGGGACGATACAGCCGCGCGCCGATCGTGCCGTCGTCCGTCGGGATCACGACGTCCTCCGTCGAGACTCCGCCCTCGTCGCGGAGGCCGAAGCGCGCGTTCGTCTCGGCGTAGACCCTGCGCAGCGCCGGGACCGTGGCATCGGGACGAAAGGTGCGGCCGGTGCAGCGCGCGACCAACAGCATGAGCGCGATGCGCGGCTCGAGCATCAGGGCGACTCTTCCCGCAGCTCGTACCGCTCGGGCCGGAACCTTCGGGTCAACCAGCGGTACGCGAACGTGAATCCGGGCCAGAGCGTCGTGTTCTTTCCGTTTTCGTCCTGGTACCAGGCGGTGCAGCCCGACGCCCAGACGGTGCCGCGCATGCGGCGCTGCAGCCGTTCGTTGAAGCCGGCTTGGACGGCGGGCCGCACGTCGAGCGCGTGCAGTCCGCGCCGGCGCATCAGCCGCAGCGCGTCCAGCACGTAGCGATATTGCGCTTCCATCATCACCACCATCGAGTTGTGGCCCAGGCCCGTGTTCGGCCCGATGATCGTGAACAAGTTGGGGAAGCCGGCCACGCTGGTGCCGAGATAGGCCTCCATTCCATCGCGCCACGCGTCGGCGAGTTCAACGCCGCCGCGGCCGAACACGCGCACCGGAACGACGCCCGCCGTCGCGCGGAAACCCGTCGCGAGGATCAGGACGTCGGCTTCGCGGGCCGTTCCGTCGGCGGTGCGAATCCCGCGCTCCTCGACCTCGGCGATCGGTGCGGTGACCAACTCGACGTTGGGCCGCTGCAGCGCCGGATAGTACTCGTCGGAGAGCAGCACGCGCTTGCAGCCCATGCGGTAGTCGGGCGTGAGCACGCGCTGCAGCGAGGGATCCCCGACCTGGCGGCGCAGGAAGCGCAAGGCCAACTCCTCGCGTTTCTGAAGCAAGGCCGGCTTGACGGTGAAGCCGTACGCGCGAATCTCGAGGATCCAGTAGAGCGCGGTGCGGATTGTCCAGGCGTAGCCCGGAATCCAGCGGCGCAGCGCGCGCTGCCGGGGACGGATCGCTTTGTCGAGGCGCGGGATGATCCATGGCGGCGTGCGCTGATAGACCGTCAGCCGCTCGACGAGCGGCGCGATCTCCGGGACGATCTGAATCGCGCTCGCGCCCGTTCCGATCACCGCGACACGCTTTCCGCGCAGGTCGACCGTCGGGGCCCAATTCGCGCTGTGGAATCGCGTCCCGGCGAAACGGTCGAGACCCGGGATCGCCGGAACGTTGGGACGATTGAGCGGGCCCATCGCGGAGATGAGCACGCGGCTCACGAGCTCGCGTCCGTCGGTCGTTCGCACGTGCCACGTCGCGTCCGCGTCGTCGTAGCGCGCCTCGGCGAGTTCGCTGCCGAAGCGGATGCGCGAGCGCAGCCCGTATTTCTCGGAGCACCGGATGAGATAGTCCCACAGTTCGTTCTGACGCGGGAAGACGCGCGTCCAGGCCGCGTTCGGTTCGAACGAGTAGGAGTACAGGGTAGAGGGGATGTCGCACGCGCAGCCGGGATAGGTGTTGTCGCGCCACGTCCCGCCGACTTCGCCCGCCCGCTCGAGGATCAGCACATCCTCGAAACCCTGCTGCTTGAGCCGGATCGCGACGCCGAGGCCGCCGAAGCCGGCGCCGACGATGATGACCTCGGCGTCGAGCGATCGTTTCACGGCTACGCCCCGTTCTTCGCGGCGCCGCGCAGCGCGGCCGCGCCCAGCATGCGCGATCCGCGCGGCCCGAACAAGCGGGTGAGCAGGTCGATGCGATACGCGTCGCCGCCGATCAGGACGCGGTCGCGGCGTTTCGCGACGCCGTCGAGAATCGCTTGGGCCGCGGTTTCGGGCGGGATCGTGAGCAGGCGCCGTTCGAAATCCTCGCGCCTGCGCTCCGCTGCGGCGCGATCGGCGGCGGCGGCGATGCGCGAGGTGCGTGCGATCGCGGTCTTGATGCCGGCCGGATGGACCGTCAGCACGTGCACTCCGGTTCCTTGCAGCTCCGCGCGCAGCGACTCGCTGAAGCCGCGCACCGCGAATTTGCTCGCCGCGTAGGCAGACTGTCCGGGCGCGCCCCACAACCCGAAGACGCTCGATACGTTCACGATCGTGCCGAACGACTGTGCCAGCATCGCAGGGAGAAACACCTTGACGCCGTGGACGACGCCCCAAAAGTTGATGTTCATCACCCACGCCATCTCGGCGGGCGTCAGCTCCGCCACCGTTCCCGCGATCGACACGCCCGCGTTGTTGACGAGCAGGTCGACGCGGCCGTGGCGCTGCGCGACGTCGCGCGCGAACGTCTCCATGTCGCTCTGCTGCGCGACGTCGAGCACGGTCGCGTACGCGATCGAGCGATCGTGCAGCAACGCGATCGTGTCTTCCAGGCCCGCTTCGTCGCGATCCGCGAGCGCCAGCGTGTGACCGTCGCGCGCGAGCGCGACGGCGAGGGCGCGACCGATCCCCGACGCGGCCCCGGTGACGACGGCTATGGGCATGCGCGGCGCTCGATTCTGGTGCGGAAGAGGTCGGTGAGCAGAGACGGGATAACCGAGCGCAGCGTAAATGACTACTACGGGAACTGTCAACAGACGCCGACCTCAGCCGGGCGCTCAACCGTTTCCTAGGTGCTTCCCCGGCGCCGCCCGGGGGGCCGCCGCCAGGATGCAAGACGCGCGCGGAGGCTCGTCGCCCCACTGACGCCCGGTACGCCAGGAGAAGACCGCTCGGACGCGGACCTCACCGCATGAGCGTCCCGATGCCGGCGATCTTCTTCGGCCACGGCAACCCGATGAACGCGCTGCAGGACAACGCGTATACGCAAGCATGGGCCGCGATCGGCGCGGCATTGCGTCCTGCGGCGGTCCTGTGCGTCTCGGCGCATTGGTTCGTGCCGGCGCTGGCGGTCACCGCGTCGGCGAAACCGCATACGATCCACGACTTCGGCGGCTTCCCGCGCGAACTCTACGAGGTGCGGTATCCGGCGCCGGGCGACGCCGCGCTCGTCTCACGCGTGCAGGAACTGCTGGCGCCGACGCCCGTCGCGCGCGACCACGATTGGGGACTCGATCACGGTACGTGGTCGGTCCTGCGCCACGTGTTCCCCGATGCGGACGTTCCCGTCGTGCAGCTCAGCATCGACGAGAGGCAGCCGCCGGCCTTTCACTACGATCTCGGCCGGCGGCTTGCGGAGCTGCGCGAAGAAGGCGTCCTGATCGTGGGAAGCGGCAACCTCGTGCACAACCTGCATGCCTTCGCGTGGGGCCGGCATCCGGTCGAACCGTTCGACTGGGCGGTGCGTTTCGAGCGGCAGGCGCGCGCGCTGATGAGCTCGCACGACGTCGGCCCGCTGGTCGATTACGAATCGCTCGGCCGCGACGCGATGCTCTCGGTCCCGACGCCGGAGCACTACTTGCCGCTGCTGTACGTGCTCGGCGCTCGCCGCGACGGCGACGCGCTCGCCTTTCCGGTCGAGGGCACGGACGGCGGCTCGATCTCCATGCTCTCCGTCCGCCTCGGGTGAGCGGCCCGCTCGCGGGGGTCCGCGTCCTCGACTGCTCGACGATGATCGCTGCGCCCTCGACCGCGGCGATGCTCGCCGATTTCGGCGCCGACGTCGTCAAGCTCGAACGTCCGGGCGACGGCGATCACCTGCGGCGCTACGGTGCGCGCAAAAACGGGATCGGCCTGTACTGGAAGGCGCTCGGGCGCAACAAACGCAGTGTCGCGCTGGACCTGCATCAGGTCGGCGCGCAAGCGCTGCTGCTGCGCTGGCTGCCGACGTTCGACATCTTCATCGAGAACTTTCGGCCGGGGACGTTGGAAAGGTGGAACCTCTCGCCCGAGCGCATGCTCGAGGCGGCCCCGCATCTGGTCGTACTGCGGGTGACCGCGTTCGGGCAGACCGGACCGTATCGCGACCGCGCCGGTTTCGGAACGCTGGCCGAGGCGATGACCGGCATCGCCGCCGTTTCGGGCTACGACGACCGGCCGCCGCTGCTGCCGGCGTTCCCGCTCGCCGACGTCATGGCCGGACAAGCCGCGACCGCCGCGGTATGCGCGGCGTACGCGCGGCGGCTGCGCACCGGGGACGGCGAGGTGATCGACTTCGCGATCTACGAAGCGGTGATGAAGCTGGTCGAGTCGCAGATCACCGAGTACGCCGCGAACGGCACGCTCCATGCGCGGTTGGGGAATCGCATGGAAGACACCGCGCCGCGCGGGGCGTATCGCTGCGCCGACGGCGGTTACGTCGCGCTCTCCGGCAGCACCCAAGAAGTCGCCGAGCGGGTCCTGCGCACGGTCGGCGGCGATGCGCTGGTCGAAGACCCGCGCTTTCGCACCAACGTCGAGCGGGTCGCAAACGGCGCCGCGCTCGACGCACTGATCGAAGGGTTCTGCTCGACCCGCTCGCGGGACGATGCGATCGAAGCGTTCACCCGGGCGGGATGCGCGGTCGGGCCGCTCGAATCGATCGCGTCGCTCTTCGAGAACCCGCAGATCGTCGCACGGGGCTCGCTCGCGCGACTGGCCGACCCGGACTTGGGCGAGGTGGTGGTAAACAACACGTTTCCGCACTTTTCACGCGCCGGCGCTCCGCCGCTGCGCCCGGGTCCCACGATCGTCGGTGTCGACACCGCCGAGGTCCTGGCCAGCGACCTCGGCCTGCGTGACGAGGACCTCGATGATCTGGCGGAGCGCGGGATCATTGGGCCGAGCTACAGGGACAGTCGGACGTCGAGGACGTAAGCCCCCCACTGAATTGCCTGCGTCCCATTTTTGGGAGGAGAGTCCTATGTCCGTGTCCCGCCAAGGCTTCGTCGTCGGCGTCGCCGCGACGTTCGCGTCGGTCGGCTTCATCACGCCGGCTCGCGCCGCCGACTTCGAACTCAAGTACGGGCACGATCTCCCTCCCGAGCACCCGATCAACGTCCGTTCCGTCGAAGCGTTCAGCCGCATTGCCAAGGCGACGAACGGCCGCGTGCACATCAAGTCGTTCCCGACCAGCCAGCTCGGCAGCGATCCGTCGATGATCTCGCAGTTGCGCAGCGGCGCGCTGGAAGCCGTCGCGATGCCGGGCGCGTTCCTCAACGCGATCGTGCCGCTCGCGTCGATCGAAAACGTTGCTTACGCGTTTCCCAACCGCGAGACCGTGTTCCGCGCGATGGACGGGGATCTGGGCAAAGTGATCCGCGACGAGTTCTCCTCGAAGGGACTCGTCGCGCTCGAGAAGATTTGGGAAAACGGCTTTCGCGACATCACGACGTCGACCAAACCGATCCGCACCGTCGCCGACCTCTCGGGCCTGAAGATCCGCGTCTCGCCCGGCAAGATCCGCGTCGACACGTTCCAGTCGCTCGGCGCCTCGCCGACGCCGATCTCGCTCAGCGAGCTCTACACCTCGCTCCAGACGCACGTGATCGACGCGCAGGAGAACCCGCTGCTGCTCATCGACCAGCAAAAGTTCTACGAGGTCCAGAAGTACGTTTCGATGTCCGATCACATTTGGTCGGGCTACTGGACGCTCTTCAATGCGGACGTCTGGAACAAGTTCCCCAAAGACGTCCAGGCCATCGTCGCGCGGGAGATGGGCGTCGCGACGCTCCAAGCGCGCAACGACAACGTGAACCTCAACCGCTCGGTGCGCGACAAGCTGGTCCGGCGCGGGATGATCTTCAACGACGTCGACAAGGCCAGCTTCAAGAAGAAGCTGGGCGACGCGAAGTACTACGAGCGCTGGAAAGCCGAGTTCGGTCCGACGGCTTGGAACGCGCTCGAAAAATACACGAACAAGCTCGCTTAGGATCGGTGCAAGCATGGCAATAGCCGAGGCCATCCTCGAAGAACAAACCCACGGGTCGCTGCGCGCGTACCGGCGGTCCTGGGCCGCCGCGATCGACGGTCTCATCGGCCGGATCGTCGAGCCGATCGCGGCGATCCTCGTGCTCGTCGAGGTGATCATCCTGGCGAGCGGCGTCTTCACGCGCTACGTGCTCAGACAGCCGCTCGTCTGGACGGACGAGATGGCGACGCTCCTATTCCTCTGGCTCGCGATGCTCGGCGCGGTCGTCGCGTATCGCCGAGGCGAACACATCCGGCTCTCCGTCGTGGTGCGACGGGCGCCGCCCCGCATCGCCGCCATCCTGGAGACGATCTCGTCGGTCGTCACGGCGATCTTCGTGATCGAGCTGATGCCGGCGAGTGTCACGTTCTTCAACCAAGAGATCATCGATCTCACCCCCGCGATGAGCATTCCCCGCTCCTACGAGGTCTCCGCGATCATCGTCAGCTTGGCGTTGATGCTCATCCTCGCGCTGCTCCGGTTGAGCGAGGGCGATCCGAAGGTGACCGCCGCGGTCGTCGCCGCGGCGGTCGTCATCAGCGCCGGCATCTGGTTCGGACGCGGCGCCTTCGCGGGCCTGGGCAACTTCAATCTCGTGCTGTTCTTCGTCGTGCTGGTCGGGGCGTGCGTCACGATCGGCATTCCGATCGCGTTCGCGTTCGGCGTCGGCACGCTCAGTTATCTCGCGATCACGACCAGCGTTCCGCTCAACACCGTCGTCGGGCGCATGGACGAGGGGGTCTCGAATCTCGTGCTCCTGGCGGTTCCGCTGTTCATCTTTCTCGGCTTGCTGATGGAGTCGACGGGGATCGCGCGCAGGCTCGTCGAGGCGCTTGCAAGCCTGGTCGGCCACTTCCGCGGCGGCCTCTCGATCGTGCTGGTCGCCGCGATGTATTTGGTCTCCGGAATCTCGGGCTCGAAGATCGCCGACATGGCGGCGGTCGCGCCGGTGCTGTTTCCCGACATGGTCCGGCGCGGCGAGAAACGGCCCTCGATGATCGCGCTGCTCGCGACGTCGGGCGCGATGGCGGAAACGATCCCGCCGAGCCTCGTGCTGATCATCATCGGTTCGGTCACCGGCGTTTCGATCCGCGACATGTTCACGGCCGGGCTGCTGCCCGCGGTCGTGTGCTCGATACTGCTGATCATCGTCGCGCTCTACAACGCGAAGAAGGCGAACGCGACGCTCACGAATTTCGCCGGCTGGGCGGTCGTCGGCCGCACGTTCCTGTACGCGGTGCCGGGCCTGGCGCTGCCGCTGCTGATCCGCTACTTCGTCGTCGAAGGAATCGCGACGGCGACCGAGGTCAGCGTCGTCGGCATCATCTACACGCTGCTGATCGGCGTCATCGTCTACCGCGAGTTCAAGTGGCGCACGCTGATGCCGACGCTGGTCGACTCGGTGTCGTTGGCCGGCGCGATCTTGCTGATCATCGCGACCGCGACCGCGATGGGCTGGGCCCTCACGCAATCCGGCTTCGCGCAGCAGCTCGCCGACATCCTCGGTCACGCACCCGGCGGCAAGGTCGGGATCATGCTGCTCTCCATCGCGATGTTCATCGTGCTCGGCTCTGTGCTCGAAGGCATCCCGGCGATGGTCCTGTTCGGGCCGCTCCTCTTTCCGGTCGCGAAAGCTGCCGGGATCAACGAGGTGCACTACGCGATCGTCGCGGTGCTCGCGATGGGCGTCGGTCTGTTCGCGCCGCCGCTCGGCATCGGCTTCTACGCCGCGAGCGCGATCGGGAAGTCGAACCCCGAGAACGTCGTCAAGCCGATGCTGCCGTATATGGCCGCACTCATCATCGGCCTGCTCATCATCGCGTTCGTACCCTGGATCTCGCTCGGCTTTCTCCCCAAAACGTCTCAGTAAGGTAGAGTTCCCAGCAACATGAAAACCCATCGCATCGCGCTGATTCCGGGTGACGGGATCGGCAAGGAGGTCGTCCCCGAGGGCGTTCGCGTGCTCGAAGCGGTCGGGAAACGCTTCGGCATCCGATTCCAGTGGGACGAATTCGACTGGAGCTGCGAGCGGTACGCCGCCACCGGGGCGATGATGCCTGCGGACGGTCTCGAGCAGATCCGCAACCACGACGCGATCTATTTCGGCGCGGTCGGTTTTCCGACCGTGCCGGATCACGTCTCGCTATGGGGCCTGCTGATCCCGATGCGGCGCGGCTTCCAGCAATACGTGAACCTGCGCCCGGTCCGCTTGATGCCGGGGATCACCTCGCCGCTCGCCGGCCGCAATCCGGGCGACATCGATTTCTGGATCGTGCGCGAGAACACCGAGGGCGAGTACTCGTCGGTCGGCGGGCGCATGTTCGAAGGAACACCGCAGGAGATGGTGATTCAGGAGTCCGTCTTCACGCGCCGCGGCGTCGACCGCATCCTGCGCTACGCGTATGAGCTCGCCCGCAGCCGGCCGAAGAAGCACCTGAGCTCGGCGACGAAATCGAACGGCATCGCGATCACGATGCCGTACTGGGACGAGCGCGTCGCAGCGATCGGCGCGGAGTATGCGGACGTGCGGTCCGACCAGTACCACATCGACATCCTCACCGCGCACTTCGTGCAGCATCCGGATTGGTTCGACGTCGTCGTCGGCTCGAATCTGTTCGGCGACATCCTCTCCGACCTCGGCCCGGCCTGCACCGGAACGATCGGGATCGCGCCGTCGGGTAACCTGAACCCGGAGCGCGAATTTCCCTCGCTGTTCGAACCGGTCCACGGTTCGGCGCCCGACATCGCCGGCAAATTCGTAGCCAACCCGATCGGTCAGATCTGGTCCGGCGCGATGATGCTCGATCACCTCGGGCACCCCGATGCCGCGGCGGCGGTGATGACGGCGATCGAAACGGTCCTCACGTCGGGACCGCGCACGCGCGAGATCGGCGGAACCGCCGGCACCCGCGAGGTCGGCGTCGCGATCGCCGATGCGGTCGCGGCGAACGTGCACGCGTAACGTGTCCGAGGAGCGGCCGAAACTCGCCGTCCTGGCGCGCGTTCCGGCCGGCGTGCTGGCGGCGCTGCGCGCTCGCACCGACGTCGTCGATCTCTCGGTCGAACCGCGTGAACGATGGGCGCCCGCGCTGCGCGACGCGACCGGCCTGCTGGTGAATTCCGTCCTGCCGGTCGACGCGGCGCTGCTCGCGCAAGCGCCGGCGGCGCGCATCGTCGCGACCGTCTCGGTCGGCTACGACAACGTCGACCTGGCCGCGCTGCGCGAGCGGGACATCGCGCTCACCAATTCGCGCGGGTCGCTCGACGAAGCGGTCGCCGATCTCACCTACGCGCTGGTCATCCTCGGGATGCGGCGGCTCGGCCGCGCGCTGAACTGGGTGCGCGACGGCCGCTGGATGAAGGGCGACGCGCCGTTCGGGACCGACCTCGAAGGAGCGGTGCTGGGGATCATCGGCTTCGGCGGGATCGGACCGAAGATCGCGCGCCGCGCGTTCGCGAGCGGGATGCGGGTCATCTATTCGAACCGCCGGCCGCGCGACGACGACGACCGCACCGGTGCGTCGTACCGCTCGTTCGACGCGCTGCTCGCCGAGGCCGACTGCGTCGTCGTCCTCGTGCCCCTCTCGCCGCGGACCCGCGGGATGTTCGACGACGCCGCGTTCGCGAAGATGAAGCCGAGCGCGGTGTTCGTGAACGTCGCGCGCGGCGCCATCGCCGATACCGCCGCACTGCTGCGCGCGCTCGACGCGGGAACGATCGCGGGAGCGGCGCTCGACGTGACCGATCCCGAACCGCTGCCGCCCGACCATCCCTTGCAGGGCCGTGACGACGTCATCATCACCCCGCACGTCGGCAGCGCGACGGACCAGACGCGAACCCGCATGGCGATGCTGGCGGCGGAGAATCTCCTGGCCTTCGTCGAGGGTGTGCCGCTCCTCACCCCCGTCCCGCTCTCAGGGCCGACGGCATGATCGCGGCGCGGGGCGTCGCGGCATCAGCAGCGGCGCTCGCGCTGTGCGCCGCCGGCCCGGTGATGGCCCGCACACCGTCGGCGCACGTCGCCGGCCGGTACTACACGGTCGAGACCACCGCGCTGCGCTACAACGTCGACACCGGGGCCTTCGCCAGCGACGCGCCGATTCGCATCACGCGCCCCGGGCTTGACGCGGTCGCCGAGAAGGCCGAAGGCAACACGAAGACGGGTGCGGCGCTCCTGCGCGGCAACGTGAAGGTCCACGACGCGGGCGGTCCGGGCAGCGTCCAAGGAAAGAACGCGACCCCGGCGACGCTGACCTGCGATCAGCTCGACGTCGACGGCAAAGCCGACACGTACAAGTGTTCCGGTCACGCCCGGTACGAGAGCGAGATCCGGACCGCGACCGCCGCGACGATGCTGCTGGACCGCAAGCAAAGGAAGCTCCACCTCGAAGGCGATGTCGTGCTGGCCGAGGGCCAATCGACCGCCCGCGCCGCGGCCGTCGACATGGATCTGAAGTCCGGGGAGGCCGTCACGACCGGCTCACCGGTGGTCCTGACCCAGCCCGCATCGCCGCTCCCCTCGCCGGCCCAATCGGCCGCGCCGAAGGCCTCTACCCTGCCTCCCGCGGCGCCGATTCCGCGCCCCGCGCCGTCCCCCTCGGCGCAATAAACGCGCCGCCGTGCAGGTTTATACAGCAGTGGCTGCAACTAAATTTCAAAATTAGGCGGAGCTTCCGACCTGATAATCCAATTCTCATGACTCGGATCGTCGATTCAATCGGAAGACGATTTCGCTTGGGCTTGGGCCTTTGGAAACTTTTGTCACTCATGTAGGGAGGGGACCCCGCGAATGACACCTCGCATAGCCTTTGCGCCCGGAGCGGCGCTAGTGCGGCGTACGGTGCGAACCTCGCTCGCCGTGGCCGTATTGACGTGCGGCACCAGCGTAGCGGCGTTCGCGCAGACCGTTCCGGCCGCACCCGTTACCATACCCGTGGCGGCCGACGCGGCCGCTCAACCCGCCGCACCCGCCGCGGCCGCTCAACCCGCGACGACGAGCGTCGCACAACCGCAGACCGCCGCCCCGGCGACGGTCGCGCAAGGGCCTAAGCCCGCGCCGAAAAAGGCGTCGTTCTCGCACTTGCCGGTCATCGACTTCGTAGTCACGTTCACGCAGCCC
Source organism: uncultured candidate division WPS-2 bacterium (assembly GCA_937927945.1). GTDB lineage: Bacteria > Vulcanimicrobiota > Vulcanimicrobiia > Vulcanimicrobiales > Vulcanimicrobiaceae > Vulcanimicrobium. The sequence continues at coordinate 17,855 of CALEYW010000062.1, read as the reverse complement.
GCATACTACTCGCTGCCCACGCAAGTCAAGAACTACGACCCGATCGATCTCGGCGGCACCGTGCGCTTCCCCGTCACGAAAAAATTCTCGCTGTTCTTCGATCGGATCACCGAGGGGACCATCAATCAGCCGCTAGAGTGCGTGATTCAGAATGGTGTCCGCGCGTGTTCGCCCGTCTCGCGAGACGTCATTCTGCAGTACCACGGGGTGTACACGTTCAACCGGTACATTTCGGTCGATGCCGGCCAATCGTTCCGCCACCGCATCTGGAACTCGGGGGCATCCGGCGTCAGCGCCGTGCCGTACCCGGCCTCGATCAACTCGCAAGAGCACCACTTTTCCTACCTCGGCGTGAGCTACACGACCAAGCCGATCAAGGAACTCTTGCACAGCACGTTCGTGTTCTCGGAGACCCTCGACGTCCAGAACGTCGACCATCATGTCGGCCAGTTGTGCCCTTTTAAGGTCTTCGCACCGCGAGCGATCACCTGTGGAGCCAACGGTACCGTCGGCTACATCGACGAAAATACCCAGCAGAACCGCTACTACGAATCGACCCAAGGCGTCTCGATGATCGTCCCGGTCGATCCCAAGCGCGGCGCCTCGCTGCTCCTGAACGAACGCTGGGGCGCGCTGAACTTCTACGAGAACGCGGTCTTCCCGTATCGTTGGAACAGCGCGTTCGTGACGCAGCTGAACAAGCGTTTCAATCAGACCTTCACGCTCTCGATGCGGCACTCGGACTACCATGCCATCCCGCAGGGGGCGCCGTTCACGTTCCCCAACGCGATCCACGTCGGGTCGTGGGATGTCATCGGGACGTTCCACCTCGACACCAACTCGCTCTTCCACTAGACCCATCGATCGCAGGACGTGCCGGGACCACGCGGTCCCGACGCGTCGACGCGCTTCCGCTCAGAAAGACCCGCTGCGATCGTTCAACCGATCGTAGCGGGTCTTCGTATAGGCAGCGGGTACGCGCTAACCTAGCGACTCTCGGCCGTGCGGGGCGGTAAGATCCTGCTGCGGGCCGATCGGCACGATGCGGGTCGGGTTGATCTCGTCGTGCGTCATGTAGTAGTGGCGCTTGATGTGATCGAAGTTCACGGTGGGCGCGATGCCCTCGATTTGGTAGAGGTCGCGCAGGTAGCCCGAAAGGTTCAGGTAGTCGGCGATGCGGCGCAGGTTGCATTTGAAATGGCCGAGGTACACGGGATCGAAACGAATCAGCGTCACGAACAGGCGCCAATCGGTTTCGAGGGGCGCGCTGCCGAAGAGGTAGCGCCGTGACGCGAGCCGCGCATCCAGCTCGTCGAGCGACGAGAAGACTTCGCGCGCCGCGCTCTCGTACGGGCGCTGCGCGCTGGCGAAGCCGGCCTTGTAGACGCCGTTGTTGACGTGCTCGTAGATCGTCTCGTTGAGCGCGTCGATCGCCTCACGATGCTCCGCCGGGAACAGATCGAGCTCCGGGCGCTTGGCCAGCGCGTCGAACTCCGTCTCGAACATGCGCATGATGTCGTCGTCGGAGTTGCTGACGATCCGTTTGGTCAGGGTGTCCCACAGAACCGGAACGGTCACGCGGCCGTGGTAGTGAGGGTCCGTCGCGCGATAGGCTTCGGCCAGGTAGCGGAAGCCGTTGACCGGGTCGAGCGAGGCGTCCGGCACCTCGCGAAACGCCCAGCCCTCGTCGTCGCGGAGCGGGTCCACGACGGTCATCCCGATCGCCTCTTCGAGCCCCTTGAGACGGCGCACGATGATCGTGCGATGCGCCCACGGGCAGGCGAGCGACACGTAGAGGTGATAGCGGCCGGCGACCGCCGGATATCCGCTCGAGCCGTCGGCGCGAACCCAGTCGCGAAAGGCGTCGCCCTGGCGGACGAAGCGACCGTCCGCGGCTTGTTCGTACGGGAATTGCGGTGCAGCGCTCACACCACACAGAACCCCGCGGAGCGCAGCGAAGCTGCGCCCCGCGAGGTCAGGATTGCCGCTTTAGCGGCCGTAGCCGTTCCCGACGACGTCGATCTGGTTCGCGTTGAACGAGCCGTCCCCGTTCCAGTTCCCCGAGACACGGACGCGCTGGCCATTGCGCAGGTTCGCGCCGGTGGGATTGATCACGGTGCCGTTGTGCAGCTCGACGTGGGTGCCGTTGCTCAGGTACAGGTTGAACGGTGAGAACGACGAGACGATGCCGCTGAGCCCTCCGCCGCGGTTGCCGTAGCCGTTGTTGTTGCCGTAGCCGTTGTTGTTGCCACGGCCGTTGTTCCAGCCGTAATGGTTGCCGTTGTTGCCGTTGTCGTTCTCGTCGCGATTGTCGCGATTGTCGCGATTACCGTGGTCGCGATGGCTGCCGTTGTTCTGCCACTGGCCGTTGCCATTGCCGTTGTTGTTGTTCCACTGCACGCACTGACCGTTGTTGTTCCATTGCGTGCATCCGTTGTTGTTGTTCTGGCCGTTGCTGTTCTGATCCGGCGCCGCGAGCGCGGCGGTCGGAATCGCAAGGATTGCGGCCGCTGCAACGATGCGGGTGATCTGATGAAGATTCATGATAAAGACGTTCCCTTCGGGTGTGTGGCCCAAGAACGCACCGGAAGCACGGACAATGCTGCGAACGGGCTGGGAATAGTACGTTCGCAACATCGCCTAGCGCTCAGTCGCCGTCGCGCTCGCGCCAGCGCCGCGGAACGACGTCGACCTCATCCGCCCGAAAGCTTCCATCGCGGTTCCAGCGGCCGAACACGCGCACGTGCATCCCGCGCTGCAGCGTGATTCCGGTCGGACGGATGACCGTTCCGTTGTGCAAGACCAAGTGCCGTCCGCCGAAAAGGTCGGCGTTGTACGGCCGGAAGTTGGCCACCGTTCCGTCGATCTCTTGAGTGCGCCATGGCGCACCGTAGGGTGCCGAATTGTCATCCGGCGCGGCGGGCGCCGCGAGCGGAATGAGGGCGAGCGCGATGGCGGCGAGGGCCGAACCGAGCAAAGCTTTCACGAGATCCTCCTGACGCGCGGCTGCTTACCGCGTACGGAAGAAACGCACCGGCGAGCCGACGCTTGCTGAAAGCGGGATGAAAAAAAAAGACCCGGGACGCCCCAGGTCTTTCTCTTTGCCGACGGCCGCGCTTCAGCGTTTGTAGCTGGCGTCGGTTCGGTCGAGCATGCGCAGCAAGCCGTTCCAGGCGAGGTTCGAGAGCGCGCCGGACAGCCCGCGCGCCTGCTGGCGCACGACGTCTTGCACGCCCGCCGGCGGATAGTGCAGCGCGGCTCCGCCGGAGAGCGCCGCCACCTGTATCGCGCACGAACGCTCGAGATAGTACATCCGCATGAACGCGTCGGCGATGGTGTTGCCGAGCGTCAGCGTGCCGTGGTTGCGCAGCAGCATCGCCGACTTCGTTCCGAGATCGGCGACCAGACGCGGGCGCTCGTCGTGATCCAGCGCGATCCCCTCGTATTCGTGGTACGCGAGCTCGTCGTTGAACACCATGGCCGTCTGGTTGAGCGGCAGCAGTCCGCCCTCCTGACACGAGACGCCGACGCCGGCGACCGTGTGCAAGTGCAGGACGCATCCCGCGTCTTCGCGCGCGGCGTGGATCGCGCTGTGGATCGTGAACCCGGCCGGATTGACCGGGTACGGCGTTTCTTCGAGCTTGTTGCCGTCGAGGTCGACCTTCACCAGCGACGACGCGCCGATCTCGCTGAAAAGTTGTCCGTACGGGTTGATCAAGAAGTGGTGATCGGTGTTCGGGACGCGCGCCGAGATGTGGGTGAAGATCATGTCGTCCCAGCCGTAGTGCGCGACCAATCGGTACGCGGCGGCGAGGTCGACACGGGTCTGCCACTCTTCGGCGGAGACGCGGTCGCGCAAATCGGCGATGACGGGCTGCGCGGCGACGGGGGTTTGCGGTGCAATGGCGGTCATTGAGGCCCTCCGGAAGCTCTGAGACTTCAACGGCGAGCCGGCCCGCTCCCGGACCGCACCTACGTCATGGAGGGGATGGCGTTGAGCTCCTTGACGATCTCGGCGAAGTCCGAGAACGTGAGCGCCTGGTCGGCGTCGCACTTCGCCTCGGCGGGGTTGGGGTGGACTTCCAGCAGCAGCCCGTGGGCGCCGACCGCCTTGGCGGCCCGGCACAGCGGCGCGATCCAGCGCCGCACCCCGACGCCGTGCGAGGGGTCGACCAGCACCGGCAGGTGGGTGCGCTCGCGCAGCACCGGGATCGCCGAGAGGTCCAGCGTGTTGCGGGTCGCCGTTTCGAAGGTGCGTATCCCGCGTTCGCACAGGATCACGTTGGGGTTGCCTTCCGAGAGGATGTACTCGGCGGCCGAGAGCAGCTCATCGATCGACGCCGCCATCCCGCGCTTGAGCAAGATCGGGCGTTCCGTCTTGCCGACCGCCTTGAGCAGGTCGAAGTTCTGCATGTTCCGTGCGCCGATCTGCAGCAGATCGACCGATGCCGCCATGCGCTCGACCTGGTCGATGCTCATCACCTCGCTGACCGAAGGCAGACCCGACGCGCGGCTCGCTTCGGCGAGCAGCGCGACGCCTTCCCAGCCCAGCCCTTGGAACGCGTACGGCGACGTGCGCGGCTTGAACGCGCCGCCGCGCAGCATGACGCCGCCGGCCGCGGCGACCGCGTCGGCGGTCGCCAGGATCTGATCGCGCGATTCGACGCTGCACGGTCCGCCGATGATGACGAAGCGCCCATCGCCGACGGCGACGTCGCCGACCATCACGCGCGAGCGGACGTGCTCGTCGCCTTGGCGCTGCGCCTTCGGGAACGAGATCTTCGCCGGCTTCGGCACGAGCGCCGGCGCAACGTCGACCACGACGCCGGGCGCGCGCTGCGCGCGCGGCGGAGCGGTCGAGGCGTCGTAGCTTCCGATGATGTGGAGCGCCGAGGTGACGTCGCGCAGTTCCCGCAGCGCGTCGGCAAAGCGTTCGTCGCGCAGATCGCCGTCGACGTCGGCGTAGAACGCGTATTGCTCGGCCGTACCGAGCCGCGATTTGGAGTCCAGCTTCGAGACGTTGAGGTTGTGCGCGCCGAAGATCGAGAGACACCGCCCCAGCGCCCCAGGCGCGTTCGGCACGGCGAAGATGACCGAGGTCTTGCGGTTGGTGAAGTCTTCGGCCGGTTCGAATTCGGCGGCCGGGCCGAGTGCGTTCGGTGCGCGGAAGAGCAGGAAGCGGGTGAAGTTATCGGGATGGTCGGCGATCGTCGACGCGAGCTCGACCAAACCGTAGCGCGCCGCGGCGCCGGCGGAGGCGATCGCGCCGCGGGTCGAGTCCCCGCCGGCGGCGACGTCGCGGGCAGCCACGCCCGTATCGGGGACCGGGATGCTTCGCGCATCGGGCAGCGTGGCGAGAAAGCGGCCGCATTCGGCCAGCACGACCGGGTGCGAATCGATTTCCCGCAGTCCCTCGATGGTCGCGCCCGGTAGGCCGAGCAGACGGTGTTCCATGCGCATCGTGATCTCGGCCATCAGGTCGAGCTCGTATTCGGCCAGCGTATCGTAGCCCTCACGAATCGTCCCCGCGATCGCGTTGTCGATCGGCAGGAGGCCGACGTCGGCCCGGCCGGAGAGGACCGCGTGCGCGACCCCTCGGTACGACGGGCAACCCAGTGGGAGGAACGTCACCCCGCGCCGCGCCGCGTACGCCTCGAGGACGGCGTGGGAGTACGAGCCCTCGATTCCTTCGAAGGCAGCGGTCATCGTAATCTTCGCGGCGGCGTTGGCTGCGGGGGTCGTCGGATCGGTCGAGGGCTGGACGCTGGTCATGGGGCTCCCATTACATGCACAAAAGCCCCCCGCGCTCGGCGAGGGGCTCTTGCTGTTCGGTCCGTGGGGACTCGTTACGGCAAAGGCCTACCGCGCCGGAGCGCTGCGCACTCGGCATAAAAATAGCGATAAAACCAGGACGCGACGGTCATGTCGGTCCGATCTTCCCACGGGCGGGCGCCCGGCGTCAACCACTTGTTGTAATCCAGCTTGCGGAAGCCGGCGTTCTGGAGTGGTATGGTGCTCGTATGATCGTCCGGCTCGCCGCACTGCTCACCGTCCTCTCATCGCTTGCCTTGGCGTCGCCCGCGCCGGCGGCCCCGGCGCACGCCGCCGACCGCGCCGTTCTCGCGGGCGGCTGCTTCTGGGGGATGGAGGCCGTCTTCGAATCCCTCAAAGGGGTCACCAAGGTCGTCTCCGGATTTTCCGGCGGCAGCGCGGCCACCGCGCACTACGAGATCGTCAGCACCGGGATGACCGGACACGCAGAATCGGTCGAGATCACCTACGATCCCGCGCAGATCTCGTACGCGCAATTGCTGCAGGTGTACTTCACCGTCGCGCACGATCCGACCGAATTGAACCGGCAAGGTCCGGACGGCGGCACGCAGTACCGTTCGACGATCTTCTATGCGAACGACGAGCAGAAGCGCGTCGCGGAACAGACGATTCACGCGCTGACCGCGGCCAAGACGTTCCACGATCCGATCGTGACGACGGTCGTGCCGCTGACGGCCTTCTACGCGGCCGAAGCATACCACCAGCACTTCGCCGAAAATCATCCGGCCTATCCGTACATCGTCTACAACGACAAGCCGAAGCTCGTCGCGCTGCGCAAGCAGTACGCGCAGCTGCTCAAGCCGCATGCCGTCGCGATCGTACTGACCACGCCGTAGCGGCCGAATCGTTGTCACGCTGAGCTCGTCGAAGCGCGCACGTGCGGGGCAGCTAGCTCCGGACGGCCGCGCGTCCCGCACGCTCGGGAGCGGCGGCGAAGCGCCGCAGCGGGACGACCTTCTCGGACGATGCGACGGCGAGCGAGCCGCTCGTGTCGTGCCGGACGATTGCGCGGATCTCGGCCAGCGGAATCTCGACCACCGTCTGCGGCGTGCTGCAGTGCGTGCAGGTTCCGATCGGGACGACGCGGATCGTCGTGCGGCCCACTCCAGCCGCGGCCTGGAGCGCGTGGACGGCACCGGCCGACACGACGTACGACGTCGTCGTCAGCATGACCGTATAGAGCGTCTCCGTCATGATCCCGCGAGTCGTCGCCGCGATCCGGTGAAGCCTGGTGGACAGCGGGGAGAGACCTCGATCTGCGCAGACGGTGGGCAATGTGGACAACTCGGTGTACCGTTGACGTTTGACGCCGATTCCTGCAGGGCAGACGGCCGGTCAGGAAGGGGCTCGCTCGACCGCGCTCCGCTCGGTCGGCCTGGGTAAGCGCGAAGCATGGCGTTCATCGACCCGCCGCCCGCTCCCCGGCATCAGTGCATCAACGCGGCCTGCGGGTGCAACGACCTGGTCAGTGCGGGGCCATGCTCCGAATGGTGCGCAGCCCACACCATCGAGGTTGCGGACGCCGAGCGCGGAAAAGTGCGCCCGCCGGACTGCTTGTGCGGCGACGACGTGTGCATTGAGAATCGCGTCGCGCGCGGCACGCCCGAACGCGGGATGGCGTAGTGGAACACTAGCGCCGAACCTCAGAACAGGCGCGGCTGTCCGCCCGTCGCGATGATCGCCGCGCAGATGCGGCGGGCCTCATCGACCGCCGCCACGTCCGTACGCACGAACAGCTTGCGCCAGTAGGCCTTTCCGGAGAGCTTCGCGATGAGGTCGGACGCGGCTCGCGCGTCGACGATGCGCCCCATCAGCTGCACCCGCACGGTCGGTGCAGCCCCAGCGTTGCCGAGCGGGAGGCGATGGATGAGCTGCTCCTGCGAATCGCTCCACACCCCGTCGCCCCAGCGCCGGCGCAGCGCGTCCTCACACTGCTCGAACGTGCTGAGGTCTCGCTCGGCGTTGAACTCGGCGGCGAGCCCATAGACGGTGTGACGCTCGCGCAGTGCGCGAACGCCTTCGTCGTCGAGTTCGCGAATGTCGTCGAGCACCCGAAAATCGTCCCAGGCGAGGAACTCGCCGATCGCGTCGAGGGCGCGCGGGTTCGGCCACAGCACGCGTAGCACGTCGCGCAGCACCCGTTCGAACGCCCGCGTCGTGTGGTGAAAATACACCGTCGCGAACATCATGTAGCGGGCCAGCACGAACGATTCGAGCGCGACGACACCGCGGCCGTCGACGCCGAGCTGCGGCCGGCCGTCGACTTCGAGGATTCGCAGCGACGCGATCAGCTGGGCCGCATCGTACGTTCCGCCGGCCACGCCGGTGAAATAGGCGTCGCGCAGCAAGTAGTCCATGCGGTCGGCGTCGAGGTTGGGACCGCTGACGAGCTCGCGCAGCACCGGGTCCGCATCGTGCGCGCCGGTGATCAGTCCGAGCACCGCATCGGGCTCGACGTCGATCGACGCCAGGGCGTCGCGCAGCTCGGGCAACGCGAGGATCGCCTCGGTTCGCTGTTCGTGCCGAACGTCGAGCACCGTTTCGCAGGCATGCGAGAAGGGGCCGTGGCCGAGGTCGTGCAGCAGCAGCGCGGAGCGCAGCAGACGGCGCTTTTCGCCGAACGCGCGCTCGGAGTCGAACGCCTCGGGCGAGTGGTCGCGCAGTGCGTCGAAGGCGCGCGTCCCGATCGCCAGCGCGCCGAGCGCGTGCGAGAAGCGCGAATGCTCGGCAGATGGGAAGGCCAGATACGCCAGACCCAACTGCCGCAAGCGGCGCAGCCGCTGCACGACCGCGGCGGAAAGCAGCCTTACCTCGCCCTCGTCGAGCTCGATGAAGCCGTGGATCGGATCGTAGATGCGCTTCGCTTTCATCGGATGAATGGGAAGCGCCGCGTCGTATCCTGCCGCATGGCGATCTCTCGTTCCGTCCTTGCCGTGCTCGCGGTGACCTGTCTGCTTGGTGCCTCTGCACCGCAGCGCTTGGCGTACCCTCCGGCGCCGCCGAGTCCGGTGACCGATACGTACTTCGGAACGAAGATCGTCGACCAATATCGCTCGCTCGAGGATCCGGCCGATGCGCGCACTCGCGCGTGGGCTGCGGCCGAAACCGACCTCGCCCGCCGGTTCCTCCACGGGCGTCCCGAGTACGCCGCCTTGCACGCGCGCGTCGAGGCGCTCGCGAAGGGATCGCCGGGACGGTACGCGCTCGAGATCGCGCACGGCCGCTGGGTCTATCTGCGCCGCACGCCGCCGGCGCAGCAGCCGGTGCTCGTCGCCCGCGACGGCGAGGCCGGTCGCGAACGCGTGCTGTTCGATCCGTCGGCCGGAACGAGCGGAGCGCCACCGGCGATCGGCGACTTCCGGCTTTCCGAGGATGGCTCGCGCGTCGCGTTCACTACGCAGCAGGGAGGAAGCGAAGACGAGACGCTGCGCGTCGTCGATGCCGCCACGGGGACGATGCTCGGGGATACGATCGCGCACGTCGGCGGAGGGACGACTCCCGCCGCCTTCGCGTGGGATGCCGACGCGCAAGGATTCACCCGCACGGCGCTGCCGCGCAACCCCGACGGCACCTTCGCACGCAACGCGATCGAGCTCGTGCACCATGTCGTCGGAACCGATCCCGAGACCGACGGCTACGTCTTCGGACGCGGGCTCTCACCGAAGGCGGAATATCACCTGATTGCCGCGCCCGGCGGCGGTGCGCTGGCGGCGGTCGTCGCGGACGGTGACGGCGTGCCGGCGTCCGTCTACGTGCGTCGCGGCGGTGGTGCGTTCGTGCAGGTGGCGACGCCCGCGGCGGGGATCGGGAGCAGCGCGGAGGCGGGCGCGGCGTTCGTCGGCGACGTGTTGGCGGTGATCGCGAAGGGGAAGGCGCCGCGCGGCACCGTGATCGGCATCGGACCGGGTCAGACGGTCGACACGGGCGCGACGCTCGTCCCCGCCGGTATTCTCGCGATCGCCGACGTCGTCCCGATCGCGAGCGGTTTCGCGACGATCGACCTCGACGGTGGCGATTCGCGGATGCGCGTCTTCGCAGCGGATGGAACGCTGCGCGCGGCGGCGCGCGTCCCCGCGACCTCGACGGTCGATTTCATCGCAGCCGATCCGAGCGCGTCCGACGTCGTCCTGAGCCTGCAAAGCTACGCGCTGGCGCCGCGTTGGTACCGCTACGATGCGGCGCGCAACGTGCTGCAGGCGACGTCGATCGGTCAGCCCACGCCGGCCGCGTTCGCCCGCGCCGTGGTGACGCGCGTCCTCGTCCCGTCGCTCGACGGTAAGGCGCGAATCCCGCTCGAGGTCGTCAGCCTGGGTCAGCACGGTTCACGCACGCCGACGATCCTCACCGCATACGGAGCCTACGGCATCGTGACGCAGCCGCGCTTCAATCCGACCATGCTCGCCTGGCTGGAGCGCGGCGGCGCTCTCGCCGTCGCGATGATCCGCGGCGGCGGCGAATACGGCGAGGCGTGGCATCAGGCCGCGCGGCTGAGCACCAAGACCGTGAGCGCCGACGATCTCGCGGCGTGCGCCGATTGGCTCGGCGCGAACGGGTACGGCGACCGCCGGCACCTCGGCATCCTCGGCGGCAGCGCCGGCGGCTTCCTGATGGGCTTGGCGCTCACGCGGAATCCGGAACGGTACCGCGCCGTCGACGCCGCCGTCGGCTTCTACGACCTGCTGCGCGTCGAGTTGACGCCGAACGGCGCGTTCAACACGCCCGAGTTCGGCACCGTCACCGATCCGCGGCAGTTCGCGTGGATGGTGCGGCAATCACCGTACCATCGGGTGCGCAAAGGTGTCGCGTATCCCGCCGTACTGATGACGACCGGCGAGAACGATCCGCGCGTCGATCCGTACAACTCGCGCAAGATGGTCGCGCTGCTCCAGGCCGACTCGGCGTCGGCGTATCCGGTGCTGCTGCTGCAGAAGAGCGGTGAGGGGCACGGGATCGGCAACTCGTTCGCGCAGCGAGTCGACTCCGATACCGAGCGGTTCGCGTTCTTCCTGAGTCAGCTCGCGCCGTAGCGTCTTCGCACGGGAAACGGCGCCAGGCAGTCTTGTACGGCACTCGCGTCGAACCGGCTGATCGTGCGTGTCGACGACGGCGTCAAGCGGGAGATCCTCGCTCGCACCGACATCGGCGAGGTGATCGGGGCGTACGTCACCCTGCGCAAACGCGGCAACGATCTGGTCGGGCTGTGCCCCTTCCACGGCGAGAAGACGCCCTCGTTCCACGTCCATCCGGACCGCGGCTTCTTCAAGTGTTTCGGCTGCGACGCCAAAGGCGACGCGTTCAGCTTCATCCAGCGCCACGAGAACGTCGGTTTCGCCGACGCGTTGCGGATATTGGCGAAGCGCGTCGGCGTCGAGGTCGAGAACGAGGATCCGCGCGCCGCGCGCGCGCGCAGCGAGCGCGAGACGATCTATGCGGCGAACGAGATCGCGCGGGCGTGGTTTCACCGCATGCTGCTCGATCCGCGCGAAGGCGCGGCCGCGCGCGCGTACTGCGAAGGCCGCGGCATCACTCCGGCGACGATCGAAGCGTTCGCGCTCGGCTTCGCTCCCGAGGGATGGGACGGTTTGGTCGCAGAGCTGCGGCGCAACGACGTCGACCTCGAGCTGGCCGCGCGCGCCGGGCTGCTCAAGCCGAGCCAGCGCGGCGGCTTCTACGATTTCTATCGCGGCCGGCTGATGATCCCGACGCTCGCGACGACCGGCGAGACGATCGCGTTCGGCGGCCGCGCGCTCGGCGATGCGGAACCGAAATACCTCAACACCGCGACGACGCCGGTCTACACCAAAGGCCGGTACCTCTTCGCGCTCAACGTCGCGCGGCGCGCGGCGGCCAAGGACGACAGCGTCATCGTGGTCGAGGGCTACCTCGATTGCATCGCGCTGCACCAGGCGGGGTTCGCAAACGCGGTCGCAGTGCTCGGCACGGCGTTCACGCCGGAGCAGGCGCGCGAGCTGCGCAAGATCGCGACGAGCGCGGTGCTCTGCTTCGACGCCGATGCGGCAGGCATCGAAGCGGCGCTGAAGTCGATCGAGGTGCTGGCCGCCGAGGGCGTTCGCGCGTCGGCCCTGCGGATTCCGGACGCGAAGGATCCCGACGAGTTCGTCCGCCGCAACGGCCCGGACGCCTTCCGCGAACTGCTCGCAAAACCGATCGCCGCAACCCAAGTGAAGATCGACGCGGAGATCGACCGCCGCGGGACGCGCGGCGAGGGCGGGAGCCTAGCGCGCTGGGCGGAGGAAACGATCCGCCGGCTGGCGCCGCCCGAGGAGCAAGACCGGTGGCGCGTCTACGCGGCCGGGCGGCTCGGCCTGAGCGCGGACGACTTACGGCGCGCCCGCCTGCTGGTGAACCCCCTGCACTTCAACCGCGGCGAGGCGAATGCGTCGCGTCACATCGTGCCCGGGGCGATGGAGAGGCCGTCGTTCGAACGCGAGGTGCTTTCGATCGTGCTGGACGAGCCGACGCTGGTCGAGGAATACGGCGACCGCATCCCCGCCGAGCGTTTCGAGAGCCCGGGGTTTCGCCGCGTCTGGGAGGTGTTGCGCAGCCACGCTCGCTCGCTGGTGCAACCGTCGGACGTCTTCGCCGTGTTTGCAGGAGACGATGACGCGGCGGCCACGCTGGCGTCGGTCGCGGGGTCGGTGCGTTTTGCCGATACCGAAGATCGACGGGCGAAGCTCGATCGCGTCGTCGCGCGTTTTGCGCGTGACGACGCGGAGCGCCGGAAAGCGGAACTCGACCGGGAGATCGACGCGCTGATCGACAGTGATCGGCCGGTCCCCGGACCGCTGCTCGCCGAACATTCCGCCCTCGTCGCGCAGCTCAAAAAAGGATAAACCCCGAGGGGGAACGTTACTTCTCCGATTCGGACCCAAACCAAAAGTGGAAAGGGGGTGATGACCAGCATGGCTCGTTCAAAGAAATCAACCGGACCCGCAACCGATGCCCCGCAACTCTCGCTGGAAGAGCAGATCAAGAAGCTGCTGACCGCCGGGAAGAAGCGCGGCACGCTCACGTATGAAGAGATCAACGCCGTCTTCGACAACGTCGAGGACGTCGCGCCGGAGCGCATGGACGACCTCCTCGAGGAGATCGCGTCGCTGGGGATCGAGATCGTCGAAGAGCAAGCGAAGGAAGAGAAGCCCGCCGACGACGGGGAAAAAGAAGAAGAGACGATCCCGGCCGGTCTCGCCCTCGACGACCCGGTTCGGATGTATCTCAAGGAGATCGGCCGCGTTCCGCTGCTCTCAATGGACGACGAGCGCCGGCTCGCGATGTCGATAGAAGCCGGCGAGAAGGAAGCGCTCAAGAACGGCACGGCGGACAACCACGTCGTCCTCGAAGGCGAAGACTCCAAGCGCAAGCTCACCGAAGCGAACCTCCGGCTGGTCGTCTCGATCGCGAAGAAGTACGTCGGCCGCGGCATGCTCTTCCTGGATCTCATCCAGGAAGGGAATCTCGGGCTGATCCGCGCGGTCGAAAAGTTCGACTATCGCAAGGGATACAAGTTCTCGACGTACGCGACGTGGTGGATCCGCCAGGCGATCACCCGCGCGCTCGCCGACCAGGCCCGCACGATCCGCATCCCCGTCCACATGGTGGAGACGATCAACCGGCTGATCAAGATCAGCCGTCAGCTCCTCCAAGAGCTCGGCCGCGATCCGACGGTCGAAGAGATCGCCAACGAGATGGGGCTCACCCCCGAGAAGGTTCGCGAGGTCATCAAGATTTCGCAGGAACCGATCTCGCTCGAAACGCCGATCGGCGAAGAAGAAGACTCGCATCTGGGCGACTTCATCGAAGATCAGGAAGCGGTCGCCCCGGCCGAAGCCGCGTCCGTCATGCTCCTCAAAGAGAAGATGCAGGACGTCCTCAAGAACCTCACCGAGCGCGAGCGCAAGGTGCTGGTGCTGCGCTTCGGCCTCGAGGACGGTCACCAGCGCACGCTCGAGGAAGTCGGCCAGGAGTTCGGCGTCACCCGCGAGCGCATCCGCCAAATCGAAGCGAAGGCGCTGCGCAAACTTCGTCACCCCAGCCGCGGCAAAGCCCTCAAAGACTACTGGTCGAACGAGTAAGACTCGCCGCTCGAGCACGTCCGCGTGATGGGAAGGCGTGAGATGGTCGTCGAGATCACGGTTCCTGAGGGCAAGCCCGCGTTCGAATGGATCGGCGGACGCGCCGTCCAGAAGATGAGCCCGAAGCGCGATCACGCGATCGTGCAACGCATCTTCGCTACCGCGCTCGGCGCTTGGGCGGAAGGGCGCGGCGAGGTGGGCACGGAGTGGCGCTTCCGCGTCACGCCGTCCGGCGACGCGACGCGCCCGCTCGTCCCCGACATCGCGTACGTCTCGTACGCCCGCCTCGCCGGCATGACGTACGACGAAAAGCAAGAGCCGCGTACGGCACCCGACGTCGTCATCGAAGTGCGCTCCCCGGACGACCGTCAGGCGCTCATCGACGAGAAACGCCGCGTCTACGTCGCGGCGGGCACCACGCTCGTCGTGCTGGTCGATCCCCGTAACGCCGTCGTGCTTGCGGTCGACGCCGGCGGTGAGCGACGCTTCACCCGCAACGACACGCTTACCCACCCTGCGCTGCCAGGATTCACTCTAGAACTCGCTCCGATCTTCGACGCGCTCCGCTAGCAGCTGAAAAACCCCAGGCACCGACGTTACATCGCGTCGTCTTCGCCCTTGCCTGCGCGCGGGCTCGGGATGACGGCGGGATTTTTGTCGGCGAATTGACCGAGCGGGTTCGGTACGACCCACACTGAGACGTCGTAGATGGCGGGATACAGGAAGACGGTGGCGACCGCTGCGGCGTCTTTCACGGCGCCGGCTTTCACCAAGCCCTCCGCGGTGGGATGCTCGACGTCACCGATCGCGGCGTACTTCTTCGCGCCGACCGCTTTGCCGTACGCGCACTTCTTCATCGCGTTGCAGGTCACGTAGTGCACGTGCGCGCCGACTTTGCCGTAGCGCTTCGGATCGATGCCGAACAGCGACGGCGGCGCCGGCGCGGGCGATGCGTCCGGATCTCGGCGCGCGCTGAAATCGGCGCCGATCAACCGGCCCTTCACGTCGTACCAGAGCTGCGCCGGGACGTCGGGATCGGTCGTATTCCACGCCTTCGTGTTGACGTAGCTGATCGCGCCCGTCGCGTCTTCGTTCGAATAGCGGACGTAGCCAGCTTTGTTCGCCGCGGCGGGATTCGGATAGCGCTGCGGCAGATCGCGCATGACCTTCGTCAGGAACGCGCTCTCGGCGGCGTTCGGCGACGGCGCCACGGTCGGGGCGGCGGAGGGAGTGGGCACGTCGGCGGCGCTCGCGGCGAACGGGATCAACGCGAAGGCGAGCGCGAGCGGGGCGAAGCGTGCGTTCATGCGACGGCGGTTCGCGCCGCGTGTCAGGGTATCTTCGTTGCCGCCGGAGTGGGGAGAGGGGACGTTCCGGCGGTGCCGGGGGCGGCGGCCGGAGAAGCGACGGCGGACGGCGATGCGGTCGGGGCCGGCGTCGAGCGGCGACGGCGCGCCATCATGCTGTTCGGGGAAGCCGTGCGGGCCGGGGTCGGCGTGTAGTACGCCGCCGGCCGCTCGGCCGAGAGGGGGAACGGGAACGGGATCCTGATCGAATAGCGGTCCCCGACGTGCTCGACGATCGCCATCGTGCGGGCTTCCAGGATCGTGCCCACGTCAACCACCGCGGGCAGCGGCAGGACGAGCTTGACCGGCAAGATCCCGCCGGCGATCGTGAATTGGTCGAGTGCGATCCGCACCTCCCGCTTCCCATCGTTCAGGCGGGAAAAGCCGAGCAGGCGCGCCTTGGTGCCGGCCGCCGCAATCGTCACGCCGTCGAGCACGAGCGGATCGCGCAGGTGCGCGGATGCCGTCGAGCCCGTCGGGGACGTGAGGTCCAGGTGCCCGTTGGAGACGAAGACGACGGCCGTCCCGGCCGGCAGCGCATGCTGCGGCGCTTCGGCAGTCGCCATTGCGAAGCCAAGGAGCAGGAAGGCCGTCGCGAAGACGGCCGTCCGGTATCCCTGGAGCGCGGTCAGGACGCCTTTTTCTCCGCTGCTGCGGCGGCTTCGGCTGCGGCCTTCTTGCCCTGCTCGATCAGGGCTTTGACCTTCTGGCCGCCCTTTTGACCGATCGTCTCGTAGAATTCCGGGCCGTAACGGTCGCGAGTCGCCTCGCCGCCCTTTTTGCCGCCCTTCTTGCCGATCGCTTCGTAGAAGGCATGGCCGTGGGCTTTCTTGGTCGCTTGACCGCCCTTGCGCCCGATCATCTCGTAGAACTCGGGACCGTACTTTTTCTTGACCGTCTCGCCGCCTTTTTGGCCTGCTTCGCGGACGCTCATGCCGCTACCGGTCTTTCGTTCTGGGGTGGTTGACATTAGATGGGATAAACCTCGTGGATGAAAATCGACCTATCTCAGTAACGTAAGCGAAGCCATGGAAGTTGTCGTCGGGAAGATCGCTTGCATTAAGATTCGGGTACTCCTGGCCGCCGCGGCGGTCGGTACTGCGGCTTGCATGGTCCTCGCGCCGGTCGAAGGCGCTCCTGGTGAGCAGACTGATTACCGGCGTTTGGTGGAGTTCGAAAGTACCCGGACGTACTCCGACGAGCTTACCGTTGCTCTCGCGTCACGCGACGTGAGGGTGGCGGGGCGGGCGGCGCTCGCGCTCGGGAGGACCGAAGACGCGCGCGCGGCCGGGCCTCTACGTAACGCGACCGGGGCCCAAGACGTTTCGCTCCGTACTTTCGCTGTTTACGGATACGGCTTGCTGGCTGCAAAGACCCCCATATCGAGCGAGGTAGTGAGCCACGTCCTCGGCGACCAGGCGTCCGCCGTCCGGGTCGCGGCGATCGACGCCGCCTGGCGGGCGAAGGCCGGCAAATCACCCGGCGCGGCCGAGCTCGCCCGGGCGCTGGTGGCCCTGGTCGCGCGCGACCAGGATCCGATCGTTCGCGCGCGCGCCGCGGCGGCGCTCTCGGCCTGGCGCGACGAGGCCGGCGGGACCGAGATCGCCGCGGCGCTCGAACGCGCCTTCCGGCACGAAAAAAACCGGACGGTCCGGTGGCACCAGGCGTGGACGCTGCGCCGAGCGTTTGCCGCGCAGACGACGGCCGCCACGATTCGCGCCGGGCTGGCGGACCGCGAAGAGGTCGTCCGCATCCAATTCGCCGACCTCGTCGCGCGCCGCAAGCGCCCCTCCGAAGCGACGCTGCTCGAGCCGCTGCTCGCCGATCCGTCGTGGCGCGTCCGGGAGCAGGCGATCGAGAGCGTCAAAGCGCTCGCCGGCGGTCAGCGCACCGACCATTTGCAGGGGATACCCGCCGGGGTCGTGACCCCATCGCCCGCCCCGATCGACACGTCGCCGCCGTTGCCGCGTCCGAGCGCCGCGGGTGTGCCGCGCAAGCCCGAGGTCGCCGACGCCCGGCTCGACCTCCCGCTCGTGCCGACGACGCCGGCGCTGCTCGACGGACCGATGCGCGGCCTGCATCCGCGCGTGCGAATAGCGACGACCAAGGGGACGATCGTGGTGCGGCTTTTTCCGGAGTGGGCGCCGCTGACCGTCGCAAATTTTCTGGGCCTGGCGAATCGCGGATACTACGACGACTTGCGGTGGTTCCGCGTCGTCCCCGATTTCGTCGCGCAGACCGGCGACCCGCACGACAACGGTGAAGGCGACGCTGGCTACACGATCCCCGCCGAAGAGAACCCGCTCGAACAGCGCGCCGGCGTCATCTCGATGGGCCTCAACTATACCGACGGCGCGAATCCCGGTCCGATCCGCGATTCCGCCGGTACGCAGTTCTACATCACCATCTCGCCGCAGCTGCACTTGAATCGCGACTTCACGGTGTTCGGCGAAGTCGAGTCCGGCTTCGCGACGCTCGGACGCTTGATCGAGAGCGACCGGATGACGAAGGTCGAGCGCATCTCTGACGACTAGGAGCCTGTAGGGCTTTTGAGCATGCGATCGGTTATACTTGAGCCGTGGCC
>CALEYW010000061.1 GCA_937927945.1 uncultured candidate division WPS-2 bacterium | reverse complement strand
CGCCGCGCGCGCGGCGTGCGCAGCAGCGCGTCGAAGAGCGTGCTCTCGGCGTGCATCCGGTAGCCCATCATCGCGTTGTCGAGCACGGTTTGGTGCTTGAACAAGCTGGTGGTCTGGAAGGTGCGCGCGATGCCCCGGCGCGCGATCGTATGCATCGGCATGTGCGTGATGTCGGCGTCTTCGAAGCGGAGCGACCCGCTCGTCGAGGGATAGAAGCCCGAGATCAGGTTGAACAGCGTCGACTTGCCGGCGCCGTTCGGACCGATGATCGCTTTGATGTGCCCGGCGGGCACGTCGAAGCTGACGTCGTCGACGGCGACGAGACCGCCGAAGCGTTTGGTGATGTTGCGAACTCGGAGCAGCATCACGGACGCACCCAGCGCGCGGTCAGCCGGTTGAAGCCGCCGACGATCCCCAGCGGGAAGAAGCGCACCAGCAGCACGAGCATCGGGCCGAAGATCAAGAAACGGTACTGCTCCACGCCTTGCAGCTGCTGCGATATCTCCACCAGCACCAGCGTGCCGACCAGCGGACCGGCGATCGTTCCGATGCCGCCGATCACGAGGTACAGCAATTGCTCGAACGTGATGTCGAGGCCGGTCTGGTCGGGGCCCAGGTTGCCGTTGTACATCGCGAACATCCCGCCGGCGAGGCCGGCGAGAAACGTCGAGAGCATGAAGGCGGTCAACCGCACGCGAGCGACGTTCACGCCGGTCGCCCGTGCCAAATCCTCGTTGTCGGCGATCGCGACGAACGTGCGTCCGATCAGCGAGTTGCGCACCAGCACGCAGATCAGGATCGTCAACGCGAGCGCCGCCAGCACCAGATAATATTTCGGCACGTCGCCGTCGAAGGTCAGCGACCCGATCGGCGGGGGCGGCGGGATGTTCACGATCCCGATGTTGCCGCCGGTGAGGTCCTGCCAGTTGGTGAAGACGATCGCGATCATCACGCCGACCGCCGCGGTGAAGATCGCGAAGTAGTTGCCGCGCGTCCGCAGGCTGACCATGCCGACGAGCGCACCGAGCACGACGCTGGCGACGCAGCCGGCCAGCAGCGCGGGCCAAAAGGGCCAGCCGGCTTTCGTTTGCAGCAGCGCGACGGCGTACGCGCCGATCCCGAAGAACGCGGCGTGTCCGAGGTTCAGCAGGCCGGTGTAGCCGAGGATCACGTTGAGGCCGTACACGGCGATCGCGGTGATGTAGGCGCTGGCGATGATCTGCAGATAGAACGACTTCGGCACGAGGAAGGGCAGCGCCACGGCGACGGCCGCGGCGAGGATCCAGAGGACGCGGCGCATTACGTTCCCTTCGCGAACAGGCCGGTGGGCTTGAACGTCAGGATGAGCACGAGCACGCCGAACGCGATGGCGTCCTGGTAATTGCTGGAGATGTACGTGCCGGCAAAACTCTCGGCGAACGCCAGGATGTACGCGCCGATGATGGCGCCGGGAACGCTGCCCATCCCGCCGAGCACGATGATCGCGAACGCCTTGAGGATCACGGTGAATCCCATCGACGGCGAGATCAGGCTGATCGAGGCGATCAGGGTCGCGGCCGCGGCCGCCAGCCCGGCCGAGATCGCGAACACCATCATCGAGACGCGATTGGTGTCGATGCCGACCAGCGCGGCGCCGGCCCGGTTCTGGGCGACCGCTTCGATCGTCGCGCCGGTGAGCGTCCGTTTGAGGAACCAGAACAACGCGATCATCAGCACCGCCGCCGCGACGATGATGATGAGCTGCTGCTGCGTCGCGACCAGGCCGGCGAAGTGCACGACGCGGTCGTACGGCGAGGGAAACACGCGATAGTCACCGCCGAACCAAACTTGCGCCAGCGTCTGCAGGAAGAACAGTACGCCGACCGCCGCGATGATCGTGTTGACTTCCGGCGCGTTGCTCAAAGGGCGAAAGACGAGCCGCTCCAGCAGGATGCCGACCAGCGCCAGCACGACGATCGCCAGCAGCATCGCGGGCCAATACCCGATGTGCGCGACCGTGACGCCGAAGAACGCGACGTACGCGCCGAGCATGTAGAGGTGACCGTGCGCGAAGTTCGGCACTTGCATCGTCCCGTAGATCAGCGCGAGCCCGAGCGCGACCAGCGCGTACAGGCTCCCCACTACGAGTCCGTTGAGCAATTCTTGAAAGAAGAGATGCATGCACGCTCGTTTTCGAAAGAGATTTCTTACCTAACGACGCAATGCGAAGCGTTCCCTGCTGGGCGTGCGCACCAGGACCGTCGTCGCGACGCGCGTCCCGCCGGCGTAGATCGGCGCGGACGCGCCGACCGAAACGTCGTGCGTTCCGACCATCACCGTCGTGCGGATCTGCCACGGTCGCGGGATCTGCCGGTCCGGTTCGCAGCCGAGTCGCACGAGATCGTCGCGCGACGCGCGCGGCGGAATGCGGTCCAGGTCGACGCCTAGGCCCATGCGCGCTCCGGTCACCGTCGTCGCGTCGGTGAGCAGCACTTTCCCGGCCCAGCGCCGCCAATCGACGCGGCCGTCCGGCGTTCTCGCACCGGGCATCGTCGTCGGGAACGCCACCGCATAGCCGTTCAGGTCGAACATCGCTGCGAGCAGCGTCCCCGGTTCGGCCATCGTCGCGTCGAGGAGCGGCACGACTGCGCCGTCCACCACATCATCCCACGACGTGCAGTATTTGGGCGGGGTGAACCCGTCGCGCGGCGCGTCGCGCAGGTCGACCAGGTCGCCGCTCATCTCGCGGCGACGTCACTTCCGCCATCTCGCCGTCTTGACGCCGGCTTCGCGCCTCGAGCTCCGTGCTGAGCTCGCTCAGGTCGAGGATCGTCTGCACGATGCCGCTCGTGTCGCGCTGCGCCGTGGCGGCCAAACGCCCGATCTCGTCGGCGATGACGGTAAACGCGCGGCCGCGATCCCCCGCGCGCGCCGCTTCGACCGCCGCGTTGATCGCTAGCAGTCCGGCATCGTCGGAAACGTTGCCGATCTGCTCGAGCAGGCCGCGCGCTTCGTCGGTTCCGGCGTGCATCTGCGCGAGGCCGGCGAAGACGCGTTCGCCCAGCCCATGTCCGGCGTCGACCGCGTCGAGTGCGCGATCGAACGCGGTCAGCGCGGCGCTGCAGAGATCTTCCAGGGCGCGCAGATCGGCCGCGATGGCCTCGGAGGTTTCCGAGAGTGTGCGCGACGTCTCGACCGCTTTGAGCGCGGCGGTGAGTTGCGCCAGCTGCTCGTCGTAGGCGCGCACGTCTTTGACGAGCGCTTTCCAGAACACGCCGGTGCGCGCGGTGCCTTCCGCTGCGGCGCAGAGTCCGGCGACGATCGTGCGTTCGTCGGCCGTCGCCGTGTGAACGAGCGCCTCGACCGCATCGACGAGCGCCGCATCGTCGGCTTCGTGCGGCGGCGCCGCAGCGCGGCCGTCGGCAACGTCGAGGATCCAACGCGCGACGATGTCGCCGCCGGGATCGGGCCGCGCAGGCAACGGCACCTCGGAGTACCCGTGATGCCGCGCCAGCGTTCCGGTCGCATCGTCGAGACGCCGCGCGATCGTGCCGTGCGGGTCTTCGCGGCTGCGCTCGGCGATTTTCCCGGCCAGCGCGGCCAGGTTGCGGACCGCGCCGCCGATGTGCGGCAGGGCCGCCGCCTGTTCGTCGGCGATCGACGCGACGCGCGAGACGCCGTCGCCGAACGCACCCGCATGCGCCGAAGCCATCTCGAACTTGCCGCGCGCCGCGCGCACTTCGGCGAGCACGGCGTCCATCGTATCGGCGGCGAGGACGATATCGGCTGATGCGGTGCCGAGCGAAGCGTTCGTGCCGGAGACGATGACGGTGATGTGTTCCGCCGCGCTCAGCGTCGCGGCGGAGAGTGCGCGCATGCGCTCGGTGACGATGCCGAAGCCGCCCTCCGCGGCGTGGGCGGCTTCGATGGCGGCGTTGACCGCGAGCACGCGCGCGCGCCGGCCTGACGACGCGATCCCCAGCACCCGCTCGGCGACGCTGCGCCAACCCGGTGCATGAACCTCCGGCGACGGGTGATCCGACGTGGGCCTTTGTCGGTTCGCGTCACCCGAAGCCGGTCCTCCGAATGCGACCGCCCGGGGCACCGCCCCGCTCATCCGGAACGTCTCTTTGTCAAATTCCCAGGGACCGCTCTCGGCCGGAACGAAAGCGCCGCCCGGCGAGAACGGAAGTTTGTTCCGCCAACCGCATTTCGAGGGAGACGCGAGTGCCGCTGACATCCCGTGACGGCGTCGCCGTCATCACGATCGACAACCCGCCGGTCAACGCGTTGGGACCCGCGGCGATCGTGCCGCTGCTGAACGCACTGGCCGCGGCGCAAGCCGATCCAACGGTGACGGCGCTCGTGCTGGTCGGCGCAAACAGCACGTTCAGCGGCGGCGCTGACATGAAGGGCTTCGGCGCGAACCCGCCGCTGCGCCCGCACATCCGCGACTTCATCGAACGGCTCGAAGCGTCGACGAAACCGATCGTCGCGGCGATCGACGGCAACGCGATGGGCGGCGGTCTCGAAGTCGCGCTGGCCTGCGATTATCGCGTCGCGACGCCGCGCGTTCGCCTCGCGCTGCCGGAAATTCAGCGCGGGCTGCTGCCGGGCGCCGGCGGCACGCAGCGTCTGCCGCGGCTGATCGGCGTGGGTCCGGCCCTCGGCATCATCCTCTCCGGCGAGCCGGTCGACGCGAAGCGCGCGCAGGCCGCGGGCTTGCTCGATGACATCGCGAACAACGATCTGCTCGAAGCCGCGACCGCGTTCGCGCGATCGCTCGCCGAAGGGAAGCGGCGGCGCACCAGCGAGATGACCGCGGCGCCCGACGACGCGGCGATCGAGGCCGCCCGCAAGCGCGCGCAGCCGATCGAACGCGGCGGTCTGGCCGAACACCTCGCGATCGAATGCGTCGCGGAAGCGACGACGCTGCCGTTCGACGACGGCAACCGGCGCGAGCGCGAACGCTTTATGGAGCTGGTCGGCTCGGAGCAGGCGAAAGCGCGCATCCACATCTTCTTCGCCGAGCGCGAAGCGGCGAAGCTCCCCGACGGCAGCGCGCCGCCGCCGTTCGCGGTGCGCACCGCCGCGATCATCGGCAGCGGTACGATGGGTTCGGGGATCGCGATGGCGTGCGCCAACGCGGGGATTACGGTGACGCTCATCGACCTGCAGTCCTCGCTGCTCGACCGCGCACGCGGGATCATCGCCGGCAACTACGCGGCCACGATGAAGAAGGGCCGGCTGACCGAAGCGCAGATGAACGAGCGGCTCGGCCGCATCACGTACGAAACGTCGCTCGAGGCCGCGGCCGGTGCGGAACTGATCATCGAAGCGGTGTTCGAAGAGATGGGCGTCAAGCAGGACGTCTTCCGCCAACTCGATCGCATCGCCGCGCCGGGCGCGATGCTCGCCACCAACACCTCGACGCTCGACGTCGATGCGATCGCCGCGGTCACCTCACGGCCGCAGGACGTCGTCGGCTTGCATTTCTTCAGCCCCGCGAACGTGATGCGGCTGCTCGAGATCGTGCGCGGCGCGCGGACGTCGCCCGAGACGATCGCGCACGCGCTCGGATTCGCGAAGCAGATCAAGAAGATCGGCGTCGTCGCCGGTAACTGCGACGGCTTCATCGGCAACCGTATGCTGCACGGGTATTTCCGAGAAGCGGCCTTCCTTCTCGAAGAGGGTGCGTCGCCGCAGCAGGTCGATCGCGTGATCCGCGACTTCGGTTTCGCGATGGGTCCGTTCGCGACGTCCGATCTCGCCGGCCTCGACGTCGGCTGGCGGATTCGCAAGGGCAAGCACGCGATAGCGCCGCCGGCCGGGCGCTACTCGCGCGTCGCCGACCAGCTGTGCGAACTCGGCCGCTTCGGTCAGAAGACCGGCGCTGGGTACTACCGCTACGAGGCCGGAGACCGCACGCCGCATCCCGATCCGCTGGTCGACGAGATCATCGAGCGGAATGCGCGCGAAGACGGGATCGCGCGCCGCACGATCGGTGACGACGAGATTCTCAAACGCGCTCTGTATCCGCTGGTGAACGAAGCGGCGAAGATTCTCGACGAGGGGATCGCGACGCGCGCCGGCGACGTCGACGTCGTGTGGGTGTACGGCTACGGGTTCCCGGCGTTCCGCGGCGGGCCGCTGCGCTGGGCCGATTCGGTCGGGCTCGCGACGATCGTCGACGAGATGCGCGGCTTCGTGAAGGAACACGGCGAGACGTGGGAGCCTGCGCCGCTGCTGGTGAGGCTTGCGTCGAGCGGTGGGACGTTCGGCGCCCTTCGCGCTGAGAAGGCGACCGCCAATGCGTGAAGCCGTTATCGTTTCGACGGCGCGGACGCCGATCGGGAAAGCGTTTCGCGGGGCGTTCAACGACACGCACGGTGCAACGCTCGCGAGTCACGTGATCCGGCACGCCGTCGAGCGCAGCGGGCTCGATCCGGCGGAGATCGAGGACGTCGTTCTGGGCTGCGCCGATCCGGAAGGCGCGACCGGCGGCAACATCGCGCGCGTCGCGGCGTATCGCGCCGGACTGCCGGTGACGACCGGCGGAACGACGATCAACCGCTTCTGCAGCTCGGGACTGCAGGCGATCAGCCTCGCGGCGCAGCGCGTCGTCGTCGACGGCGTACCGGCGGTGGTCGCCGGCGGCGTCGAGTCGATCAGCCTGGTGCAGAATTTCATGAACAAGCACCGCTATCTCGACGACTGGACGATGGAGAACAAGCCCGAGCTCTACATGGCGATGATCGACACGGCCGAAGTCGTCTCAGCGCGTTACGGCGTCAGCCGCGAGAAACAAGACGAGTACGGACTGCTGAGCCAGCAGCGCATCGCCGCGGCACAGCAAGAGGGGCGGCTCGACCGGGAGATCGTGCCGCTGCCGTCGCGCAAAGCGATCACCGACAAAGCGACCGGTGCGGTTTCGTACGAAGACGTCGTGCTGGCCAAAGACGAAGGGAACCGGCCGCAGACGACGCTCGGCGATCTGCAGAAGCTCGAACCGGTTCGCGGCGCGGGGAAGACGATCACCGCCGGCAACGCGAGCCAGCTCTCCGACGGCGCGTCGGCTTGCGTGGTGATGGACGCCAAGCTCGCCGAGAAGCGCGGTATCGAGCCGCTGGGCTACTATCGCGGCATGGTCGTCGTCGGCTGCGAGCCCGACGAGATGGGCATCGGTCCCGTCTTTGCGATTCCGAAGCTGCTCGAACGCCACGGGCTCACGATCGACGACATCGACCTGTGGGAACTGAACGAAGCATTCGCGGTGCAGGCGATCTACTGCCGCGAACGCCTTGGGATTCCGCTGGAGCGCTACAACGTCGACGGCGGCGCGATCGCGATCGGCCATCCGTATGGGATGAGCGGCGCCCGCATGGCGGGCCACGCGCTCATCGAGGGGAAGCGCCGCGGCGCGAAGCGCGTCGTCGTGACGATGTGCATCGGCGGCGGACAAGGCGCCGCAGCGCTGTTCGAGGTTGTCTAAAAAGCCTCGATGTCAGCCTTCGCCGCCGATCGTTACCCCGCCGTCGACCGTCAGCACGTGGCCGGTCACGAATGCGCCCGCCTTCGAGGCCAGGAACATCGCCGGACCGGCGACTTCGTCGGGCTCGCCGATGCGGCGCAGCGGGTACGACTTCACTGCGTGATCGTAGATCTCGGGGTTCTCCCACAGCGCGCGCGCGAAGTCGGTGCGAATGATCGACGGAGCGATCGCGTTGACCCGAACGTTGGACGGCCCCCATTCGACGGCGAGATTGCGCACCAGCGCGAAGTCGGCGGCTTTGGAGATGCCGTAGGCGCCGAGTTTCGTGCTGCCTTTGAGGCCGGCGATGCTCGAGATCACGATCACCGCGCCGTCGCGGCGCTGCGCCATCTGCGGAATCACCATTTGGCACAGCCACAGGTTCGAGCGCACGTTGCTGGCCATGATCTTGTCGAACGCTTCGTCGGTGATCTCGAGCAGCGGACCGTAGTACGGGTTGATCGCGGCATTGCAGACCAGGATGTCGATCTGTCCCCACTCGGCGATCGTGCGATCGACCAAGCCCTGCAGCGCCGCTTTGTCCGAGATGCTCGCGGCGTGAGCGATCGCCGTGCCGCCGCGCGCGTTGATTGCAGCCGCGACTTCGGCGCACGCGTCGGCCTTGCGGCTCGAGATGACCACTTTCGCGCCGGCTTCGGCCATGCGCTCCGCGATCGCACGGCCGATGCCGCGCGACGAGCCCGTGATCAGGGCGACCTTACCCGCGATATCGAACAACACGTTGCCTCTCATTTCTGCGAAGGTTTCTGATGGACTTGGCTTTTAGCTCCGAAGACCTTGCTTTCCGCGACGAGGTCCGGGCCTTCATCCAGACCCGCATGCCGGAGGATATCCGGCGCAAGGTCCAGGCGGGCGATCATCTCGACAAAGACGATTATTATCGCTGGCACCGGATCCTGTTCGAACGCGGCTGGTCGGCGCCGAACTGGCCCAAAGAGTACGGCGGTCCCGGCTGGAACGCCGTGCAGCGCCACATCTTCTACGAAGAGCACGCCTTCGGGTGGGCGCCGCGCATGCTTCCGTTCGGCCTCTCGATGGTCGCGCCGGTCATCATGGAGTTCGGCAACGACGAACAGCGCGCGCGCTACCTCCCGAAGATTCTCAGCGGCGAGGAGTTCTGGTGTCAGGGGTATTCCGAGCCCGGCGCCGGTTCGGATCTCGCGTCGCTGCAGACGCGCGCCGAGAAAAATGCGGCGGGTGACACGTACGTCATCAACGGCACGAAGACGTGGATCACGATGGCGCAGTGGGCCGACTGGATCTTCGTCCTCGCGCGCACCGACCCGAACGCGAAGAAGCAAGAGGGCATCTCGTTCATCCTGGTCGACATGCGCACGCCCGGCGTCACGGTGCGGCCGATTCAAACGATCGACGGCGGCCACGAGATCAACGAAGTGCACTTCGAGAACGTCGAAGTCCCGGTGACGAACCGCGTCGGCCAAGAGAGCGCGGGCTGGACGTACGCCAAGTTCCTGCTCGAGCACGAGCGCACCGGAACCGCCGGGATCGCCGGCTGCCGCGGAGCGCTGCAGCAGCTGCGCGACCTCATCGCGGAAGCGTCGATCGACGATCCGCGGCTCGAGGAGCGTATCGCGCTGGTCGAGATCGAGCTCGAAGCGCTCGCCTTCACCGAACTGCGCACGCTCGCCGCGGAGTCGGCCGGAAAGCGGCCGGGTCCCGAGTCGTCGATCCTCAAGATCAAGGGCACCGAGATTCAGCAAGCGCTGAGCGAACTCTCGCTCGACGCGCTCGGGCCGTACGCCGAGAGCCACCTGGCGCCCCGCTATTTCAACTATCGCAAGACGTCGATCTACGCCGGCTCCAACGAGATCCAGAAAAACATCATCGCCAAGCGCATCCTCAAGCTGTAGGGACACAGAGCATCATGGATTTCACCCTTTCTCCCGAGCAGCTCCTCATCAAGGACAGCGTCGCGCGGTTCGCGAGCGGCGAGCATGCCGGGCGCGATCATTGGAAGACGTTCGGCGAACTCGGCTGGCTGGCGATCGGCGCAGCGGAAGATCTCGGCGGTTTCGGCGGTCCGATCGAGACGCTGCTGCTGATGGAGCAGTTCGGCCGCGGTCTGGTCGTCGCGCCGTACGTCTCGCAAGTCGTCTTCGCCGGAACGATCCTGAAGGCGGCGGAGCGGCTGGACGTGCTGGAGCGGCTGGCCGAGGGGACGCAGCGGGTCGCCGTCGCGTACGAAGAGCAGCACGCGCGGTACGAGCCGGCGGCGGTCGCGACGTCCGCCGTTCGCGACGGCGACGGCTACGTCATCACCGGTACGAAGGTTCGCGTCCTCGATCCGACGACGGCGAACACGCTGATCGTCTCGGCGGGCGCGGGCGACGACGTGGCGCTCTTCCTCGTGCCGGCCGACGCGCCGAACGTGCACCGCACGCCGTTCAGCGCCGAAGACGGTCACGACGTTGCCGACGTCCGCTTCGACGGCGTGCGGGTCGACGGGTCGGCGCGGCTCGACGCGCCGGGCGGGGGCCTCGCGCTGCTCGAGCGCGGGCTCGATCACGCGGTCGCGGCGTTGTGTGCCGAGGGTCTCGGCCTGATGAGCCTGATGCTCGAGGCGACGGTCGACTACGCCAAACAGCGCCAGCAGTTCGGCGTGCCGATCGGTTCGTTCCAAGCGCTGCAGCACCGCATGGCCGAGATGTTCAGCGAGCTCGAGCTGGCGCGGTCGATGGCGTACTTCGCGGCGATGACGCTGGAGAACGAGACCGACGCGCGCGCCCGCGCGCACGGCATCTCGGCGGCAAAGGTGCAGGTCGCGCGTTCAGGACGGTTCGTCGGACAAGGCGCGATCCAGATCCACGGCGGTATCGGCATGAGCGAAGAATACAAAGTCGGCCACTACTTCAAGCGCATGACGATGGTCGAACGCCTGCTCGGCGACACGACGTACCACCTCAACCGCTTCATCGCCACCGCCGCCGCAGCCGAACGCGAACCCCTCCACGCCTGACGGCTAGATCAGGGCGAGACGGCCGGCTTCGTCGAGTTTGAGGGTGTGGACCCAGATCGTCGTGATCGTGTCCACCATCTTCTCGACCGAGGGCGGGCGCGCGGCCAGGACCCACTCGAGCAGGAGGTCGTGCGCGCCGCCGGCGAGCGCGGCGCTGAACAGACGGGGATCGACGACCGGCGGAATTCCGCCTTGTTCGAGCCGCTGCGTCGCGCGGGTCAGCGTCTTCACCAGCGACTCGCGCTTCACGCGCCGGTGCAGCTCCAGTTCGGCGCTGACGCCGAGCGCTTCGAGCGCGTAGATCCGTGCCAGCCGCGGGTCGTCGGTCAGGTA
The DNA here is from genome assembly GCA_937927945.1 of uncultured candidate division WPS-2 bacterium. Classification (GTDB taxonomy): domain Bacteria; phylum Vulcanimicrobiota; class Vulcanimicrobiia; order Vulcanimicrobiales; family Vulcanimicrobiaceae; genus Vulcanimicrobium. Next base: position 78,641 of record CALEYW010000061.1, on the reverse strand, counting down.
CGTGAAGTACGCGGCGTTGCTCGCGCGGATGCGCTCGCGCACGTCGGGGAACGGCTCGCGCAGTACGCGGATGACCCGTTGCTGCATCTCGTCGGCGATCTCGTCGTAGAGGGCGCGCAGGAGGGCCTCGCGCGAGTCGAACTCGTCGTAGAAATGCCGCGCGGTGACCCCCGCCGCACTGCACAGATGCGGAATCGTCGTCTTCTGAAAGCCGACCGTCCCGAACAGTTCGAGCCCGACCCGCATGAAACGGGCACGCCGCTCGGCGCGCCGCTCGGGCGCCGAGAGACCGCCGTAGAGCCGTCCTCCCGCGGGCTTGGTGCTCGCCATTATCGCTCCAGACGTATGCGGAAAAGCCTTGTGTCTCCTTGCCGGAAGCCTTCCCCTGCCGCTAGATGTGGTGGCGGTCGAAGAACGGTTTGGCGAGCGGGCGTACGAACCAGGGGAGCGTGTCGCGAATGAAAGCGTCGACGGTGGGGTTGTATTGCGCGACGAGTTCGATCCCTGAGGAGCGGTGCAGGTCGGCGCGGAAATCGGGCGAGAGCGGAAAGAAGAGCAGCACGTAGACCACCGCCCAGGTGCCCAGCAGCGCTTTCGCGACGCCGACGGCCGCGCCGCCCGCCGCATTGCCGATCCCGATCACCGGGAGCTTCGCGATTCGCGAGAGGATCGCCGAGAGCACCATGAGCGCGACGTACACCAGGATCGAGAACACGATCATCCCGACGACGTGCGCGGAGCCGCCGCCGAGGTTGAAGTAGCGGGTCATCAGGCCGTCGAGCGTGCCGGGATAGAAGATCGCGGCCCACACTGCCGCGGCGAGCGCGATGAAGCCGCCGATCTCCGTGACGAAACCGCGCTTCCATCCCTTATACGCGAGGATCAGCGCGATGACGACGATGACGAGATCGGGCCAGGTCACGCCTAGGCTGTGCTTGCCGCGCCGCGCGGAACGGCGCCGAAGCGTTCGCGCAGCGTCGCGATGATGCGCGCCATCGCCGCGTCGGCGTCGTCGTCGGTCAGCGTCGCGTCGCTGCTCTGCAGCACGATGCGCAGTGCCAGCGACTTCTTGCCCTCACCGACCTGTGGACCGCGATATTCGTCGAACACCGTCGCACTGCGCACCAGCGGTTCGCTCTTCGCGGCGTCGACGAGATCGCCGGCGAGCACGTCGAGCGGAACCACGACCGCGAGGTCGCGATCGAGCGGCGGGAACTTCGAGGGCGCGACGTAGTGCGGCACGCTACGCGGCGGGAACGCCTCGACGAACAGCGTCGCGAGCGCCGTCGTATCGGCGACGTCGTAGACGTGCGCCAGGCGCGGGTCGACCACCCCGACGTATCCGACGATCCGTTCGCCGACGCGCAGGGCGGCGGTCTTGCCCGGATGGAGCGAAGGGAACGTTCCGCGCTCGACGTGCGCGCCGGCGCCGGTCACGCGCCGCACGAGTGCGAGCACGTCGGATTTCAGCCTGCCGAAGGCGCTCTCGCCGCCGGCGTGGAGCGCGGTCAGCTGCACGGTCTCGTGCGGGTCGGGCCGCGCGTCGGTGAAGACGTGCCCGAGTTCGAACGCGCGATACGGCCGCACCGCGCGGTCGCGCGCGGCGAACTCCAACAGCGCCGGGGCGAGCGAGAAGCGCATGAAGCGTTGGTCTTCGCTCAGCGGGTTCACGATCTCGACAACGTCGTCGACCGCGATACCGTTGCTCCGCCAGGCGTTCGCGACGGCAGCCGGCTGGAGCGAGAGCGAGATCGCCTCGGTGTAGCCGAGCCCGGCCATGGTCGTGGCCAGCTGCGTCTCGCGATCGAACTCCGCGCTCTCGAGGTCCTGCGGCGCGACGGTCGGCGTCTCGGCCTGCACCCGGTCGTAGCCGACCACGCGCGCGATTTCTTCGACCAGGTCGGCGGCCATCGCGATGTCGTTGCGCCAGTACGGCGCGGTCACCGAAAAGCCGTCATCGGTGCGCCTCACCCCGAAGCCGAGCGCGGTGAGGCCGCGCTCGATCTCGTCGTCGGAGACGGCGAAGCCGAGCAGCCGTTCCACTTCGCCGGCACGCAGCTTCACGGGCGTCGGATCGGGAACGCCGCGGCCGCCGGAGCGCGGCATGCGGACCCCGCCGCCTTCCTGTTCCAGCAGGCGCGCCGCGCGCGCCGCGCCGATGTCGGCCAGCGCGAGCGGGAGCGATTTCTCGAACCGCCCCGACGCTTCGGTGCGCAGTTTGAGCGCGAGGCTCGCGCGACGGATGCGCGGCCCCGTCCAGTTCGCCGCCTCGACCAGCACGTCCGTCGTCGTCTCGGAGACTTCGCTGCGCAGGCCGCCCATGATCCCGGCGAGCGAGGTCGGCCCCTCCTCGTCGGCGATCACGATCATCCGCGAGTCGAGCGTGCGATCTTGGTCGTCGAGCGTGGTGAACGATTCGCCGTCGCGCGCGTCGCGCACGATCAGGTGGCCGCCGGCGACCTTTTCGAAGTCGAAGAAGTGCAGCGGCTGACCCATCTCGAGCATCACGAAGTTCGAGACGTCGACGACGTTGTTGATCGGCCGTTGTCCGGCGAGCGCCAAGCGCACGCGCATCCAAGCGTGCGCCGGACGCACGCGCAGCCCGTGAATCCGCTGGAAGACGAAGCGCTTGCAATCGAGCGTCTCGATCGTCACGCGCGCGTCTTCGGGGCCGTCTTCGTACTTCACGAGCATGCCCGGTTCGTGCAGTTCGGTTCCGAACGACGCCGCGAGCTCGCGCGCGAGCCCGATCATCGAGAGGGCGTCGGGGCGGTTCGGCGTGACGTCGACTTCGAGCACCGGGTCGGTGAGGCGGAAGCGCTCCACGACGTCGGTGCCGGGATCCATCGCGTAGTCGAGCTGCATGATGCCGTCTTCGAACCACTCGCCCGGCAAGCCGAGCTCTTCGGCAGAGCACAACATCCCTTGCGAATCGACGCCGCGCATCTTGCGCGGCGCGATGGTGAGACCGCCGGCGAGTTGCGCGCCGATGCGCGCGACGGGGACGATCTGTCCCTCCGCCACGTTCGTCGCAGCGGTCGCAATGTGCAACTGCTCCGACTCGCCCGTGTCGATCGTGCACAGCACCAGGCGGTCGGCGTTCGGATGCGGCGCGACCTTCGCGATGCGCCCCGCCACGACGTTCGTCAGCTGCGGCCGTTCGATGACCTCATCGACGGGAAACCCCAGCGCCGTCAGGCGCGCGACGATCTCGTCGTTATCTTCAGGAAGCGCGACATAATCACGCAGCCAAGCGATGGGAACTTTCATTCTAAAGGCGCTCCGCCCGAGGCTCCGCGCCCCCCACGCAAAGCGTGGGGCCCCCGGTCCGACCTCGCAACAACCGTATCCTCAATGCACCATCACACTGCGCTCGGTCCGCCGCCATTATGATAAGCCCTCTGCGAAGCTGGGTTGGTTTTCCACGAATGCGCGGATGTCGTCGATGTCGTAGCGCTTCATCGCGATGCGTTCGAGACCGCAGCCGAAGGCCCAGCCGGAGACGTCGTCGGGATCGTAGCCGACCGAACGCAGCACGTTCGGATGCACCATCCCCGAGCCGCCGATCTCGATCCAGCCGCTGCCGCCGCAGGTCCGGCATTCCCCCCCGCGGCCTTCACACGCCGGACACTTCACGTCGATCTCCGCAGAGGGTTCGGTGAACGGGAAGAACGACGGGCGAAAGCGCACGTCGGCGCTCGGCCCGAACAGCTCGCGGCACATCCCGACGAGCATGCCCTTGAGGTGGCCGAAGTGGATGCCCCGTCCGACCATCAGACCTTCGACTTGGTGGAACATGTAGAGGTGGCGGGCGTCGACTGCGTCGCGGCGATAGGCCTTGCCCGGCACGATGATCGCGATCGGCGGGCCGTGCTGCCGCATCGACCGCACTTGCATCGGCGAGGTGTGCGTGCGCAGCAGCAGGTCGGGGCGCAGGTAGAACGAGTCCAGCCCTTCGCGCGCCGGATGGTCGGGCGGGATGTTGAGCGCGTCGAAATTGTTGGCGTCGGTTTCGATCTCGGGTCCGAGCACGACGGCGAAACCGTGCCGGGTGAAATAGCGCGCGACGTCGATCCCGATCTGGCGGACGGGGTGGAGCGCGCCGATCGTCGCCGGCGGACCCGGGAAGGTGACGTCGATCGTATCGCCGAGCGATCGTTCCAGCGCGGCGCGATCGATCCCGGCTGCCGCCTCGGTCAATTTCGCTTCCATCGCCTCGACCGCGGCGTTGATCACCTTGCCGGCACTGGGCCGTTCCGCGGGCGGCAGGTTTCCGATCCCACGCCGCACGCCGGTGACCTCGCCGCTGCGGCCCAGAAACGCGACGCGGACCTCGTCGAGGGCGCGCCCATCGGACGCGTTTGCGACCGCGGCGTCAAAACGCGCGGTCAGCGCGGCCAGGTTGGCTTCGAGTTCACTCATCCCGATCATCGTCATACTGCAAATGCGAACGCCCGATCCTGGTGGACCGGGCGTAGAGCAACGTCTTTCCGGTGTTTCGCTCCGCCGGCGCCGGCCGTGGAGCTGCCCGCGTCAGGCCGCGGGCGTAGGATGCAAGTGCCGGTACATCAGGTACGCGTTGATCGATCCCGTCGTGGAGAACAATTTCCAGAAGATCTCGGAGGTGCGCATGGCTCTGGCGGTTCCCTCTTTTGTCCTGCGGTTGGCGCGCTTGCGGCGTCGGCAAGGGGAGTATAGCACCGGGGATTGGGGGCCGCCAAGTCTTGACAGATCAGGCTTTTTCGGCGACTTGACAGCTACTTGACACGCGAAGATTCGTACAGGACGATGCTGCCCGCGACCGCGGCGTTCAAACTCTCGGCGGCGTCCCGCTGCGGGATGCGGACGGCGCGGTCCCAGCGTGGCAGCCAGTCCCGAACCCCTCGCCGCTCGTTTCCGACGGCAAGGACGGCGTTCGCCGGCAGCGTCGCGCCATCGAGGTCCTCGCCGTCGACGTCGGTGGCGATCACCGGCCTGCCGCTCGCTTGTGCTGCCGCGAGAACCTCCTCGGCATCGACCTGGGCGACCGCAAGACGGAAAATCGAGCCCATCGCCGCCCGCACGACCTTGGGCGAGTACGGGTCGGCCCCGCCGCGGCCGAAGAGGACACCAGCCGCCCCGAACGCCTCAGCCGAGCGGACCAGTGTCCCGGCGTTGCCGGGGTCGTTGACCCCCGCCAGGAGCAGCACGGCGCCCGGCAGGGCCATGACGCCGGCCGCCGTCCGGATCGGCAAGTCGAAGATGCCGAGGATTCCGGTCGGGGTCTCCAGGTCGGAGATCCGGCTGAAGCTCCGCTCGGCCAGCGCGTACACCGGGATTCCGGCGGCTTCGTAGCGGCCGGCGTCGATCCGGGCCAGGGCGGCCTCGGTCCCGTAGATCTCGCAGGCGGCGACGCCGCTGCGGTCCGCCTCCGCGAGCAGGGTCGGTCCTTCGGCGGCGAACCGGCCGGCGGCGCGCCGGCCCTTCGCGGCGAGCAGCTCGCGGACGCGCTCGATCCGGGGGTTGTGTGGGCTCAGGAGGGTGGGCACCCGTCCGGCTTCCGCAGGAAGATTCTCGGCGCCCGTTCCCCGAACGACGCGGGTCGTGAAGGACACCCGCCTCCCCGAAATCGCTTGGCTCGTCGTGATCGCAGCGCTCGTCGCGATCGGCGCTGTTCCCGTCCTCCACTTCTTGGCGGCGCATCGTCTGCTGGGTACGCTGATGCTGGGCGTGGCGATCGCGGCGACGTTCGTCATGATCCGTCGCGCGTACGATCCGTCGTCGCCAACCGTACGGGCCGACGTCACCAAAGCCGTCGCCTATTGCGTCTCGGCGATTCTGGCGCTGATCACGATCGACTGGGCTCCGCATTGGGCGATCCGCGCCTGCATCACCGCGATCGAAGTCGCGATCATCTTCGACATCATCACCATCGCGAAGCGGCCGCGTGCCGCGGAGGAATAGAGCGTGCCGATCTTCGTTACGGGCGGAAGCGGGTTCATCGGGGCGAGCGTCATTCGGGAGCTGCGCCGCGGGACGCACATCGTCCGCGCCCTGGCGCGCAGCGACGAGGCGGAGAGCAAGGTGCGCGCTGCCGGCGCGGAACCCGTGCGCGGCGAGCTGCGCGATCTCGACATTTTGCGCGCGGAAGCCGCGCATGCGGACGCGGTCATTTCTCTCGCGCAGGAACAGTCGGCCGACGGCGTCGCCGTGGGGGAACGCGCGCTCGCGGTGCTGCTCGACGCGCTTCCGGAGGGGAAGACGTTCGTCTATACGAGCGGCGTGTGGGTATACGGATCGCGCGGCGACGCCGTCGTCGCGGAAGACGCGCCGCTCGCGCCGTTCGACATCGTCGCGTGGCGCCCGGCACACGAACAGATGGTGCTCGCGCAGGAAGGCCGCTTGCGCACGATCGTGATCCGGCCGGGGCTGGTGTACGGCGACGGCGGCGGGATCCCCGGGATGATGGTCGAGCAGGCCCGCACTTCGCAACTGCGCGTGATCGGTGACGGCAAGAATCGCTGGCCGCTGGTACGGCACGACGCGCTTGCCGAGCTCTACGCGCTCGCGATCGACAAACGAATCGCGCGCGGCGTCTACAATGCGAGCCGCGGCGCCTCCGTGCCGTACCTCGAGGTCGCGCACGCGGCCTCGCGCGCGGCGGGCGGCGACGGCGGCGTCGCGCACGTTACGCTGGAGGATGCGCGCGGGATGATGGGACCGTTCGCCGACGCGCTGGCATCGGATCTGCAGATAGACAGCAGCCGTGCGGCGCGCGAGCTCCGCTGGGAGCCGCATCGCCCGACGCTCCTCGAAGAACTCTCGAACACGACGGTCATCTAGGTTGAACGCGGGCTTCGCGGACGCCGTACGAGAAGACCCACGGGTGGACACGCAGCCTTCCGCCGTCGCCCCGCCCGAAGCGCTCGAACGATTCGGCGCCGCGGAACTCGCGCGCGGTATCGCGGCGGGACGCTGGAGCTCGCGCGACGTCGTCGCGGCGCACATCGCGCGCATCGGCGCGGTCGATCCGAAACTGAACGCCGTCGTCGTGCGCCGCTTCGACGCGGCGCGGGCCGAAGCAGAACTGGCCGATGCGGCGGTCCGCGACGGCGCGCCGCTGGGGCCGCTGCACGGCGTGCCGATCACGATCAAGGAACAGTTCATGGTCGCCGGCACGCCGGCGACGCTCGGCGTCGCGGGCGCGCGTGACGACGTCGAGGACGGACCGCTCGTCACGCGCTTGCGGGCGGCGGGCGCGATCGTGCTCGCCAAGACCAACGTTCCGCAGCTGCTGATCTACAACGAGTCCGACAATCCCGTGTACGGCCGCACCAACAACCCGTGGAACCTGGAGCGGTCGTGCGGCGGCAGCAGCGGCGGTGAGGCCGCGATCATCGCGGCCTGCGGTTCGCCGCTCGGGCTCGGCAGCGACATCGGCGGCAGCTTGCGCGCGCCGAGTCACGCCTGCGCGATCTCCGCGCTCAAACCCACCACCGGCCGGCTGACCAACGAAGACGCGCGCGGCCCCGGATTCGCCGAAGGCCAGATCGCGATCGTCTCGCAGCCCGGACCGATGGCGCGGCGCGTCGAGGATCTCGTTCTCGCGATGCGCGTGCTGGCGGCGCCCGGCCAGGACCGTTTCGATCCGGCGGTCCCACCGGTGCCGTGGCGCGAGCCCGGCGAAGTGAACGTTGCGCGCTTGCGGATCGGCACGTATGACGACGACGGCTTCTTTCCGGCATCGCCGGCGGTAAAGCGCGCCGTCGCGGAGTCTGCCGCTGCACTGCGCGCGCTGGGCGCCGACGTCGTCCCGTTCGCGCCGCCCGACGTCGGATCCGCGATCAAAACGTTCTTGGCGATCCTCGCCGCCGACGGCGCGCGCAGCGCGAAACGGCGGCTCGGGAAGGGCGCGCGCGACCGGCGGGTGAGCGGGCTGCTGCAGCTCGCGGCGATTCCGAACGTGCTGCGTCCCGCCCTGACCGGCCTTGCGGCGGCGCTCGGCCAGCAGCGGATGAGCCGACAGATCGCCGCGATCCGGCCTTCGTCGGCCGACGGCTTCTGGTCGCTCGTCGAGGCGCAGAACACGTATCGCCGGCGGTTCATCGCCGAACTCGACCGGCTCGGCATCGATGCGCTCGTCGCGCCTGCGCACGCGCTCCCCGCGCTTACGCACGGCGGCGCCTATTATCTCGCGACGGCGGCGAGCTACTCGATGCTCTACAACTTGCTCGGCATGCCCGCCGGCGTCGTTCCGGTGACTCGCGTGCGCGACGACGAAGCGCGGCCGCGCTCGGCCGGCCGCGACGTCGTCGATCGCGCGGCAGCCGAGGTCGAACGCGGCGCCGCCGGCCTTCCGATCGGCGTGCAGGTCATCGCGCGGCATTGGCGCGAGGACCTGGTGCTCGCAGTGATGGCGGAACTCGAGCGTGCGCTCTCCGCGAATTCGGAATATCCCGCCCTGCCGCCGGCCCTCTGATGCAGCCCTTGAAATCGCGCCGCGTCTACGACGGCCGAGTGGTGAGCTTGCGCGTCGACACGCTGCCCGGTAAGGGCGGGCGGCCGCATGACGTCGAGGTGGTCGAACATGCGGAGGCGGTCGCGGTGATCGTGCGCCCGCGGCCGGACGAGATGCTGCTGGTGCGGCAATACCGTCACCCGCTCAGACGCCGCAATTGGGAGGTCGTCGCCGGCGGCATGGACCCCGGCGAGTCGCCGGAAGATGCGGCGGTGCGCGAACTGCGCGAAGAAACCGGATACCGCGCGCGACGCGTCGAGCGCCTATGGTCGGCTTACTCGGCGCCCGGGTTTTGCGAGGAGCTGCTGCATTTCTGCGTGGTGCACGGTTACGACATCGGCGAGGCGGAGCCCGACGACGACGAAGAGATCGAGCTCGGCATCTTCTCGCTCGACGACCTGTGGCGCAAGATTCGTGACGACGAGTTGCCCGACGCGAAGACGCAGGTGGCGGTGCTATGGGCGCTGAGCGAACGCAAGTCGTGATCGCCCTTCAGGCGTTGCTGATGCGCGCCGTCGGCGAGTTCGGCGACGAGCCGCGTTTCGCGCCGCTGAAGGAGCGGACGCTGGCGACCGCGGCCGCACTCGACTACGTCCTGATGCTCGCCAGCGGCGCCGCCGGCACCCGCATCCTCGAGCGCGATGCCGAGCGCGCGATCCACGACGGCTTCGTGCGCGCGGTGGACGATCTGATCGCGGGCGCGACGGCGATCGCCGCGATCGGGTCGCCGAAAGCGCGCGTCTTCGCGCGCGAAGCGGCGAGGTCGCTCAATGAGGCAATCGTGACTGAGGACATCGCGACCGATACGCGGCGCTTCGCGCTGATCGCGCTGGTCAACCCGTGAACGGCTTCGACCCTGGGGTGCTCGTCGCGTCGCTCGACGCGGGCGAGGACGCGCTGCTCGGCGAGGAGATGCGCTCGACCGTGCTGCACCACGGCCGGCGCACGCCGCACGTGACGGTGCTGCTGCACGGCCTCACCGCGAGCCCGCGCACGTGGCGCGAGTTCGCTCGCGTCCGTCACGCGCGCGGCGAGAACGTGCTCATTCCGCGCTTGCCCCGTCACGGCCACGCCGACCGCATGTCAGAAGCGCTGGCCGGCTTGACGGCCGAAGAATTGACGGCGCAGTGCGCGACGATCATCGATGCGGCGGCGGAACTGGGCGAGAGCGTCACCGTGGTAGGATTCTCGCTCGGCGGCGCGATCGCGCTGCACGCGGCCCATCGCGACGCGCGCGTCGATCGCGCGATCGCGGTCGCCCCGTTCCTGGGCATCAAGCGCCTGCCGCGCGACTGGCATGCGATGGCGCGCAAGATGCTCGAGCGCACGCCGAATCGCTTCCTGTATTGGAATCCGATCGATAAGGGTCGCGGAACACCGGAACACGGTTACCATCGCTATACGACGCGCTCGCTCGCGGCCGGTCTCGCTCTGGCCGACGCGTTGCGCGAAGACGCGCGCACCGGTCCGCCGCAGGCGCGCCACATCGAGATCGTGCGCAACGCGGGTGAGACGTCGGTGAACAATCACGCGATCGACGATCTGGTCGCGCGCTGGCGCGCGGTCGGCGGCGAACGGGTGCGCGTGCATCGCCTGGTGGGTCTGGGGCTCACGCACGACGTGATCGAGCCGGAACGACGGCATGCAGCGGCGATCCGCTTCCTGCCGATGCTGCACGCCATGCTCGACGCGCCGCCCCGGGACGAAGACGGCGTGATCGACGTCCGTGGCTGAACCGTTCGACGCGATCGTCTTCGATCTCGACGGGACGCTGTGGGACACGTCCGCGGCGTGCGCGGTCGGTTGGAACCGGATCATCGCCCGGCACGCGATCCCGTTTCGCGAGATCACCGACGGCGACGTTCGCAGCGTGACCGGGCGCCCGCACGAGGAATGCATCCGCACCGTCTTCGACGGCTTGCCGGAACCCGACGTGCGGGTCTTGATCGACGAGACGATGTCTGGGGACAATCAGATCGTCGCGGAGTCCGGCGGGGTCTTGTATCCGGGCGTCGCGGCGGGGCTGCCGCGTCTTGCCGCGCGCTGCCCGCTCTACATCGTGAGCAACTGCCAAGCCGGCTACATCGAGAGCTTCCTGGCCTGGAGCGGTTTCACGCCGCTGTTCCGCGACATCGAGTGCTGGGGCAACACCGGCCGCCCCAAAGCCGAAAACCTGCGCCGCGTCATCGAACGCAACGCGCTGCGCGCGCCGATCTTCATCGGCGACGGCGAGGGTGACCGCGAAGCCGCCCACGCAAACGGCGTCCCGTTCATCCATGCCGCATACGGCTTCGGAACGTGCGCCTTCGGCGAGCGCTGCGTGCGAAGCTTCGGCGAGCTCGAAGCCGCGATCGGCGAACAGCGCTAGCGCACGGCGGCGGGCGCGCTGGTTGACGCCGGCGGTGGAGCGCTTGCTTCGATGACGATGTCCAGGGCGACCTCGTCGCTGACGACGACGTTGGCGTACGTGATGCCGTAGTCGGAGCGGCGAAATCGTCCCGTCGCTTCGTAGCGCGCGCGTTCGCGGCCGTCCGCGTCGCGGCGAACGCCGGTGACCGCTCCGTCGAGGTGCAGCGGATGAGTGACGCCGCGCATCGAGAGCTCACCGTCGATCGCGAAGGATTGCGGACCCGTCGCGGTGACGCGCTCGCTGGCGAAACCTATCGTGGGGAAGCGCGCCACGTTGAAGAACTTCTGGCTGCGCAGCTGAGCGTCGCGCCCCGGGTTGTGCGTGTCGAGCAGGGCCGCATCGAGGGTTGCGTCCACCTCGAGCGGGACGCCTCCGTCGGTGGTCACGATCGTCGCCGACTGAATCGGGATCATGCCGCCGATCTTCGCGAAGAGCAGCTCCGAGATGGACAGCGTCACGTTGGATTGCGTGTCGTCGGCGGTCCATACGACGTCGGAGGGCGACGGCACCGCAGGGGCGGTGAAGGCGGTCAGGACAGATAGTACCAGGGCTCCGACGGTCGTCATCGCCGTGTCAGTCTACGCCCCAACCCTGAAAAGCGCCTGATGACATGCGGCGCCGCCGCTGGCCTTTAGCGGATTCTCTCGCCCGCGACGGCGCCGGGTGCGAAGAGCAGGTCGAGTGACGTCCGGGCGTGGGCGTCGAGCCGGAGATCGCCCGCAGCGCCGTTTTCTTCGGCCTGCGCGACGCGCTGACAGCCGGGAAGGGCGACGATGTCGTCGCCGCGGTCGACGACCCACGCCAAGGCCAACTGCGCAGGTGTCATGTTTCGTTCGTGGGCGATCGACGCCAGCGAGTCGACGAGCCGCAGGTTGTGTTCGACGTTCGCTTCGTCGAAGCGAGGAACGCGCCGGCGCAGGTCTCCCATTGCGAGCTCATCGCGAGAAGGCATCGTGCGGGTCAACATTCCGCGTCCCAGCGGCGCGTAGGCGACGAACGTCACCCCGAACGCGCGCGCGGTTTCGAGCACGCCGTTCCGCTCGACGTCCCTGGTGAACAAGGAGTACTCACTTTGCAGTGCGGCGACCGGTGCAACGGAGGCCGCTCGGCGCAACGCGGGCGCGTCGACCTCCGAAAGCCCGAGCCGGCCCACCTTGCCGGCCGTGACGAGTTCGGCCATGGCGCCCACGCTCTCTTCGATCGGCACGCCGGGATCGGCGCGGTGAAGATAATAGAGGTCGACGTGATCGACGCCAAGCCGCGCCAGCGATGCGTCGCACGCCGCTTTGAGGTACGCGGGACGGCCGTTCACGCCGCGCCACGCGAGGTCGTCGTCGCGGCGCAAGAGTCCGCCCTTCGTCGCCAGGACGGCGCGATCGCGCCGGTCGCGCAGCGCGCGGCCGACGAGGCGCTCGTTCTCGCCGCGCCCGTACATGTCCGAGGTGTCGATCAGGTTCATGCCGAGGTCGAGCGCGCGGTGGATCGTCGCGATCGCTTCGGACTCCGGGACGGAATCGTAGAACTCCGACATCCCCATGCAGCCGAGTGCGATCGCGCCGACCGTCGGGCCGTCCCCTCCCAGCCGGCGCTGCATCATCCGCTCGCGCCTGCGTCCCGCGCGAATGCGTCGAGCGCGGCGAGATACGAGCCGACGCCCATCCCTTTGAAGACGTGCTTGCAGACGTCGCGAACGACGGAGATCTTGCGGAAGTCCTCGGGCCGCTTGTCGACGTCGGAGAGGTGGACTTCGGCGGCCGGGACGTCGATCGCGAGCAGCGCGTCGCGGATCGCATACGAGTAGTGGGTGAACGCCGCCGGGTTGATCACCAGCGCGTCGGCCCAGGTTCGCTGCGCGTGCAGCTCGTCGATGATCGCGCCCTCGTGGTTCGACTGGAAGAAGCGCAGCGTCATCCCGAGCGTGCGTCCGTAGTCTTCGACCGCGCGCTCGAGCTCGGCGAGCGTCGTGCGTCCGTAGATCTCGGGCTCGCGCTCGCCGAGCAGGTTCAGGTTCGGGCCGTTCACGACCAGGACGTTCATCGCAATCCCATCTCCGCGAGCACGGCCCGTACGTCGTCGAGCTGCACGCCGTCGTCGAGCGTCGAGTGGCCGATCGCGTCGAGCAGGACGTATTGCGTTCCGCCGGCATGGCGTTTCTTGTCGCCCCGGGTCGCCGCGACGACGGCCTCCGCGCCGAGCGACCGCCAATCGTTCGGCACCGGCAAGGCGGCCAGGTGCGCGTCGGGTTCGGCCGCGACGTGCGCACCGAGCAGACCGCGCCGCACCGAGAGCGCTAGCGCCGCTCGCATCCCCACGATCACCGCCTCCCCGTGCCGGAGCGCGCCGTACCCGGCGACCTTCTCGATCGCGTGCGCGACCGTGTGGCCGAAGTTCAGCACCGCCCGAATTCCGGTGCGGTCCTCCTCGTCTCGCGCGACGACCGCGGCTTTCAACTCGACGCAGCGCGCGATCGCATCGAGCGCGGTCGCGGGATCGTCCAGCAGCGCCGCTTCACCGGCTCGCAGCGCGCGATAGAGCTCCGCGTCGAGCGCCAAGCCGTACTTCAGCATCTCGCCGTAGCCGGAGACGACGTCGCGGCGCGGGAGCGAGCGCAGCGTGTGCGGTGCGATCGCAACGAGCGCCGGCTGGGTCACCGTCCCGACCAGGTTCTTGCCCGCTGCCAGATTGATCGCGGTCTTGCCGCCGATCGCGGCGTCGACCGCGGAGAGCAACGTGGTCGGAATCGCAACGAACGGGACGCCGCGTTGATAGGTCGCCGCGGCGAAACCGACCGCGTCACCGATCGTGCCGCCGCCGATGCCGACGACGACGCCGCGCCGGTCGAGCTGTGCTTCGACGAAGTGCGCGTACAGATCGCCGAGCGAGGCGAGCGACTTGAGCGATTCGTCGGCCGGCACCGCGAAAAGCGTCGCGTGGATGCCGGCATCGTGGTAGGCGCGCGCGACGCGCGTGCCGAGGGCTTCGACGGCGTGATCGGCGACGATGACCGCGCGGCCGCCGGGCAGCGGCGCGATCCGCTCGGGCAGCGTTTCGATCACGCTCGCGCCGATCGCGACGTCGTACGGGCGGATCGTCGGGACGTGGACGACCCGCTCGTCCCGCAGCGCGGCGTCGACGGCGCGGGCCGCGGCGTGCGGCGTGAGGCCGTCCACCACGACCCGCACCGCGGCGTCGAGATAGCGCGGGCGGCGCGCGGCGTGCAGGCGCTCCAGCGACCCCGGCTCGCGCAACAGCGGGCGCGTACCGGCGTGCCGCGCGGTGTTCGCGGAGCACGTTTCGAGCGACGCGTCGAGGAAGACCAGGATCCCGCTCTCCGCGATCGCGCGCCGGTTGGTGCCGTCTTCGAGCGCACCGCCGCCGAGCGCGACGACGGCCCCTCCGCGCGCCGCGACGCGGGCGATCGTCTCGCGTTCCAGCGCGCGAAAGGCGGGCTCGCCGTCCTCGTCGACGATCCGCGCAATCTTCCGGTCGGCGTTGGCCTCGATCAGCGCGTCGACGTCGACGGCGTCGATAGCGCGCAGCGCGGCCAGCAGCGGGGCGACACTCGTCTTGCCGGCGCCGGAGAATCCGCAGAGGTAGACGTTACCGGCCACGAGCGGTCGTCTCCCAGGCGCGCACGCGTTCGACGAGCTCGCCGAGCGAGTCGCCGCCGAACTTCTCGAGCACCGCTTCGGCCAAGACGAGCGCGAGCAGCGATTCGCCGATCACCGCTGCTGCGGGGACGGCGCAGGTGTCGGCGCGTTCGATGTGCGCCTTCACCGCTTCGCCGGTGCGCAGGTCGACCGAATCGAGCGGTTTCATCAGCGTCGCGATCGGCTTCATTCCGACCCGCACGACGATCGGTTGACCCGTCGTCATTCCGCCCTCGATCCCGCCGGCGCGATTGGTGCGATAGCGGGTGCGCGTCTGCGGGTCGGGTTCGTACGCGTCGTGCGCTTCCGAGCCACGCCGCGCGGCAGCGCCGAAGCCCAGGCCGATCTCGACGCCTTTGATCGCGTTGAGCGACATGAACGCGCGCGCGACTTCACCCTCGAGACGCCGGTCCCACTGCACGTACGATCCCAGCGCGACCGGGACGTGCTGTGCCACGACCTCGAACACGCCGCCGAGCGCGTCGCCGTTCGCGCGCGCGTCTTCGATCTCGCGCACCATCGCCGCCGCAGCGTCCGGATCGAGCGCGCGCACCGGTGAGGCGTCGATTTCCTCGATCGCGACGTCGCGCCACGGCGATTCGTCGACCGCGCTGCCGATGCGCACGACGCGGCTGGCGAGCGTGACGCCGAGCGCGCCGAGCAGCGTGCGCGCGACCGTGCCGAGCGCGACGCGCATCGCGGTCTCGCGCGCGCTGGCGCGTTCGAGCACGTCGCGCAAGTCGTCGCGATCGTACTTGATCCCGCCGATGCGATCGGCGTGACCCGGCCGTGGCACGTGCACCGCGCGAGCGGCCGGCGCGTCGTCGTCGGGCGCGTCGACGCGCATGATCTCGGACCAGCGCACGTGATCGCGGTTCTCGATGATCAGCGCGATCGGGCTGCCGATCGTCTTGCCGCGCCGCACGCCGGTGACGATGCGGACCTCATCGGTCTCGATGTTCTGGCGATTGCCGCGTCCGAACCCGAGTTTGCGCCGCACCGCTTGGGCGTGCAGCGTCGCGAGGTCGATCGGCAGGCCGCTCGGGACGCCCTCGATGATGCCGACCAGCGCCGCCCCGTGCGACTCGCCGGCGGTCAGGTACCGCAAACTCATGCGGAGATCTCCTTCGGCGCGAAGCCGAACCAACGCTCGAACGTGGCGGCTCCCTGGGCCAAAAACATCGCCGTGCCGGTGACCGTGCGCAGCCCCCGGCCGCGCGCATCGATCAGGAACGGCGTCTGTTCCGGGGTGTAGATCAAGTCGAAGGCCGTGGCGCCGGCCGGCGCGTCGGCCGGCAGGAGCGAGCGCTGCGGCTGCCCGACCATGCCGACCGGCGTGGCGTTGACGTAGACGTCGGCGACCGGCACGGCGTCCAGAGCGCATGCGCTCGCGCCGAACGCCAGCGCGACCGTTCGCGCGCGCGCGACGTCGCGCGCGGCGACGACGATCGACGCGGCGCCGTTGCGGCGCGCGGCCTCGGCGACCGCCCGCGCCGCGCCGCCCGCGCCGAGGACGGCGACACGCGCACCCGCCAGCCCCACGCCGGCCTGCGCGAGCGCGGCTTCGATGCCCGCGACGTCGGTGTTGTCGGCGACGAGCGTCTCGCCGGTTCGCGTGAGGACGTTTGCCGCACCGCATGCGCGGGCGGCCGGCTCGACCCGGTCGGCCAGAGCGAGCGCGCGCTCCTTGTGCGGCAGCGTCACGTTGCAGCCGACGAAGTCGGGATCGCGCCGCCAGGCGGCGAGCGTAGTTTCGAGCGCATCCGGCGTCACGTCGATCGCGTCGTACACCAGCTCCACCCCGCTCGCGGCGGCGAAGCGTGCGAAGAGTGCCGGCGAGCGGCTGTGCGCGACGGGATGGCCGATGACTGCGGCGCGCCGCACGTTCATGCGACCGCCTCGAGCGCCGCGTCGAAGCCGGGGAACGATACCGCGGCGCAATGGGGATCGTCGAGCGTGATGGTGATGCCGCCGGCGCGAGCGGCGATGGAGAACGCCATCGCGATGCGATGATCGTGATGCGTCGCGATCGCGCCGTCGTGCAGCGTCGCGGGTCCGGTGACGGCGAAACCGTCCGGTGCGGTCACGACTTCGATCCCGATCGCGCGCGCCGCGGCAGCGAACGATTCGATGCGATCCGATTCTTTCACGCGAAGTTCACCTGCGCCGCGTACCGTCGTCGTCCCCTGCGCGAACGCCGCGAGCACGCCGGCCAGCGGCAGCTCGTCGATCAACGCCGGAATCTCGTGCGGCTCGATGTCGATCGCCCGCAGCCGCGCGCCGCGCACGCTCACCCTCCCGCGCGGTTCGGGCGACGCGGCGTTCACCTGCACGTCGACCTCTGCGCCGAAGCGGCGCAGCACGTCGAGAAAGCCGGTGCGGCCGGGATTGAGGCCGACGTCGTCGACGACCACGCTCGCGCCCGGCACCGCCGCCGCGGCCGCGAACAAGAACGCCGCGCTCGAGATGTCGCCCGGCACGTCGATCGACGTCGCGCGCAGTGTCGCCGGCCCGTCGAGGACGAGCGCCTCGCCGTCGCTGCCGACGCTGACGCCGAAGGCGTTCAGCAGCCGTTCGGTGTGATCGCGCGTCTGCAGCTCGCCGGTGAGCCGCGTACGGCCGTGCGCGTTCAGCGCTGCGAGCAGCAGCGCCGACTTCACCTGCGCGCTGGCGATGGTGACCGCGAGTTCCGCGCCGCTCGCCGTGCCGTTGCCGCGCACGGTCATCGGAGCCGTCCCCGACGGCGTGAGCTCGAACTGCGCGCCGAACGCGCCGAGCGGACCGGTCACCCGGCGCATCGGACGCGAACGCAGGGAGTCGTCTCCCGTCAGCGTCGCGACGATCGGCCGCGTGGCGAGGATGCCGGCCAAGAGCCGCATCGTGGTGCCGCTGTTGCCGCAGTCGATCGGTTCGGACGGGGCGGTGAACGTACCGCCGCAGCCGTCGATTTCGAGCGTGTCGCCGACGGCGCGAATCGTGGCGCCGAGCGCGCGCATGGCATCCTGGGTAGAACGGACGTCGAGTCCGGCCGGGACGTTGCGCAGGGTCGACGTCCCCTCCGCGAGCGCGGCGAACATGACCGAGCGGTGCGCGATCGACTTGTCCCCGGGTACGCGAAGCGTCGACATCTGGTCCGTCATCATCCTTCAAAAACGAACGAGCCCCCCGCCGTGTCGGCGAGGGGCTCGCGTGCAGTCGGTGGCTCTAGCTGCTCTACGCGATGCCGAACTCGACCGACACGACCTGCGTGCGGCCTTCGTACCAGCGATAAAAATACGCACCGGCGAGCATTCCGGCTGATTGAAGCATCCGGTCGACCCCTTTGTCAAACACCGTACGCTCCGGAGCTTCCGGCCAGGTGACCGTTCCTGGGCGGCGTGAGGATTGGCAACCCCTTGGCCGGTCGTTCACAGCAAGCGGGCGGTACCCTACCGGAGTCGGTCCGCCGGGACGGCGGTGGGGAGCGGCGAACGGCGGCCTCGATGCCGACCCTCGAACTCTCCCCCGAACTTGTCGCCGAGACCGTCGCGATCCGCCGCGACATCCACGCGCACCCCGAACTCGCGTTCGCCGAACACCGCACCGCCGCGCTGGTCGCGGCGAAGTTGCGGGTGCTGGGCCTCGAGGTCCATGAGGGGATCGGCGGCACCGGCGTCGTCGGCCTGCTCGCCGGAGCGCAGCCCGGTCCGACGATCATGCTGCGGGCCGACATGGACGCGCTGCCGATGCCCGAGGAGAGCGCCGTCCCGTTCGCTTCCCAGAATCCCGGCGTCATGCACGCGTGCGGGCACGACGCGCACGTCGCAATGCTGCTCGGCGCCGCGGCCGTCTTGCGCGAACGCGCCGGCGAGCTGCGCGGGCGTGTCGCGTTCGTGTTCCAGCCGGCGGAAGAAGGCGGCGGCGGCGCGCCCGCGATGCTCGCCGACGGGCTCATCGAGCGCTTCGCGATCGAACGCGCGTATGGCATCCATATCGGGTGCATCTTGCCGACCGGCGTGATCGGCCTGCGGCCTGGGCCAATGATGGCGTCGGTCGATCAGTTCGATCTCGTCGTCGAAGGGCTCGGCGGACACGGCGCAATGCCGCACCGTTCGGTTGATCCGATCGTCGTCGCGGCCGACGTCGTCACGAGCCTGCAGCGCATCGTCAGCCGGGAAGTCGATCCGGTCGAGCCCGCCGTCGTGACGATCGGCGCGATCAGCGGCGGAACGACCTACAACGTGATCCCGCCGCGCGTCGCGCTCAAAGGGACGGTACGGTCGTTCAGCGCCGCGACGCGCGACGGGATGGAGGGCCGCATCCGCCGCATCGCCGAGCACACCTGCGCCGCCGCGAACGCAACGTGCCATCTCGACTGGCAACGTTCGTATCCGGTGACGGAGAACGATCCGGCCGAAGCCGCGTTCGTGAGCCAGACCCTCGCCGCAGCGCTCGGCGCGGAGCGCGTCGTCGAGATCGCACCGATCATGGGCAGCGAAGACTTCTCGTACTTCGCGCAGCGCGTCCCCGCGTGTTTCATGTTCCTCGGAGCCGGCGACGACGCGCACGCCTTCCCCAACCACCACCCCGCCTTCGACATCGACGAACAAGCGATGCAAACCGGCATCCGCGCCCACGTCGCGATCGCGCTGGCAGCGACGGCGCGCTGACGACCGTGACATGATTTGGGCTATTTCGTCTTCGACTCGTCGACTAGGACGATGGCGCGGCGGTCGGCGGTGCTCATCGTCTTGAGGGTGGCGAAGATCATGCCGATTGGGCTGTGGCGGTCGAGCATCTCGCTGACGGTGTAGCCCAGCTGCCGCTTCATTTGATCGTCGATCGGGACACGCAGCATCGGCGGTAGCGCCGTGTAGTTGTCGGCGACGTCGAGCGCGGGGCCGAGCTGGGCGCGGATGCGCTTCGGATCGAGGGCGATCACGAACACGATGCGCTGCGAGCTCGCGGTCTCGAAGAGTGCGTCGACCTCCGCGCTGCTCCTCTCGCTGGAGGAGGGTCCGATCGAGAACGCCGTCGTCGAGGGACTGTAGTGGAAGCCGAGCGGCGGCGCGGTCTTGAGGTGCGCCACCCACGTGCGGAGCCGTGGGATAGACGCGCTGGTCGAGACGATGACCTCGTTGCCGCGATAGTTCGCGCCCGGCTTCGCGCTCGGATCATTCTTGCGGATCATCGCGAACATCGCGCCGTAGTCGATCGGGGCGACCTCGACGAGCGTGGTACCGGGGTACAGCGGGAAGTCGCTCGGATTCGTCTGCGCCGCCGGCCGCGACGGCGACTCTTCCGTCGTGCTTTGCTTGGCGCACGCGCACAGCGCGAGGCACGCGACTGCGGCCGCCGCGAGTATCGAGGTCCGCCAGGTCGTCATGGCGGGCCGGTTCGGGATACGAAAAAGGGGCGCCTGTGCGGCGCCCCTCTCGCGATCATCCGGGTGCCTAGGCGGCGGTCGTTACTCCGACCGCGTCTTTGGCGAGGGCGGTGAGGCGGCCGAAGGCGGCTGCATCGTGCACCGCGAGGTCCGCGAGGGCCTTGCGGTTGACGATGACGCCGGACTTCTTGAGGCCGTTCATCAGCTTCGAGTACGACAGACCTTCGCGCCGGGCCGCCGCGTTGATGCGGGCGATCCAGAGCGCGCGGAAGTCGCGCTTGCGGACGCGGCGGTCGCGGAAGGCGTACTTGAGCGAATGCAGCAGCGCTTCGTTCGCAACGCGGTAGTTGCGGCTGCGCGCGGCGCGGAAGCCCTTGACGAGCTTCATCACCTTGCGGCGGTTCTTGATCTTGTTGAGACCGCGCTTGATACGTGCCATCTGTCAGCCTCCTACAGCAGGTACGGGATCTGCGGCGCAAAGCGCTTCAGATCACCCTTGAACGTCGTCTGATCCTTGCGGAACTTCCGCTTGCGATTGCGCGACTTCTTGCTGAGGATGTGGCCGCATCCAGAGAACTGATGGCGGTGCGTCACCTTGCCGTTGGCGCTCACCTTGACACGCTTCGCCGTTCCGCGATGCGTTCTAATTTTAGGCACTGGATCCCCCGATGGTCGCTACTTCGTCCGTTGCCGCAGGTTCGCTATGTTCGCCGTCTTCGTCGTGATCATCGTGATCTTCGTGGTCATCGTGATGATCGGCGCTCTCGGCTTCGTGATGCGCCGTATCCGTCTTCAGATGGACGAACCTCGGCGGACCCTGCGGGGTGGGACGCGGTGCGAGGATGAGAAACATGTTCTTGCCTTCGAGTTTTGCTTCGCGCTCGACCATAGCGGTATTTTCAAGGTCTTTCGCGACACGGTCGAGCAGACGTTTCCCGAACGCGGTGTACGTGATCTCGCGTCCGCGGAACATGATCGTGACTTTGACTTTTCCGCCGTCGAGAAGCAGGCGCTCGGCCATCTTCGCTTTGACTTCGTAGTCGTGGACGTCGATCTTGGGACGCAGCTTGACCTCGCGCAACTCCCAGTTACGCTGCTTCTTGCGCGCCTCTTTGTCTTTTTTCGACTGCTCGTACTTTAGGCGACCGTAGTCGCCGATTCGACAGACCGGAGGGATCGCGGTCGGCGACACTTCGATGAGGTCCAGTCCCTTGGTGCGTGCCATGGCGAGGGCTTCCTCGGTAGGCATGACGCCGAGCTGCTGGGCGGCATCATCGATGACGCGGACTTGACGGATTCTGATCTGCTCGTTGACGCGAAGCGGTCGTGCTATGACAAACTCTCCAGAAAGAACACAAAAAATAGCGAAGACGCCAAAGCTGTCCCCGCTTTTCGAGAAGAACCGGATCGCCCGCGGGCATCCGGTGAGGACCTTGCGATCCTGCTTCGGCTCGCGAAGTGTACCACGCCGCCGGGACGGGGGTCAAGGACAACCCTCGACCCGTCGGAGACAGACAAGGTAGGGGAGCGATCTCTATCGCCGAGCGGCGCCGGCGGTCCCGAAAGCGATTCCGGTAAGCGCGCGGTAACCCCGGTGACGCACGATGCAGGCATCCGCCCCTCGGAGGCCCCCCTCATGCGTCGACTCCTCTCGATCCTCGGCGCGACCCTCGGCATCGTCGCCGGCACGACCCTGGCGACCCACCCCCACGCTCATCTGTCGATCGGCGTGCACGCGCCGACGCTTGCCGTGAACGGTCCGCACACCTTCCGGAAGTAACGTCCGCGGCGTTTCAGCGCCGCATTGCCCGGTTCGGTCGCGGCGGAAACGTCGGGCGCGCCGGCGCCTTGACGAGTGCTTCGTCGACGAGGCGCAACGCTTCGTCGAGTTGCGGGTCGACGCCGCGCAGCACGTCCTGCGGCGAGACGTCGACTTCGTGCGTGGGATCGGTGCCGTAGTTCTCGACGCCCCAGCCCGCGTCGGTGAACCAGAACGAGAACTCCGGCTGCGTCGTCTCGGTGCCGTCGACGAGACGGTGGCGCGGATGGATCCCGATCACACCGCCCCAGGTGCGCATGCCGACCAGCGGCCCCAAACCGTAGAGCTTGAAGCAGTGGCTGAAGATGTCGCCGTCGGAGCCCGCGAACTGGTTGGTGACGGCGACGATCGGGCCGGCGACCGACTCCTCCGGATACGGAAATGGCGGCGACCAGCGCGACACGTCGTAGCCGACGCGCTTGCGGGCGAGCTTCTCGAGCAGCAGCGCCGAGACGTGTCCGCCGCGGTTGAAGCGCACGTCGACGATCAACGCGTCGCGGTCGAACTCGCTGAGATAGCCGCGATGGAACTCGGCGAACCCCCACGGACCCATGTCGGGAATGTGCACGTATCCGATGCGTCCGCCGCTGTGCTGGTGCACGCGCGCACGGTTCGCGTCGACCCACGCGCGATAGCGCAGCATCCGCTCGTCGCGCAGCGTCCGCACGAGCACGCGCCGCGGCGGTTCTGCGCCCCGCAGGACCGTGAGCACGATGTCGCGGCCGGCCTGATTGACCAGCAGCGCGCCGGGTCCCGTTTTCGCGTTCACCGCGCGGCCGCCAATTGCCACGATCGTGTCGCCCGGTTTGAGGTCGACGCCGGCCTCGGCCAGCGGTGAGTCGACGTCGCGGTTCCATGGATCGCCGCGCAGGATCGCGTCGATCCGGTAGCCGGCCGGTTTGTCGTTCCAGCTCAGCTCGGCGCCGAGGAAGCCGCGTTTGTACTGCGGCGGGATCGGCTTGTCGCCGCCCGTCTCGTACGCGTGCGAGGTGCCGAGTTCGCCCTGCATCTCCCAGATGACGTCCGAGAGCTCGTTGCGCGTGCGCACCCGCGGCAGCAGCGATTCGTAGCGCCGCAGCACGGCGTCCCAATCGATGCCGGACATCTGCGGGTCCCAGAAGTTCTCGCGCTGCAGACGCCACGCTTCGCGCAGCATCTGGCGCCACTCGAGCGCCGGTTCGACCAGCACGCTGATGCGGCCGAGATCGAGCCAGCCGCTGCGCCTCCCGGGGTCCTGGTTCGGCTTGTCGTCTTCGCCGCCGTCTTCGGGGAGGTCTCGGCCCGCGTCGATCGCGCGCAGTTTGCCGTGCGAGGAATAGACGAGCGTGCGCGCGTCCGGCCCAAGCACGAAATCGTCGATCTCGCCCGCCATCGACGCGCTGCGCTGTTCTTCGAAATCGTACGCCTGCAGCTCGCCCTCGGATTCTTCGTCGTGGTGGACGTTGGGCTGGATGCCGCGCACCGGAAAGCGTGAGAAGATCGCGCGCCCTTTGGCGCCGGCGATGCGGTCGTACGCGCCCTCTTCGACCGGAAACGCGATCATGCGCAGCGGCAAGCCCTCGACGTCGATCTCGACCGGCGGTTTGACGTCCTTCTTGTCGTCGTCGTCTTTCTCGTCGTCGTCGTCGTTCGCTTTGTGCAGCGCCGCCGGCTTCGGAACGAATGGGTTGGTGAGGTCCGCGCGCAGCGTCACGAGGTACGGCCGCGACGCTTCGGGGAAGCTGAGCTCGAACTGCAGCGCGTCGTAGACCGGATGAAAGTCCCGGGTCGAGATGAAGTACAGATACTTGCCCTCGGGATCCCACGCCGGCGAGCGGTCTTCGCGCAGCGCCGTCGTGGCGTCGACGAGGCGGCCGGTCGCGCACTCGACCAAACGCACGATCGTCGTGTGCGCTTTCGCCGACCAGATGTATGCGAGCCAGGCGCCGTCCGGCGAGAACGCCAGGTCGTCGATCCGTTCGCCGACGCTGGTGTCGAGCTTGCGCGGCGCCGAGCCGATGTCGACGAGCCACAGTTCGTGGCGATTCGTCGCGAACGCCAGCCGGTCGCCGGCCGGCGAGGCGACCAATTCGTGCAGCACGCCCAGATCGTCGCGTGTGACGTACTCGGCCTCCGCGCTCTGATCGAGCGGCGCGACGGCGATGCGCTCATACCCGGACGCGTCGTCGACGTAGGCGACACGCTTGTCGTCGTGCAGCCACGTCAGCAAGCGGCGGCGCGCGCCGTCTTCGCTGCCGATTTCGGTGACGGCTTCCTCCCAGAGCGGCATCACGTAGGCGCGGCCGCGCGTGACGATCCCGAGCGAGGTGCCGTCGTGCGAGGAATCCCAGCGTTCGAGGAGTTCGGATGCGTCGACGAAGCGGCGCGCGATTTCCGGCGCGCTCGAGGGCATCTCGACCGGCACCCGGCGGACGCTCCGATCGCGGGGATCGAGTACGACCAGCTCGCCGCCGCAGGCGTAGACGACGCGCGTCCCGTCGCTTGCCGGGAAGCGGACGTAGTGTTCGGATTCGTCGGTGTGACGGCGCAGGTCGCTCCCGTCGGGCAGCACCGAGTACAGGTTGCCGACGCCTTCGTGGTCGGAGAGGAACAGTACGCGCTCGCCGAGCCACATCGGCCAGACGAGGTTCCCGTCGACGTTGCGGCAGATGCGCCGGAAATCGCGGTTCCCGACGGCATCGATCCACAGGTGGCCCGCGGTGCCGCCGCGGTAGCGCTTCCAGCGCGCCGGATCGATCGCGTTGCGACCCAGCAACGTTGCACCGTTCTCCGCGACGTCGATCGTCATCGCGTGCCCGAACCCGAGCGCGAGCGGTTCGCCGCCGTCCGCGTCGATGCGAAACGCCAGCGTCTCTTTCACGAACGGCGAGCCCGCATCGGAGGTAAGGTAGATGCTGCGGCCGTCACGCGACCAGCCGCTGCAGTACAACGCTTCGCTGCCCAGATAGGTCAGCCGGCGCGGGACGCCGCCTTCCGAGGGCATCACGTAAAGTTCCGGATGGCCTTCGTCGCGCCCGACGAACGCCAGCCGCGTTCCGTCGGGCGAGAGCCGGGGAAGCGAGCACTCTCCCGCCATCGTGGTAAGCCGGCGCGCGATCCCGCCGTGCACCCCAACGATCCACAGGTCGTCCTCGCAGGCAAAGACGATGCGGTCATCGGCGATGGTCGGGGTTCGCACGTATCCGGAGAGGCTCACCTGCCTCCGGTACGCTTCTGACCCGCGGAGTCCCCGTCCACAAAAGTGGGGTGTACGGACCGTTTGGCGGCCGCGCTCCGGGGGGACGAGCCTCCAAGCGATGGACAGCGACGAACGAACTCCCACCGAAATCCTGCACGACGTCCGGCGGCGCGTGGAGCGCCGTACCTTCATTCAGGACGTGACGGAACCGCTGACCGGCCGGGTCGATCAGCGCAAAATCGCCGCGAAGTTCAACAACCTCGAACACGCGGTCGACGATCTGACGACCGCGGTCGAGGCCATCTCCGGCGACGAAGAGCGCAGGACCGCGTAACGGGAACCGCGTCGCGCCGCCGTGAACGCGGTGGCGCGATGGAGGAGTTGCTGCGCGAGTTTCTGGCGGGCCAGCCGCGCGCGTTGGCGCGCGCGATCTCGCGTTGCGAATCGGGACGCGGCGCCGATCTGATTCGCGCGCTCTACCCGCGTACCGGCCGCGCGCTGACGGTCGGCCTCACCGGGCCCCCTGGGGTCGGAAAGTCGACCCTCACGTCATCGCTCGTCGTGCGTATCCGCTCGCTCGGGAAGACGGTCGGCGTCATCTCCGTCGATCCGAGCTCGCCGTTTTCGCACGGCGCGCTGCTCGGCGACCGCATTCGCCTCGCCGAGCACTTCGTCGATCCCGACGTGTTCATCCGTTCGATGGCGTCGCGCGGTCATCTCGGCGGCGTGGCGGGCGCGACTGCCGACGCCGCCTCGCTGATGGACGCGTTCGGCAAGGACGTCGTGATCGTCGAAACGGTCGGCGTCGGGCAATCGGAGATCGAGATCGCGGAGATCGCCAACACGACGCTGGTTGCGCTGCAGCCCGGCAGCGGCGACTCGGTGCAGGTTCTCAAGGCCGGCATTCTCGAGATCGCCGACGTCTTCGTCGTCAACAAGAGCGACCACCCGATGGCGCTGCAGCTGCAGCGCGAGATCCGCTCGATGATGGAGATGCTGAACTTCAGCGGCTGGGTCCCCAAACTCGTGTCGACGCAGGCCCTCGAAGGCAAGGGCGTCGACCAGCTGTGGGACGCGATCGTCGAGCATGACGCCTGGCTGCGGGAAAGCGGCGCCATCCGCGCCAAGCGCCGCAACGCGTTCGCGCACCGCGTGCGTCAGCTCGCGCTCGGCACCCTCGAGGGACGCATCGAAGACGCGATAGCCGAGCTGAGCGAGGACATCGACCCGTACGCGGCCGCCGACACGGTCCTCGAACGGTTCGGCGTCACCGGCGGCGCGCACGCCCTCGGCAACGTCCGCGCCCGCACCGACGTCCGCGCAACGGTCAAAGGGCTGTAGCGATAACCGAGGGCGATTGCGGCGTCTGCGCGACGTACCAGTCGGTGATCTCGGCGGCGGTCATTGCGCGGACTTTCTTGCGCTTGAGAATGTAGGCGAGAATGCGGCCCAGCACGGCGATGCGATGCGGCGTTCCGGTGAGGTACGGATGGAGCGCGATCGGCAGAACTTTCGGCGACGTCTTGCTCTCGGCGTAGAGCTGGTCGAACGCGGCCGTGCAGCGCGTGTAGAGTTCCTCCGCCGGATGCTTTTCGACCGCGCACACGACGATGTCATTCGTTTCGATCGGATACGGGACGGCGATCATGCGGCGGCCGTTTGCGACGCGCAGGTCGTAGGGGACGTCGTCGGCGGGACCCCAGTCGCAGCAGTAGTCGAGCCCGGCCTCGGCGAGCAGGTCGAGCGTTTGCGTCGTCTCGACCAGCGCGGGGCCGAGCCAGCCGCGCGGACGTGTTCCGGTCACCGATTCCAGCTGCGCGATCGCCTCGGTGATGACTGCGCGTTCGTCTTCGACGCTCGACATCGTGCGCTGGACGACGCCGTGCGGCATCATCTCCCAACCCTCCGCTACGGCGCGCTGGAGGATCTCCGGATACTCGGTGCAGACCGAGGAGTTGACGCTCAGCGTCGCCCGGACGCCGTGGCGCCGGAGGGTCTCGAACAGCCGCCAGATGCCGACCCGCTGACCGTACTGATACCACGCGAAGTTGGGAACGTCGGGGACCGTCCCGCCCGACGCGGGCGGCGGCAGCGCGGTGCGCGGCATCGGCCGCTGGAAATCCCACGTTTCGACGTTGACGATCACGTGCAGCGCGAGGCGCGCGCCGTCCGGAAACGGCTCGAGGCGCCGGGCCGGGGCGGAGACGTAGTCCATCGGACCGTGCGAGAGCAGGCTGTGTTCCGGCGGGTTCATGCGCGAAGGTGCGCGCCGCGCCCCGCATAACCCTCGCTGCGATGGGCGCAGCCACGATGCGGGCGGCGGTGTATCACGGCCCGCGCGACGTCCGGGTCGAAGCCGTCCCGCGTCCGCGCCCTGCGCCCGGCGAAGTGCTCGTGCGGGTGCATGCGAACGGCATCTGCGGCACTGATGCGAGCGAGTTTGCCGGCGCGCAGATGTATCCGATCGGGCACCGCCATCCCCTGACCGGACACGAAGGCCCGCTCATCCCCGGCCATGAGTTCGCGGGCCGCATCGAGGAGATCGGCGACGGCGTCGAGGGTTTCTCGCTCGGCGAGCCGATCGTGACCGGCTCGGCCCTGTGGTGCGGCGAGTGCCCGCAGTGCAAGGCCGGCCGGACGAGCATCTGCGCACAGTACGCGACCGTCGGATTGCACCGCGACGGCGGGCTCGCCGAGTTCGTGCGCGTTCCGGCGCACATCGTGTTTCGCGCGGCACCGTTCGGCCTGGGCGACGACGTCGCGGTGCTGACGCAGCCGATGGCGATCGCGGTGCACGCACTGCGCCGCGGCGCGCCGCCGCCGGGCGAGCACGTGCTGGTCATCGGCGCGGGCGGAATCGGGGCGTTCCTGATCTATGCTCTCGCGCAGTCCGGTGCACGGGTCGTCGCGGCCGACGTTTCGGCGGACCGGTTGGCGACGGCGAAGCGGCTCGGCGCGATGGAGACGGTCCGCGCGGCGGATGCCCTGACGCTTGCCGCCGCGCTTGGCGCGATCGGGTTCGTTGCGACGACGGTGTTCGAGGTTACCGGTCTCGACGCGGGCTTCGAGGCAGCCGTCGCGGCAGTCGATCCCGGCGGACGGCTCGTCGCCGTCGGCATCGCGAAACATCCGATCGCCATCGACGCACGCCGAGTGACGACGAAAGAACTCGAGATCGTCGGCACCAACGCGCTGATCGGCCGCGACGACGTACCCGAGGCCGCACGTCTGTTGGCCCTCGATCCCGGCGTGTGGGGCGAGGTCGCCCCGTCGATGATCCCGCTCGAGCGCGTCGTCGAGGACGGGATTCTCCCGATGCTCGAAGGCCGGGCCGCCCACATCAAGCTGCTGGTGTCACCGACGATCCAAACCGCACGGCGTACGACGATGCGGTGAACGCGCCCACCGGCACACGGCCGGTACGCTGAACGCGGCCGATCGTGGAGTTCAAGCAGGGGCGAGCTTTCCGTGATCGTCGCAGTGCCCGCCGTGCTGATTGTGCAGGTGACCGGCGACGAGGTAGTCGGCGTGGCTTCCGTGCGGAACGGTCTCGTGGCCGCACGTCGAGCCGTGTTTGTGGTCCGCGTCGTGGCCCGCGCAGTCGTGCCCGCCCTCACAGTCCTGCGGATTCGTGCCCGAGACTCCAAGCACGTGTTCGTCGATGTGCGCTTCGTGCACGTGATGCAAGTGCCCGTCGTGGAGATAGTCGACGTGCGTTTCGTGCAGTACGGAGGTGTGTCCGCATCCGGCTGCGTGCGTATGCCCGTGCTGATCGTGCGTCTTGTGGTCTGCCATCGTGTGCCTCACTTCGGCCGTGAGTGCGCCGCGGAAGTAGCTCTTGGGCGAGCAACCAACCGAGACGTCGATACTCCATAATGGTACCCGTCCGGTACGTCTCTGCAACGCGCCGAAAGGCCGCGAGAAACCGTCAGCTCAGCCGGACGACGTCGCTCGTGGCGTACCAATCGACGGGGGCGTCGAGGTTGACGACCACGCTCTTGGTTTGCGTGTACTCGCGGTAGCCTTCCAAACCGCACTCGCGCCCCATGCCGCTGTCTTTCATCCCGCCCCACGGCATCGCCGGATCGATGCGGTGGTGATCGTTGACCCACACGATTCCGCACTCCAACCGTTCCGCCAGACGCATTCCGCGCGCCGCATCGCCGGTCCATACCGAAGCGCCCAGACCGAAGGGGATGTCGTTGGCGATGCGGACCGCGTCGTCGACGTCGCGATAGGTCATCACACAGGTGACCGGGCCGAAGATCTCGTCCTGCGCGATCTGCATCTGCGGCTGCACGCCGGTGAAGATCGTCGGTTCGAAGAAGAAGCCGCTCGCAAGCTCGCCGCCTGCGCGGCGACCGCCGGTCGCGAGCCGCGCGCCTTCGCGGATGCCGATTTCGACGTAGCGCTCGGTGCGTTCGACCTGCCGCTGCGATACTTGCGGGCCGAGCTGCGTCTGCGGATCGAGCGGGTTGCCGAGCCGCAAGCCGCGCGCCTTCGCAATCATCCGCTCGACCAGCGCGGCCGCCTGACTCTCGTGCACGAGGATGCGCGTCCCCGCGATGCAGGTCTGGCCGCTCGCGATGAACGCGGCGAACGTCGCGCCCGCTGCGGCGCGATCGAGGTCGGCGTCGGGGAGCACGATCACCGGCGCCTTGCCGCCGAGTTCGCACGATGCGCGAATGAGGTTCTCGCCGGCGAGACGCGCGACGGCGCGGCCGGTTTCCGTACCGCCGGTCAGGTCGATCTTCGCCAGCCGCCGGTCGGAACAGAGCGCCGCACCCGCTTCGGCACCGAAGCCGGTGACGACGTTGAAGACGCCGGCCGGAATCCCGGCGTCCAGCGCGAGATGGGCCAGCTGCAGCGTCGTGAGCGGCGTGTACTCGGACGGTTTGACGACCACGGTGTTGCCGGCAGCCAGCGCGGGCGCCAGCTTCTTGGTGAGGATCAAGAGCGGGTGGTTCCACGGCGTGATCAGCCCGACGACGCCGAGCGGAACGCGCCGCACGTAGTTCAGATACGTCCCTTCGAACGGTGTCACCGCGTCTTCCGCGGTACGCGCGACCGCGGCGAAGTAGCGGTAGAACTCGGGCAGACGCGAGAGCTGCGCGCGCATCTCGCGCAGCGGCCGCCCGGTGCACGTCGACTCCAGCTCGGAGAGATCGGGCAGCGCCGCCTCGATCGCGTCGGCGAAGCGGTTCAGGATGCGATGGCGCTCGCGGACCGGCAGCCCCGACCACCGCCCGTCGACGAACGCGGCGCGCGCCGCGACGATCGCCGCGTCGACCTCGGCTGCGCCGCCTTCGGCGACCTGCGCAACGAGCGTCCCGTCGGCGGGGTTGCGCACCTCGAACGTCCGGCCGGCGGCACTCTCGCGCGGGCGCCCGTCGATCACGTGGTGGTGGACCGTGCTCGGGTCGAGCGTCGTCATCGTCGATTGCTCCTGACTTGGTGGGAGATCGGACCGCATCCGCGTAGTGATTGATATGGAACCTGAGGGTGTCGGCCCTTCCATGCGGATCGACTGGGATGTGCCGATCACGTTGGACGACGGGGTCGTGCTGCGCTCGGACGTGTTCCGTCCGGCCGGCGACGGACGGTATCCGGTCATCCTCAGCTACGGACCGTACGCCAAGGGTCTCGCCTTTCAAGAGGGCTATCCGAGCGCGTGGGAACGGATGGCGCAACAGCATCCGGACGTGACCGCCGGGTCGACGAACGCGTATCAGAACTGGGAGGTCGTCGATCCGGAGAAATGGGTCCCGGACGGCTACGTCTGCGTGCGGGTCGATTCGCGCGGTGCGGGGCGTTCGCCGGGCTTTCTCGATCCGTGGTCAGCCCGCGAGGCGCACGATCTCGCGGCGTGCATCGCCTGGGCGGGCGTGCAGCCGTGGAGCAGCGGCCGGGTCGGTCTCAACGGCATCTCGTACTACGCGATGAACCAGTGGTACGTCGCGTCGCTGCAGCCACCGCATCTCGCAGCGATGTGCGTGTGGGAAGGCGCGGCCGATTTCTATCGCGACGTGACGCACCACGGCGGCATCCTGTGCACGTTCGCGCAGAACTGGTACGACATGCAGGTGAAGACCGTGCAGCACGGCGTCGGCGAGCGTGGACCGCGCAGCAGGGTGACCGGCGAGCTCGCCTGCGGACCGGAGACGCTCTCCGACGACGAGCTGGCGCGCAACCGCGCCGATTTCGGCGGCGACATCCTGGCGCATCCGCTCGACGACGACTACCATCGCTCGCGCTCACCCGTGTGGGAACGCATCGTCGTTCCGTTTCTGTCGGCCGCGAACTGGGGCGGCCAAGGCCTGCACCCGCGCGGAAACTTCGAGGGGTTCGTCCGCGCCGCATCGCGCGAGAAGTGGCTCGAAGTGCACGGGATCGAGCACTGGACCGAATTCTACACCGCCTACGGCGTCGATCTGCAGAAGCGCTTCTTCGCGCGCTACCTCAAAGACGACGCCGGCGGATGGCCGGACGAGCCGCGCGTGCGCCTGCAAGTGCGGCACCTCGATCGCTTCGTGGAACGTCACGAAGCCGCGTGGCCGATTCCGGGGACGCGCTGGACGAAACGCTATCTCGACCTCGACGCGCGCGCGCTTCGCGCAACGCCGAGCACCGCGAGCGGCCAGCTCGCGTACGACGCGCTCGGCGCCGGCGTCACGTTCGTCGCCGAGCCGTTCGAGCGGGAGACGGAGATCACCGGACCGCTCGCCGCGCGGCTGTTCGTCGCGTCGTCCACGACCGATGCGGATGTCTTCGTCGTGCTGCGCGCGTTCGCGCCCGACGGCACGGAGGTCGTCTTTCAAGGCGCCATCGACCCGCACACGCCGCTCGCGCAGGGCTGGCTGCGCGCGTCGCATCGCGCGCACGATCCGGAACTCTCGACCGAATACCGGCCGTACCACACGCACGCGCACCCGCAGCCGCTCGTCCCCGGCGAGGCGGTCCAACTCGACGTCGAGCTGTGGCCGACCTCGATCGTTCTGCCGGCCGGGTACCGGCTGGCGCTGAGCGTGCGCGGCAACGACTACGTCTATCCGGGCGGCGGCGGCGGACGGCTCTCCAACTTCAAGAACGAGATGACCGGCTGCGGTCCGTTTCTGCACGACGATCCGCGCGATCGCCCGGCGGCCGCGTTCGGCGGAACGAACGTGCTGCACGTCGACCCCGAACGCGCGGCGTTCGTCGTCCTGCCGATCGTCGGCTGACGGGCGCTCGCCCGCTAGGACCGCGGAGTCAATTCGAGCAAGTCGCGTCGTGCAACCAGCGCAGGCTGACCTTAGGAGGGCACTCATGTCGCACCGGGTGATCGTGCTGACCATCCTCGCCGCCTTTGTGGCAACCATCTCCGCCGTCGGTCCGGCGGGCGTGGGCGCGCAGAACGCGTGGCCGACCGCGGACGCGTTTGCGGCCGCCGACAAAGACGCCGCAAACTGGATTTTGCCGGCGCGCAACTACGGCGGAAACCGCTACCTTGCGGGCGGATCGATCACCGCCGGCAACGTCGGCACGCTCAAGAAGGCGTGGACGGTGAAGGTCGACGCGCGCGGACCGCTCGAGGTCGCCCCGATCGTGTGGAACGGGACGATGTACGTCACGTCGTCGCACAACGACGTGTACGCGCTCGACGCGAAGACCGGCACGGTCAAGTGGCATTTCCCGTACAAGCCGCACGTCATCGCGTTCTCGGCGAATCGCGGCGTCGCGCTCGGCGACGGAAAGGTCTACGAAGCGACGCTCGACGGCCACCTGATCGCGCTCGACGCAACGACCGGCAAACCCGCCTGGAACGTCGTCGCGGCGCACGACGTGTCGAACACGTTCTTCACGATGCAGCCGGTGCCGTACAAGAACATGCTGCTGCTCGGCGCCTCGAACGGGGACTGGGGCGGGATCGGCTATCTCAGCGCGTACGATGCGGCGACCGGAAAGCGGCTGTGGGATTGGAACGCGGTCCCGGGGCCGGGCGAACCCGGCCACGAGACCTGGAGCGGCGACTCGTGGAAGCGTGGGGGCGGCGCCATCTGGAGCGGTCTCGCGATCGATCCCGCAACGAGCACGATCTACGTCGATCTGGGCAATCCGCAACCGGATTTCCTCGGCACGATCCGCAAGGGTGCGAACCTCTACACCAACTCGATGGTCGCGCTCGACGTCAGCGGTGCGAAGCCGAAGATCAAGTGGTACCACCAGTTCATCCCGCACGACACGCACGATTGGGATCCGGCGATGCCGCCGGTTCTCTTCACCGGGACCGTGAAGGGCGCGTCACGCAATCTGGTCGCCGCCGGTGACAAGGGCGGCAACTTCTGGGTCCTGGACGCCGGAACCGGGGCACAGGTCTATCGCGTCGCCGTCAGCACCCAGAAGGGGCAGAACACCCAGCCGAACCGCAAGGGCGACATCGCATGTCCGAACACGAACGGCGGCGTCGAGTTCAACGGCGGCAGCTACATGCCCGAAACCAATGCCTTCTACGTGCCGAGCGTCGATCAATGCGGCATCTGGAAGTCGCAGGGCACGGCAACCTACGTCTCCGGCCAGTTCTATCTGGGCGGCGCGTTCCCGGCGCTCTACGGGCCGAGCACCGGCTACATGAGCGCGATCGACATCGGCACCGGAAAGTTTCTCTGGCGCAAGCATCTCGCGTTTCCGCAGATCGGCGGTGCGCTTTCGATGTCGACCGGCGTGGTGTTCACCGGCGGCGTCAACGGCGACTTCACGGCGTACGATGCCAAGAGCGGCAGCGTGCTGTGGCACTATCCGACCAAAATGACGATTCAAGCGCCGGCCGGGTCCTACGTCGTGGGCGGGAAGCAGTACGTCGTCATCGCAGCGGGGCCGGCCGGCGTCAACTTCGCCGATCCGCGTCTCAATCAGGGTGCGCCCACGCTGGAGGGCAAGTATTCGCATCCGACGTCGGCAATGATCACCGCCTTCACCCTGCCGTAGGACCGGCCTGGAGAATCTCGATGCACACGATCGCGCTGTCCCTCGCCGCCGTCGTCGTCCTCGGCGGCGCGGTGCCGGCGCGATCGGCGCCGGACGACCATGCCGGCGCGATCGCCGCGCTCGCCGACATGCGCGCTGCCGTGGCGGAGATCGTCCGCATCGAGGACGGCTATGCCGTCGGACACGCGGCCTACCTGCGCGCGGCGCATCGGGCGATGAACGCGCTGGTCGGCCGCCGTGACGACGGCTACGCGGCGTCGTTCGGCGACCCCGGCGACGGCGTCGGAACCCTCGGTCATCTGGACCGGATGCTCGACCAAACCGGCTCGTCGCTCTGGACGCCCGCGGTGCAGGGCGCGAAAGCGAACGTGCTCGCGGCCGCCGCGAATTTGGAGAGCGCGCTCGGTCAGAAAGAGATGGAAGAATATCAAGCCGATCTGACGCGCGCCCTGGCGAGCCTGGCGCTGGTCGCCGGCCGATCGTCAGAAGGCGGCGTCCTCGGCGGCCTGACCGGTGCGCTCGCGAACACGTCGCTCGGCGTCCCCGCCGGATCGTCCGTCGTCTCCGGGTGCGGTTCGCCGAAGAGCGCGCCGGCGTACGGCGTCGTCGCCGGCAGGCTGGCGTACGTCGCGCTGCCGCGCAGCACCGCGGCGGCCGGGATTCCGGCGGGGCTGGGCGTCAGCCGCGTCGAGCTCCTCGGCGACACGGTCGTGTTGTACGCGCCGATGGCTCGTGCGGCGTCGGCGCAATGCAGCAGCAAAGGTTCCCGCCTTCAGCGCACCCGCGCGGTCGTGACGAGCGCCGCATCGGCGCCGTACACGGCCGCGCAAGCGCACGCCGGGATGGCGGTGTATCGCCGCACCTGCCTGCAATGTCACGGTGCCGATCTGCAAGGCACGGCCGGTCCGGGCGTCGCCGGCACCGAATTCTTGGTGAACGCGCAGCGCAACAAGTGGACGCTGCAGGACCTGCGCACGACCGTTTTCGACAACATGCCGTTCTCGAATCCCGGTTCGCTCACGCCGAAGCAGTACGCCGACGTGACGGCGTTTCTGCTGGCGGCCAATTGTTATCCGGCCGGGTCGAAACCGTTTCCGCAAACCGCGAGCCCTGCGCTCGCCAAGGTGAAACTCGGCCCGGTACCGGGCGCGAAGCCCGCCAATCCGAAGCTCGGAACGTGCGCGGTGAAGTGACGCGCTAAGCGTCGGTGAGCGGGTGTGCGCGGTGATAGGCGCCGTGGCAGAACAAGAGCGTCGGCTTGCGTTCGTACGCGTAGCGTTCGACGTGCCCGAGAAAAATCTCGTGATCGCCGCCGTAGTAGCGGTCGACGATGCGGCACTCGAAGTGCGCTGCCGCTCCCTCGATCAGCGGCACGCCGAATTCGCCGAGGCGATAGGGCACGCCGTCGAATTTGTCGCGCTGCGGGCGCGCGAAACGCGCGGAGATCTCGCGGTGCTCGCTGCCCAGGACGTTGACGCCGAAGTGCGTCGCGGCGCGGAACGCCGGCAGGCTCGGCGCGGCCCGCGAGAGGCTCCACAGCACGAGCGGCGGTTCGAGCGAGACCGAGCTGAACGAGTTGCCGGTGAGCCCGACGAGCCTGCCGTCGGCGTCGCAGGCGGTGATGATCGCGACTCCGGTCGCGAACGTTCCCAGCGCGTTGCGCAGATCGCGCGCGTCGAACGACGCGCCGGCGTGCTCGTCTCTCGTCGAACTCCCCCCTTCGCAGCGCAAAGGGTTATTTATCTACCGATAAAAAAGCACGCCCGCGGAGCCGTGTCAAGCGGTCCAGGCGCGACGAGGAGCCACCATGCCGGTCTGCATCGATTGCCACGCGCACTTTCTCCCCGACGCGTTCGTCGAGATGCTGCGCGGCCGCGGTCTGGTCGATGCCCGCAAGGACGACGGGGTATTGGACCTCGACCGCTCGGTCTGCGGCTATGCCGCCGAACGCTCGCGCCTTCCGTATTTCTCGCTGCTGTACGACTTCGACGAGCGGGCCGCCCTGGCGCGCGCCCAGGGGATCGATCGCCAGATCGTCTGTTTGCCGCCGTTCTATTTCGCCTACGGCGCCGGCCCGGAGCTGGGCGCCGCGATCTGCCGGGCCGGCAACGACGCCCTCGCCGCGACGGTCGCGCGGGCGCCGGGCGCCTTCGCGGCGTTCGCGACCGTCCCGCTGCAAGCGCCGGCGGCGGCCGTCGCCGAACTGCGTCGGTCCGTCGAGGAGCTCGGCTGCTGGGGCGTCGAGATCGGGTCCAGCGTCGCCGGCGCCCCGCTCGACGCACCCGCGCTCGATCCGTTCTGGGCGGCGTGCTGCGAGCTCGACGTCCCCGTCTTCATGCACCCGCACCACGAACTCGGCGGCGAGCGCGCGGCCGCGTACTACCTCGGCAACTTGTTCGGAAACCCGTCGGAGACCGGGCTGATCGCGGCACGGCTGATCTTCGCAGGCGTCTTCGAGCGCTTTCCTCAGCTCACCATGATTCTCGCGCACGGCGGCGGGACGCTGCCGTACATCGCGGGCCGGCTCGATCACGGATACCGCGTGCGCCCCGAAACGAAGACGATTCCGAAACCACCGAGCGCGTATCTGGCGCAGCTGTACGTCGACACCATCACCCACGATGACGCGTTGCTGGCGTACTTGGTGTCGCGCCTGGGCGCCGGGCGCGTCGTCGTCGGGACGGACCGTCCGTTCGACATGGGAATCGACGACCCGCGCGGCACCGTCGCGCGGCTGCCGGGCTTGGACGACGCCGCGCGTGCCGCGATCCTGGGCGAAAACGCGCGCTCGTTCCTGGGCCGGGGATTCAGCTCCGCCGGCGCGGCTTCTTTGCCATCCTCGTCATGACCGCCGGGACGCCGTCGAGAAACGCCGTGGTGAGGCCTTCGATCAGCGCCTCGACGTTCTCGGGGATCTCCAAACCGTAGATCCACTTGCGGATCCCGAGGTAGAAGATGCTCGCGTGAAGCCCCCACACGAGCTCGAACTCCATCTCGCTGATCGGGAGCTGGGCCGGCGTCGGCAGACCGTGCTCGAGGCGCAGCTCGCGAATCACCCGGGTGTAGATGCGATCGCGGACGAGTGTCAGATACCGGTTGTTGAGGTTCATCCCGCGCAGCCCGGAGAACATGAAGATCCGGATCCACTCGTAGCTGAGCACCGCCTTCGCATAGTCCCGATAGAACGCGATGATCCGCTCGCGCGCCGGCCGCGCGTGGTCGTCGAGCAGCTCTTCCCAGCGCGGGTCCCAGCGGTTGAGGTAGACCTCCTGGTAGACGCGGTCGATCAGCGCTTCTTTGTTAGGGAAGTAGCGGTAGAGCAGCGGCTGCGTGATGCCCAGGCGCCGTGCGAGCTCGCGCGTCTGGCCGCCGAAGCCGACCTCGCAGAAGTACGCGACGGCGCCGCGGGCGATGAGCCGCTCGCGTTCGTCGGCCGAGAGGCGCCGGCGCGGCGCCTTGGGTTTGGGCTTCGGCGTCGCCACGCGTAGTGATATGGCGATAAGTACGGAGCGTCCTTTTGCTCGCCGGCGGCAACCCCGACCGGCAAGGAAAAAAGTTCCACCGCGTGAACACGTCGGGACCCTCGGACGGACGACTCGCGGAGTCTTGCTTATCGCTTGATAGTTAGCGCCCGGTGCGAGATGGGAGAGCGTGGATGCGGCTAGGCTACTTCACGATGCCCCTGCACCCGCCGTCGCGGGACTACACCGAGGTGCTCAAGGAAGATCGCGAGGCGATCGTCCTGGCCGACGCCCTCGGGTACGTCGAGGCGTTCGTCGGTGAGCACGTGACCGACATCGCCGAGCCGGTCACGTCGTGCTTGACGTTCATCGCGTCGCTGATCGATCGCACGCAGCACATCACGCTGGGCACCGGCACGGTGAACCTTCCCAACAACCATCCCGCCCAAGTCGCCGCGCAGGTCGCGATGATCGACCACTTGCTGGAAGGCCGGTTCCTGTTCGGCATCAGTCCGGGCGGCTTGCTCTCCGATGCGGAGGCGTTCGGCAACCTCGACCGTGACCGCACGGCGATGTTCGTCGAGGCGATCGATCAGGTGCTGGCGATCTGGGCCGGTGATGCGCCGTACGATCTGCAGGGCCGGTATTGGAGCGTCACGACGCGCCGCACGATGAACGCCGCGACCGGGCAAGGCAGCATCGTCAAACCGTTCCAGCGCCCGCATCCGCCGATCGTCGTCACTGCTGTGGCGCCCTTCTCGAAGGGCGTCGTCGCCGCGGCCGAGCGCGGCTGGACGCCGATTTCGGCGAACTTTCTGCAGCCGGTGTGGGTCGCCTCGCACTGGCCGAAGTATCAGGAAGGCTGCGCGAACGGCGGCCGCAGCGCCGATTCCGCCGACTGGCGCGTGGCGAAGAGCGTGTTCGTCGCCGACGACGACGAGACGGCGCAGCGTTACGCGAAGGGTCACGACGGACCGTACGCCTACTACTTCCGCTCGCTGATGACCAAGCTGATCGGCAACGGCCGTCCCGAGCTGTTCAAGCACGATCGCAGTCTGCCGGACGCCGCGATCACGCTCGACTACGTGCTCGATTCGCTCGTCATCTGCGGCACCGTCGACTCCGTGGTCGAACAGCTGCTCGCGTTTCGCGACGCGATCGGCGACTTCGGCACGCTGCTGTACGCCGGACACGACTGGGCCGATCCCGTACTGGCGCGGCGCTCGATGGAACTGATGGCGACCGAGGTGATGCCGCGCGTGAACGCTGCGATCGCATGTGCGGTCGGATGAGCGACCGGGTCGGCCTCGTCGGCTTGGGAATCATGGGCTCCGCGTACGCCGGCCATCTCCTCGACGCCGGCCTCGCCGTCGGCGGGTTCGACGTCGATCCGGCAGCGCTGGCGGCGTTCGTCGAGCGCGGCGGCCGGGCCGCGCCGAGCCCACGCGCACTAGCCGAGCAGTCGGAGATCGTGATCAGCGCGCTCCCGAGCGTCGCGGCGCTCGAAGCGGCATTCTTCGCAGCGGACGGGCTCGCGGCCGGTGCTCGCGCCGGCCTCGTCGTCGTCGAGGCGAGCACGTTCTCGCTCGCCGCCAAGGAGTCGACGCGCGCGCGGCTGGCGGAGCGCGGTGCCGCGATGCTCGACGCACCCGTCAGCGGCACCGGCTCGCAGGCCCGCGTGCGCGACATCGCGATCTACGCGAGCGGCGAGCGGGCGGCCTACGACGCCGCGCGTCCGGTTCTCGAGCGGTTCGCGCGCTCGGTGCGCTACGTCGGCGCGTTCGGCAACGGCTCGAAGCTCAAGTACATCGCCAACCTGCTGGTGACGATCCACAATCTCTCGACCGCGGAGGCCGTCGTGCTCGCGCAGAAAGCGGGGCTCGATCCGCTCGAGATGCTCGACGTGGTCGGCGACGGCGCGGGCGCGTCGAGGATGCTGCAGGTGCGCGGCCCGATGATGGCTGCCGGCAGCTACGACGAGGCGGCCATGAAACTCGAGGTCTACCAGAAAGACCTCGACATCATTGCCGCGTTCGCCCAGGAGGTCGGCGCACCGACGCCGCTATTCTCGCTGAGCGCGATGTTCCACGGCGCGGCCTTGGCGCAGGGGCGCGGCAAACAGGACACGGCTGCCATCGCCTCGGTGCTGAGGACGATGGCGGGGCTTCCCGCCGATCCGTAGCGGCTAGGGATAAAGGGGCGCGGCGCATGCAGTTCTACGTCCAGAACGCCCTCGGCGGGCTCGCGTACGGAAGCCTGCTGTTCCTGATCGCCTCCGGGTTGACGCTGATCTTCGGGCTGATGCGGATCATCAACTTGGCGCAGACCGCGTTCTATCTGCTCGGCGCGTACGTCGGGCTCGCGCTCGTCGCGCACGGCCTGAACTTTTGGGTGGCGAGCGTCGCCGCCGGCATCGTGACGATGGCCCTGGGCCTCGCCGTGTACAGCGCGTTCCTGCATCGCTATCACGCCGACCCGCTCACCTCGCTGCTGCTGACGCTCGGCTTCGCGCTGATCCTCGACGACGTCATCCTCGCAACCTGGGGCGGCGACCCGCACTCGATCGCGGCCCCGCCGTTCCTCGCCCAGTCGCTGCAGGTCGGCGGCGTGATCTTTCCGGCGTATTGGCTGGCCGTGATCGCGATCAGCACCACGATCGCCGTGGTTCTTTTCGTTGCGATGCATCGCACGATGCTCGGGGTCATGATCCGCGCCGCGGTCGATGACGAGGAGATGGCGCGCGGGGTCGGCGTCGACGTGAACCGCTCGTTCTACATCGTCTTCGCGGCCGGCGCGCTGGTGGCGGGGATCGGCGGGCTGCTCGGGGGTCCGATCACGAGCGCCTACCCGGGACTCGACGGCGAGCTGACGCCGCTCGCGTTCGCGGTCGTCATCGTCGGCGGGATGGGCAGCCTCACCGGGGCGTTCGTCGGGAGCTTGCTGATCGGGCTCGTCAACGCGTTCGGGAAAGCGATGTTCCCGGAGCTCTCCTATTTCACGATCTTCGTCCCGGTCGCGCTGATCATGGCCTTTCGGCCGCAAGGGTTGTTCGGGAGAAAGCTGTGAGCGTGCGCCGCCGCTGGACGTTCGCGCTCGCCGCCGGCGCCGTCGTCGCGCTCCTGCTGCCGTGCCTCGGCGTCCCGACCTTCTACGTCTCGCTGCTGACGCAGACGTGGATCATCGCGATCGCGGCGATGAGCCTCGACCTGCTCATCGGTTTCACCGGCCTCGTCAACTTCTCTCAAGCCGCGCTGTTCGGCGTCGGCGCGTACGCCGTCGCGATCGCCGCGACGCGGTTTCACGTCGTAGGGTTCCTCCCCGGCCTCGGGCTGGGCATCACCGCGGCGGTCGTGACCGCCGCGCTGTTCGGCTTGGTCGCGCTGCGCGCCGAAGGCCCGGGCTTCATCATCATCACGATCGCCCTCAACCAGATCATGTGGGGGCTCGCGTACCAGTGGGTCTCCGTCAGCGGCGGCGACAACGGGATCACCGGGATCGTTCGGCCCCACATCGGCCCGCTCGACGTGTCGGGAAATACCGGCTACTACTACGTGTGCCTCGTCATGTTCGCGCTCGCGTTCGCGCTGCTGATGACGATCGTGCGCTCTCCGTTCGGTCTCGTGCTCAAGGGCGTGCGTGAAACGCCGCGCCGGATGCGTGCGCTCGGCTACAACGTGTGGCTGTACCGCTATTTCGCGCTGATGATCTCGGCCGCGTTCGCCGGGACGGCCGGCGTGCTCTTCGCGTGGTACAACCAATTCGTCGGGCCGGTCAACCTCTCGCTCGATCAGTCGACGCAGTTTCTGATCATCGTGATCCTGGGCGGGATCGGCACCATCTTCGGACAGTTCTTCGGCGCGCTCGTCGTCGTCTTTCTCAGCAACGAACTCAGCGCGGTGACGCAGCGCTGGATGCTGGTGCTCGGCCTCATCTACTTCGTCATCGTCATGTACGCGCCGGGCGGTCTCGTGGTGCTGGTTCCGCGGCTCTGGGCGCGGTTGCGCGGACGGCCCGTTGTGCTCGCTGCCGACGTGCCGCTGGAGGACCGGTGACCGGCGCGCCCGGGGATGCTCTCTGCCTGTCGCTGCGCGGCGTCACGAAGCGCTTCGGCAGCCTCAGCGTGCTCGACGACGTCTCGCTCGACGTGCGCACCGGCGAGCGCTGCGGGATCATCGGACCGAACGGAGCGGGTAAATCGACGCTGTTCAACATCATCGCCGGCGAGCTGCCGTTGACGAGCGGTACGGTGCGGTTTCTGGACCGCGACGTTACGCGGCTCGCCGCGCACGCCCGCGCGCGCAGCGGCCTCGCGAGGACGTTTCAGACCACGACGCTCTTTCCGCGTTTGACCGTCGTCGAGAACATCGTGCTCGCGCTGCAGGCACACAGCGGCGAACGTTTCGCGCTGCTCGCGCCGCGCAGCCGCTATCGCAAACGCGACGAAGAGGCGCTGGCGCTGCTCGACCAAGTGGGGCTCGCCGATCGCGGCGACGCGTCGATCGACGCGCTGGGATACGGTGAGAAGCGGCAGATCGAGATCCTGCTCGCCATGGCGCAGCGACCGAAATTGCTGCTGCTCGACGAGCCGACGGCGGGGCTCGCTCCGGGTGACGCCTCGCTCGTCACCGAGATGCTCAAGCGCGAGCGCTCCGGCTTGACGATGGTGCTGATCGAGCACGACATGGGCGTCGTCTTCGACATCGTCGAGCGGCTCACGGTGCTGCACCACGGCCGGGTCGTCGCGGACGGGCCGCTCGACGCCATTCGCGGTGACGCCGCCGTGCAGGAGATCTATTTGGGCGGCGTGCTGTGAACCTGCTCGCCGTCGAGGAAATCCACACGTACTACGAGCACAGCCACGTGCTGCAGGGCGTTTCGCTCGAAGCGCCGGCCGGGGCGGTGACGGCGATCCTCGGCCGCAACGGCGTCGGCAAGACGACGCTGATCCGGTCGGTGATCGGCTTCACGCCGCCGCGCGCCGGCAGCATTCGTTTCAACGATGCGGCGATCGAACGATTGCCCTCGCACGCGATCGCGCGCCTGGGGGTCGGCCTCGTCCCCCAAGGGCGCCGCATCTTTCCGTCGCTCACGGTGCAGGAGAACCTCACCATCGGCGGCGTCCCGGGGCGGCCCGGCCGCTGGTCGCTCGAGACCGTATACGCGATGTTCCCGCGGCTGCGCGAGCGCGCCGCAAACTACGGCGGACAGCTCAGCGGCGGCGAGCAGCAGATGGTCGCGATCGGCCGCGCGCTGATGTCGAACCCCGTGCTGCTCATGATGGACGAGCCCTCGGAAGGATTGGCGCCGCTGATCGTCCACGAATTGCAGAACACGATGCGCCGTCTCAAGGAGACGGGGCTGGCGATCGTGCTCGTCGAGCAGAACTTGCCGCTCGCGCTCTCCGTCGCCGACACCGCGTACATCATCAGCAAAGGCCGCGTCGTCTTCGCGGGCGACCCGGAGGAGATTCGTACCAACGCGCAGCTTCGCACCACCCACCTCGGCATCTAAGAGGAGGATCCATCGATGAGGATGTTCAGCAGGCCTAGACCGGGACTCGCGTTCGCCGTCGCGCTCGCGACGCTCGGCATCCTGGTACCGGCACCGGGCCGGTCCGCGGAGAGCGGGCCGATCAAGGTCGCGCTCCTCGCGCCGACGTCGGGTTCGGCCGCCGCGGCCGGCCACGA
Organism: uncultured candidate division WPS-2 bacterium; assembly: GCA_937927945.1. GTDB lineage: Bacteria > Vulcanimicrobiota > Vulcanimicrobiia > Vulcanimicrobiales > Vulcanimicrobiaceae > Vulcanimicrobium. The sequence goes on along the minus strand of CALEYW010000061.1, from coordinate 35,610 downwards.
CATGGTTGCCGGCTGGACGCTGTACTGGAAAGAGCACGGCGACAAAGTCGCCGGCCGCACGATCGTGACGACCGTCTACGACACCAATACGAATCCGGGGAAAGCGCTCGATCAAGCACGGCGCGCGGTCGAGCAGGACGGCGCGCAGATGATCGTCGGGCCCTATCTGGCCAACGAAGGCCTAGCCGTCGCGCCGTACGGGATCCAGCACCGCATCCCGATGTTCTTCCCGACGGTCTCGGCCGACGATCTCTCGCAGCGGCAGGCGAACGCGTTCGTGATCAAGGTTGCCGGCTGGACGTCGAGTCAGACGACGCACGTCGCCGGCGAATGGGCGTACGAGCAAGGGCATCGCAAGGTGATGACGCTCGCCAACTCCTATGCGTTCGGGTACGAGAACGCCGGCGGATTCTCGCAGACGTTCACCCGCAAAGGCGGACGCATCGTCGGCCAGATCTGGGCGCCGCTCGGCACGGCCGATTACACGCCGTACATCTCGCAGGTGCAGGCGGCGAATCCCGACGCGTTGTTCGTCGAGATGGTCGGCGCCGATGCCGTGCACTTCCTCCAGCAATGGAGCCAGCTCGGGCTCAAGAACAAGATTCCGCTGATCGCCAACGAGACGACGACCGATCAGTCCAACATTCGTTCGCTCGATCCGGCGCTGGTCGAGGGAATCACCAGCTTCGGTCACTTCGCCGAAGGCCGCGACGCGCCGGCGACGCGGGCATTCGTCCAGAAATACAGCAAAGCCGAAGGCGTGCTGCCGTCGTATATGGCGACGTCGTTCTACACCGCGGCGCAATGGATCGGGCGCGGGATCGAAGCGGTCCATGGAAACACCGCTGAAGCAGGAACGTTCCTGCGCGCCGTGCGCGAGATCAAGCTCGCCGACTCGCCGTTCGGCCCGATGGTGCTCGACCAGTACGGAGCGCCGATCGACAACGTGTACATCCGCAAGGTCGTCGCGACGACCGGCGACGCAGCGAAGTACGCGAAGACGTGGAACGTCGTGACGAAAACGTACCCCAACGTCTCGCAGTTCTGGACGTGGAAAGCCGCCGACTACCTCAAACAGCCACCGTATTCACCCACCTTCCAGGGGTATTCGAAATGATGCAGCTCAAACGACTCGCCTGGCTGGCAGCGGCGTCCTTCGTTCTCGCGAGCGTCGGCACGGCGACGCACGGCGCCGGCGCGCAAGGCAAGGTCTTCAAGATCGGCTTCCTGTACCCGGTCACCGGCATCTTCGCGGCGCCGGGGAAATACATGCAAGAAGGGCTCGAGCTCTATCTGAAGGAGCACGACGGGACGCTCGGCGGAATGAAAGCGGAGGTCGTCGTCGCCGACGATCAGGGCAATCCGTCGGTCGGACTCACGCAACTGCGCAAGCTGGTCGAGCAGGACCATGTCGACGTCGTGTTCGGGCCGCTCTCCGCCGCGGTTGGGTCGGCGATCGTGCCGTACCTCGAAGAGCACAAGGTGGCGGCGGTCTATCCGATCGTCTCATCGGACGATCTCACGCAGCGCACGCCCAGCGCATACATCGCGCGCACCGAGTGGACGAGCAGCCAGCCGACGCACGTGCTGGGCGACTATGCGTACAAGACGCTCAAGTACCGCAAGGTGGCGACGATCGCCTACGATTTCAACTTCGGCTGGGAGAGCTTGGGCGGCTTCATCGACACGTTCCAGCGCGACGGCGGCAAGGTCGTCAAGGAGGTCTGGACGCCGCTGGTGACCTCCGACTACTCTCCGTATCTCTCGGCGCTTCCGCACGACGTCGACGCGGTGACGTGCAGCTTCTCCGGCGCGGCGGCGGTGAACTTCATCAAGCAGTACCGCGCGTTCGGGTTGAAGATGCCGCTGATTTGCCAAGGGAACACGACCGACGAGAGCACGCTGCAGGCGAGCCCCGACGCGGTCGGGATGATCACCGCACTGCAGTACAGCGCCGCGATCAAGTCGCCGGCCAATGAGAAGTTCGTCGCCGCGTACACCAAAGCGTACGGCCACGAGCCGTCGTATTACGCCGAAGGCACGTACGTCGGCGCGGAATATCTCGACCGGGGCATCGCGGCGGTAAAAGGCAACACGAGCGATGCCGCGGCGTTCGTGAAGGCGATCCGCGCCGTGCGGATCACCGACGCGCCGCGCGGACCGCTCCGTTTAGACGATCGCGGCAACCCGGTCGAAAACATCTACATCCGCCGGGTCGAGCTGCAGAACGGGAAGCTCGCCAACGACGTGATCGCGACGTATCCCAACGTCTCGCAGTTCTGGACCTATCCGCCGGCAGACTATCTCAAGCAGCCCGCCTACGACCGAACACACCCTGTCTGTAACGCCTGCGGCAGCTGACCCCAGCCTGACGGGGCAAGGTAAGCGGGCCCGGTTCCCGAGGCGGGCGCCGGGCTCGGGAAAATCCCGGGAACGGGTCGAACGAAGCGGGTCGACGTCGAAGGGATTGATTGCGTGGCGAAGATGATCGAGCGCGCGTCCGGGCTTGGGCCCGACGCGACCCCCGAATATCGTGAACTGATCGAACGCTGGGAGGCCAAAGCCGAGCGCACGCCGTCGCGCGCCGACAAGGGTTCGGGCGCGGTCGACCGCACGATCTCGGACGTTCCCCTCAAGACCCTCTACGGACCGCAAGACGTCGCCCACATCGACCTCACGCACGACCTCGGCGTGCCGGGCGAGTTCCCGTACACCCGCGGCATCCATCCGACGATGTACCGCTCGCGCCTATGGACGATGCGGCAGTTCGCCGGTTTCGGCAACGCCAAGCAGACCAACGAGCGCTATCACTTCCTGCTCTCGCAGGGACAAGCGGGGCTTTCGGTCGCGTTCGACATGCCGACCCTGATGGGCTACGACTCCGACAGCCCGATGGCGCTCGGCGAGGTCGGCAAGTGCGGCTGCGCGATCGACTCGATCCGCGACATGGAGACGCTCTTCGACGGCATCGACCTGGGCGAGATCACCACGTCGATGACGATCAACGGGCCGGCCGCAATCGCGCTGGCGCAGTACATCGTCACCGCCGAGAACAAGGGCATCCCGCGTGCGAAGCTCGGCGGCACCCTGCAGGCCGACATCCTTAAAGAGTACATCGCGCAGAAGGAATGGATCTTTCCGCCTCGTCCGCACATGCGCATCATCATCGACATGATGGAGTTCTGCACGCGCGAGATGCCGAAGTGGAACACGATCTCCGTCTCCGGCTATCACATTCGCGAGGCCGGATCCACCGCCGCGCAGGAGCTCGCGTTTACGCTGGCAGACGGCTTCGCGTACGTGGAAGGCGCGTTGGCGCGCGGGATGAACGTCGACGATTTCGCGCCGCGGCTGTCGTTCTTCTTCAACAGCCACAGCGACTTCTTCGAGGAGATCGCGAAGTTCCGCGCGGCGCGGCGCATCTATGCGCGCCGCATGCGCGACCGGTACGGCGCGAAGGACCCGCGCTCGTGGCAGCTGCGGTTCCATACGCAGACCGCCGGCTGCAGCGCGACCGCGCAGCAGCCGGAGAACAACATCGTGCGGGTCGCCTTCGAGGCGATGGCGGCGGTGCTCGGCGGGACGCAGTCGCTCCACACCAACTCGATGGACGAAGTGCTCGCGCTGCCGACCGAGAAATCGGTCGAGATCGCGCTGCGCACGCAGCAGGTGCTCGCCTACGAGACCGGCGTCACCAGCGTCGTCGACCCGCTCGGCGGCTCGTACTTCGTTGAGGCGCTGACCGACGAGATCGAGCGGCAGGCGCTCGAATATTTCGATCGGATCGCCGAATTCGGCGGCATGGTGCAGGCGGTCGAGGCCGGCTTCCCGCAGCGCGAGATCGCCGACGCGTCGTATCGCTACCAGCGGTCGATCGAGTCCGGCGACCGGGTGATCGTCGGCGTCAACGCGTTCGAGAAGCCGGACGAGGTCCAGTCGCCCCACCTGCTCAAGATCGGCGCCGAGATCGAACGCGGTCAGGCCCGTTCGGTCCAGGACGTGCGCAGCAGCCGCGGCGCCGCGGCGGTCGAAGCGTCGCTGGCCGCGCTGAAGCGCGCCTGCCGGAGCGACGCGAACGTGATGCCGGCGCTGATCGACTGTGTGCACGCCGTCGCGACCGAAGGCGAGATCGTCGACGCGATGGTCGAGGTCTTCGGCCGCTACACGGAGCAGACCCAGTTCTGATGGCCACCACCACCACCAAGCCGCAGGCTCCCTCACGACCCCTCCGCGTGATCGTCGCGAAGGCCGGACTCGACGGGCACGACCGCGGCGCCAAGGTGATCGCCCGCGCGCTGCGGGACGCCGGGATGGAAGTCATCTACACCGGCCTGTTCCAGACGCCCGAACAAATCGTGCAGACCGCGATTCAGGAAGATGCCGACGGGATCGGCCTCTCGATCCTCTCCGGCGCGCACATGACGCTGTTCCCGCTGGTCGTCGAACAACTGACGCTGCAAGGCGTCGGCGACATCGTCTTCTTCGGCGGCGGGACGATCCCGAACGACGACGCGGCCGAACTCAAACGGCTCGGCGTGCGCGAGATCTTCAACCCGGGTGCGCCGCTCTCCAACATCATCAGCTTCGTCGAACGCGAGTGCGGTAAACGCCGGGAGCTCGAAGGCTAGCGTGACCTCGGACTCTCCCGCGCGCCGCGTTCGTACGCGTGTTGCGCCTTCACCGACGGGCGATCCGCACGTCGGAACGGCCTATGTCGCCCTGGTGAACTACTGCTTCGCGCGCAAACACGGCGGCGATTTCATGCTGCGCATCGAGGACACCGATCAGGCGCGTTCGACGCCGGAGTCGGAACGGTCGATCCTCGCCGCCCTCCGCTGGACCGGCCTTTCGTGGGACGAGGGCCCCGACGTGGGCGGACCGCACGGACCGTACCGCCAGAGCGAACGCTCCGCGATCTACGCGCGCTATTCGGACGAATTGCTCGAGAACGGACACGCGTTCCGCTGCTTCTGCACACCGGAACGGCTCGACGCGATGCGCGCCGCACAGCGCGCCGCCAAAGTCCCACAGAAGTACGACGGGCACTGTCTCACCGTGCCGCCGGAAGAATCGGCGCGGCGCGCCGCGTCGGGCGAATCGTTCGTCGTGCGGATGAAGGTGCCGAGCGACGGGACGATCGTCGTGAACGACGTCTCGCGCGGCGCGATCGAGTTCAGCTTCGCCGACGTCGACATGCAGGTGCTGATGAAGTCGGACGGACTGCCGACGTATCACCTCGCCAACGTCGTCGACGATCACCTCATGGAGATCACGCACGTGATCCGCGGTGAGGAGTGGGTCTCCTCGGCGCCAAAGCACCTGCTGCTCTACCAGTATTTCGGCTGGGAGCCGCCGGCGCTGATGCACTTGCCGCTGCTGCGCAATCCCGACAAGTCGAAGCTCTCGAAGCGCAAGAACCCGACCGGCATCCTCTTCTACGAGCGGATGGGTTACCTGCCGGAAGCGCTGCTGAACTTCCTGGGGTTGCTGCTCGCGCCGGCGCAGGAGGGTCATGAGATCTTCAGCGTCGCGGAACTGACGCAGCGGCTCGACCTGGCGAAGATCTCGCACGGCGGTCCGGTGTTCGACGTCGCCAAGCTCGATTGGCTCAACGGCCAGTATCTGCGCACGATCCCCGCCGAGGATCTCATCGCGCGCACGCAGCGCTGGGGTTTCGATCGCGATCGCATCCGGCGCATCGCCGAGCTCGCGCAGTCGCGGGTGGAACGGCTGAGCGATCTGATTCCGACCGTGGCCTACCTGTTCGCCGGACGGCTGCCGGTGACGAAGGCGTCGTTCGCGGCAACGAAACTCGATGACGAGGCGATCCGCAAGGCGCTGGCGCTTGCGATGTGGGGACTCGACGCGGAGCGTGCGTTCGACGTCGCGACGATCGAGCGCGTGCTCAAAGGCGTCGGCGAGGCGCTCGGCCTGAAGTTCCGCGACCTCTCGCGCGTGTACTACGTCGCGATGGCGGGCAGCACGACGGCGCTGCCGCTTTTCGATTCGATGGAACTGCTCGGCCGCGACCTCTGTCGCGAACGGTTTCGCCTCGCGCTCGACGCGCTGGGCGGCGTAAGCGCCAAGGAGCAGAAGGAGTGGTCACCGTGAGCGTGCGTGCGATCGTGTTGGCGGCCGGCAAGGGAACGCGCATGAAGTCGGCGCGCCCCAAGGTCCTCCACCAGCTGTGCGGACGCCCGATGCTGTGGTGGGTGTTGAGCGCGCTGCGCCGCACCGGCGTCGACGAACCGATCGTCGTCACCAACCCCGAGCTCGATCCGCTGCTCGGCGAACTCGACGCGCCGACCGTCGTGCAGGAAGAGCAGCTCGGAACCGGTCACGCGGTGCGGATCGCGCTCGACGCGCTCGAACCGCGCGACGGACTGCTGATCGTCGCGTACGGCGACATGCCGCTGGTCGACGCGTCGATCTTCGAGGACGTTCAAGCTGCCGTCGATCCCGACGCCGGCACGGCGCTCGCGCTCGTGACGGCGCGCATGCCGCTGCCGTCGAACTTCGGCCGCATCGTGCGCTCGGGGAGCCCTTCGACGGGTTCAGGGCAGGCTGTGGAGCGTATCGTCGAGGCGAAGGACTGCGACCTCGAGCAGCTCGCGATCGACGAGATGAACGCGGGGATCTACGCCTTCGACGAGCGCGCGCTGCGTGAGGCGATCGCGCAGGTCGGGAACGACAACGCGCAAGGCGAGTACTATCTGACCGACACGGTCGAGCTGCTGCGGCGCGCCGGTCGACGCATCGTTCCCGTGCCGGTCGCCGACTATCGCAGTGTCCTGGGAGTGAACGATCGCGTCGAGCTGGCGAACGCTGCCGCACTCATCAACCGGCGGCTGTGCGAGGAGCACATGCGCGCCGGCGTCACCATCGTCGATCCCGCGACGACGTACCTCGATGCGGAGGTGCGCATCGGCGTCGACACCGTCGTGTTCCCCGGCACACGCATCGGCGGCGTGACGAGAATCGGGGTGTCGTGCGAGATCGGCCCGCATACTCGGCTGTCCAATGCGATCATCGCGGACCATGTGTGCGTCACCGAAAGCGTGATCTTGGACTCGACGATCGGTACGCGCACCAGGATCGGACCGTATGCCCACTTGCGCGGGGGCGCGTACCTCGGTGCCGACGTGAAAATCGGCAATTTCGTCGAGATCAAAAAATCGGATCTCGGCGACGACGTCAAGGCGAACCACCTCGCCTACATCGGCGACGCGACGGTCGGCGCGCGGACGAACTACGGCGCCGGCGCGATCACCTGCAACTACGACGGGACGCAGAAGAACCGTACCACGATCGGCGCCGATGCCTTCATCGGAACCAACAACTCGCTGGTCGCCCCGATCACCATCGGCGAAGGCGCAATGACGGGCGCCGGTGCGGTCGTCATCCGCGACGTCCCCGCCGGCGACAAGCAGGTCGGCAACCCCGCGCGCTCGATCGCGAAGCCGTCTCGAAAAGGCTGACGGGCGCGTCCGACTCCGACAAGATCGGGATGGACGTGCGTAACGCGTCGGGGACCGCGGTCTAGTCGAAACCGTGAGCGCGCGACGCGCGGGAGGAGCCGCGGCGCGTCGACCCGGAGAGTAGAGCGATGGCGTACGACCACCCGCGCGACTTCCAGGGCTACGGCGCTCACCCGCCGGATCCGAAGTGGCCGGGCGGCGCGCGGATCGCGGTCCAGATCGTAATGAACTACGAAGAGGGCTCGGAGTACGCGATCGGCGAGGGTGACGGCATCTCCGAGACCTACCTCACCGAAGTTCCGGGCGCGACGCTCGGCCCCGGCAAACGGGATCTGATCGTGGAGTCGATCTACGAATACGGCAGCCGGGCGGGATTCTGGCGGCTGATGCGCATGTTCGGCGAGCGCAACATCCCGATCACGGTGTTCGGTGCCGCCTTGGCGCTCGAACGCAATCCAGCCGCTGCGGCCGCGATCGGTGCCGCCGGCTACGAAGTCTGCTCGCACGGCTGGCGTTGGATCGGGTTCCAAGACATGGACGAGGACGAGGAGCGCGCGAAGATGCGGCGCGCCGTCGCGTCCATCGAGCAGACCGTCGGAACGCGTCCGCTGGGCTGGTACTGCCGGTACGCGCCGTCGCTGAACACGCGCCGGCTGGTGGTGGAAGAAGGCGGCTTTCTGTACGACTCCGATGCCTACAACGACGACCTGCCGTACTGGACCCGCGTCGGCGATCGCGCACACTTGGTCATCCCGTACACGCTCGACAACAACGACATGAAATTTTCGGTCGCGCCGGGCTTTACGTCGGGTGAGGGGTTTTTTCATTACTTGAAGGACGCGTTCGACGTCTTGTACCGCGAAGGAAAAACGGCGCCCAAGATGATGTCCGTCGGGTTGCACACGCGTCTCGCCGGCCGCCCGGGTCGGGCGGCGGCACTCGAACGATTCCTCGACTATCTGCTGGCGTACGAGGACGTGTGGATCTGCCGCCGGGTCGACATCGCGCGCCACTGGATCGCCACGCACCCCGCCGGCGCATGAGCATCGCCGCCGCCTACGCATTGCCCAAGGCCGAGCTGCACGTGCACGTCGAGGGCACGTTCGAGCCGGAGCTGATCTTCGCGCTGGCCGAGCGCAACCGCGTCGCGTTGCCGTACGCCTCGGTCGAAGCGCTGCGGGAAGCGTATGAATTCACCGGCCTGCAGTCGTTCCTCGATCTCTACTACGCGGCGATGAACGTGCTGCGAACGGAGGTGGATTTCGCCGAACTCGCCGACGCCTATTTCGCGCGGGCGCGCCTGCAAGGCGTCGTGCACGCCGAACTCTTCTTCGACCCGCAAGCGCACGTCGCGCGCGGTGTCCCGTTCGCGACGGTGATCGACGGGTTGTGGTCGACGGTGCGCGAGAGCGAGCGCCGCCACGGCATCTCCTCGAAGCTGATCATGTGCTTCTTGCGCGATCGGAGCGCCGAATCGGCGATGGCGACGCTGGAGCAGGCGCTCCCGTACGGCGACCGCATCGTCGCCGTCGGCCTCGACTCGGCCGAGATCGGTCATCCGCCCGCAACGTTCGAGCGCGTGTTCGCCCGCGCGCGTGCCGAGGGATGGAAGACGGTTGCGCATGCCGGCGAAGAAGGCCCGCCGTCGTATGTGTGGGAGGCGCTCGACCTGCTGCGCGTGTCGCGCGTCGATCACGGCGTGCGGAGCCTCGAGGATCCTGCGCTGGTGGCGCGGCTGCGCGACGAGCGAATGCCGCTGACGGTGTGTCCGCTCTCCAACGTCAAGCTGCGCGTGTACGATTCGCTGCGCGACCACCCGCTGGGCCGAATGCTCGACGAAGGGTTGGTCGCCACGGTCAATTCCGACGATCCTGCCTATTTCGGCGGCTACGCCGGCGACAATCTCGCCGCCGTGGCCGATGCGCTGCACCTTTCGCCGAGTGCGCTGGAGACGCTCGCGCGCAACAGCTTCGAAGCCTCGTTCATCGAGGCGCCGGCAAGAGCGGCGTATCTGGCGCAGCTCGACGCCGCCGTCGCGGCACGCGTATGAGGCTGCACGAGCGGCTGGCGGAACTCGCGACCCTCGGTGCGACGCCTGAGGGGATCGATCGTCCGCTGTTCAGCGCCGCCGAACGCGCCGCGCGCGAGCGTTTCGTGAGCTGGGCGCGCGAAGCCGGGCTGCACGTCGAGCAGGATCGCGCCGGCAACGTGTTCGCACGGCTCGACGGCGAACGCGACGGACCGCCGGTGCAGTGCGGATCGCATCTCGACACCGTCAAGAACGGCGGCGCGTACGACGGCGCCTACGGTGTCGTCGGCGGGTTGGAAGCGATCAGCCGCATCGCGGCGTCGGGGACACGTCCTCGTCAGCCGCTCGAAGTCGTGGCGTGGGCCGGCGAAGAGGGGAGCCGCTTCCCGCTGGGATGCTTGGGCAGTTCCGTGTATGCCGGGCTGACGCGGATCGATGAGGCGCTGGCGCTCGTCGCCGACGACGGAGAGACGTTCGCTTCCGCGATCGCCGGGCCCAACGGCTTGCTGGCCGGCGTTCCGGTGCGCGCGGGGTTTCCGCCGCCGGCCGCCTACGTCGAGCTGCACATCGAACAAGGCCCCGTGATGGAACGGTTGGGCGTGCGCCTCGGCGTCGTCACCGCGATCGCGGGGCAGCGCCGGCTGCGCATCGTCGTCGACGGTGAGGCCGGGCACGCCGGTACCGTGCCGATGGAGCAGCGCATCGACGCGCTGTGTGCGGCGAGCGAACTCGTCCTCGCGGTGGAAGCCGCGGGTCGCGCCGCCGGCAACGCGGTCGCGACCGTCGGCCGGCTCGAGGTCGATCCGAATCAGACCAACATCGTGCCGGGCCGGGTCACGTTTCGCGTCGATGCGCGCTCGGTCGACGATGCGCGCATCGAACAGATCGAAGCGGCGTTGCGCGAGCGTGCGCTCGCGCTCGAACGCGAGCGAGGCGTTCGCATCAAGATCGAGATCCTCGAACAGCGCGCCGCCGTCCCGATGGACCTCCGCATCCGGGAGGGCGTCCGCACGGTCTGCGACCAGCTCGTCCCGCGCGCGATCGACATCCCGAGCGGCGCCGGACACGACGCGATGTGCGTGGCGCACGTCGCCCCGACGGGGATGATCTTCGTCCCGAGCATCGGCGGCCGCAGCCACGTCGGCAGCGAACGGACTGCTCCGGCCGATCTCGAACTCGGCGTCGAGGCGCTGCGCCTGATGCTCGAAGGGACGGCGAATGCCGCCCGTGACGTTTTCTAAGACACGAGGGTTCGACATGCTGTTCTTCATCTGCGGCTCGGCACTGCGCGGTCAACCCGATCACGGCAACCTGACCGGCGCGCGTTTCGTGCGCGAAGCGAAGACGATGCCGATCTACCGCCTGCACTCGGTGGAAGATCACCATCCCGGCATCTACGAGGTCGCCGAAGGCGGCGTGGCGATCGCCGGCGAGGTCTACGAGATGACCGACGAGGAGCACGCGCACCTCATCGCCACGGAACCACCGAACCTCTACGAAGCACCGGTCCAACTCGACGACGGCACCAGCGTCAGCGCGATGATCTATCCGCGCGATCTGATCGAGCAGCGCGGCTACCAAGACATCTCCCACCACGGCGGCTGGGCCGCCTTCAAAGCCGCCGTGAAGTAACCCATCTTCCCTCACCCTGAGCATGTCGAAGCGCGCGGCATGGTAGACTGTGAGACGGACTACCAACGGGTGACAATGGCTGGTCTCATGATCTTCGTGCGCGCCTCGCCGCTTCGGCTCTCCATCGCGATCGTCGTCGTCATCTCCGTGCTCACCGCGCTCGTCGCCTGGGGCGAGGCGGCGGTTGCCAGTCGCGGGTTCGGCGCTGAACGAGACGTCCGCGACGCGATGATCGCCAACCAGCGGCTGTTGCGCCTGCAACTCGAGGAGGAGAGCGGACTGCGCGGCTTCGAGAGCACCGGCGAGCGGCTCTTCCTGGAACCGTACACGGCGGCGCGTACGACGTTCCCGCAAACTCTCGACGCACTTCGTCGGAACGTCGCGGCGAGCGGCGTCGCGACCTCGCTGCCGGAGGATCTGCAAAGACGCAACGCCGCATGGCTTGCCGACGTCGCCCAGCCGCTCCTTGGCGGGCGCGGCGACCGGCGTGTGCTGGAGCGGCGTGGTAAAAGAGAGACCGACGCCTTTCGCCGCAGCTCGCTGAAGCTTTTCGGAGTCCTCAACCGGCGCGCCGATGAAATCGACGCGGATGCTCGACGCAACATCGCGTTGATCATCGTGGTCGCCGGCATCGTCTGTGCCGTCACAAGCGGTGCTGCCGCCGCTTTGTTTTTGCGCGACACCCTGCGCAGGCGCGCGAACGAAGCACGTCTCGCGGAGCGCGCCGAGCGCGATCCACTGACGGGTCTCCTCAACCGCGCTGCGTTCGCCGCGGCACTCGACGATCGCATAGACGCCGCGCGAGCGGACGGTTCCGTCTTCGCCCTCGCCTTCGTCGATCTGGACGGGTTCAAACCGATCAACGACCACTACGGACATCAGGTCGGCGACGCCGTCCTCAAGCGCGTCGCTGACCGACTCGCGGCGAATGCGCGCGAGCGCGATGTCGTCGCTCGCCTCGGCGGCGACGAGTTCGTCGTCCTGCTCGTGGGGGGTGGTGACGGGAGCGTCGCCGTCGCGCGCATCGCAACCGCGTTGGCCGCTCCACATGGATTGGGCGACGTGACGCTCTCGGTCGACGCGAGCATCGGCCGCGCAGTCTACCCGGTGGACGGCGCCGACGCGGGAAGTCTTCTGCACGCGGCCGACCTTGCGATGTACCGCAACAAGCGGAAACGCTCTGGGCCGGAGCTGCTGAGCCTGCAGCCGGACGCACGCTAACTGCCGCGCGAAGTCCGGTATTGTCGCTTGCCTTCCGGCTAAGCAGCCACACTGCAGCGACGGTGTAATCGTGCGACGCCGCACCCTTGTGCGCAAACCAGTGCGGTGGTAGCATCACCGCAGTGAAAGTGATTTTCACTGTACCGCTCCTGGGTACCGCCGGCCCAACGCCCGAGATGGTACCAAAAGAGGCAAGGCATGAGCGACGACAAGCCGTCCCTGACGACGCGTCAGGGTCATCCGATTCGCGATAATCAGAGCACGCGTACCGTCGGCGAACGCGGGCCCGCCACGCTCGAAAATTATCAGTTCCTCGAGAAGATGGCGCACTTCGACCGCGAGCGCATCCCGGAACGCGTGGTGCACGCGCGCGGGACCGTCGCGCACGGATATTTCGAGGCGTACGGCACGATCGGTGACGAGCCCGCCACAAAGTACACGCGAGCAAAGGTGCTCGCGAACAAGGGGAAGCGTACGCCTGTTCTCGTTCGCTTCTCGACCGTCATCCACAGCAAGGACTCGCCGGAGACGCTGCGCGATCCGCGCGGCTTCGCGACGAAGTTCTACACCGATGACGGCAATTGGGACCTGGTCGGAAACAACCTGCCGATCTTCTTCATCCGCGATGCGATCAAGTTTCCGGATTTCATCCACTCGTTCAAACCCGATCCGGTCACGAACCTCCAAACGCCGAACCGGCAGTTCGACTTCATCAGTCAAACACCGGAGTCGCTCCACATGATGACGTGGCTGTTCTCGCCGCGCGGCATTCCGGCCGACTATCGTCATCAAGAAGGCGCAGGCGTCAACACCTACAAGCTCGTGAACGAGCAAGGCGAGGCCGTGCTCGTCAAGTTCCACTGGGTGCCGAAGCAGGGCATCAAGTCGCTGACCCAGCCCGAGGCGGAGGCGATCCAGGCGAAGGCGTTCAGTCACGCCACCAAGGATCTCTACGACGCGATCGAACGCGGCGACTATCCCGAGTGGGAGATGCGCATCCAGATCATGTCGGACGGGCCGCACGACGAGCTCGATTTCGACCCGCTCGACGACACGAAGATCTGGCCCGAAGACCAGTTCCCCAAGCGCCCGGCGGGCCGCATGGTGCTCGACAAGAACCCAGAGAACATGTTCCTCGAGAACGAGCAAGCCGCATTCGGAACCGGCGTGATCGTCGACGGGATCGACTTCTCGGATGACAAGATGCTGGTCGGCCGGACGTTCTCGTACTCCGACACGCAGCGCTACCGCGTTGGCCCCAACTACCTCCAATTGCAGGCCAACGCACCGCGCGTGAAAGTGGTGACGAACCAGCGCGACGGCATCATGTCGCATCGCATCGACGGCGGCGACAACCCACACGTCAACTTCGAGCCGAGCATCCAGCCGGATGCGGCGGTCGAGGCGCCCAAGAACGTCGTCGAGTACGGTGAGTACACCGAAGGCAAGGTCGGCCGCTACCAGATCAGGCGCACGCAGGACGACTACAAGCAGGTCGGAGAGCGCTACCGTTCGATCGACGACCGCGAGCGCGACGACCTCATCAACAACCTCGTCGACGCGCTCAAGCAGTGCGACCGAAACATCCAGCTGCGAATGGTCTGGCACTTCCTGTATGCCGACGAGAACTACGGCACGCGGGTCGCGAACGGAATCGGCGTCGACGTCGCGGAGGCGCGCAAGCTTCCGCCGCTGCCGGGCAAGCCACCGCCGGGACAACCCCGCTCGAACGGCGACGGGATGAAGGCCGACACCGTGAAGGGCGAAGGCGCTCCGAACGGTCAGAAGGCCGCGGAAGCCGCGCGCGAACCAGCCCGGTCCGTCTAGGGAGGGCCAGCCACGGACAGCCGGCGAGCGTCCGCCGCAGAGCGCGGACGCTCGCTTTCGCTGAACTACCAACTGCTGCGCGACATCGTGCAGTCGGAACGCGGTCGTCATTGGACGGCTCACGAAGTCTACGTCGAGGCGCGCAAGCACCGGCCCGCGATCGGGTTTGCGACGGTGCACCGCGGTCTCATTCGGCTGTGCGAGCTCGCGCAGGTGATGAAAATCGAAACACCCGGCCGCGAGGCGGCCTCGTACGAAGCCGCCGCGCAGCCGCACGCGCACCTGCTGTGCGACGACTGCCACGCCGTGGTCGACGTCGACTACCACACCTCGCAGCGAACCCGGACGGCGATCGCCGCACGAAACGGGCTGGAGATCTCCGCCGAGGTCGTCACGTTCCGCGGACGATGCGCCCCCTGCGCGCGAAGGGCGCGCTAACTTCCGCGATACGTCGAGTAAGCCCACGGCGACAGCAGCAACGGGACGTGATAGCGTTCCGCACCTTCGTCGATGCGGAAGCGCACCGTGATCTCGTCGAAGAACGCCGGCGTCTCGCGGGCTGCGAAATAGCCCGCGACCTCGAAGACGAGTTCGTACGTTCCGGCCGCGAGGGTCGTCGACAACGGCGCATCGGTGCGTCCGTCCTCGTTGCTGATCGCCGCTGCCATGAGCGTCCGTTCGTTTGCCGCCACCGAGAACAGCTCGATGCCGACGCCTTCCGCCGGAAGGCCGTGCGCGGTGTCGAGGACGTGCGTCGAGAGGGTTGCGGCCATCAGAGGTTCGCTCCGGCGTCGATCCAGGCGCCGAGCGTCGCGCGCTCCGCGTCGGTCATGTGGGTGAGGTTTCCGAGCGGCATCGCGTGACTCGCGACCGCCTGCACGTTCATCCGCTGCGCGTTGAGCTTGACGTTGGCGGGGGTGTCGAGCAGCACGCCGTTGGGAGGCGCGCTGAAGCCGGGTTCGGTGGGATGCGCCGCGTGACAGACCGCGCAGCGCTGCGCGACGATGCTCGCGACGCTCGCGTATCCCGGGACGGCCGTCGCCGCGAGCGGGCGTTGACGCGGTGCGATCGCGACCGCGACCGCCACGACGATCAGCGATGCCGCCGCGGCGAGCGCCCACGACAAGCGGCCTTTGTGGCTCAGCACGAAGAACCGCCGCACCAGCACGCCGGCCGCGCTGAGCGCGGCTAGGACGAGCCAGCCCCACTCGCTGCCGTACGTCATCGGATAGTGGTTGCTGATCATGATGAACAGCACCGGCAGCGTTAGGTAGGTGTTGTGCACGGAGCGGAGTTTCCCGAGCCGGCCCGGCCGCGGATCGGGTTCCTCACCGGCGCGAATCTGCTCGAGCATACGCTGCTGTCCCGGGATGATGACGAAGAAGACGTTCGCGACCATGATCGTCCCGATGATCGCGCCGACGTGGATGTACGCGGCGCGTCCGCCGAAGACGTGGAACAGTCCCCAGTCAGCCGCGAGGAAGAAGATGGCTAGCGCCGTCCACAGCGCGACCGGGCGCGTCTCGAAGATCCGGCACAGCCCGTCGTAGACGAGCCAGCCCGCGATGATGACGGCGATGCTGATCGCGATCGCCGCGGCGGGCGTGAGATCGAGGACGCTCTTGTCGATCAAGAACGTTCCCGCGCCGGCCCAGTACACGATCGCGAGCATCGCCATCCCGGAGAGCCACGTCGAGTACGCCTCCCACTTGAACCAGTGGAGGTCCCGGGTCAGCGGCTCACTTTTCGGCCCGGTGAGGAATTTTTGGTTGTGATAGAAGCCGCCGCCGTGGACGCTCCAGAGCTCGCCGCTCACGCCGTTGCGGGCGTCGGCTTCCTTCGCCGGCGCCGTGAGGCTGTTGTCGAGCCAAACGAAGTAGAACGACGCGCCGATCCAAGAGATCCCCGCGATCAGATGCGCCCAGCGCGCGACCAGGTTGAGCCAGTCCAAGACGTACGGCGGGTTCATTCTTCCACCGCGTCTTCGAGGCGCAGGCGCGCGATCTTGGCGATCTCGTCCAAGGCCGTCGCGATCTCCGCGTCGCGTTCGTTTTCGGCCCGACGCTCGAGCTCCGCGAGGATCGCCGCCTGGTCGTGGTTGCGCGCGCAAATCACGAACGGAAAGCCGAATCGCGCGCGGTACGCCGCGTTTGCGGCACCGAATCGCTCGAGTTCCGCGGGGCCGAGGCGGTCGAGGCCGGCCGCGGCTTGTTCCCCCCGGGACGCGGCGGTCAGGCGGCCTTCGCGGGCGACCCGTCCGGCGAGGTCGGGATGGGCCGCAATGAGCGCCACCCGCCGTCGGATCGGCGCGCGCGCGACGACGTCGACGAGGGCCGCGTGCAGCGCGGCGCGGTTCGCGAACGGCCGCCGCTCCCAGCCCGCTTCCGCGATCCACGGTGAGTCCTCGAAAGCGAAACCCACCGCGGCGACGAACGTGGCGCGATCCGCTGCGTTCAGCGCGGCGATACTCGTCATCGCGGGATGGTTTCCATTCGCACGCTGCTTCTCCGCCACGCGACGCTGGCGGCGACCTTCGACGACGCCGGACGCACGTTCGCGGACGGCGCCGTGCTGCTGCGCGGCAACACGATCGAAGCCGTCGGTCCGACCGCCGAGCTGACGGCGCAGGCCGACGAGGTCGTCGACGCGCGCGGCCTCGTGCTGCTGCCCGGCCTCGTCTGCACGCACCATCACTTCTACCAGACGCTCACGCGCAATCTTCCGGCGGCGCAGGACGCCGAGTTGTTCGACTGGCTCGTTGCCCACTATCCGATCTGGGCGCGGCTGACGCCGGAGGCCGTTCGGGCGTCGACCGCCACCGCGATTGCGGAACTGCTGCTCTCGGGCTGCACGACGGCCGCCGATCACGGCTACATCTGGCCGAACGGCGCGCGCGTCGACGATCAGATCGCGGTCGCGCGGGAGATGGGATTCCGTTTCCACGCGTCGCGCGGGTCGATGTCGCTCGGACGTTCGCAAGGCGGCCTTCCACCCGACGAGGCGGTCGAGAACGAGGACGCGATTCTGCGCGACACCGAGCGCGTGATCCGCGAGCACCACGATCCCGCTCGCTTCGCGATGACGCGCGTCGTCGTCGCGCCGTGTTCGCCATTCTCGGTGACGCCGGAATTGATGCGCGCGAGCGCCGAGCTGGCGCGTAAGCACGACGGCGTGCATCTGCACACGCACTTGTGCGAGACGGTCGACGAAGAACGGTACTGCCTCGAGCGCTACGGCGCGCGACCGCTGCCGTTCGCCGAATCACTCGGCTGGAGCGGACCGGACGTGTGGTTCGCGCACGCGATCTTCATGTCGCCCGAGGAGACGGCGCGGCTCGGTACAACGCGCACCGGCGTCGCGCATTGTCCCACCTCGAACATGCGGCTCGGTTCGGGGATCGCGCCGGTCCTCGCGCAGCGCGACGCGGGAATGCGCGTCGGCCTCGGTGTCGATGGCTCAGCCTCGAACGACGGCTCGCACATGCTGGACGAAGTGCGTCACGCGATGCTGCTGCAGCGAGTCGCGCACGGGGCGGCGGCGATGACGGCGCGCGAAGCGCTGCGTCTCGCGACGCGCGGCGGTGCCGCGGTCCTCGGCCGCGACGACATCGGCGCGCTCGCGCCGGGTATGGCGGCCGACCTGATCGGCGTCCGCGCCGACGGTCTCCCGACCGCCGGCGGCAGCCTGCACGACGCGCTCGCGTCGCTGGTGTTCTGCCGGATCCCGAACGTCGATCTCTCGATCGTCAACGGCGAGGTCCGCGTGCGCGACGGCCGGCTCGTCGGCGTCGACCTGCCGGCGCTCGTGGAGCGCCACGAGCGTGCGGCGCGAGACCTCGTCGGGGCGGCATGACCGCCTCGTCGAATTGACGGAGCGGCTACGCCGTGAGCGTCTCGCGCTCCGCGATCAAATGCTCGATGCGATCCTTGTGGTGCGATCCCCAATCGCGCAGTGCGCGCAAGACCGGATCGAGGCTGCGACCGAACGGGCTGAGCGCGTACTCGACGCGCGGCGGCACGACGGCGTAGACGGTGCGCTCGACGAGCCCGTCGCTCTCGAGTTCGCGCAACTGCAAGGTCAGCATCCGCTGCGTGATCCCGGGGATCTTCCTGCGCAGCTCGCTGAACCGCAGCGTCCCGCCCAGCAGAAAGTAGAGGATGACCCCTTTCCACTTGCCGCCGATCATTTCGACGGTCAACCCGACGGGGCAGCGCGGGTTACTAACTAGGGGATGCATTCGATAGTGGTATACAAAAGGGTACTACGGCACAAGGCTGTGCGTACTTTCGCTCTTGATCCCATGCGCGTATGATACCGCCCATGGGTTCCCGTGTCTACTACGGGTGGTTCGTCGTCGCGGCCACCTTCATCACCCTCGTTTGCGTGGCGGGGATCCTGACCGCTCCGACCCTCTTCATGCGGCCGATGCAGGCCGAGTTCGGCTGGACGGAGGCGCAGGTCGCGACTTCGATCGGCATCCAAATTGCGCTATTCGGACTCACCGGACCGTTCGCCGCAGCGGCGATGGAGCGGTTTGGCGTGCGCTGGACGGTTACGGCTGCGCTCTGCCTTCTGGCGGCGGCGGAGTGCGGCGTCACCTTCGTGCATTCGGCGTGGCAATTGCCGATCTGGGGCACCGCGGTCGGGATCGGCGCCGGTTCGATCGCGCTTACGTTCGGAACGACGATGGCGACGCGGTGGTTCCAAGCGAGCCGCGGATTGGTGATCGGCATCTTTTCCGCAGGCAACGCGACCGGAGCGCTGATCTTCTTTCCGCTTTTCTCGCAGATCGTGCAGCATTTCGGGTGGCGCACGCAGGCCTACGTGCTTGCCGGAATGGCGCTCGCGATGATCCCCGTCATCTTGCTGATCGTGCGCGAACGGCCGAGCGATCTTGGCTTGCCGGTGTTCGGCACCGCAGCCGTCGACACGACGCCGCTCGTGCGCGTCAACCCGGTGGGACGCGCATTCGCGACGTTGCGCGAGGCGACGAAGTCGCGCACCTTCTGGATTTTGGCGGGCAGTTTCTTCATCTGCGGCGCCAGCACGAACGGGCTGATCGGTGCGCACCTCATCCCCGCTTGCGGTGACCACGGCATCTTGCCGACGACCGGCGCGACACTCCTCGCGGCGATGGGCGCGTTCGATCTCGTCGGCACGACCGCGTCGGGCTGGCTTTCCGACCGGTACAGCAGCCGCTGGTTACTGTTCTGGTACTACGGCTTGCGCGGTCTCGCGCTGCTGTTCTTGCCGATGGCGTTCGGTTTCGGGTTTCTCGGCCTGCCGATCTTCGCGGTCTTCTACGGACTCGATTGGATCGCGACCGTGCCGCCGACCGTGAAGATCGCCGCGGCGACGTTCGGGAGTGCGCGCGCACCGCTGTTCTTCGGCTGGATCGCCGCCGCGCACCAGCTGGGCGCCGGAATCACCGCATTCGTCGCCGGTCTGATCCGCACGCAAATCGGCAGCTACGACGATGCGTTCCTGATGTCGGGCCTGCTCTGCCTCATCGGCGCCGGAGTCGTGCTGACGATCGCGCCGGCGCTCGGTCGTCCGAAGGCTGCGGTACCCGCGCCGGTAGGCGTCGGCTAGGTGGCTGCGGCTCCGCGGCTCGAGTTCTGGTTCGACTTCGCGAGCGTACTCGTACGTCGCGACGATGCAGATCGAGGCATTGTGCCGTGAGGCCGGAGTCGAGCTGACGTTCGTCCCATTCCTGCTCGGCCCGACGTTCGCGCTCCAAGGCTGGAACGATTCGCCCTTCAACCTCAACGAACGGCGCGGCGCGTACATGTGGCGCGACCTCGAACGGCTCACGGCGAAGCACGGCTTGTCGTGGCAGCGGCCGTCGCACTTTCCGCGCAATGCGACCGTGCCGCTGCGCGTTGCCGCCGCATTTGCCGGCGAGCCGTGGTGCGCGGATTTCATCCGGCGCGTCTTCGTTGCAAACTTCGGCGAAGACCGCGAGATCGGCAACCGCGACGTCGTCGTCGAGATCCTCAACGAAACGCTCCTCTCCCGCCGTCGCCCTGAGCGACACCGCGTCACCCTGAGCCTGTCGAAGGGCCTCCGTCACGCACGTCGCCCGACGATATCCTCGACATCGCTGAATCCATTGCCCGGCGCGGCGCGCTTCGCGCCAGCACCGAACGCGATCGAACTCGGCACCTTCGGTGCACCGAACTGCATCGTCGACGGGGAGCACTTCTGGGGCGAAGAAACGCTCGCCGATGCCATCGCCTGGGCGCAACGAAGCGTAGAGACCTCGAACTCAGAATACGCGGGACACTTGTTAGCCGGCATAAGCTGGACTCGCGCCAATGGTCGTTCAAGAGGAAAGCATGGGATTTACTTTCGACAGGGTCTGGGCAGCAGTGAAACGCGAGTGCCTCGAAGTGGTCGCGACCGGAGTATCAAGTCCGGAAGATGTCGACCGTATCTTCGTCGTTAATACCGGTGCTCCGATGGGGCCGTTCCGACAAATGGATGAAACGGGATTGGATGTCGTTCTCGACATCGAGCGGCGCTACAAGGCTGCCAACCCGTCTTTATCTTCGGAGCCCGTTCGACTGTTAGAGGCTTACGTTTCTCGGGGTCAACTTAGCGTCAAATCCGGCCGCGGTTTTTACCAGGCTGAAGCCGCTTTTCGCCAGATAACCGTTCAGCTCGGATACTCCGTTCTGTTCACCACGACCAGCATCTCGCTTCTCAACTCAGCTCCGCGATCGCCGATCTCTCCGTCGAGAAGCTCATCACGCGGTACGTCGACGCCAACCTAATCGTACTCGACGAACTCGGGTTCACTCCGCTCAACAAGCTCGTCGCCGACCACATCTTTCGCATCGTTTCCGAGCGGTACGAACGCGGTGCGATAATCCTGACCAGGGCGTCGACGCCGCGACCGTGCGTGAGTTTGCCCAGAAGGACTAGACGGGCATCGGCGGATAGTGGATCGGGCACGCCCCCGTTGTGCGATCTGCCCGCTCGTTGGCCTCCAGGATGTAGTCGTCGACGTCGCTCAGGAAGGTGGCGTTGAACCGGTTCGTCATCTGGGCGAGGCCGACGTTGAGGCAGATCTCGATCATCTGCTGGACGGAGAAGTGCTTCGCCAGGGCCTGGTAGGTAGCGTCGTCGATGCTCAGCGTCTTCGTGGATTTCTGTGCATAGCGAACGATCGCCGCCTCGGCGTCGCTGTACACCCCGTCGGGCAGAGGGTCGTCACCCAGATGCCCCAGCTTCTCGTCGCTGATCCCGATGCTCCGACCGAGCATCACGTGATGAGGGATTCAGTAGTGGCAGCGGTTGGCGACGGACGCCGTCGTATAGGCGAGTTCGGTGAGAGTGGGCGTCAGGCTGTTGTGATGGCGCACGGACCGCACGAAGTCGATGAGCGCGTTGGCCTGCGCGGGATTGTTTGCGAGCAACCGCACGGCGTTGAACACCTCTCCGAGGCCGCCTTCGACCCGCTTCAGGAAATCCCGCGCCTCTGGTGGTGTAGCCGGATCGTCTTCCCGCACTGTCGGAATTCGAGCCATCTCGCAGCTCCTTGAGGTCGTGACGGCAGCAGCTTACGGCATGCCGATCCCGGGCCCCCTTGTTTTCCTCATTGAGATCAAGTCCTCTCCGGACCCCTAGCGATGTCCGCTTCGCAGGGAGGCCGCGGAAGTGCATACTGCAAGATGCACGGGTTCGTCGAACGTTACGGAACCCTGAAGCGGTTGTAAACCCTTGGCGAACGTGACACCGCGAAGCGCTGCTCGCTCATGCGGAATTTCGAGATGCTGGAGGTCCAGGTAACGCTCACCTTGGTTATCGATGTAAAATACGCCGATCGCCTTGCTGTGAAACTGTAACGCGAGCACTGCTTTGGACTAGCGTCTGCTCTCGTTTCCCATTGCCAACGTCCGTGACGATACCGATCGTATCGCCTATGGATTCCGTTCCGCCGCACGGATGCCCCGATGTATCGCTTGCGGCCGAGGGGAGCGAAGCTAATGCCAGCAGCATCGTTAGCGCACCGATCACCGGGAACCGAACGCTAGTTGATTGCATAAGGGAAGAAGCCCTTGCCTTCGAGGATCGGGTCATTAGTTCGACACGCGTGATAAGAAACGCACGCACCGGTGGCCCACGATACTGTTCGGTTGTCGCTGCGAAGCTGTGGTGGGAGACCCGATCTGACCTGGCTCAATACCCGGGGTGACAGCAGCGCTCGATACCGCATCACATGAGGGTGACAATGGGTGTCGCTCAGGTTGACGGTGGCCGTCGCTCAGGGTGCTGCTAGCGCCGCCTCCATCGCGGCTTCGGCTTCTTCGGCTTCGGTTTGGGCGAGGGCGTCGATGGCGGCGAGGATGCGTTCGGGCGTCATCGGGAGGTCGGTGAGCCAGGCGCCGGTGGCGTCGTGGATCGCGGCGGCGACGGCCGGAGCGAACGGGACCAGCGGCATCTCCGCCACGCCGCGGGCGCCGTACGGACCGTTCGGGTCGGCGAGTTCCATGATGATCGGCACGATCTCGGTCGGCATGTCGAGCGCGGTCGGCAAGAGGTACGTGCTGAAGTACGGGGTGAGCACTTTGCCGTCGCGCACGAGCAAGTTTTCGGTGAGCGCGTAGCCGAGGGCTTGCGCGAGGCAGCCTTCGATCTGGCCTTCGACTTGCTGGCGATTGATCGCGCGGCCGACGTCGTGCACGCTGATGATCTTCGTGACGCGCGTCACGCCGGTGGTCACGTCGACCTCGACCTCGACGGCCTGCGCCGAGTAGCCGTAGCAGTAGTTCGGCGTCCCGGCACCCGTTTCGGGGTCGAGCGGCGTCGTCGCGGGTGGGCGGTATTGCACCGTTGCTTCGGGTGCGTCGCCGCGTTCGAACGCGGCCCGTGCGGCGAGCGCGGCATCGTACACGGCGCGGCCGCCCATCAGCGTCAGCCGCGACGCCGACGCCGACCCTGCGTTGGGCGTGAGCGCGCTGTCGTCGCTGACGATCGCCACGGCCGTCAGCGGCAGTGCGAGCGTCTCCGCGGCGATCTGACGCAGGATTAGGTGTGCGCCCTGCCCGACGTCGGCGGCTCCGATCCGCACGACCGCGCGCTCGATCCGCGCCGTTCCGATCAGCTCGACGGTCGCCGTCGACTGCTCGGGAAAACCGAACGAGTATCCGACGTTCTTGATCCCCGCGGCGATCCCGATCCCGCGCCGTATTCGCGACGAGCGATCCAGCGTTGTGCGCTCGAACCGGTGCGCGGCTTCAGCGACGCAGCGGTCGAGCACGGGGAGCGCGCTGACCCCCTTCGGCAGCACGCTGCCGGTGGATTCACGATCGCCTTCGCGATAGATGTTGCGCCGCCGGACATCGGCGGGATCGAGTCCCAGCGCGTGGGCGAGGCGAGCGATCATCGACTCCGCCGCCCAATGCGCCTGCGGCGTTCCGAACCCGCGGAACGCGCCGCTCGGGACGTTGTTGGTGTAGACTACGTAGCCGTCGGTCGCGACGTTTCCGATGCGGTACGGTCCGTGCGCGAAGATCGTCGCGCACTTGAGCACTTCGACGCTCGTCGAGGCGTACGCGCCGCCGTCGGCGATCGTGCGAGTTCTGGCGGCGACGATCGTGCCGTCGCGCTTGGCGCCCCAGGTCGCTTCGATGTGGAACGGGTGGCGCTTGTGATGGCCGACGATCGACTCTTCGCGGCTCCACACGATCGCCGCCGGCCGTTTCGTCACCCAGGTGGCCAGCGCGATGAGGGGCTGGACCGAGAGATCTTCGCGTCCGCCGAACGCGCCGCCGATCTTCGCGTAGCGGATCGCGACGGCGTCTTCGTCCAATCGCAGCATCGCGGCGATTTGGCGCAGGTCTTCGTGCAGCCACTGGCCGGCCGTCTCGACGACCAGCGTCGCGTCCTCGTAGTACGCGATGGCCGCGTCCGGCTGCAGGTAGGCATGCTCCTGCCACGTGGTGGTGAACGTCTCGCTCAGCACGACGTCGGCGGCCGCCAGCGCCGCATCGACGTCGCCGGTGCGGATCTTCTGATGCAGCAGCACGTTCGTGCCGCGTTCCGGATGCACGAGCGGCGCGTCGGACTCGAGCGCGGCGAGCGCATCTTCGACCGCGGGAAGATCGACGAATTCAACCTCGACGAGATCCGCTGCGGCGGTCGCGATCTCGGCACTCTCCGCGACGACGAGCGCGATGCGATCGCCCTCGTAGCGCACCCGCTCGCTGCACAGCACCTCTTGATCGGCATCGATCAAGCCGTACCGATTGTACGGGACGTCGGCCGCGGTGAGCACGGCGACCACGCCGGGCAGCGCGCGGGCCTGCGCCATGTCCAGCCGTTCGATGCGGGCGTGGCGACGGTGCCCGAAGACTGCCTTGCAATGCAGCATCCGGGGCTGCACGAGGTCCGCCGGGTAGCGCGCCGCGCCGGTCACTTTCGCGCGCGCGTCGGGACGCGCGACGGGCGTGCCGATCAGGGTCATGCGTGCACCGCCTCGGGGAGCGGCTCGGCCGCTTCCTCTTCGCGCACCGCTTCGGTCATCGCGTCGAGGATCTTGCGGTAGCCGGTGCAGCGGCAGATATTGCCGCTGATCGCGGCTTGATGGTCCTCGAGCGAGGGCGTGCGCCGCTCGTCGAGCAGTTTCGCGCCGGCCATGATCATGCCGGGTATGCAGAACCCGCACTGCACCGCGCCGCAGTCGATATACGCCTGCTGTAGCGGGTGGAGTTCGTCGCCGCGCGCGAGCCCCTCGATCGTGGTGAGCGACGCGCCGTGCGCCTGCGTCGCCAGGACGAGGCACGACATCACCGCGGCGCCGTCGAGCCACACCGTGCACGCGCCGCACTCGCCCTCGGCGCAGCCTTCCTTCGCGCCGGTGAGCGCGGCATTCTCGCGTAGCGCGTTCAACAGCGTCTTGTGCTGCGCGCGTTCCAGGCGGTGCGCCGCGCCGTTGATGGTCGTCTCGATCGTGCCGGAGAACGGCAGCGAAGCGCGCTGCGGCGCAGGCGTCTCGAGCAAGACCGGCATCGCGGGAAAGCCGTCACCCTCGCACCCGGCCGCTAGCCGCTCCAAACCCTGCGCGACGAGTGCCGCAAGCGTGCTGCGCCGATACGCCGCCGAGCCGCGGATGTCGTCGATCGGTGATGCGTCTTCGAGCGCGGCGCGGCCCGCCGCCGTGCACGCAGCGGCATCGAGCGGCGCTCCGATGATCGCGCGTTCCGCCGCGTGCGCGCGCACGACCGTCGGAGCCAGACAGCCGAGCGCGATGCGCGCGTCGCGTACCATCCCGCTGTCATCGAACGTGACGACGAACGCGAGGTCGATGACCGAGATCGCCTGCGCGCGCCGCAGACCAAGCTTGAGGAAAAGTCCGCGCCGCGCGGCGTCGAGCGCAGGGAACCGGATCTCGCTGACGAGTTCGTCGGGCTGCAGCTGTGTGCGCCGGAAGCCGGTGTAGAACTCGCTCAGCCGGAGCGTGCGCTCGCCGCGCCGCGAGACCAGCACGATCTCGGCATCCAGCGCGATCAAGGGCGCGATCGTGTCGTTGGCGGGCGACGCGGTGACGAGATTTCCGGCGATCGTACCGCGGGTGCGGATCTGCGGCGCCCCGACTTCGATGCACGCTTGCGCGAGGGGCAGCATTGCCGTGTGGGCGAACGGTGCGGCGAGCACGTCGTTGTGCGTCGCCAAGCCGCCAAGCACGATCGTGGCGCCTTCGCGCCGGACATATTTGAGCTCGCGCAGTTCCGCGACGTCGATCAGGGTCGCGGCCGGCTTGACGCCCCGCTGCAGCTCGACCAGGACGTCGGTCCCGCCCGCGACGATCCGCGCGCGCTCGCCTTCGGCCGCGAGCACGTTGAGCGCCTCGGCCACGCTCACCGGGCGGATCACGCGATCCCACATACCCGCGGGGGATTCGCTGATGCCGCGAGGGCCTCTTGCACGCGATCCTGGCAGGCGGCTGGGAGCCGGCCGTTAGGGTCCCGGCCGCCGTCCGGCGAAGCGCCGCCCATGGGATTCTCCGCGCGCATCCTGCTCGATAGCGTTTCGCCCGCCGGCGTCCGCCTCACCACGATGGAAGTGCGCTATCCCCGCTTCATCCACAGCGAAAGCCTAACCCACCGCGTGTTTTCCAGAAACAGCGCTTCCAGTCGCGCAATCCCGATCAAGAAAATGATCGAGGCGGTGCGCGACGATCCGGCGATGCCGATCTGGTGGGGGCGCAATCAGAGCGGGATGCAGGCGCTGCAGGAGATCGACCCGCCCGCGCGCGCCGCGGCCGAAGCGGAGTGGCGGCGAGCGCTCGAGGACGCGCTGGCGCACGCGGAGCGGCTGACCGCTCCGGACATCAACCTGCACAAGCAGCTGGTGAACCGCATCCTCGAGCCGTTCGCGTGGATCACCGTGATCATCACCGCAACCGAATGGGCGAACTTCTTCACGCAGCGCACCCACGAGGACGCGCAGCCCGAACTCAAGCACATCGCGGAGCTGATGCTCGCCGCGTATCGCGCGAGCACGCCGCGCCCGCTCGGGGTCGGTGACTGGCACACGCCGCTGATCCTCGGCGACGAGGAAGCGACGCTGCCGGTCGAAGAGCGGTTGAAGATCAGCGTCGCGCGCTGCGCGCGCGTCTCGTACCTCTCGCACGAGGGCACGCGCGACCACGCGAAGGACATCGAACTCTACGAACGGCTCGTCGGAGGCGGCGCGAACGGCCATTGGTCGCCGTTCGAGCACGTTGCGACCCCGCTCGCCGACGGCACGGAGTGGTCGGGAAACTTCCGCGGCTGGGAGCAGTACCGCAAGCGTTTTGCACAAGAGCACGCCTCGGCATTTCCCGATGAGGCGCCCGTCGGGGCGTCGCGCTGAGGATCGTTCCGCGCCGGCGTTCCCGGTGAGCCTGTTCCGGCGCTGCGCGATCGCGCTCTTCGCCCTCGCCGCCCTGTTCGTGATGGCGGCGCCGGCCGAGGCGGCACGCACGCGGCTCGATGCCCGGGTCGACGCGTTGACTTCGAGCCAATTGCTGACCCGCGACCCCGCGGGACTGGTCGATGCCGGCCGTCAGCGCCGCGCGCGCGCGATCGCCGACCTGCGGCACGGGGCGTCGGCCGGCTGGGGGATCGCGCAGATCCTGGCTTTCTGGTGGCTCTGGCGCTCGGGGACCGCGGCCCGGATTCGCGACGCGATGCGCCGCCGCACGCGCAGCCGCACCGCCCACCGCGCGGTCTTCGGTGCGGTGCTCGGCGCGATCGGGCCGCTGGCGGCGTTGCCGTTCGCGCTCGCGAGTTATCGCGTCGGCTTCAATGCCGGCGTCACCGACGAACACCTCGACCAATGGTTTCTCGACTACGCGATCCGCATCGGGATCGACGCGCTCGCCGGTGCCGTCGTCGTCGCGGCCGTGATCGCGCTGGTCGAGCGCGTGCGGGTGTGGTACCTCGTGCTCGCCGCAACCTTCTACGCGGGCGCGATCGTCGCGGTTTCGCTGGCCTCGCTCGTGCCGATCGGCACGCCGCACAAGACGACGCCCCACGTCGTGGCCGCAGCCGGCGCGGAGATCGCGCGAGCGCTCGGTGTTCCCGGAAAACCGGTCGTGGTGCTCGCGACCTCGCGTCACTCCAACACCATGATGGTGCGGGCCGCCGGGATTGGCCCGACGGCGCACGTCGCGCTCGGCGACGTGACGCTGGTCCACATGACGCCGCCGGAGTTGCGCGTGGCGCTGGCAAACGCGTACGCGCACCTGCGAAACGGCGACACGATGCGCCAGACGCTCTTCGCGGTGACGCTGTTCGTGTTGAGCGCAGCGATCGCCGTGCTACTGAGCGACCGGGTCGGTTTCCGCCGCGACGACGACGCGCTCTCGCGCCTGGCGCTCGTCGCAACGTTTCTCGGGCTCGTGTTGGTCGTCGCCTACCCGCTGTACACGGCGTACGGACGCAACCTCGTCACGCGCGCTGATGCCCTCGCGCTCGCCACGACCGGGGACCGAGCCGCCACGGTCCGCGCGATGGTGCGATACGCCGACGACGACCTGGTGCCGCTCTGCGACCGGCGCTCGATCCGCTGGTATTTCGACGAACGCCCCGCCCTCGGCGGCCGAATCGCCGCGACCGCGGGAACCGCCGATCCCTGTCCGGGCGGCGGCCCTGCCACCGCGTTCGCTTCGCCGACGACGCGTTAGCGCCCATCAAATCAGGTAGTGAAAACCGTCCCCGCGACTTGCGTGCCGAGGTGCCGTGCGGTGAGGAACTCGACGATCGCGGCGTGCGCGACGCGGCCGTCGCAGATCTGCGCCGCGCCGACGCCGGCGCGCACGCCGAGGGCGGCAGCTCGGACGGCGGCGCGCAGATCGGCGGGGAGCGAGCCGTCGTCGGCGATCGTCAGCGCTTCGGCCGGCGTCAGCTGCTCGACCAGCAGGTTCGTTCCGGCATCGATGACGCCGCCGTTGTCGTTGAAGAAGATCGCCCGCGCCGCGCCCACCGCGCCGGCGAGCGCCTGCGCGACGTCGTCGGCGGCGACTTCGACGTCGGTGCCGGTGAAGCCGAACGCGAGCGGTTCGATCACCGGTACGTAGCCCGCGTCGAGTAGCGTGCGCAGGAGCTTGGTTTGTACCGCGCCGATCGTTCCGGCCGCCGCGGGGATCATGCCGGCGTCGGCGCCGGAGAGGCCGACCGCGGTGTCGCCGCTGCGGTTCATCGAACGCACCACGGCGCGCGCGGCGGGGGCGGTCGGGGCGACGACGACCGGACGCATCCCGAGGTTGCCGAGAAAGACCAAGTCGCTGAAGAACGTCGTGCCTTCCGCGCCGAGCGTTGCTTCGTCGACCCGGATGACCATCGTGCGACCGTGCATCTCCATCATCATCGCTCCTCTTTCCCGTTATAACGTACCACGGGACGCGCCTGGTTCACCGCAGGCCGGGTGAGCGTTGGAGCGACGGAATCAGTCCGAGAACTCCTCGACGTAGAAGACTTCCCCGTCGCCGGCGGCGAGCACGGCGATTCCCAGTTTGTGCGGCTGCGGGTCGACGATGTTCTCGTAGTGGCCCGGGCTCTGCAGAAACGCCGCGTTGGCGTGCGCCTCGTCGCAATCGAGCGCCATGTTCTCGGCGGCGAAGCGATATTGGTAGCCTGCCGCACGCAGCCGATCCGCGAAGGTGACCCCGCTCGGGTCGGTGTGTCCGAAATAGCGCCGGTCGGCCATCTGCCGCGCGACGGCGAGCGCCAGATCGGAGAGCCGCTCGTCGGCGACGAGCGGAGAGAGTCCGTGTCGCATGCGGGTCGCGTTCACGTCGGCGAAGAGCGCCCGAGCCTCGGCCGTGACGATGCGCGGGGCGTGCGGGTGCGAGATCGCGACTTGAACCCAGCCTCCCTCCGATGCTGCCGCGGCGAGCGGGGAAAGCGTAATGAGGGCGGCGATACACGCAGCGGCCCGACGCATACCCCAATCATCGCCGGACGGGGGCTCAGAGTTTAGCGGGCGGCTTCCCGTTGACGCGATTCATGGCCGCCGTCACACCCTCGGTCAGCCACAGCTCGATCCCATCAATTGCGCGGTCGACGATGCTCGGCAGCTCGTGCAGCTCCTCGCCCGAGAAAGGGCTCAGTACCCGCTCGATCGCGTCGCCTTCGTGATCCCGTCCGATGCCGATGCGCAAGCGCGGGTAGTCCTGGCCGATCGCCTCGATGATCGACTTGAGGCCGTTGTGTCCGCCGGCCGAGCCTTGAGCCCGCATCCGCAGCGTGCCGAACGGCAGGTCGAGCTCGTCGACGACGACGAGGATGCGCGGCGGCGGAATCTTGTAGAACGTCGCCATGCCGAGCGTGGGACCGCCGCTGAGGTTCATGAACGACTGCGGCTCGACCAGCAGCGTGCGGCGCTGCCGGTCGAGCGCGTAACGCGCGTCGTTCTTCTTGTGCCAGTCGCGCAGACCCCAACGCTCGGCGAGCTCGTCGACGACGATGAAGCCGGCGTTGTGGCGGGTGCGTTTGTACTTCCCGCCCGGATTCCCGAGCCCGACCACCATTTTGAGCTCGGCGTCTCCGAGCCCGGAATTCACGCTGCGATCGCCGGTCGTGCGCTACGCGGTCGGTGCGGCGTCGCCGTTTGCGGCGGGCGTTGCGGCTGCGGCGGGCTCAGGCGTGGTGTCGCTGGCGAGGGCACGCGTGATTTCGACCGAGACGACGACGGTCTCGGGCGGCGTCAGCAGGGTGAAGCCCTCGGGCAGGGCGACCTGCGCAGCCGTGATGTGCTGGTGCACGTCGAGGCCGCTCACGTCGACCGTGAGCGAATCGGGGATCGACTGCGCCGGGCCCTTGATGTCGAGCGAGTGGGTGATGACGTCCATCACGCCGCCGCCTTCGGTGACGCCGACCGGGGCCCCGACGGTCACGATGTTGACCGAGGCCGAGATCGCCTCGCCCTGCGCGACCCGCTGGAAGTCGACGCTGAGCGCCTTGCGGCTGATCGGATGCGCTTCGACGCGGCGCAGCAGGACGGAGTCCTTGACGCCGCCGATCGAGGCCTCGACGATCTTGCTCTTCTCGCCCGAGAGGATGAGGTCGGAGAGCTGCTTGGCCTCGATCGAGATCGGGGTCGAGCGGCCGTGACCGTAGACGACGCCGGGGATCTTGCCCTCGCGGCGGATGCGGTGCGAGGCGGTGGTGCCGACGTCTTCGCGCGGTTCGAGAGTGAGCAGGGTGACGGTGTGGGGCTTGGCCATGGCGGTGCGGTGCTATCCTAACGTGAGTGCTGCGGTGGAGACGACTTCCGGAAGCTCGTTCTCGACGTGCGCAGGCGGGGGTTGATCGGCCGGCGGCTCGACGTCTTCCGCGTTGAAGAGTTCGGAAACCGAGCGATTCGACGTGATCCGTTTGATCGCGTCGGCCAGGATCTGGGCGATGGTCAGGTGCTCGACCTTGGTCGAGTCGATCGTGCGCGGGATCGTGTTCGTGACGATGACACGGTTGATCTCGGACTTTTCGAACTGGGCGATCGCGTCGCCGGCGAAGATGCCGTGCGTGGCGAGCGTGTAGACGTCGGTCGCTCCCTTGTTTCGAAGCGCCTCGGCGGCCTTTACGAGCGTACCGCCGGTGGAGATCATATCATCGACCACAACCGCGATCTTGCCTTGAACGTCGCCGACGATGTGGGTGACCTCGGAAACGTCGGGTTCGGGGCGCCGCTTGATGATGACGGCGAGCGTCGACTTGAGCCGCTTGGCGAAGGTCTCGGCGCGTGGCACGCCGCCGGCGTCCGGCGAGACGACGACGATCTTGTCGCCTTCGAGCTTCTTGTCTTTGAGGTAATTGCACAGCGTCGGGGCGGCCATCAGGTTGTCGACCGGAATGTCGAAGAAGCCCTGAATCTGCGCGGCGTGCAGGTCGAGCGTCACGATGCGCTCGGCGCCCGCCCGCTCGATCATGTTCGCGACCAGCTTGGCCGAGATCGGCTCGCGGCCTTTCGTCTTCTTGTCTTGCTTGGCGTAGCCGTAGTACGGGATGACCGCGGTGATGCGGTTGGCGGACGCCCGGCGCAGGGCGTCGATGATGAGCAGCAGCTCCATCACCGAGTCGTTGACGGTGGCACCGAAGGGCGAGCGGCAGAGCGACTGCACGACGAACACTTCCGCGCCGCGGACGTTCTCGCGAATCTCGATGCGACACTCGTCGTTCTTGAAGCGGTCGACGAGCGCATTGCCCACGCGCGTCTGCATCCGCTTGGCGATCTCTTCCGCCAACTGGCGGTTGGAAGTCCCGCTGAACAACAGGGGCGGCTGGATCACTGCGCTGGGCTCCTTCTGCCTCCGGAAGCGCCAAAGCGCACAAGGGAAGCGGCTGGGTCCTCTGCGTCACGTGGCCCCGCTTGTCCTGGCTCCGGCGCAATCGGTCCTCTCGAAAGCGAAATATCCATACCGTCGAAGGCAACTTCAACACCCGCGGCGCGCACGGCGCGCGCTTGCGGCGACGCCGGATCGAGAACGGGGTTGGAGTTGTTCAGGTGGACGTAGATGCGCCGGTTGCGCCGACCGGCGATCGCCGCCAGGCTTCCGCTCTCGCCCTCGAGCGGCAGATGGCCCAGACCTCGCGCCGTCTTGTCGCCGAGCCCCGCGTCGCGCATCTCGTCGTCGGAGCAAAACGAGCCGTCGAGCATCACCACGTCGGCGGCGTCGATCGCCGCGGCGAGCTCGGGGTCGATCGCCGCGAAGACCGGCGCGAACAGGATCGATCCCTCGCCGGCCGGCGATTCGACGCGGAAGGCGAGCACGGCGCCGCGCGCCTGATCGCGCCCGGCGAAGCCGGGGGTGAGCCCCGGCACGGGAAGCGGGGTGACGCGCAGCGCGCCGCCGTCGAGCGAGAAGGGTTCGGTCAGTACGGTATGCCAGCGATGCGGCGGGCGGGCGAACGCGGCGAAGGCGGGCTGCGCGGCCGCGATCGTCCGCACGATCTCGCTCGAATAGATCTCGAACCCGCGCGGCTGGGCCTGGCGCACCACCGCGAGGCCGCCGAGGTGATCGACGTTGGCGTCGGTCAGCAGCATTCCCGCGATCGGCGTACCGCGGCGCTCGCGCGGCTGCAGCGGCGGGAATGCTTCGATCTGCGCCGCGACGTCGGGCGAGACGTTGACCAGCCACCACGCATCCCCGTCAGCGGAGATCGCAAACGACGACTGACTCCGACGCGGTGCGTCGCCTCGGCGGGCCGCGGCGCAGTTCGCGCAGTTGCAGTTCCACTGCGGAACGCCGCCGCCGGCGGCCGAACCGAGGACGCGAACGATCACACGGGCTGCTTCATGCGGCGGGGGATCAACGGTTCGCCGCCGTCGACGCCGAGCGCAGCGATCACCCGTTCGTGTTCGGGGCTGAGGCCGCACACCGGATCCGTCGCGCCCGCATCTCCCGTCAACAGAAACGCCTGACACCGGCACCCGCCCCAGTCGATCTCGCGACGGTCGCACGATCGGCACGGTTCGGGCATCCACGCCGTCCCGCGATAGGTGACGAAGGACTCGGACGATTCCCAGATGCCGGCCAGCGGCCGGTCTTGGACGCGCTCGAAGTGCAGCGTTCGGATCGCCGCCGCGGCCGGGCACGGCAGGACGCGTCCGTCCGGGGTGACGGTGAGGAACGCTTGCCCCCAACCGTTCATGCATGCCTTCGGACGATCGCCGAAGTAGTCGGGCAGCACGTACGCGATCTGCATCCGTCCGGCCAGACGTGCGCGCGCGGCCGCGACGACGACGAGCGCGCGTTCGATCTGTTCGCGCGTCGGGAGCAGCGCGGCGCGGTTGCGATATGCCCAGCCGTAGAACTGTACGTTGGCGAGCTCGAGCTTCGCGATCCCGTGACGCTCGGCGAACGCGATCACGTCGGCGATCGCATCGTGGTTTCCGCGATGCAGGACGCAGTTGAGGGTCAGCGCGACGTTGCGGCGCATGACGCGCTCGATCGCGCGCTCTTTGTTCGCGTGCACGCGGGTGCCGGCGATTTGATCGGCGAGCGCTTCCGTCGGCGCCTGGACGCTGATCTGGACGTGCTCGAGGCCGGCTGCGAGGAGCGTGTCGAGGCGCGCGTCGTCGAGGAACGTTCCTTGCGTGATGAGGTTGGTGTAGAGACCGGCACGCGACGCCGCCGCGACGATCTCGGGGAGATCGCGGCGCAGCGTCGGTTCGCCGCCCGAGAGTCCGACGTGCAGGATTCCCATCGCGGCCGCTTCGGCGACGACCCGCAGCCACGTCTCGGTCGGAAGCTCATCGCGGTACGACTCCAGATCGAGCGGGTTGTAACAGTACGGACACTGCAAGTTGCAGCGGTACGTTAGCTCGCACAACAGCGAGGTCGGCCGCGGTGCGTTCACCGGTCGACGTATCCCCGGCGTGAGAGCCGCTCGATGAGGTCGTCGACGTCGCGGGACGCGTCCTCCCGGGGCACCGCGTAGCGCACGCAGAGCGCGTCGACGATCGCGGTGAGGGTCCGCCTGCCGTCGACGAGCTCGAGGGTCGCGGCGGCGGAATCGTTCAAGCGGACGATCCCCTCCGGCACGAGCAGCATCGCGGACCCGTCAGGATCGCGGTGAAATCGCACGCCGCGCGACATGCGCGGCACCACCGTCCCCGTCATCGGAAAAAGCCGCTCTGGAGTGCCGTCGCGTCGAGAAGACCCCACAGGACGTCGCACTTGAACGCCAGGGCGGCGACGCAGGCGTCCTGCTGCTCCGGAGTCACGGCGCCGTCAACGACCCATCCCAACGCCTGGTCGGCGTCGCGGCGCGCGAGCGGGATGCGGTCTTCGAAGTAGGCCAACCCGGCGCGGTCGATCCACGGATAGTGTTCGATGATCGCCACGACGCGGCGGCTCATCACGACCGGGCCGAACAACTCGGTCAACGACGAGGCGACGGCCTCGAGCCATGACCGCTCGCGCGCGAAGTTCACGTACGCGTCGACCGCGAACCGCGCGCCCGGGGCCACCAAGGCCTCCGATATCACGTCCTCGTCGCCCAGGCCGACGGCGCGCGCGAGGGCGAGCCACTTCGAGGTGCCGCCTTCGCTGCCGGCGGTGCCGTCGTGGTCGATGATGCGCGTGATCCACGCGCGGCGATGCTCCCGGCTCGGCAGGCGCGCCAGCACGAACGCGTCCTTCACCGGGATCATCTTCTGATAGTAGTACCGGTTCGCGACCCAGGCGCGCACCTGATCGACGTTCAGCTCACCGGCGACGAGCGCGCGATGGAACGGGTGGTTGTCGTGGTATCGGTCGCCGAGCGCGCGAAGACGTTCGACGAGCGGCATACCCGTCGCCGTCGTCATGCTGAGAAGCAAAGAGGCGCCGTGCAGTCTGCCGCGGCGCCTCTTCGATCATCGGTCCAGGCGATTAGAAGCGGTCCTGGTCCCAGTCGTTGACATACGCGGTGACTTCGAATCCGGAACTGGTTTCCTCGAAATCGGGGCGGCTCCAGGTCTCTTGCTTGTCCATGGGCTCTCCACGCAGCGAGAAGGAAGACGGTTTTCTCCCGCATCGGGCAGGTGAGGTCCTTCCTCTCGTACGCCGCCCGCCGATGAAACGGTTCGTCACCGCCGTGGAACGCATCCCACCTACGGCCATTCGGCGTTATACCGAAAAGATGCCGAAATTCGAGCTCGTTTCGTCGTACCCGCTAGCAGGCGACCAGCCGAAAGCCACGAGCGCCCTCGCCGAAGGCGTCCTGCGCGGCGACCGCGCGCAGACGCTCCTCGGGGTGACCGGCTCGGGGAAGACGATGGCGATGGCGCGCGTCGTCGAGCTGGTGCAGAAGCCCACCCTGGTGCTGTGCCACAACAAGACGCTTGCCGCGCAGCTGTGCGCCGAATTTCGGGACTTCTTTCCGAACAACGCGGTCGAGTATTTCGTCTCGTACTTCGACTACTATCAGCCCGAAGCGTACATCGCGC
>CALEYW010000060.1 GCA_937927945.1 uncultured candidate division WPS-2 bacterium | reverse complement strand
CCGTAGAGGACTCTCACCTCCAAGTCAAGCGTCCATGCCGGGCGCACAAGAAACGGGGCGACATCGCAAGATGTCGCCCCCCTCTTTGTCACCCCGAGCGAGTCCTACCCCGCGGGGTTATAAGATCGACGCTTCCACTCGTTCTCCGCGGCTAAGTTTTACCGCGCAGAACTTGAACTCGGGGATCTTGCCGAAGGGGTCGATCGCGTCGTTGGTGAGCAGGTTCGCCGCCGCTTCGTTGTAGACGAACGGCATGAACAGGACGCCGCGCTGCATCCCGCGATCGGCGCGCGCGTACGCGGTGATTTTGCCGCGCCGTGATTGCAGCGTGATCACGCCGCCCGGCTCGGTGCCGAGTTCGACGAGGTCGTCCGGATGCACGCTCACGACCGGATCCGGCTCGAGCGCGTCGAGCACGCTGGCGCGGCGGGTCATCGATCCAGTGTGCCAATGCTCGAGCTGGCGGCCGGTGGTGAAGACGAACGGGTACTCCGCGTCGGGCATCTCGTCGGCGTGCGTGTACGCCGCGGGATAGAAGAGCCCGCGGCCGCCGGCGCGCGGAAAATCTTCGATGAAGATGATCGGTTCGCCGGGATCGCCTTCGTGCTCGAGCGGGTATGTGCACGAGCCTTCGCTCTCCAGGCGCTCCCACGTTATCCCCGCCATGCTCGGCGTCGCGGCGCGGATCTCGTCGAACACCTCGGCCGGGCCGGCGTAGTTCCACGCCAGGCCGAGCCGCCGCGCGATCTCCTGGATGATCCACAGATCCTGACGCGCGTTGCCCGGCGGATCGAGCGCCTTCCGGCCGAGCTGCACGCGCCGGTCGGTGTTCGTGAACGTTCCCGTCTTCTCCGGAAACGCCGAGGCAGGCAGGATGACGTCCGCGTAACTGGCGGTCTCGGTGAAGAAGATGTCCTGCACCACCAGGTGTTCGAGCTTCGCCATCGCTTCGCGCGCGTGGCCGACGTTGGGGTCCGACATCGCCGGGTTCTCACCCATGATGTACATGCCGCGAATGATGTCGTTGTGCGCCGCATCCATGATCTCGGTGACGGTCAACCCGGCCTTCGCATCGAGCGGCGTGTTCCAGAGCGCTTCGAACTTGCGATGCGCCGCTCCGTTGTCGACCCGCTGATAGTCCGGGAACATCATCGGGATCAGCCCGACGTCCGAGGCGCCTTGAACGTTGTTCTGTCCGCGCAGCGGGTGCAGTCCGGTGCCCGGCCGTCCGATCTGCCCGGTCAGCAGCGCGAGCGAAATGAGACAGCGCGCGTTGTCCGTGCCGTGCACGTGCTGGGAGATCCCCATCCCCCAGAAGATGATCGATGCCTTCGCGGTCGCGTAGAGCCGGGCGACCTCGCGGATCGTCTGCGCGTCGATCCCGGTGATCGGCGCGACCTTTTCCGGCGTGTACTCCGTCAGATTGGCCTTGAGCGCTTCGTAGTTCTCGGTTCGCGTACGGATGAACTCTTCGTTCGCGAGACCTTCCTCGACGATCACGTGCATGAGGCCGTTGAGCAGCGCGACGTCGGTGTCGCCGTTGAACTGGAGAAAATACGTCGCGTGGCGGGCCAGGTCCGAACGGCGCGGATCCATCAAAATGATCTTGGTGCCGTTCTTGGCCGCGTTCTTCATGAACGTCGCGGCGACCGGATGGTTCACCGTCGGATTGGAGCCGATCACGATCGCCACATCGGCCAGTGCGACGTCCTCGACCTGGTTCGAGACCGCTCCCGACCCGACGTCCTCCAGCAGCGCGGCGACCGACGAAGCGTGACACAGCCGCGTGCAGTGGTCGACGTTGTTGTTCCGGAAACCGGTGCGCACCAATTTTTGGAAGAGGTAGGCTTCTTCGTTGCTGCCCTTGGCCGAACCGAAACCGGCCAGCGCCTGCGGACCCTGCTGGTCGCGGATCTCGCGCAGCGTTCCGCCGCCGCGCTCGAGCGCTTCTTCCCAGGTCGCCTCGCGGAACACGTTCCACATGTCGTCGGGATCGAGCAGCGCCGCCGTTTTGGGCACACCCTCTTTGCGGATCATCGGCTTGGTCAGGCGCGCGGGGTTGTGCACGTAGTCGAAGCCGAAGCGGCCCTTGACGCACAGCCGGCTCGCGTTGGAAGGGCCGTCGCGGCCGTCGACCTGCAGGATCGTGTTGTCTTTGACGCTGTACGTCAACAGGCACCCGACGCCGCAGTACGGGCAGGCCGAATCGACCTTCTTGTCGGGCTCGATCAGCGCCACGCCGTTCGCCGGCGAGAGCGCGCCGGTCGGACAGGCTTGCACGCACTCACCGCAGGCGACGCACGAGCTCGTTCCCATCGGATCGTCGAAATCGAACACGATCTTCGCATGCTCGCCGCGCCAGGCGTAGCCGATGACGTCGTTGACCTGTTCTTCGCGGCAGGCGCGCACGCAGCGGCCGCATTGAATGCACGCATCGAGGTTGACGGACATCGCCGGGTGCGAGAGATCGGAGGCCGGTTGATGCCGCTGCGGA
This sequence comes from uncultured candidate division WPS-2 bacterium, assembly GCA_937927945.1. Lineage (GTDB taxonomy): Bacteria > Vulcanimicrobiota > Vulcanimicrobiia > Vulcanimicrobiales > Vulcanimicrobiaceae > Vulcanimicrobium. Next base: position 54,953 of record CALEYW010000060.1, on the reverse strand, counting down.
TAGCGCGGCTGCGCGACGCCGAGTTTCGCGGCCCACACGTCGAGCTCGGATTCCCGCTTGTACGGCGACGTCGTTTGCGCCGGCATGTCGGTGAGCAGCAGTTCGGTGACGAGCCGCTGCGATTTCACCGCGCGGTCGCTGGTGCTGGTGACCTTCATTCCCTCGGCCGGCATCCGGCAGCACGACGGCGCGAGGACGCGTTCGCCGTCGATCTCCACCATGCAGACGCGGCAGTTGCCGTCGGGACGGTAGCCGTCCTTATAACACAGCCGCGGGATCTCGATGCCGTGCCGGTCGGCGGCTTGCAGAATCGTCTCGTCGGTGCGCGCGCTGACCGGCGTTCCGTTGAGCGTGAAGGCGATCGCCACGTTCGTATCCCCGTTCACTTCAGCTCACCTCGTGCGGGAAGTATTTGTAGACGGAAAGGAACGGATTGGGCGCCGCTTGGCCGAGCCCGCAGATCGACGCGTCCATCATCACCGTCGAGAGATCGGTGAGCAGATCGCGGTCCCAGTCGTCGCGTTCCATGAGCGCCACGGCCTTCGCCGTGCCGACGCGGCACGGCGTGCACTGACCGCACGACTCCTCGCGGAAGAAGCGCAGCATGTTGAGCGCCGCGCTCTTCGCCGTGTCGCGATCGGAGAGCACGATGATCGCTGCGGATCCGATGAAGCACCCGTACTTGTTGAGCGTGTCGAAGTCGAGCGGGATGTCGTCCAGCGAGGCGGGCAGGATCCCGCCCGACGCACCGCCCGGAAAGTATCCGTAGAAGGTGTGGCCGGGCAGCATGCCGCCGGCGTACTCCTCGAGCAGCTCGCGCATCGTGATGCCGGCCGGCGCGAGGTGCACGCCCGGCTTGCGCACGCGCCCGCTCACCGAGAACGAACGCAGCCCTTTGCGGCCGTTGCGTCCCTGGTCGGCGAACCACGCGGCGCCTTTCTCGACGATCTCGCGCACCCAGTAGAGCGTCTCCATGTTGTGCTCGAGCGTCGGGCGGCCGAACACGCCGATTTGCGCCACGTACGGGGGGCGCAGTCGCGGCATGCCCTTCTTGCCTTCGATCGACTCGATCATCGCGGACTCTTCGCCGCAGATGTACGCGCCCGCGCCGCGACGCAGGTGGATCGGCGGCAGCGGCACCGGCGATGCGGCTTGCAGCGCCGCGATCTCGTCGGTGAGGATCTTTCGGCAATGCGCGTATTCGTCGCGCAGGTACACGTAGATCTCAGCGATGCCGACCGCCCACGCAGCGATCAGCATCCCCTCGAGAAAGCGGTGCGGATCGCGTTCGAGATACCAGCGATCTTTGAACGTGCCGGGCTCGCCTTCGTCGATGTTGACCGCCATCAGTTTGGGAGCGGCCTCGGCGCGCACGATCTTCCACTTGCGGCCGGCCGGGAAACCGGCGCCGCCGAGGCCGCGCAAGCCCGCGTTCTCCATGATCGCGATCAACTCGTCCGGCGTGCGCTCGCCGTTGACGCACGCGCGCAGCAGCGCGTATCCGCCATCCGCGACGTAGGCGTCAAAACCGGCGTAGTCCGGGATCGCCGCGCTGAACGCTTTTGCCTCGAGCGCCGCGTCGACGCCGGCGACCGTCGCGCCGCAGATCGGGTTCTGGTTGACGACCGCGACCGGTGCGGACTCGCAGCGCCCGACGCACGGGGCCGCGATCACGCGCACGCCGTCACCGTAGCCGCCGGCACGTAGGAGCGCGAGCAGATTCTGCGCCCCGGCCATCTCGCACGAGAGGCCGTCGCACACGCGCACGGTAACGGCAGGCGGCGCCGCTTCGCCGTCCTTCACCACGTCGAAGTGGTGGTAGAAGGTCGCGACTTCGAAGACTTCGGCCGGCGCCAGCCGCATTTCTTCGGCGAGCGCGACGAGGTGCGGCGCGGAGAGCGCGCGATAGCGATCCTGGATCTTGTGGAGGTGCTCGATCAGGAGATCGCGCCGGCGCGGCTCGTCGCCGAGCAGCGCGCGCACCTCGAGCAGCGCGTCCGGATCGACCGGCCGCCCTCGTCCCTCACGACGCTTCTTCTTGCGCCGTCCGTCGCCCGCGCCGTTCGCCGGTTCGGGCCGAGCGGCGATGCCGAACGGCACGCCGCCGATGATGTCGATCGTCTCCAAAACCGGTACCTCGATCTTTTGGCATCCGGTATTTTGTACACCAGGGCCCGCACGCCTTCGGATTTAGGGGGGCGGAAGGTCCTGCAGTGGGGCAATTCCGTCGAACTCGCCGCCTTCTTCGAGCGCTTCCCGCTCGTTCAGCGGTTCCCGTTCGAGATCCGGCGTCTCGGGCGGCTGGTGGAATGCCGTCCGCGGGCGCTCGACCGCCGGCCGGCCCACCACGTCGTTGCTCTCCGGCCCCGCTTCGGGCCGGGTCGTTCCCCGACCGCGATCGGCGTTCACCACCGGATCGGGTCCGCGCTCACGGTTGTCCATGCTGGCCGATACCCGCGTCGGGTCCCTCGCCACGCTCGATCCGGTGCGCGACCGCCGCTCCTTCCATCACGATCTCCGGCGGGACGATCGCCGAGCGCACCGCCGCGGAATCGTGGGCCGGAGCCGGGACCGGACCGGGACGCTCCGGGTTGCCGAGCGGCCTCTGCTCGAACCTGGGCACCGGCTCTTCTTCCGGCGTCTCCCTCGCGTAGGGGCTGCGCCGGCCCGGCCGCAGGTTGCACGTGAAGGCCTTCCCCTCGTGGATCGTCACGTTGGGGTCGGCGACCAGCGGCGGAAGATCGTTCGCGCTGTCGCCGGTGACTTCGCCCTCGTATCCCCAATGGTACGGCACGCCGATCTGGTGGACGAAGCGGCCTTTGCCCAGGCGGATCGGCTGCATTCGGCCCGTCACCAGAGCCCGCGCTTCGATCTCGGCGCGCGCCGTCTCGATGGTCACCCAATCGCCGTTGCGGATGCCCTTTTCGACCGCCAGCTCCGGCGAGAGCTCGCAGAACACGGCCGGTTGGAGCTCGGCCAGCCACGGCAGCCTGCGGCTCATCACGCCCGCGGCATGGTGTTCGGTCAGCCGGTACGTCGTGATGACGTACGGATAACGCTCGTCGCCGATCGCGTGGTACGGATTGTCGCGGCGGCGCCATTGCTTGAGGACGGGGTTGAACTGCACCTTCGGATAAAGCGCGTTGCCGACCGGTGATTCGCGCGCCTCGTAGTGCGTCGCGAGCGGCCCGTCGGCGGTCCCGTTGACGCCGAAGATCTCGGAGCGGCCGTATTCGAGCATCACGAACGGCGCGTCGCCGTCGACCGCCGCTTCGCCGGTCGCATCGGCCGCCGCGCGGTATGACGGCGGCGTGTGCAGCGGAAAATCCGGCCTGTCGGCGCCGGTCCAGCGATTCGCCGCGGCATCCCACCAGACGAGCCGTTTGCGCTCGCTCCACGGCACGCCGGACGGGTCGGCCGAAGCGCGGTTGTAGAGCACGCGCGAATTGTTCGGCCACGACCATGCCCACTCGGGCGACGCCGATCCGGGCGGGCCCGGCACCCGCCGGCGGGTCAAGTTCCGGTCGGGTTCGGGGAACATGCCGCAGTAGATCCACGCGCCGCACGCGGTGGTCCCGTCGTCGCGCAGGTCGCTTGCGTCCTGCAGATGCTCGCCGGTCGCAACGCGGAAGCCGTTCATCTCGCGCATGATGCGCTCCACCGAGGGTTCGCCCGTCGCGCGTTCGCCCGGATCGTCGCTCTCATAGTCCCAGGTCAGCTCGAGAAGGGGACGGTCCAGCGGGTCGATCGAGGCAGCATGGAGTGCCTTGAGCCGCTTCCCGAGTTCGTAGGTGAACGCGAGATCGCTGCGCGCATCGTCCGGCGGTTCGACCGCCTTGTCGTGATACTGCACCAGCCGCATCGTGTTGGTGAACGTGCCGGCCTTCTCCGCAACGCCGGCAGCCGGGAGGAAGAACACTTCGGTACCGATCGCCGCCGGCTCGGCGCCCTCGCGCTTCCAGAACGCGGCGCTCTCCGTCTCGAACATGTCGCGCACGACGAGCCAGCGCAGCCGTTCCATCGCGGCGCGCTGCAGCTTGGCGTTCTGTCCGCCGACCGCGGGATTTTGGCCGTAGAGCAGCAGCCCTTCGACCTCGCCGTCCTTCATGGCGAAGAACATCGGGAGGTCGGAGTGGTCGCCGGTGTTGAGCGGCAAATTTCTGAAGCCCCAGTCGTTCGCCGCGCGCGCGTGGTCGCCGTACCATGCCTTCAACTGCGAGATCGCGTAGCGCGGAAAACCTTCCCAGCGCCCGGATCGCATGGTGTGGTTCTTCGTCCACGCGGCGAAATCGGTCTCGCCCTTTTCGGTCGTCGGCACTTTGAGATACCCGGGCAAATTGTCGTAGAGCGTGGCGATGTCTGTCGAACCCTGAATCGAGGCGTGTCCGCGCAGTGCCATGACGCCGCCGCCGGGACGGCCGGTGTTTCCGAGCAGCGCCTGCAGCGTCGCGGCGGCGCGGATGTTCTGCACGCCGACGGTGTGCTGCGCCCAGCCCATCGCGTATGCGTACACGGCGGTGCGCTCGCGCCCGCTGTTCGCCACCAGAAGCTGCGCCAAGCGCAAGAAGGCCTCGGGTGGAGCGCCCGTGATGCGCTCCACCATCTCCGGCGTGTAGCGCGCGTAGTGCCGCTTGATCACGTTGAGCACGCAGCGCGGGTGCTGCAGCGTCGGATCTTTCTTCGGCTGCTTGCCGCCGTGCACCGAGGCGCCGCCGGAACCCGGCCGCTCCGGCGACTCGTCGTCGACCTCGTACCGCCACTGCTTCGCGTCGTACTGACACGTTTGCGGATCGTAGCCCGAGAACAGGCCCTCGAGATCCTCGGTGTCGCGAAAGTCGGGGTGCACCAGGAACGTCGCGTTGGTGTACGCGTGCACGTACTCTTTGAAGTACGCATCGTTCGAGAGGACGTAGTTGATCAAGCCGCCGGTGAAGGCGATGTCGGTTCCGGACCGGATCGGAATGTAGAGATCGGCGAGAGCGCTCGTGCGGGTGTAGCGCGGATCGACGTGGACGATCGTCGCGCCGCGCTCCTTCGCCATCGTCACGAAGCGGAAGCCGACCGGATGGTTCTCCGCGAAGTTCGATCCTTGGATCACGATGAGGTCGGAGTGCTGCAGATCCATCAGATACGTGGTCGCGCCGCCGAAGCCGTAGAGGGTGCCGAGACCCGGCACCGTCGAGCTATGTCAAATGCGCGCCTGATTCTCGATGAACGGCGTCCCGAGGTTGCGGAACAGCTTCGCGATGAGATAGTTCTCTTCGTTGTCGAGCGTCGCGCCGCCGAGGGAGGCGAGCGCCATGGTGCGGTTGACGCGGCGCCCGTGCTCGTCGTGTTCGCGGAACGTGCGGTCGCGCGTGTCCTTGATGCGCTGCGCGATGCGCTCCATCGCCCAATCGTGCGAAACGTCGGCCCATTCCCTCGCGTACGGAGCGCGATATTTGACCGTGGTCCAGCGTGCGGGGTTCACGTGCAGCGCGAAAGTCGCCGAGCCTTTCGGGCAGAGCGTTCCGGCGTTGATCGGCGAGTCGGGGTTGCCCTCGATGTCGACGATCGCCCCGTCCCGGGTGTAGACCGACGTCCCGCATCCGACCGCGCAGTACGGACACACGCTCGGCGTCTTCTTCGCGCCGGCCGTGCGCGGGCGCAGCGACTTCGAGCGCTCGGAGAGGACGTTCGGTGAGAGGCCGACCCGCTCGCTCAGCGCGCCCGCGGCACGGCGCAGAAGCGCGGTCACATCGAGCGCCGGTCGTTTGGTGTCAGCCACGGAGACCTCACGGGCGAAGGGAGGTGGGTACAGCATACCCATGACGCGAGCCGTCCTCTTCGACGTCGATGGAACGCTGGTCGACTCGGTGGACGCACACGCCCGGGCGTGGGCGGCGGCGTTCGCCGAAGCTGGCTACTCCATACCCGTCGAACGGCTCCGTCCGCTGATCGGGATGGGCGGGGATCGCATTCTGCCCGCGCTGATCCCCGGCGCGAGCGACGAGCGGGAGCCCGGCAAGACGATCGCCGCTCGGCGCGCCGAGATCTTCCGCGAGCGCGAACTGCCGGCCGTGCGGCCGACGCGCGGTGCGCGGGAAATGCTGCTGGCCGTACGCGCCCGTGGGGCGCGCGTCGTCGTCGCCAGCTCGGCGAAGAAGGGCGAACTCGACGGCTTGCTCGCGCGGGGCGATTTGGGCCCGCTGGTCGACGTCGCGTCGACGTCCGACGACGCGCAGTCCTCGAAGCCCGCACCCGACATCGTCGATGCGGCACTCGCGAAGGCCGGCGTCGCCGCCGGCGAGGCGGTGATGGTCGGCGACACGCGCTACGACATCGAGGCCGCCCACCGGGCGGGCGTCGCCTGCGTCGCGCTGCTCTGCGGCGGCGCCGATCCCGCGACGCTCGCCGGAGGCGAGGCGATCTATCGCGATCCAGCGGAGCTCACCGATTCCTTGGATGCGCCGCCGTTCGCGTGGGCGAGCGCCTCGTCGATCGCCGTATAGAGATCCTTCATCAGGAACGGCTTCGCGACGAACGCGCTCCAGCCGTTACGCTCGGAGGGCAGCCGCAGGCCGACGCGCACCAGCGCCGCGTGCGGCCCGGCGCGTTCGGTGAACGCTTCGGCGGGAATCTCCAGCCGGTCGGCGTCCACCAGCGCGACGTCGAAGCTGCCGTCTTCGAGGAAGCGCAGGAGTTCTTCGCCGCTGCGCGCCACGGCGACCGCGAAACCGTCGCCGCGCAGCGTGTGCGCGACGTACGAGCGCGCGTCGCCGTCGGCATCGAGCAAGGCGAAACGCCGCGCTCCGGCTTTATACAGCGCGGCGTGCGTCGGGATGACGATGCGGAACGTGGAGCCCTGACCTTCGATCGACTCGACGTCGATCGTTCCGCCGTGCAGGTCGACGATCGTCTTGCTCAGGTAGAGGCCGAAGCCCGTCCCGCCGATGCCGAGCGCGCGCGCGTTGCTGGCGCGCGCGAAGCGGCCGAAGAGTTTGCTGCGCTCGGAGTCGGGGATGCCGATGCCGCGGTCGCGGATCGTGAGCTCGACGCCGCCGTCGCGCGACCGCACGGCGACTTCGACCGGCTCGCCGCCCGGTGAGTACTTGATCGCGTTGCCGACCAGGTTCTCGAAGACTTGGCGCAAGCGCGGCTCGTCGGCGGTAACCGTCAGCGTCGAGGCCGAGACACGCAGATCGATCGGTCGCGTTACGCTGAAGACGCGCACGACGTCGCGCACCAGCGAGACCAGGTCGACCTCCGTGAGCACGAGTGCCAGCTCGTTGTGTTCGAGCCGCGAGAGTGCCAGCGTGTCGGTCGCGAGCGACGCCAGCCGCATCGCGCTCGAGGAGATCATCCCCAGATACTGGCGCGACTCCGCATCGAAGCGGTCGTCGTCGGCCAGCACGTCGGCGAAACCGACGATGGTGGTCAGCGGGCCCTTGAAGTCGTGCGCAAGCATCGCGATCAGATCGTTCTTGACCTGGCTCAGTTCGACGACGGCGTCGCGGCGCGCGGCCAGCTCGAGGTACAGCTCGACGTTGCGGGCCGCGACCGCGAAGTACGCTCCGAGCAAACCGAGCGCGAAGACGTCGGCAGTGCTGAACGGCCCCTCGCCCCGCACGTTGAGCACGTATGCGGTCCCGCCGGCCGTTCCCGGAATGCGGACGGCGGCGCGCCGCTCGGATTCGTCGAGGACGCAGACGTCGCTGCGCGATGCGAGCCCGACGAACGCGTCGGCGACCGGAGCGGTGTCGCTCACGCCGAGATCGACGGTCTCGACGAAACCGCCGCGCGGACGCGGTGCGTACAACGTCGCCCCGCCGCCGACCAGCTCCTGGACTCCGGAGAGCAGCGCTTCGACCAGCAAGCTCGGCTCGAGCGAGGCGAACAGCGTGCGCGCGATCGAGGTGATCGCGGTCAGCCGCTCGTTCTGCATCGCCAGCTGCGCGCCGCGCAGCACTTGTTCGGTCACGTCGTGCTGCACGACGACGAAGTGCGTCGTGTGCCCGGAGTCGTCGACCAGCGGCCGCGCCGTCGCTTGGGTGTGATAGTACGAACCGTCCGCACGATACGAGACGTACTCGACGCGCGCGGACCGGCCGGCCATGATCTCGTGACGCATGAAGGCGAGCCGCGTGCGATCCGTCTTCGGTCCGAAGAACTCGTCGGTGTAGTGGCCCATCACGGCGTCCGCCTTGACGCCCTTTTGCCGGACGAACGCTTCGTTCGCGTAGACGATCGTCGCCGGATCGCGCGGTTCGGCGCCGGGCTTGGCGATGATGATCGGATCGTGAGCGGCTTCGATCGCGGCCGAGAGCAGGCTGATGCGCTGCTGCGCCTGCTCGCGTTCGGTCAGATCGGTCGCCACGACCATCGCGACGTCGCGCCGCCGGCCGGGGAGCAGCTCGATGCGCAGCTCGATCGGATAGGTCGTGCCGTCCTTGCGCTGTGCCGTCGTGCGCAGGTTCAAGCGCCGGCTCGAATGTGCGCGCAACTCGACCAGGCGCTCCATGAGCCGCCCTTCGCGCACGAGCGAGGGCAGCAGACCGCTCAGCGGCAGCTCGTGGAGCTCTTCGATCGAGTAGCCGAGGTTGCGCCGCGCAGCGTCGCTGGCGAAGAGGATCCGTTCGTGCTCGAGATCGACGTGGTACAGCTCGGTTTGGGAGCTGTCGAAGAGCCGCAGCACCGAGCGACGCGCTTCGAATTGTTCGGCCACCACAGTAACGATCGCGCTCAGCGCGGTCCGCTGCGCGTCGGTCAGCACGCGCGCGCGGGTGTCCATGACGCAGAGCGTGCCGAGCGCGGAGCCGTCGGGCGCTCGCAGCGGGACGCCGGCGTAGAAACGGATGCCGGGTTCGCCCCTCACCAGGGGATTGCCGGCGAAGCGCGGGTCGGCAGCCGCGTCGTCGACCACCATGATCGCGTCGTCGAGGATGGCGTGGGCGCAGAACGAGGCGTCGCGCGGGGTCTCGCGCAGTTCGATCCCGTGCGCCGACTTGAACCATTGGCGATCGCGGTCGATCAGCGTGATCAGCGAGATCGGGACGTCGCACAGTTTCGCGGCCAGATCGGTGAGCGCGTCGAAGAGATCCTCGGGTGGCGTGTCGAGGAGTTCGTACTCGTAGAGGGCGGAGAGCCGCCGCTCCTCAGCCGGAGGGAGCGGCGCCGGGATCGACATGGGGAACGAGCGCTCGTTTCAAACTCACGAAGGCGAGGACTTCCTCAAGTGATCGGGTGTTGAGGACCTCATCGCGAGTGATCCAGGCCCGCCGTGCCTGACCGACCGCGTAGGCCACGTTTTCGAGTTGCGCGACCGCGTGGGCGTCCGAGTCGCAGCTGAAGGTCACGCCGAACTCGCGGGCGCGCCGGGCCAGGGGGCTGGGAAGGTCGAGCCGACTGGGTTGTCCGTCGATCTCCAGGGCCGTCCCGGTCCGCGCAGCCGCCGCGAATACCGCATCGTGATCGAAGTCGTACCCGGCGAAGGTTTCGACGTTGCGCCCGGTAGGGTGCCCGATGATCGTCACGTAAGGGTTTTCGCAGGCCCGAATCAGACGGGCGGTCATCGCCTCACGGGAGAGGTTGAACGCGGAATGGACCGAGGCGACCACGAGGTCGAGCTCGGCCAAGATCGCGTCGTCGTAGTCCAGCGTGCCATCGGCGAGGATGTCGACCTCGGCCGAGCACAGCGTGCGAATCCCGTGACGCTCGCCGAGCTCACGCACCCGGGCGCGCTGCGCGCGCAGGTCGCTCGGATCGAGCCCCATCCGGCCGCGGCCCCACGAATGATCGCTGATCGAGTGGTAGGCGTAGCCGCGCGCGGCGGCACCGGCGATCATCTCCTCGAGCGTGCCTGCTCCGTCGGACCAGGTGCAGTGTAGGTGGAAGTCGCCGCGCAGATCGCCGAGCTCGACCGGCCGGGGCAGGGTCCCGGCGCGCGCCGCTTCGATCTCCCCGGTGCCCAGGCGCATCTCCGGCGGAACGTACGCGAGCCCGATCGTGGCGTACACCTCCTCTTCCGTGCGGCACGCGATCGTGCGGCCGTCGCTCAGGTCGACGATCCCGTTCTCGCTGACGCGCAAGTTCTTGCGCGCGGCGAGCTCGCGGAACTGGATGTTGTGCTCGCGCGAGCCGGTGAAGTGCTGGAGCAGGTTGCCGTAGAGGTGCGCCGGCAGGACCCGCAGGTCGATCTGCAATCCGCCGGCGAGCCAGATGCTCGCCTTGGTCGGACCTTCCGCCAGCACCGCCTCGGCTCGATCCCACGCGGTGAACGACGCGATGACCGCTTCGGCGTTGGCCGACGTGCACACGATGTCGACGTCGCCGACCGTCGGCTCCTGGCGCCGCACGCTGCCGGCCGGGACGAGGTCGGCCGCATCGGTCGTCGCGCGCAGGTAGGCGATGACCTCGCGGGCGATCGGGAGCGCGACCCCGAGCGGGGTGCGCTTCGTGCGGCCCTTGTAGGCCAGGACGCCGCGCCGGATGTTGTCGATCGACTTCGCTCCCAGCCGCGGGATCGCCGCGATCCCGCCGTCCTCCAGCACTCGTTCCAGGTCGGCGAGCGACGCGACGCCGAGCCGCTCGAAGAGCAGCTGCGCGGTCTTCATCCCGACCCCTTGGACGCCGAGAACCTCCATCAGGGTCGAGGGATAGGTCGCGCGCAGCTCCTCGAGATAGGGGTCGGTTCCGGTCGCCGCCAGCGTCGCGATGCGCGCGGCGATCGTCTTGCCGACCCCGGGAAGCTCGGTCAGGCGGCCGTCTTCGACGAGCGCCGCCAGCGGCGCCGCATTTTCGATCGTCTCGGCCGCCCGCTCGTAGGCCATGAACTTGAAGAACGGTTCGCCCGCAAACTCCATGAGCGTGCGGATTTCGCGAAGACGGTGAGCTATGTCGGCATTGGTGGGGTTCGCCATGGTGAAACGAGGACTTCGTTCCACGTAAGCGTAGGGCCGTCCCATGCTCCGCACCGAGCGCCGTCGTCTCGATCCGGCCATCCTCAACCTGCCGGTCGAGAAGATGCGCGACGGCTACTACTCCGATACGTACTTCAACCGCGCGCGCGAGATCCTCGAAGCCGACCGCTACCATCCTCGAGTGCGGATGCAGGTCTTTCAGCGCAACCACGCGATCTTGTGCGGCATCGACGAAGCGATCGCGATCCTCAAGCTGTGCAGCGGCCGTTACGGTCCGGGCGGCGAGTGGGAAGACGGCTGGGAGTCGCTTTCCGTACGGGCACTCTTCGACGGCGACGCGATCGCGCCGTTCGAAACCGTCATGACGATCGAGGGCGACTACGCGCTCTTCGCCCACCTCGAGACCCCGTATCTCGGCGTGCTGGCGCGGCGTTCGCGGATCGCGACCAACGCGCGCGCGATCGTCGACGCCGCCGGCGGCAAAGAAGTGCTGTTCTTCCCGGCCCGGTTCGATCACCATCTGGTGCAGACCGGCGACGGGTACGCGGCGTACATCTCGGGCGCGCTCGGCGTCTCGACCGACGCCAACGCCGAATGGTGGGGCTCGCGTGGCATGGGGACCGTGCCGCACGGGCTGATCGCGGCCTACGGCGGCGACACCGTGCTCGCCACGCAGAAGTTCGCGCAGTACATCGACGCCTCGGTGAACGTGATCGCGCTGGTCGATTTCGAGAACGACTGCGCCGGCACGTCGCTCGCGGTGGCGCGGGCGCTCGGCGGCCGGCTGTGGGGCGTGCGGCTGGACACGTCCGGAACGCTGGTCGACAACAGCGTGATCCCTCAAATGGGGACCTTTCCGCCGACCGGCGTCAACGCGCAGCTGGTGCACAACGTGCGCGACGCGCTCGACCGCGAAGGATTCACCGGCGTGCGCATCGTGGTGAGCGGCGGTTTCGATGCCGACCGGATCCGGCGCTTCAAGGAAGACGGCGTCCCCGTCGACGCGTACGCCGTCGGGAGCGCGTTCTTCAAAGGGGCGGGGTCGTTCGACTTCACCGCCGACATCGTGGCGATCGACACCGGGCACGGCTGGCGCGAATGCCACAAGGTGGGCCGCCCGGAACGTCCCAACCCGCGCCTCTCGCCGGTCGGCTGAGGTGGATGCCGCCTGGCTCGGCGCTCTCGCGTCGCTCATCTCGGCGCTGATCATCTGCGCCACGGCGGTCGCCGCGTTCGCGCAGCTGCGTCATTACCGCAACGCGAACGATATCGTCGTCTACTTGCGCATCGTCGACAAGCTCGATTCGGAGGAGATGCGCGACGCGATCCGCTCGCTGCGCGAGATTCCGCGGTTGTTGCGCGATCCCGCGCTTCGCGAGCGGCTGCGCACGTCCGAAGCGATCCCTGAGTTTCTCGGCGCCTTCCGGCTGATGCAGTTCCTCGAGCACTTCGCCGTGTTGGTGAACAAAGGCGGCGTCGCGGAGAATTTGGTGCTCTCGGAATACGCGGACAACTTCGAACACTATTGGGAGATCTTGCGCGAAGCCGTGTACCTCCGGCGTGAGGCGCTCGGCCCGCATATCAGCGCGGCGTTCGAGCATCTCGCAATGCGCGCGACCGCGTACCGCGCGAGCGGTCGGATGGACCGCGAGTACGCGCGCCTGCTGCGCGATCCGCGGGCCGGCGCGCCGGACTAACCGTCCAGCCGCGGGCCGAAAGCCCCACGCCGCATGGATCCGCCGCATCGCAGGCAAGGCGTATACTGCGCGTAGGGGTTCGGCTTCCGGCCGGTGCCCCAGAGGTGTCCCAGTGATCGGCAGCGAGCGGGCGCACAGCGGGGAAGTGCCGCGTGAGGAGCTCTTGACGCGCGTGCGCGCGGCGCATCCGGCGCTGCTCGTGCTCTCGGCGCCGGCCGGTTTCGGAAAATCGACCTTCGCGCGCCAAGCAACCGCCGATGAAATGCACGTCGGCATCGCCGATTGTGCGGGTGCTGGGCAGGCGGCCGATCTCGCGCGGGACGTACTGGCCGGGCTCGCCGACGCCTTCCCCGAACGCCGCGAGGAGTTCGCGCGCCCCGCGAGCATCCTCGGCGATGCGTCGGTCGCGCTCGACGAGCAGCTCGCGACGCTGTTGTCGATCTGGCGTCAGCCGCGCTCCGCGTCGACGATCGTCTTCGAGAATGCGGAGCATGCGACGCAGGGGGCAACCCGGGACCTGCTCGCACGGCTCCTGGCCGAACGTCCCCCGGATCGGCGCATCGTCGCCTGCACCCGCGAACCGCTCCGCTTGCACCTGAGCCGTTTCGTACCGCCGCATCAGATCCTCACGCTGCACGCTGCGGACCTCGCCTTTACCGCGGACGAAGTGCGGCGGGTGCTCGGCGAACGAACGATCGCGCCCGCCCAGCTGGAACGGATCGTGCGCGTTTCGCGCGGCTGGCCGATCGCGGTCCTGCTGTTCGTTCGATTCGCCGATGAGAGCCGCCTCGACGCATTGCTCGACGAGCTCGACGCGGTCGACTACGACGATCTACACGAGTACGTGGTCGACCAAGTGCTGGAAACGATGCCGTGCCCGCTGCGTGACGCGCTGCTCTTCTGCAGCGTCGTCCCGGACGCCGGAGGGAGCGATATCGAGATCGCGCTCGGCCCCGAGCCGGCCGATGCCCTCGAACGCGCGTCGCGCGAGTCGCCGTTCGTGCGAAAGCGCGAGAGCGTCTACGAAGTGCATCCGCTCGCGGCGAGTGCGCTGCGATTGGCAGCCCCGGATCTGGCCCACGCCATCGTTCGGTCGGCCGCCGAGCAGTACGCGAGCTGCGGCGACGCACGGAACGCAGCGCGGCTGTTTCTGGCAGCGGGTGACCCCGAAGCTGCCGCGGTCGCGCTCGATCGCGCCGAAACCGTCCTCGAGCTCGACCTCGCCCGCCTGGCGACCGCACTTCCCAACGACGTTCGGCGACGGTACCCGGTCGTCTGGGGCGCAGCAGTCATGGTCCGCCTGTGGCAGACGCCGGTCGAAGAGACGCGCGCCGAGGCGGAAGCGATCTGGGATGCTTGCGGCGGTGACACGCCGGTCGCCACGCGGCTCTTCGTCGGGTTCACCCGCGTGCTCTACGAGCAGTACGTCGGGCACTTCCGTGAAGCCCTAGCGCTGCTCGACGAACTGGAACGAACGATCGCCGGTTGGACGATCGCGCCGGACGACGGGGTAGAGCAACGCCGCCAGTTGGGGATGGTCGCCTATCTCCACTACTTTCGAGGCTTGGTGCTCGCGCGCAGCGGCGCGCTGCGGGACGCGGAGCGCGAGCTGAGCGCTCCGAACCTGGGCGCGGCGTCGCCGCCGATCGTTTCGGGGCTGCATCTCATCGCCGGCGCCGACATCGCCCGGCTGCGGGGTGAACGCGAAGCCGAGCGCCAACAGATCGACGAAGCGCGCATGATCGTCGCCGCCGTCGGCCTGCGCAACTACGTCGCGCGGTGCACGGCCGAGGCGGCGATCGGTGCTTGGCTCGCCGGCGACGATGATCTGGTCGCTCAACTCTCCGCTGACTTGGACGAATTGGTCGAGCGAGACGGCGTCTTCGCATTCGGGTTCTTGACCGCAATGATGCGCGGCCGGGAACGCGAACCGCGTGCTGCCGACCTGATGATCTACGTCTGCTTCGGGCATCTCGTCGCCGCGGCGCACGCCGAGGATCGCGCAGCGCGAGAGCATTCGCTCGCCGACGCGCGCGAGGTCGCCGAGCGCTTCAGCGCGCCGTACACCGTCGTCCTGACGAGTCTGGCGCTCGCGATGGGCGCGCAAGCGCAAGAGCGGGAGCGGGAGCGGCTGTTCGTTCGGGCGCGTGAAGCGGCGACCGAGATCGACGACGCGCCCGCACTCCTGGCGGCCGTCGACGACGCGGCGCGTGGAGGCAGCGGAGGATTCCTCGCGCCGTTCCTCGAGCGCTACCGAACGAAGGAAGCGAACGACGCGCCCGCCGCCGTGCGCATCTGTTTTGCGGACGGGCGCGTGCTGCGCCACGGTGTTGAGGTCGGACTCGGCCACGTTCCGGAGGCGGTGCTCTTCGCGCTCGCCGAAGAGCCGCGCGGGCTTTCCGTCGCCACGCTGCTGGAGCACTTCTGGGGCGACTTGGATCCCGACGCGGCTCGCAACGCGCTCAAAGTGACGCTTTGGCGATTGCGCAAGGCGCTCGGCCGCATCACGATGCGCGCCGGCGACGGCGTGCGGCTCACCGGCGTCACGGTGGACATGTGGGATGCACAGAGCGCGTATCGCTCGGCCATCGACGCCGGCGATCCCGCTCGGCGCGAAGCATTGCTGCGCGAAGCGCTCGCACTTTGGGATGGCGAGCGCCCGGCGCACTTCGCGCAGTGGGAGTGGTTCGATCCGATCGCGCGGCGCATCGACGAACGGCGCGTCGAGATCGCCGCGCTCCTCGCGCGCATCGCGCTGGAGAACGGGCGGCCCGATGACGCACGAAGACTCGGCGAAAAGATCGCCGCCTACGATCCGCTCGACGAAGTCGGCGCGGAGATCGTCGTACGCGCGCACCTCGCCCGCGGCGATCGTGCCGAGGCGCTGCGATGTTTTCGCCGCTATCGTACCGCGCTGCGATCCGAGCTCGATTGCGATCCCTCGCCGGCCTTCACCCAATTGATGCACGGTTAGCGAACCGCCGGTCGCATCGAGGAACTGCTCGACGTCGCCGCGGGCGACGAGACGCTACGCCGGGCGGCAGAAATCCGGGCAAGATCCCGAGCATCAGCAGCTCGCGCGCGACGTCGGCGGCCATCGACGCAACGCGACCGCGGCCTCCGAGAGTTCCCACACGCGGTCGGCGTGCTGCGGGTCGATCGCGTACGGCATGTAGCCGCTGAAGGGCTTCTCGCCGTTCCAGGGTTGTGCGACGGCGCTGTCCTCGAGATAGCGTCCGCCGACGCCCTCGAGCTCCGGCGCGACCGCGGCCCACACCGACGTCGACGCACCTTGCTCGACGGTCTTGAAGCTCGGGTTCGGGTTGCCGTCCTCGTCGAACCAGCCCATCTTCACTTGATCGGCGTACGGGACGTGCTTCTGCAAGCCGGTCATGATGCCGCCGGGCATCAGCGCGTTCGAGAAGATCCCGTCCTCCGCGTAGCGCGCCGTCAGGCCGACCGCGAACAGCACGTTCGCCGTCTTCGACTGACCGTACGCGGGCCATGGCGCGTAGGGCCGGGTTCGATAATTGAGATCGTCGAAGTCCACATCGGAGAGACGGTGCCCGCTCGATGAGAGCGAGACGACGCGTGCGCCGTTCGCCGCCTGCAGCACCGGCAGCAGGGTGATCGTGAGCGCGAAGTGGCCGAGATGGTTCGTTCCGAGCTACGACTCGAAACCATCCACCGTGTACGACTGCGGCGTCGCCATGACGCCCGCGTTGTTGATCAGCAGATGCAGCGGACGCTGCTGCTGGTGGATGCTGTTCGCGAAGCGCCGCACCGGTGACGATCGCGTCACGCCCGCGCAGTTCGTGCCCTTCGACGACCTCGAGCGCCCTCGAGCGTGCGCCGAAGGGCGAACCGATCACACCGGGGCGTTCTGCGCGGCGAGCTTCTCGATCATCGCGCGATTGAACAGCGGGATGTCGTGCGGGTTCCGTGAGGTGACCCAGTTGCCGTCCTGCACCACCGGCTGGTCGCGGTACAAGCCGCCGGCGTTGCGGATGTCGTCGGCGATCGACGCGAACCCGGTCAGCGTGCGGCCGCGCACCAGCTGCGCCGAGATCAGAATCTGCGGGCCGTGGCAGATCACGAACATCGGTTTCTTCGCGTGGTCGAACTCTTTGACGAACCGCTGGACGTCTTTGTTGGTGCGAATGTGATCCGGCGACATCCCGCCCGGAATGAGGATGCCGTCGAAGTCGTCGGCGGTCACGTCGGCGACGAGCTCCTCGGCTTTCACGCTCACGCCTTCATCGAGCCCGCGCTTTCCACGAATCTTCTGCATCGCGCGATCGTCGACGCCGACGATGGTGACGACGGCACCGGCCTCTTCGAGCGCCCGGCGGGGCTCGATCAACTCGGATTCCTCGAATCCGTCTCCGACCAGGGCGGCGATGCGCTTTCCTTCGATCTCCATAAGGTGACGGGCGTTCTCACCCCGCCTGCACCCCGCCTCTTGAATGCCGCGGCTAGAGCTGCCCACCGGTTCCTTGAACTGCCGCGCGCAAAAGGTAGGCCAGCTCGATCTCCACCTTCCCCAGCGGGTCGAGAACGGTGTCGTCGGTGAGCGCCTTGAGCACCGGGTTCCGCTTGGTCATGTCGCCTTCGGGGACCGCGTGGCGAGGGTTGATCTCCCGCATGTAGATCCGGGCATCGTAGCGGATCTGGCCGTCGGGCAGAAAGTAGAGCGGGTCCAGGCCGAACGCATAGACCCCCAGGCCCAGCAGTTCCGTGCGCTGCAAAAACCCGATCGGGCGCTGGCGCAGCGCCCGGGCCAGCCTGGCCAGCGCAGGCACACCCAAGCGCGCTTCGCCGGCCGCCACCTGTTCGAGCAACGGCAGATCGAGTTCGGCCTGCGCGGCGAGCGCGGGGAGGTCGAGATCCTTTTCGGCCGCCAGGCGGACGAGTGCGGCGCCGAACGCGGGGCCGCCGGCGGTGCCGCTGATGCCGTCATATGCGGGCGTGTTTGCGTTCATTGGGGGAGGTGATCGCCGACCGCTGCACGGAGGCCTCTTGCAGATGGCCGAATCAACCGAACGTCGCAAGTCTCGCCACCTCGACGTCTGCCTCGACGACGACGTCGCGTCCCGGCTCGACGCGGGCTGGGACGCCGTGCGGCTGCGGCACGAAGCGCTGCCGGAGATCGCGCTCGCCGACGTCGACGTCGCGACGACGTTCCTCGGCCACGCGCTGCGCGCGCCGCTGATGATCTCATCGATGACCGGCGGCACGTCGCGAGCGGCCGAGATCAATCGCCGGCTGGCGCGCGGCGCCGAGGCGGCCGGCATCGCGATGGCGCTCGGGAGCGGCCGCGCGATGCTCGAAGACGCGACGCTGCGCGCGACCTTCGACGTGCGCTCCGTCGCGCCGAAGCTGGTGCTGTTCGCGAACCTCGGCGCCGTGCAGTTGAACTACGGCGTGCGAATCGACGACGCGCGGCGGCTGGTCGACGAGCTCGACGCGCGCGGCCTGTACCTGCACCTCAACCCGTTGCAGGAAGCGCTGCAGCGCGACGGCGACACCAACTTCCGCTCGCTGGCGCCCAAGATCGCCGCACTCTGCGCGGCGCTCGACGTGCCGGTGATCGCAAAGAGCGTCGGGTCGGGGATCGCGCCGTCGACGGCGGCGCGGCTGATCGAGTGCGGCGTCGCGGCGATCGACGTCGCGGGCGCCGGCGGCACGTCGTGGGCACTCGTCGAGGGCCGCCGTTCGGGCGACGCCGGCCGCGAGCGTATCGCCGAAGCCTTCGGCGATTGGGGCTACGCGACGCCGCGCGCGACTGCGGCGCTGCGTGCCGCACTTCCACAAGTGCCGCTCGTGGCGAGCGGTGGCATTCGCGACGGGGTCCAAGTCGCGAAAGCACTCGCGCTCGGAGCCGATCTCGCCGGGCTCGCGCTGCCCTTCTTGCGCGCGGCGGACGAATCCGACGCGGCGGTCGCGGCGCTGATCGACGAGCTCGCCACCGCGCTGCGGATCGCCGTCTTCGCGAGCGGCTCGCGCACGGTTGCGGAACTGCGCGAAGCACTCGCGTAGGGAAAGGCAACAGCGATGGGTCCAGCACTCTTCCTCGCCATCGTCGTAGCCGCGACTGCGCCCACGACGCCGAGCCACAGCCCCAGCCCCAGCCCGACGGCTTCGCCGCTCTCGACGATCGGCACCGTCCGCGTCGTGACGGGTTCCGCGCAATCGCTGCATCGCGCGGCCCAACCGGCGTCGGTCATCGACGGACGCGCGCTGCGCGCCGCGACGGCGCCGGCCATCGACGCGGCGCTGCGCGTGCTCCCCGGCGTCGATCGCGATCGCAGCAACGGCCCCTTCACCAACTACGGACAACTGCGGCTTTCGTTCAGCGGTGCCGGCAGCGACCGCGGCACGCTGCTCGTCGACGGCGTTCCCGCTCAGGACGGGTTCGGCGGCCAAGTCAACTGGAACGTGTATCCGGTCGACTCGATCGAGCGCGCGGAGCTGCTGCGCGGGCCCGGCTCCGCCCTGTACGGCTCGGGTGCGATCGGCGGCGCGCTCTCGCTGTTCACGCGCACCGCCGCACCACACGAAGGCCTGCTCGACGCGAGCGCAGGCGGCATCGATCGCGGCAGCGCGACGCTCATCACCGGCCTGCCGACCGGTTTCGCGGCGACGACGCTGACGCTGTCGACGCGCCGGCTCGCCTACGACGTGATTCCGCCGGGGCAAACCTCCGCCGTCGATCGGACCGCGCGCAGCACCGCCGACGTCGCGCACCTGGTGACCCGCTGGGGGGCGAGCGAGGCCGGCGAATGGCGGCTCGACGCATTGAGCGCCGACGACGCACAAGAAGACGGACGACCGAACGACGGCTTCGCGCGCGCGCAGCGGCAACTCGCGCTGGGGTGGAGCCGCGGCGGCCGCGAGCTGATCGCGGTGACCGGCTACGCGCGCGCGACGACGCTCACCAACCTGGCCGACCGCTATCCCACCGCCCCCGGCGCGCTGCTCTACACGCAGCACGTTCCGACCTCGGACGCCGGCGTGCAAGCGCGCTGGGAAATTCCGCTCAATCCCGCCGGCGACACGCGCGACGCGCTCGCGATCGTGATCGAGCACCGCATGGTGAGCGGTCACAGCGATCAGATCAGCGGCGCCGGCCTGGTGCAGAGCGACGTCTCCGGGACGCAGCGCCTCGACGGCATCGCGGTGCAGCGCGCCTGGCAGGGACGCTTCGGGGGAATCGTCGGGGCGCGGTACGACCGCGTCGCCACGAACGCCCTGGGCGAACGCACTGGAGCGGCGCTCTCGCCGCGCCTCGCGCTGCGCTGGGACGCCTCGCCGGCGACGGCGCTGCGCGCCGCGTTCGGCACCGGCTGGCGCGCGCCGTATCTGAACGAGCTGGTCCGCAGCTTCCGCATCGGCAACCTGCTGGAACAGAACAACCCCGCGCTCGTCCCCGAGCGCAGCCGGTCGCTGCAGTTCGGCGTCGACATCGCCGGCCGCGCGAGCCGGCTCGCGTTCGATTACACCGGCACGCGCGTGCACGATGCGATCGGCTTCCAAACGATCGGCCTCAACGTGCAGCAGCGCGCCAACTTCGCGCGCACCGCGACCGATGCGTATACCGCGGAGTACGAACGCGGCGACGTCTGCACGCGCATCCGCGCGTTCGGCACCGTGCAGCACGACCGCGTCGTCGCCGGCAGCGCGCCCCAAATCGGCAAGCGGCTCGCGTTCGTGCCCGATTCTGCCGCGTCGCTCGGGGTGGAGCGCACGGTGCGCGAGGTGACGGGCGCGCTCGAGGTCTCGTACAGCGGCCCGACATTCGCCGACGATCTCCAACAGCAGCCGCTCGGCACCGCGCTGCTGGTCGGCGGACGGCTGACCGTGCGCGCGGCCGGCGGCGCGGCGCTTTCGCTCGCGTTCGACAACCTCGCCGACACGCGCTATCTGACCAGCATCGACCGGATGGGGCCGCCCTCGTCGCTCACGTTGCGGCTCTCGCTTCCGGTCGGCACGCGGCCTAGCGGCTTGGCTCGCCTTTCGGCTTGCGGCTGACCAGGACGCTCTCGCCCTCGACCCGCACGTCGAACGCGTCGACCGAGGCGAAGTCGCCGAGCGTCATCTTCCCGTCGTCGAGCTTGAACGTCCACGCGTGCCACGGGCAGGTGACCTGCGCCCCATCGATCCATCCTTCGGCGAGCGGGCCGCCTTGATGTGGGCACGTATTGTCGAGGGCGTAAAACGTGCCGCCGACGTTGAACAGGGCGATCTCGCGACCCCCGACGACCACGGCCTTGGCACTGCCGGGTACGATGTCACCGACCTGCGCCACCGCCACGAAGTCACTCATCCCGACGCGCACCCTTCCGCGCACACCGGAGGACGTCTTGCTCAAAGATTATCGCGACTGGCTCGAAGCCGAGCTCAAGCTGCTCGGAAACGCGAGCCATCACGCCTACTCCTTCGGTCAGGCGAACATGGCCAAACGCGCGATCGAGCGGCTCGACGCGGAACTCGAAAAGACGCTCTACGTGCCGATCGACCGGGCCGAAGCACGCCGCATCATGACCGCGCTCGAAGCGCTCGCCGCGAAGACGACGGAGCTGCCGTCCGAGCTCGCGGTCCTGCGCGACACGCTCGCCGCGACCCTCGAGGAGCTCAAAGAGAACCCGGCCCTTTGACCGCGATTCCCCGAGATGGTATGATCCGTCGGTCGCCGTCGCGGACCCACGGAGTCTGCGGACGAGCGAGTCGAAAGGAGCCTCTCTTCCCGTGCCCCTCACCAAAGAACAGAAAACCGAGCTGTCGACCAAGTATGGTCGCGGCCCGAACGACACCGGGTCGGCCGACGTCCAGATCGCGATTCTGACGGCCTCGATCAACCAGCTCACCGAGCACCTGAAGGTCCACAAGAAGGACCATCACAGCCGCCGCGGCCTGCTGATGCAGGTCGGTCAGCGCCGGCGCCTGCTCGCCTACCTCTCCGGCAAGGACATCGAGCGCTACCGCAAGCTCATCGCCGACCTCGGCCTGCGCCGCTAAGCGTAGACGGCACGACCACGAAAGCCCGACGGGATTTACCCTGTCGGGCTTTTTCGCTTGTCGGCTGCAGGACTGTGGTCGAACGGGAGAGCAGCTCAAGCGCAGGGTGTTTATTGAGAGCTTTCGCGAGATCGTTGTAGAGCCGGTTCGCACTACCCCCGCTTACCGAACCGCTTGGCAGAATACCGTATGCGGCGGAGCTCGCGCCGCTTTCGACCGGATGGGTACCGCACTCTGCTACTGCATGTGCTGGCAATACATGCATTTTGAGTCGCTTTCGAGCATTCTTGCGCGCGGGCACACGGATGACTACATCGCTCCGTTGGTGATCGATGTCGGAGCTGGTCCAGCAACGGTCGCGGCGGCTTTAGCACAGAGATCCATCGAGCGGCACGACCAAACGCTATCACTCGGTTACGTTGGGGTCGAGTTATATGGTCCGATGCGTGACATAGGTGACCAGTTTCTTCAGGATAACTCTCTCTTCGACGTCGTAGATAAGGTTTGGCTCGAGCAAATCGATGATCTAAGCCCAAACGTGGTCGAGCCTGTGTCCAACGGTTGCGATGCGTTGATCTTTGCGTGCAGTTACATATTGCGTCAGCCCCACGTCGACACGGGTTTCGCGGAACGACTTGCGCGCGGCGTTGCGCGAGTACGGAGTCATTGGCCGGATCTGCCGGCTTACTTTTTATATCAGGACGTTAGCGGCGGCGATCGTAGTAATATTTATGCGTTCCTCGACGAACTTCGACGCAATGGTTATTATGCTGCCGGCAAAGATCAGTTTCTCAGACAAGATCAAGCATTTGCTCGACTGGACGGTGGTATTGATCGGCGACCACACAGCGGTCAGAACGAAGACTATCGAAACGTTCATTTCCGATTCGATCAAGTCCGCGTCCAGATGTAAGTTGCAATAGAAGCGCCGCGCATCTATACTGGTTAGACATGGAGCAGTTGTCCCTGCTTTCGGCCAGCGACTCCCCACACGGTAATCCCAGTGAAGTGGCGATTGACCCTGTCATCGTCCAGGCGGTGCCTGGCCTCCAGGTCGTTCCCGATTTTGTTTCCCAGTCCGAAGAACTCAGGTTGCTGCATCTGATAGATGAAAGCCCATGGATTAACGACCTGAAACGCCGGGTGCAGCACTACGGATATCGATACGACTATCAGAAACGTGATCTGTCCCGCGAGGATTTTCTCGGCCCGATGCCTGCTTGGGCGCGGGTCCTCGGTGAACGCTTGGTAGAAGCGAAATTCTTCGCGACGTCGCCGGATCAGGTCATCGTCAACGAGTACCTCCCGGGTCAGGGGATCGCTTCGCACATAGACCGGGAATCGTGTTTTGGCGAGGTCGTCGCGTCGCTTTCGCTCGCTTCTGCCACCGTGATGGACTTCATCTGCGGCGGTGAGCGTGTCGGCGTCCCCCTTCCGCCGCGTAGTTTGGTCGCGCTGCGCGGACCGGCGCGGCATGTCTGGCGGCATGGCATTACGGCGCGGCTCACCGACCGTATCGACGGTCAGGTCCTGGAGCGGGCCCGTAGGGTCTCGCTGACCTTTCGCACGACCCTCGGCACAAGCTAGCGCTCCTCTTAGGAGGACCTTCACAGGCCGCGCGTACGTTTGCGCCGAACCCGGTCACGTTTACGAAAAAGTAAGCGAACAGAACAAGAACAAGAACTAGGAGTATCAGTGCCAGAATCCGTCTCGCTCGAGATCGGTGGCCGTACGCTCGTCATTGAGACGGGGGAGCTTGCGAAGCAAGCCAACGGGTCCGCTCTCGTCCGCTACGGCGATCAGATCGTCGTCCTCTGCGCCGCTACGGCGTCGGAGAAACCGCGGGAGGGGATCGACTTCTTCCCCCTCACTTGCGACTACGAAGAGAAGATGTACGCCGCGGGCAAGATCCCAGGCGGCTACATCAAGCGTGAAGGCCGGCCGTCGGAGCACGGCGTCCTCTCCGCTCGACAGATCGATCGCCCCATCCGTCCCTTGTTTCCCGACGGCTTCCGCAACGACGTCCAGATCATCGCGACGGTCCTCTCGACCGATCCGGGTCTCGATTCCGACGTGATCGCCGTCTGCGCCGCCGGCGCAGCGCTCGCCGTGAGCGACATCCCGTTCCACAAGAACGTCGCCGCCGTCCGCGTCGGACGCGACGAGAACGGCGCCTACATCACCAACCCGACGCTCGAACAGTACGAGACCGGCGGGATGGAGATCGTCGTCGCCGGCACGTCCGATGCCGTCATGATGGTCGAAGGCGGCGCGAACCAGATCTCCGAGGAAGTCTTCCTCGAAGCGGTCGCCTTCGCGCACGAAGAGATCAAGAAGATCGTCAAAGCGATCGACCAGCTGGCGAAGAAAGCCGGCAAGGCGAAGCGCGAGTACCCGCTGCTCAAGACCGACGCAACGCTCGACGCCTGGGTGCGCAAGAACTTCCAGAAGGAAGTCGCCAAGGCGATGCGCGTCACCGAAAAGCAAGAGCGCGAAGCCGCGTTCGACAAACTCTCGCGCGAAGCGGCGCTCGCGAAGCTCGCCAAAAAGGGCGACGCCACCGTCCAAACCTTGATCGAAGATCCGAAGAACAAAGAGTTCGAGAAGATCATCAAGGCGATGGAAGAGGACGAGCTGCGCACGATGGTCGTGGACGAGAAGATTCGTCCCGACGGCCGCAAGCCGGGCGACATTCGCCCGATCTGGTCGAAGGTCCACTACGTACCGCGCGTGCACGGTTCGGGCGTGTTCACCCGCGGTCAGACGCAGGTCTTCACCGCGGCTACACTCGGTTCGATCTCGGACGAGCAGCGTCTGGACGGAATCCTTGCAATCCCCAACAAGCGCTACATGCACTACTACAACTTCCCGCCGTACTCGGTCGGCGAGACGCGCCCGATGCGCGCGCCGGGCCGCCGCGAAATCGGCCACGGTCAGCTCGCGGAACGTGCGCTCGTGCCGGTGCTGCCGGATGAAGCGGACTTCCCGTACACGCTGCGCTTGATCAGCGAAGTGCTCGAGTCGAACGGATCGTCGTCGATGGCGTCGGTCTGCGGTTCCACGCTCGCGCTGCTCGACGCCGGCGTCCCGATCAAGGGACACGTCGCGGGCGTCGCGATGGGCCTCGTCCTCAAGGGCAAGGACTACGCGATCCTCACCGACATCCAGGGCCTCGAAGACGCGCTGGGCGAGATGGACTTCAAGGTCGCCGGAACGACCGAAGGCATCACCGCGATCCAGATGGACATCAAGGTCGCCGGGATCACGATCGACATCATGCGCGAAGCGCTCAAAGAAGCGAAGAAGTCGCGCCTGTTCATCATCGATAAGCTCAAAGAGACGATCACCGAACCGCGCAAGGAACTCTCCGAGTTCGCACCGCGGATGATCGTGCTGCAGATCAGCCCGGATCTCATCAAGAACGTGATCGGCCCCGGCGGCAAGGTCATCAACAAGATCGTCGCCGACACCGGCGTCAAGATCGACATCGAAAACGACGGCCGCGTGTTCATCGCGGGGCCGAACGCTGCGGGTGCCGAGAAGGCCAAGCAGATGGTCGAAGCGCTCACCAAAGAAGTGAAGGTCGGCGAGACGTATCTCGGCACCGTCACCCGTTTGATGAACTTCGGCGCGTTCGTCGCGTTCTTGCCGGGCAAGGAAGGTCTCGTCCACATCTCGCAGCTCGCGCCCGATCGGGTCGAGCGGGTCGAGGACGTGGTTAAGCCGGGCGATCAGATCATGGTCAAAGTGATCGAAGTCGACTCGCAAGGCCGCATCAACCTCAGCCGGAAGGCCGTCCTCGGCGCGAGCGCCGGCGGCGGTGAAGGCGGCGGCGATGAGCAGGCTCTGCCGAGACCGCGCAGCAACGGCGCGCCGCAGCGGCGTGAGTCCACTCCGAGCGGCGGCGGCGAGTCCGGCGGCGGCGGCGATCGCCCGCGGCGCCGGCGTCCGCGGCCGGAATAACCGACTTCCTGCACGCTGCAGCAACACGAGAGCCCGTCGCAAGACGGGCTCTTTTGTGATACGTCGCACGCTGTGAAAAAGGCGAAACGGACGGCAGTTGAGCGTCGGTTTCTCGCCCATCGTCCCCGGGCAAACCTGGGTAAGACCTAAACGTTGTGCGCGTCGCGTCACACGCTCGTCGATCGCGCAACCGGAAGCGACCATTCGCCTTGTTGCAGGCGTAGTAACCAAACGTCCAGGCACTTATTCACCATTGAGGTTATTCATGCGCAATTTTCGCTCGTACACATCGCTCGGCATTGCGGCCGTGTTGCTCGCCGGCTGCGGCGGCGGCGGCACCGGCACCTCGCTTACACCATCCGGATCGTCGAACTCGACGCTCTCTACGTCGCTCTACGACTCACCGTTCCGCAGCAGCGGCGGAACCGTCACCGCCGTCAACATTTCGATCTCCAAGGTCGAATTGCTCGGCAGCGGCGCGCCGCTCGTTCTCGCGACGTTCTCGCCGTCGAAACAGATCAATCTGCTCGACTATCAGGCCGCGCCGCTCGCGCTGAGTTCGGGATCGATCGCGCCGGGCACGTACCAGCAGCTGCGCCTGGTGCTCGACACGTCGGCGGCGACGAACACGAGCGTCGTCGTCAACGGAACGACTTCCCCGCTGACGATCCCGAGCGCGACCGGCGGGATCGGGTTCGGCAACGCGACGTCGATCGACGCCGGCGACGGCGCGGGGACCTCCGGGATCAAGGTCAACGTGAACCTCGTCGCGGCAGCCGGAGCCCTGTACGGCTACGTCATCGACTTCAATGCGGCGGAGTCGATCGTCCAGACCGGCGCCGGAGCGTTCATGATGAAGCCCGTCCTGGTGGCGACGGCCCAGAACGTCGCCGGCTCGGTTGCCGGGACCGTCAAGAACAACGCCGGGTCCGCCGTCGCCAACGCTCAGGTGGTCGCGGAACAGAGCGGCGGCACCGTCGTGAACTCCGGCGTCACCGACGCGAGCGGAAACTTCCAGATCAACGCGTTGCCGGCCGGCTCGTATACGCTCGTCGTCAACAACCAATGGACCAGCCAGGCAGGGGCGGCCCAGACCGCGACGGGGGCCGACGGAACGGCATCGGTGACGCTGGGGACCGCCGTCACCGTGACGGTCGGGACGACGACCTCGGGGATCGCCATCACCGACTGACGCGCTCGCGCCGCGCTGCGAGAGAGGGAACCCGCTGAGAGTCCGTCGCAAGACGGGCTCTCTTCATGCTCCGTCTCCATACGTTTGCGCTCTTCGCCTCGCTCGCGCTGCTCGGCGCGCACCACCGCCCAGCGACGATCTTCGATCTCGCCGACGCGATCGGCAAGCGCACGCCTGCCGTGACGCTGCCGACAGGCGACGGCTCGCCGCTGGCCTTCGCCGACCTGCACGGCCGCCCGACGTACGTGTTCCTCTTCGCGTCGTGGTGCGGTCCGTGCAAACTCGCCTTCCCGTTCGTGCGCCACGACTTCGCGCGTTTCGGCGATCGCGTGCGCTTCGTCGGCGTCGACGTGCTCGACGAAGCCTCGGCCGCCCGCGCGGCGATCGCCGGCAACGCGTTTCCGTTTTCGATAGCGATCTATCCGATCGAGCAGCTCGACGCGCAGATCGCTCCCGCGGCGCAGATCGCGGCCGGGGCGAAGTATCAGATCCCGACCGATTTTCTGGTCGATGCCAACGGTACGGTGCGGTTCGTCTGGCACGGCCTGGCGGTCAACGCGGCGGGCGATCCGATCGACGTGCTCCCGTCGTATCTCGCCAAACTCGGAATCGAGTGATGTGGCGAAACAAACCTGGCGGATCCATCCCAAAGGCGCGCGAGACGCGCACGACACCGTCGCGCTGCTCGCCGAAGTCGCACGCGAGGGCCGGTGGATCGCCACCGAATGGCCTTTCAATCTCACGGCGCGTGCCGAAGCGATGCGCACCGAGATCCTCGGACGCCGCATCGTCGGCTGGTGCGCGGTCGACGGTCGCGCGATGGTCGGCGATCTCACGGTCTACGGCGTCGCGTACGACGAGCCGGAGTTCGGCATGATCGTCGCCGCGTCGCATCGCAAGCGCGGCATCGGCCGCGCGCTGATCGAGAATGCCGCCGCCTGGGCGCGGGCAAACGGCAAAGCGGGCCTGCGGCTGCGCGTGTTCCCCGACAACGCGCCGGCGCTCGCGCTCTACCGGTCGACCGGGTTCGTCGAGGTCCAAGTCCAGCGCGGGGCGATCCCGCGCACCGACGGGGCCCCGCTCGACGTCATCGTGATGCGTTTGCCGATCGAACCTGCGCGATGATCCACGCGCTGATCGCGGCCGCCGCACTCGGCGGGGGATTCGATGCGGCTGCGTGCACGAAAAAGATTCGTGTCGCCCGCGTTCATCTCGTCGACGGGATGCCGTTCGTCGACGCGCTCCGGCGGTCGATCGGCGTGCAGCGCAACGTCAAACGACCCAACGTCCCGCCGGCGAACGTGTTCCGGGTGTACGACGGCGCCGCTACGATCGGGTATCTCTCGTTCGCCGGGGACGGTTCGGTCGAGGTGAGCGGAGTACTCGAAGCGGATCCCGCCGGCCGGTTCGTCGACCTCGACGAGCCGCCGACCCACTGCCCGCGGCCGATCAGAGCCATGCGCGTCACGCTCCGCCCGCTGCCCTAGGCGGCCGGCGGAGCTCACTCGGCTGGAGTCGCCACCAGGCGGCGGAGCAACTCGATCAATTGCTCCCGTTCGGGCTCCGAGAGCGCGCCCGCGAAGCCGAGTTCGCTGGCGTGGACGAGCGGCGTCGCTTCTTCCAGCAGGGCCCGGCCGGCGGGCGTCAGCGTCGGCACGACCGTGCGCCGATCGTCGGGATGCGTCTCGCGCCGAAGCAACTCGCGCCGTTCGAGCTGGTCGACCAGCCGCACCATCGTCGAGCGGTCGGCGCCGAGGGCGTCGGCGATCTCCCCTTGCCCGATGCCGGGGACGGCCTCGACGGTCGCCAGGACGCCGTAGAGCATCGGGGTCAGCCCGGTACCGGCCAGTTGCTGGGCGAACGCGCCGAACGCGCGGACCTGAGCCCGCCGCAGGTGGTACCCGAGCAGCCGGTCGAGGCGAGATTTCATTGACCTCGCCTATTATTTGACACGACAACAACATTCCGCTATCGTTGCGAGCACGCCTCCCCGACCCATCCGGAGAAGTGCTCACCGCCCATGGACCGCAGTCACTACCTCGTCGGAAACCGCGTTGGGTGCGATCCCGCCGTGCTGGGCGGGCTCACGTCGCGCGGCGTCCTCGCGGCGACGGCCGGCCGCGCCCCCACGGCCACGGCGTACGTGGACCGCAGGCTGCGGCTGACGTGGCGCGAGGTCGCCGGCCGCGTCGACGCGGTCGCGCGCGTCCTCGAGCAGGCGGGGATCGGCGCGGGCGACGTGGTTGGGCTGCACCTGCCCAACAGCGCCGCGTACGCGATCGCGCACCTGGCGATCGCCGAAGCCGGCGCGGTCACGCTTCCGCTGCACATGCCGTATCGCGGGGCCGAGCTGCGCCAATTCCTCGCCGCGACCGCAGCCGTCGCATACGTGCACGAGCACGACGGCAACGCCGAGTTCGCGGCGATTCGCCGCAGCCTGCCGGCCTTGCGCACGATCGTCGCCGCCGATCTCGACGACGCGATGTTCACCGTCGACGGCCGCGCTGGCGCTGCGCGCGAACGGCCGCGCACGATCGACCCGGAGGACCCGTTCTGCGTCGTGCCGACCAGCGGCACCGAATCGCTCAAACCCAAGCTGTGCATGCACGCGCACGACGGGCTGCTCTCGAACGCGCGCGCGTTCGTCGACGAAGCGGGCGTGAGAGGCGACGACGTCACGATCGTGGGCAGCGGGTTCACCCACCTGTTCGGCCTCTTGGGCCTGCACCTCTCGCTCGTCGCCGGCGCGACGCTCGTCGCTCTGCGCAAGTTCGACGCGCCCGCTTTTCTCGCGCTCGCCGAAGCCGAGAGTGCGACCCGCGCGTGGGCGGTGCCGGCGCAGTTGATCGACCTCATCGCATCGGCGAAATCGCACACGTACGCGTTGCGCCTGCGCGAAGTGCGCACCGCCGGCGCGGCCGTCGGGGCGGAATTCGTGCGCGACGTGCGCGCGGCGCTGGGTGCCGACGTCACGGTGCACTGGGGGATGAGCGAAGTGGGCGGCGGGATCACCACCTACGGCCGCGATCTGACCGCATCGGCGTCAGTGCTCGGCACGCCGATCGCCGGCGCCGAAGTGCGGATCGCGCGCGCCGACGGCAGCGAAGCCGCGCCCGACGAGGTCGGCGAACTCTGGTATCGCCGCGCCGACATGTTCCGCGGCTACTACGCCGACCCGGAGACGACCGCGAGCGCGGTAACGGCCGACGGATGGTTGCGCAGCGGCGATCTCGCCGCGCGCGACGCGGCGGGGACCGTCTCCTACCATGGGCGCGAAAAAGACCTAGTCAACCGCGGCGGCTACAAGATCGGTGCGGCGGAACTCGAAGCGTCGCTCCACGGATTGCCGGCGATCCGGCTCTGCGCCGTCGTTGCGGTCCCGGACGCGCGCTTGGGCGAGCGCGCGTGCCTCGTGGCCGAACTGCAGCCCGGCGCGACGCTGACCCTGAACGACGTCGCCGCGCATCTCGACGCGCGCGGCATTGCGAAGTACAAGTGGCCGGAACACCTGCTGATCGTCGAGGCGCTCCCCATGACCGCAACCAACAAGATCGCCAAGAGCGTTGTGCGGGCGCTCGCCGCGGAACGCATCGCCGGCGCGGTGCACGCGTGAGACGTCCTGTGTCAACCCTGGGCGGCGAATCGGGCTGCTTGCCCATGTTTGACAGGATCGTAGAGGGCCTGATCGCGCCAACATTTCCAGATCACGCGCGCCCAAGCTCGAGCCAGAATGCGAATTGCGTGCGGGTGGTCGCATCCTCGATCGCGAGCCTGGCGATACCTGTCGGCCGCCCAGGCCGATCGCTTGCGAGAGTTGTCGGCGAGGCGGCGTTCGCGATCGCTTCCGAGCTTAGCGAGGATCATTGCGGCGGTCACGCTGCCGCTGCCGGGAAAGCTTTGCACGATCTGGGCGTCGGGAAGTTCTCGCAATCGTGCATCGATCTTGACGGTGAGCGAAGTGATTTGCATGACCAGCGGCACGAGCGTTTCGACAACGGCGATAACGCCGACGGCGCCGGTTTCCGCGACTTCGTCAGTAAGGACGCCACGCGGTGCATTGCGGAGCCGGGCGAGGAGTTCAGTGGCCGATCGACGACCGCAGTAGGAGTTCTCAGTGAGGAATCGCTGGAGGCGCCGTTCGGTGAGCTTCGCGGCGTGCGCCTCGCTCGGAAATGCTCGCAGGAACGCCAAAGCGATCGGCGAGTCGATATCGGCGAAAATCTGCGCTGCGCCAGGGTAAAGAGCGAGCAGCACCGATCGAAGTTGGTTACTCAGGCCGACGCGAGTCCGCACAAAGTCTTTGCGCAGCCGGACGAGCAGCCGCAGCGCTTTGATTTCGCTAGCATGCGGGATCAAAGCCTTGAAGCGGTGGCCGTCCGTTCGCAGAAGATCCGCGAGGATATAGGCGTCGCCAGAATCACTTTTGCCAGCCGTTCTATAACGCGATCGCGCGGCTTTCACGACATTTGGATGGATGGCAACAATATTGAAGCCGGCGTCGAGCAACGTGTCGATCAATACGCCTTCCGGTCGTTCAATCGCGATAGTCGGACCGTCGATTCGAGACAAACGTTCTTGCAATTGCGTCAATCCCGTCTCATCGTGAGCGACTTCGAATCTCGAAATCACCGAGCCGCGTGCGTCGACGATGCAAACGGCATGCGCTTTGCTTGCCCAATCCAGCCCCACGAAATGATGCATCGACAACTCCCTCGGTTCGGTGATACCATTCGTTCTGCTGGCGGGTCGGGTGGGTTGCTCATTGACCGGCGTTCGACCAGGTCCGAAACCGCAGCGACGCAACGTCCTGTGGCCCATCTCGCCCTCCGGCACCCCAGGCTACGCGGCGGTTCTCACGCGGGTCGTCGAGCGACCAGCGAGCTGGGCCGTCGTAGCCAAGGGCAGGCTAGCTCCTGCGCGCTTGCAGGGCCTGCCGGGACCATGGTGCACCAATGAGCGCGCTGACGGGGCGCGTGGCCTTGGTCACCGGCGGCGCGCGCGGAATCGGTGCGGCGATCGTACGGGCGTTCGTCGCGCACGGCGCGCAGGTCGTCGTCGTCGACGACGGCTCGACGATCGACGGCTCGACCGCCGACCGCAGCGTGGTCGAGGAGTTCGCGAAACCGTTCGGTACGGCCGTCGCGCCGCTGGCGCGCAGCGTTGCCGAGCCCGGCGTCGCCGACGCCGCGGTCGCGCTCGCGCTCGAACGCTACGGCGGACTCGACATCGTGGTGAACTGCGCGGCGATCCTGCGCGACGGTTTCGTCTTCAAAGCGGCAACGGAAGACTACGAGCACGTGCTGCGGGTAAACTTGATCGGCGCGTTCGGCATCGTGCGCGCAGCCTCGCCGGTGCTGCGCGACAACGCGAAGCGCGAGCGCGGTAGCGCGCCGTACACCTGGGGGCGCATCGTCAACATCGTCTCGACCGCCGGGCTGTACGGCAACTACGGTCAAGCTGCGTATGCGGGTGCGAAAGCGGGCCTCGTCGCGCTGGCTCGCGTCGCCGCGCTCGACCTCGCCCGTTCGGGCGTCACGGCCAACGCGCTCGCACCGTTCGCCGCGACGCGCGTGACGGAATCGATCGTCCCGCAAAGCGACGCGCAGGCAGCCTACAAGGCCGGCGCGCTGCGCGTTCCCGCCGAACCGGTCGCGCGTTTCGTCGCCTATCTGTGCAGCGACCGTGCGCAGCACGTCACCGGACAAGTGTTCGGCGTGCGCGGCGCGGAGACGTTTCTGTTCTCCCAGCCGCGCCCGGTCGCGCGCGAACTGCTCCCCTCGGACGCGTCGCTCGACGACGTCGCCGATGCGGTCGACCGCTCGTTCGCGCCTTCGTTCACCCCGCTCGAGACCGATCTCGACGCCTTCGCCACCGAACCCGTCGTCTCGTAGTTCAAAAAAATCAGGAGCATCACCATGTCTACCGCTTCCATCGAGATCAAGACCGTCGCCGAGCTGGCCAACGCCCCGGCCGAATATCGTGAGGCCGCCGAGAAGCTCGTGCGCTCACATGCGATCAACGAGCTCTACGGCGCGCAGGTGTTCGACGAGCCCGCGGTCCAGTTCGCGCCGACGCCGTACTGGAAGTGGTTGACCTGCCGCGTCGCGATGGAAGAGTACGGCCACCATCAGCGCTTCTACCGGCTCGGCCAAAAGATGGGGATTCCCGACGACCACATGATCCCGGGCCGCACGGAGAAGCGTCCGCTCTCGATCTTCGAGTTCGAGATGAAGTCCTGGGCCGAGTTCTGCGTCATCAAGTTGCTCGCCGACATGGCCGAGATCATTCAGGTCGAAGACCTGATGGAGTGCACGTTCGTACCGCTGCGCGTCGAAGCGGCCAAGACGATGCCGGAAGAGAAATTCCACGCCGGCTTCGGCGTCAAAGCGTGCACCGAACTCTGCAAGACCGAGGCCGGCCGGATCGAGGTGCAGAGCGCGATCGACGCGCTGTTCCCGGGGATGCCGGCGTTCTTCGGCAAGAGCAACTCGAAGAACAACGCCACCTTCCGCAAATGGGGCCTCAAGCAGCGCACCAACGAGGCGATGCGCGAAGACTACATCGAACGCGCGCGCGGCATCGTCGCCAAGCTGGGACTGAAGCTGCCGGCAGCGGCCTGATGCCGTTCGACGCCGCGATCGTCGCGGCGCACGTCGCGGCGATCGGCGACGGGCGCTGGTTCGAGTTGGTCGGCCTGCCGTTCTCCGACGACGAGCGGGTCGCGCTCGCCGCGCTCGCGCCGCGCGCCGTTCGCATCGGAAGCTGGGAGGAAGCGCGGCGCGTCGCCGACGACGCGCGCGCGAACCCAGCCTACGACGCCGATGCCGGCGAGGTCGTCGCGCTCAAGGCGCGCGCGCTCGCCGGTACCGCACCGGACGAGCTGCTCCGCGTGATGTCCGCGCTGGTCGATCGCGGCCTCGAGGTGTTTCATCAAGCCGCGCAGCGCACGGCCGCCCGCGCGAGGATCACCGATGAGGAGTTGACTCGCGTCGCCGCCGGGGCGGCAGCGGAGGCCGTCTACCGCGGCGCGCTGGCCGCGGCCGTCGAGGGCGGTTCGCACCGTTTCGCGGCGACGGCGCGACTCTTCGCGAGCGGCCGCTGGCCCCTCGCGCGAATCGACGACACGCTCTTCGTCTTTTGAGCGCGCGCTAGCCGCGCGGACCGAAGCCGCGGTACGGCCCCATCGCGATGACGAACTCGACGTCGAGCATCCCTTTGGCCACCAGCGGCAGCGACCTGACGGCACCCTCGGCCTCGTCCTGCGTCTCCGCTTCGACCAGGATCACCGCGCCGGGTGCGTCCTTGCGGCCCCATAGCGCGCGGAAGATTCCCTGTGCGTAGAGCTGACGGGCCCGCTCCGCCTCGCCCTCGAGCAGCGGCGTGAAGTCCGCTTCGGTGAAGCGGTCGTAGTTGCGCTTCACGAGCGCCATGAATTGTGCCATGTCGCGTGCGGCTTCGACGCCCGCGTCACCAAGACTTCGGGTCCTTACGGCGCTGCGGACGGCGCTGGCGCAGGCGGGACGTCGGTGGGGCGAACCGCGATGCGGAAGGCGCGCGCCTTCGGCGCTGCTGCTTGGATCAGGACGAGCTTCACCGGGACGAAGTTCGCCGGAACCGAGAAGCCGATCGACGTGCGCGCCGCCGCCCCCGGCTCCAGACCCCAGCCGATGTCGAGCGGGCGGCCGGAAACCGTGATCCCGTCTGCATCGGCCAGCGTCGCGTCGAAGTAGCCATGATTCTCGTGGTGCGTGCCGTTGCTCACGATCGCCCGGAACACGAGCGCCCGGTCAGCGGCCGCATTCGGACGCATCGAATCACCCGCCCGCGGGTCCCCGAGCGACATCGATTTCAGCCGCAGCGTACCGCTGAAGAGCGTCCTCGAGAACGTGCCCTGCACGCCGCCGATTTGGTTCGCTCCGCCCGGCACGGGCGTCGGCGCGGCGAGGGCGATCGTGGCGTCGCCGCCGAGCACCAGCGCTACGAGCAGCGCGTAGAGCTTTGCACGTCGTGCGGTCGTCATGTGGGTTCGAACTCCCATCGTCGGCAGCGGGTCATTTCGGGAAGGGCTTTGGACGGCATAGCGACCGTGCGCCTCCCGGTGTCCCCCTCCAGCGTTCCCGAAGGGCACTCAGTGCCTGGCGCGCAAGACCGCGCATCCGCTCCGTCCAAGCAACCGGCGATGCCCTTTGAATCGCTCTCCGCGTTCGCGCGAGCGCTGCGCGCCGCCGGGGAGCTCGCCACGATCGACGCGCTCGTCGACCCGAAGCTCGAGATCGCCGAGATCACTGACCGCGTCGTGAAGGCCGGCGGGCCGGCACTGCTGTTCCGCAACGTGCGCGGCTCGCGCTTCCCGGTGCTCACGAACCAATTCGGGACGGAGCGCCGCGCGGCGATGGCGTTCGGCGCGACGAGCTTGCGCGAGGTCGAGCAGCGGTTGCGCGAGACGATCGACCTGGCAGTGCCCGCGTCGCTGGGCGGCAAGGTCTCGAAGTTGGCGGCGCTGGCGATCGCGGGCACGTCCGCGGTTCCCCGCCGCGTCGAGCGCGCTCCGGTGCACGAGGTGGTCATCGATCCGCCCGATCTGCGGCTGCTGCCGGTGCTGACGACGTGGCCGCTCGACGGCGGACCGTTCATCACGCTCCCGCTGGTCTTTACGCAAGATCCGCAGACGCGCCGGCCCAACGTCGGGATGTACCGCGTGCAGATCTACGACGAGAAGACCGCCGGGATGCACTGGCAGCGTCACAAGCAAGGTCGCGTGCATGCCGAGAAGTGGGGCAAACGGATCCCGGTCGCCGTCGCGATCGGCGGCGATCCCGCGCTGACCTACGCCGCGACCGCTCCGCTGCCGCCCGTCGTCGACGAGCTCGCGTTCGCCGGATTCTTGCGCGGCAAACCGATCCGCATCGTCAAGGCGCGCACGATCGACATCGACGTGCCGGCCGATGCGGACTTCGTGATCGAAGGCTACGTCGACAACGACGACCTGCGCGAAGAAGGCCCGTTCGGCGACCATACCGGCGTCTACAGCGCCGCCGATCTCTATCCGACGTTCCACGTCACCGCGATCACGCACCGCCGCGACGCGGTGTGGGGCGCGACCGTCGTCGGCAAGCCGCCGATGGAAGACGCCTGGCTCGGCAAGGCGACGGAGCGCATCTTTCTCCCGCTCCTGCAGATGGTCGTCCCGGAGATCGTCGACTACAACCTGCCGGTCGAAGGCGGGTTTCACAACTTGGTGATCGTCGCCGTCAAGAAATCCTATCCCGGCCAAGCGAAAAAAGTCATGAACGCGCTCTGGGGCCTGGGACATATGATGATGCTTACCCGTTGTATCGTGGTGGTCGATCACGACGTCGACGTTCACGACGTGCGCGGCGTCGTCTGGAACGTGCTCAACAACATCGATCCGGTGCGCGATTTCGTCATCATGCCGGGCCCGGTCGACGATCTCGACCACGCCGGCTCGTACGAGCTCGCGCTGGGTAACAAACTCGGCGTCGACGCGACCCGCAAGCTCGCCGATGAAGGCTACCGGCGCGACTGGCCGCCGGAGATCCGCATGGACGCCGCGACCCGCGACCAGGTCAGCGCGCGCTGGAAAGAGTACGGGATCGGCGACCTCGGCCGGATCGGCGTCGCCGACGTTTGGTCCGGACAGGGCCCGGCGCGGCTGGCGCGTCTGCTCGCCGAACCGCCCGCATCGCCTAGCGACGTCGCGCCGCGTTCCGAGCGCCTGAAGTGAATTCGGTCAAGCTCTTCCTGCGCGACATTCGTATCGAGCATACGCTCTTCGCGCTGCCGTTCGCCTACGTCGGCGCGGTGATGGCGGCACGCGGGCTTCCTAGCGCGTGGCAGCTGGTGTGGATCACCCTTGCGGTCGCCGGTGCGCGCACCGCGGCGATGGCGGCGAACCGCTATTTCGACCGGGACCTCGACGCGAAGGTCCCGCGCACCGCGAACCGCGCGGTGGCCAGCGGCAAGCTGCCGGCAGCGGTCATGCTGTGGGCGATCGCCGCGGGCCTCGCGCTGCTGGTGGTGAGCGCGGCGGCACTGAACCCGCTGTGCCTCAAACTGCTGCCGCTCGCGGCGCTCGGCGTTGTCGCCTATCCGCTCTGCAAGCGTTTCACGTGGCTCGTCCACTTCGTGCTCGGCGCGGTCGACGGTCTCGCACCGCTCGGCGCGTACATCGCCGTCGCCGGAACGATCAGCGTCCCCGCGCTGCTGCTCTTCGTCGCGGTGACCGTCTGGGTGGCGGGCTTCGACATCCTCTACGCGCTGATGGATCTGAAGTGGGACGTGGAGCTCGGCATGCGTTCGTTTCCGGTCCGTTTCGGCGAGCGCAACGCACGGCTGTGGCCGATCCTGCTGCACGGCGCGATGACGCTCGCGCTGCTCGCGGCGGGACTCTTGGCGCACGCGGGGTGGCTGTACTTTGCCGGGGTCGCGCTCGCGGCGGGCGTCACCCTGTACGAGGAGCGTCTCATCAAACTCGCCCAGAATGTGTTCGTGCTCAACGACCGCATCTTCATGACCAACATGACGTTCTCGGTAGCGTTTCTGGGGACGACGCTCGCGTCGTACGTCATCCCGCGGTGAAACGCGGCGACTTTCTGCGCGGCGCGGCCAACGCCGCCGGCGCGGCGGCCACCCTGCCGGTCTCGCCGTACACTCCGACGCTCCGCTTGGCGGTCGTGTGTCCGCAGAGCGGGATCGACAAAGCGATCGGCCAGCAGCTGGTGAACGGGGTGCGCGCCGCGGTCGACTACGCGAACAATCTGCGCTCGCCGTTCGACCGCGCGCTCCTCTACGAAGCCTACGACGATCACAACATCCCCGCGGACGCCGTGGTGCAAAGCTCGTTCGCCGTGGGCAACCCCGACACGCTCGTGACGATCGGGCACCTGAGCTCGGCGGCGACGCTCGCCGCTCTGCAAGGGTACTCGTCAGCGCAGATGCCGCTCATCGTGCCGACGGTCACCGACGACCGGGTGACCGAAAAGGGATATCGCAACGTCTTCCGGCTGCCGACGAAAGACTCCGACGAAGGGGCTCTCGTCGCGCAATACGCGATCACGACCGGGTCGAAGGCGCCCCACGTCGTGACGCAGGACGGCGACTACGGACCAGACGTCGCGGGCGGTTTTACCCGCCGCGCGAGCTCGCTGCACGTGAGCGCCGCCTCGACGACGTGCGCCCTGGACAAGCCGGACTTCGCGAAGGCGGCCGCCGACGTGCTCTCGCACCAGCCCGACTGCGTCGCGCTGGCCGGCAACGTCGACGATCTGGGTCCGCTGATGGGCGTCCTGCGCACCGGCGGCTACACCGGACGGTTTCTCGGCACCCAGGGATTTTTCGACGCGCAGACCGTCCAGCGGTTCGCGAAGGAAGCCGAAGGCATGGTGGTCTCCTCGAACGTCCCGTACTATCCGTTGGCGCCGACCGTCGCGCGCGACGTGACGGACTATCAGGCGCACTACGGCGCCCTCACGCCGGTGGCGGCCTTCGGGTATGCGGCGGTTCAGCTGATCCAGCTTGCGCAGCGCCGCAGCGGCGCGACCACGCGGCTGGGGATGATTCGTGCGTTCGCGACGGGCGGCTCGTACGACACGGTGACCGGCTCGTACACGTTCGGGGCGACCGGCGACGTGTTCGATCCCAACTGCTTCTTCTACGCGGTGCGCGACGGGAAGTTCGCGTACGACCGCCAAGCCCATCGCTCGGGATTCATGCTCAAGTAGAGGGAGGGCCCGTGCTGCCGACGACGACGCCGATGACGCCCTTTCAAGGACGCGAGTCGTTACGCGTCCGCGGCGAGAACGCGACGTTCGTCTGGACGCTGCTCTCGCTTCCGCTGAGCATCTTCGTCATCGGCGCGGTGCTGCAGCACCAGATCACCTATCCCGAGCTGGCCTTGCTGGTCGTCGTCGCGATGGTGTACGTCGCGTTCGCTCGCGGCCGGCTGCTGGGCGGCGGTTTGCGCGTCCACGCCGGACAGTTCGCGCACGTGCACGCGGTGGTCGAAGAGTGCGCGAGGATGCTGCGCATGCCGGCGCCGCACGTGTTCGTGCGCGACGACCCGTTCGTTCCGGTGGTGGGGATCGGCATCGGCGCGCCGTACGCGATCGTGATCTCGGCACAGTTCGTCGAGCACTTCAGCGACGATGAGCTGCGCTTTCTCGTCGGCCGCGAGCTCGGGCACATCGCCTCGGGACACACGCGCTTCTCCTCGCTGCTCAGTTCGAACGGCCGCGAAAACGGGGTGATCGCGGTGGCGTTCGGTGCGTGGCTGCGCAAGATCGACTACACGGCCGACCGGGTCGGCCTGCTGTGCTGCGGATCGCTCGAAACCGCGCTCCGCGCGATCGCCGTCTCGACGTTCCAGTCGGTCGGCCGCAAGATCGATCTGGGCGCGTTCGCCGAGCAGCTCAAAGAGCTCGACGCGGAGCCGTCCCTGCGCATGGCCGAGTGGACCGCGTCGACGCCGTACGCGACGAATCGCGTCGCGGCGCTGCACCGTTTCGCGCGCGACCCGCTCTACCTGACGTGGTCGAAGCGCTTCGCCGCGAACGCCGCGGCGTCGAACGTTGCGGAGACGAGCGGCCCCGCCTACGCCGGCTTCTGGCGACGCGCGTGGGCGCTGGCGATCGACGTCGTGGTCATCCAAACGCTGATTCCGGCCGTCGATCTGGTGACGCGCCCTCCCACGTCCGGCACCGCCCGGATCGCCAAAGAGCTCGCCGCCGACAAGGACACTGCCGGGATCGCGCAAGCGCTCTCGATCGTCAACCTGCCGGTAGTCGCCCACAACGCCCTTTTGTGGTTTGTGTTCCCGGTATACGTCATCGTGCTCGTCGCGCTGGCGGGCCAGACGTTCGGGATGATGGTGTCCGATCTGCGCGTCGTCGGCGTCGACCGCGGCGGGCGGATCGGCTTGGGGCGCGCGGTGGGGCGCTACCTGTCGTTTCTCGTGAGCTTATGCGTGCTCGTCGGCTGGTGGTCGGTGTTCCGCCGCGTCCAGCCGTTCGAGAAGTGGTCCGGAACTCGCCTCGTCAGTGGAAGCGCCTCCGCTCGGCCGTAGCGGCGCGCTGCCGGCCGCGTGCGAGCCGTGGCGCTCGGCGTACACGCGCGTGAACTCCGCGCCGAGCAGCAGGATCAACGACGAGTAGTAGATCCACAGCAGCAGCACGACGAGCGAACCCGCCGCACCGTACCCCGACGCGACGCCGGCGTGCGCGAGGTATAGTGCGATCAGGCTTTGACCGAGCACGAACGCGACGGCGGTAACGACCGCGCCGACGCGCACGTCTTCCCACGCGATCTTCACGTCGGGAAGGTATTTGTACATCACCGCGAACAGCACGGCGATCAACGCGATCGAGACGACCCAGTTCACGACGGTGAAGAGCAGGCCGGCGCCGGGGAACGGTAGCAGCGCGACGAGACGCGTCGAGACGATCCCGATGCCGGCGTTGACGACCGACGTCACGAGCAGCAGGAACGCGATGGCGAGCAGCATGCCGAACGACGCGAGCCGATCGCGGATAGCAAGCACGAGTCCCTTCTTCGGCGGCCGCGCGTCCCACACGGTGTTGAGCGCGTCCTGAAGCGCCGCGAAGAGTCCCAGCGCGCCGACGAACAGGAGAATCCAGCCGACGACCTGCGCGACGATCGACTGCCCCTGCTTGGCGAACGCGGCCGTCACCATCTGGCGCACCGTGTCGGCCGCTTCCTTACCGGCCGAGCCTTGGATCGCGGCGAGCATGCGGTCCTCGACGACGTGGTGACCGTGACCGGTCCCGCTGGCCACACCGATCGCGTAACCGGCGATCGCGATGATCACGATGAACACCGGCGCGATCGCGAAGATCGTCGTGTACGACAGCGCGGCTGCGAGCCGCGGGACCTTGTCGGCGTTGAAGCGCTCGAGCGTGGTCTTGAGCAGGCTGACGTCGAGATGCATCGCGAGCGATGCATACCCAGCGCGGGAAGCCGCGACTCGCATGAACGGTGCCCGCGCGGGTATGGTAAAACTCCGAGACGACAGCAGAGGGGTTCGCATGGCGGAGCACACCGCTTCGGTCACCGTCAACGCACCGGTGCACCAGGTCTACCAGCTCTACACGCATTTCAACGACTATCCGAAGTTCATGACCTTCGTGAAGGAAGTGACCTATCTCGACGACGAGCGCAGCCACTGGGTCGCGGACGTGATCGGACGGCACGAGTGGGACGCGGTGAACGAGGACTGGATTCCGGACCGGCAAATCGGCTGGCGTTCGGTCGACGGCGTCTCGAACAGCGGCCGGGTGACGTTCGTACCGGCCGGTCCGGACCGCACGCGCGTGACGGTCGAGGTCGACTACCAGCCGCCGGCCGGGGTTCTGGGCAGCATCGGTGAGGCGCTCGGCGCCGGCGGCGAGTTCGAACGGCGCCTGGAGCACGATCTGCAGCATTTCGCGACGATGGTCGAGCAGGCGCCTCCCGGAGCGCTCGACCCGACGTCGTCGGCGTATTTGTTCCATAGCGATAGCGCGGCCGCACGCGGTGAGTCGACCCAAGCCCAAGCCGAGTCGATGGGGATGGTCGAGGACGCGGCCCGCGAGGCGCGCCACGTCCCGAGCACGACCGATACGGCGAGCGAAGAGCCGGTGCCGCGCGTGCCGGGCACGTCACCCGGCCGCGAACTGAACTAGCGGGTCGCTAGGGCGATTCCGCATCGTCGTCGTCGTCGGGGTCGACGTCCGGGTCCAGCTCCTCGCTTGCGGCTTCTTCGTCGCGTTTCGCGGGCGAAGGGCTCCAAGCTATCCCGCGAAGAATGGTCAGGCATCGCCAAACATACGTTCGCGTGATAACCTAGCAGGGTGAAGCTGGTCGAGTGGGCGCGGCGGCAAGGCATTTCGTATAAGACGGCTTGGCGCTGGGTGAAGGATGATGCGATGCCGGTGTCGTGGCGGCAATTGCCGAGCGGCACGATCCTTGTCGATGCACCCGTGGACGAGCAGCCATCCGCGGTTGCGCTCTACGCGCGGGTCAGCAGCCACGATCAGCGCAACGATCTCGACCGACAGCTGGCGCGGCTCTCGCAGTACGCCGCCGAGCGTGATTTGCATGTGGTTGAAGCAGTCGCCGAGGTCGGGTCCGGTCTGAACGGCAAACGTCGTAAACTGCTTCGCTTGTTGTCTGACGCGAAGATCGGCGCGGTGGTGGTCGAACATCGGGATCGTTTTGCGCGCTTCGGTGCGGAGTATCTCGAAGCCGCACTCGCCGCATCCGGCCGCCGGCTCATCGTCGTGGACCCCTCTGAGATGAACGATGATCTCGTGCAGGACATGATTGCTATCCTCACGAGCTTTTGTGCGCGGTTGTACGGCCGTCGCTCCGCTCGCAACCGTGCAATCAGCATCGAGCGTGCATTGGCGCGCGAGCCGCACACATGATCCTTGCACATCGAATTCGCCTGGTTCCAACAGCAGATCAGGAATCGTACTTTGCTCGCGCGTGTGGCGTCGCACGTTTCGCCTATAACTGGGCGCTGGCGGAATGGCAGCGGCAGTACGCCGCCGGCGAGAAGCCCTCGGAGGCCGCGCTGCGCAAGCAACTCAACGCGCTTAAGCACGAGCAGTTCCCATGGATGCGCGAAGTGACGAAAAACGCGCCGCAGCAGGGAATCAAGAACCTTGGCCGCGCCTACGCCAACTTCTTCGAGGATCTCAAGAAGTACCGACGCAAAGAGCTTCCTTGGAAGCGCGTGAGGGTCCCGACGTTCAAGAAGAAGCGTCGCCACGACGGCTTCCGGGCCGACAACGGACCAGATAAGCACCATCCCGACGCCGTGCGCACCAACGGCAAGCGGGTCAATCTTCCGATCATTGGCTGGGTGGCGATGCGGGAGGAGGTGCGCTTTGCCGGACGCATCCTCTCGGCAACGATCTCGCGAGAGGCCGATGCCTGGTATGCAAGCTTCGCCATTGAGGTGGAGCACGAGCCCGACGTTCGCATCGACGACACGGTTGTCGGCGTCGACCTTGGCATCACCGCACTCGCCACACTCAGCGAGGGTTCGAAGGTAGCCGCTCCCAAGCCATTGAGGAGGTATTTACAAAAGCTCAAACGGCTTTCTCGTTCGCTCTCCCGCAAGCAGCGCGGCTCGCGCAATCGTGCCAAGGCGAAAACCAAGCTCGCACGATTGCACCGGCGGGTCGCCGACATTCGCACGGACGCGCTGCATAAACTGACGACCTCGCTCACGCGCTACCGAACCATGGTCATCGAGGATCTGAACGTGGCCGGCATGCTCGCGAATCGGAATCTCTCTCGTGCGATTGCCGATGTTGGTTTCTTCGAGTTTCGACGGCAGTTGCAATATAAAGCTGCGATGGCGGGCTCGACCATCGTTGTCGCCGACCGATGGTTCCCATCCTCGAAACTCTGCTCGACGTGCTGCGCGAAGAACGAGTTTCTCGCGCTCACCGAGCGCACTTGGACGTGCGTGTCGTGCGACACGTCCCACGACCGCGATGTCAACGCGGCGCGCAACCTCGCACGATACGCGGAGAGTTCACCCGCGTCAGCCTGTGGAGCCGAAGGCACTGGCCGCGAGGAGAACTTCGCGGTGAAACCGGCGGCGTAGAAGCAGGAAGGAAATGCCTGGAATAGATGTCCATGCAAATCGGAACGGTAGCGCTCTTCGGTGAGATCGTCCTGGTACAGATCGGGGCGTTCCATCTCG
This sequence comes from uncultured candidate division WPS-2 bacterium, assembly GCA_937927945.1. GTDB lineage: Bacteria > Vulcanimicrobiota > Vulcanimicrobiia > Vulcanimicrobiales > Vulcanimicrobiaceae > Vulcanimicrobium. Next base: position 11,453 of record CALEYW010000060.1, on the reverse strand, counting down.
GGAATGTACCACTGCTGCGCCGGCTGGAAACCGGCGCCCCGCTTTCGCGGTCCAGAGACCTTGTGAACGCGATTCGAGTCGACCGCAACGGCGGGCCTGAAGTTTTGCAGCTCGTCGACGTCCCCACCCCGTCGCCGGGGCCCGGCCAAGTGCTGGTGCGGCAGAGCGCCGCGGGAATCAACTACATCGACGTGTACCAGCGCACGGGCCTCTACAAGGCGCCGCTGCCGTTCATCCCCGGGCGCGAAGGCGCCGGCGTCGTCGAAGCGCTCGGCGAGGGCGTCAGCGGCGTGCGGGTCGGCGAGCGGGTTGCGTATACGCACGTGGGCTTCGGCGGCTACGCGCCGGCCAACGTCGTCGACGTGCGCTGGCTGATCCCGATCCCCGACGGCATCGACGACGGCGCGGCGTGCGCGCTGATGCTGCAGGGCATCACGGCGCAGTATCTGGCGACCGACACGTTCGCGCTGCACCCCGGTCACGTCGCGCTCGTGCATGCGGCCGCGGGCGGCGTCGGTGCGCTGCTGGTGCAAATCGCGAAGGCCCGCGGCGCGCGCGTCATCGCGACGGTGGGAACCGACGCGAAGGCGAAAATCGCTCGCGAAGCGGGTGCCGACGACGTGATCGTGTACGCGCAGGCCGACTTCGCCGACGCAACGCGCGCGCTGGTCGGCGAACACGGCGTCGACGTGGCGTACGACTCGGTCGGCAAAGACACGTGGGAACGCTCGCTGAGCGTGCTGCGTCCGCGCGGCATGCTGGTGGTGTACGGCAACGCCAGCGGCCCGGTGCCGCCGATCGACCCCGCCAGGCTCATGGCCGCCGGTTCGATCTTTTTCACCCGTCCGACGGCCGGGGACTACATGCGCACGCGCGAGGAACTGCTCGGCCGCGCTCGCGAGCTCTTCAGCCTCGTCGAGGCCGGGAAGCTCCGCCCACGCATCGGCGCGACGTACCCGCTGGCAGACGCGGCGCAGGCGCACCGCGACCTGGAAGCGCGCGCGACGACCGGAAAGCTGCTTCTTACGCCGTAAGGCGAGGCGCCGCGATGCCCGGCGCGGTCGTCGCGTCGGCTTGCGGCATGCCCTTCGTCAGCGTCAGCGGAATCACGCCGCCCCACACGTCCGGCAGGTTATCTTCCGGCGCGTCCTTCGGCCCGCCGGTGCGGATCTTCGCGGAGAACGCATCGAGCGGGATCGCGACGACCTGCGTGGCGAGCAGTTCGCCCTCGTCCATCGCGCGAAGCTCGGCGCGCCGCCCGGGCAGCAGATGATCGACCAGCGCGTCGAGGTAGCGGACCTTCTCGTCGCGATCGTCGACGACGCGCGCGACGCCATGCACCGCCGCGGAGCGGTAATTCATCGACGAATGGAAGGCGCTGCGCGCGAGGACGAGGCCGTCGAGATGCGTCACCGTCGCGCAAAGCGGCGTTCCGTCGGCAATCAGCGAGAGGATCCCGGCGCGGGTGGAACCGTGCAGGACGAGTTCGTCGCCGACCCGCGCGCAGGCCATCGGGATGACCGCGGGCGCACCGTCGACGACGACGCCGACGTGGGCAACGTACGCGGCGTCGAGGATCGCATCGAGGGTCTCGCGGTCGTACGACGCGCGTTCGGCGAGCCGGGTGATACGGGTCGGTGCGGGCATGCGTCGATCCTACGTCAGCGCGACGAGTCGGTCGAGAGCCGATCGATACGCGCCGGCGGGTGCCGCATGGCGTCGTACGCATCGGCGAGACGCTCGACCGCGCGCGCGATCGCCGGCGCTTCCCCGGTCGCGAAGCCCAGCACAAGCCCGCTCGGACCGCCCGTCGCGGCGGCATATCGCGAGAGCGCCGGCGCGACGACGCCGCGTTGTTGCGCCGCCGCGCTCAGCGCGACGTCGTCGCCGTCGAAGCGGGCCGTCAGATGCAATCCGGTCGCCGCACCTTCGAGCCGCATTTCCCCTCCCAGCCGATCTCGCAGCGCGGCGACGAGCGCGTCGCGCCGCTCGCGGTACCGAGCCGACGCGCGGCGCACGTGCAGCGCGAAGTGTCCCTCGCCGACGAGCGCGGCGAGCGTGCCCTGCACCGGAAACGACGGCCCGGCCGAGGTCACGGTGCGCGCCGCCCGCACCGCGTCGAGCAAGGCGTCGGGAACGACGATCCACGCGACCCGCAGCGCCGGTGCAAGTGTCTTGCTGAACGTTCCGACGTACAGCACGCGCGCGTCGTCGAGACCTTGCAGCGCCGGCAGCGGCGCGCCGTCGTAACGGAACTCCGCGTCGTAGTCGTCTTCGACGACGTACGCTTCCGCCGCGCGCGCCCAGGCGAGCAGATCGAGCCGCCGCCGCAAACCCATCACGACGCCGGTCGGATATTGGTGCGACGGCGTGACGTACGCGAAGCGCGCGGTGCGCGGCGCCTGCGCGACGTCGAACCCCTCACCATCGAGCGGCACAGGGACCACCGTCCCTCCGGCGGCGGAAACGGCGTCGCGAATCGCGCCGTACCCGGGATCCTCGACTGCAACGGCGTCGCCGGGATCGATCAGGATGTCGGAGATCAGCGCCAACGCCGCGCGCGTCCCTTCGACGATCACGACGTTGTCGGCGCCGAGCGTCACGCCGCGCGTCTGGCGAAGATGCGCGGCGATCGCCTCGCGCAGCGGGCGGTAGCCGCACGGATCGCCGTACATGCGCGTCGCCGGTGTGTCGAGCCAGCGATGGGCGAGCCGCCGCCAGGCACCCTCCGGAAAGAGCGCCGGATCGGGGATACCGGGCCGAAACAGCATCGGCGCACTGCCGACGTCCGGATCCGCGTATGCCGGCGCAGGCAGCAGCCGCCGCACGCGCGCCGAGACGTGCGCCGGCTGCGGAGGGGCGGCATCGCGCTCGCCGCGCGCGCGCAGCGGCAGCCCGCCGGCGACGTACGTCCCCGCTCCGAGCCGCGTCTCGAGGTACCCCTCGGCGACGAGCTGGTCGATCGCCTGCGTGACCGTGTTGCGTGAAACGCCGAGCTGCTCCGCCATCGTGCGCGAGGCATGCAGCCGCGTCCCGCCGGCCAATTCCCCGCTCAGGATCGCATCGCGCAGATGCGCCGCCAACTGCCGGTGCAGCGCAACGCGCGAACCCCGATCCGGAAAGAACGACATCGTCCGACGCGCTACCGAATGAGCCGCGGATCGACGAACGCCGCCTCGAGCACGTCGATCGTCATTTTGCGAAACTGCGGATGCTCGGGATTGATCAGAACGTTGTGCTCCTGGGGGATGATCGCCGAGGGCACGCGCAGCGCAAGCGCACGCGTCTGCCGTATCCATGCGTCGCCGACGGCACGTAGTTCGACCGGCGGCGGCGTCCGACGCCATCCTTGGGGGAGGCTCGCAACGTCGAGATCCTCGATCGCGTCATCGGCGATTTCGGCGCCGACGAACACGAGGTCGTCAGGCGCCTGGTCACGCGTGACATGAACGAGAAGCTCGAGCATTGCGAGCGAGCGCGACCAGGCAGCGTATGCGACGTAGAGTCCCCGGCTGTTCCATCGGCCGCCGCCGAGCGCCGCGCCCGCGCCACCGTAGGGATCCTGCGCAAAGCGGGACCGCATGAGGCGCCAAATGCGCATTCTTACGAAACACCGCCATAGGCAATGACGGAGAGCGACTCGGTCACCAAGTCGGTGCCGACTTCCGTGTCGAGCATGCGCACCGGCGTCTCACCGCCGAGGTAGGCGTTCGGTGTTCGCATCCACGCCACTGCCTTGTCGCGGTCGCCGATCAGTTCGATCGCCAAGTCGACGATCCGCGCGAGGCGATACGCCCGGTCCGCCTCCGGCGGCGAAAGCGTCGCGTCTTTGTCATGCTCCTTGCGCACGATGGTGCGCGGCGAGACCCCAAGCACGTCGGCGACGTCCTCTATGGTCAGCTGCAACGTCAAGCGGAGCTCGCGAAGCGCCGACGCGCGAATCTTCCCTCCGGCGATCGCCGCGCGAATGCGAGCCGGTTCGCTCGTGCGGAACAGCACCCGCCCGACGCTTGCGGTAGGCGTGGCGAAAGCAAGGAAACTGACTTTTGGCGTCTTTGACTGCGCCATATGTCCATTCTATGGCCTCGATCAACAGGCGTCAAGTCTGAAGAACAGGGTCCCCCGAACGGGCGCGGACTCCTACACGCCGAGCGTCGGCGATCCCAAGTCGAGCTGCTCGCCGGGGATCACGCGCACCGGGTGCGTGCGCGCGAGTTCGCCCGCGAAGCGCGACGCGTCGCCGACCAGCACGATGAAATCGTCTTCGATCAGCTCGCGCGCCGCGAACGCGCGCACCGCCTCGGCATCCACCGCTTGCACGCGACGCGCGTAGAGCGAGAGCTCGTCGAGCGGAACGTCGTACAAGACGTGTTCGGAGAGCGCGCCTGCGATTCCGTCGATCGTCTCGATCGAACGGAAGAACCCGCCGGTCACCGTTGCTTTGCGTTTGACGAGATCCTCGTCGGTCGCCGGCGCGTCGACGAGCGAACGCAGCGTCGCGAGCGTGACCTCCGTCGCTTCGACCGCTCGCGCGTGATCGACCAGCGTCGACGCGGTGAACAATCCCGGCAGACGGCGTGCGCCCAGCGACGCGCCCGCGCCGTACGACAGCCCGCGCTTGACGCGAATCTCCTGGTTGAGGCGGCCGCTGTAGCCGGACAGCACCGCCGTCGCGACCGTGCCGGCGTAGTAGTCGGGCGAACTGCGCCGGATCGTGACGCGACCGGCGACGAGCGCGGTGCGACCGGAATCCGGCTTGTCGACGATGACGACCTGCGCCCGCGGCGGCGGGATCGCGCCGTCGGGACGCGCGGCCTGTGCCGCATCGCCGGCACGCCATTCGCCGAGCTCGCGTTCGACCAATGCGAACGCGTCGTCGGGACTGATGTCGCCGCCGATCACCAGCACCGCGTCGTCGGGGCGGTAGAACCGCTCGTGAAACCACGCGACCCGATCGCGGCCCAGCGCGGCGAGCGTCGTCGCGGTTCCGGCCAGCGGATGACCGTACGGCGCGCCGCCGTACGCGACGCGCTGCGCGGTCAGGCGTGCGACGGCGCTCGGGTTCGCGTACGTCAGCGCAAGATCCGAGATCGACTTCGTGCGAACGCGCTCCACTTCGCGCGGCGTGAAGGCCGGCTGCCGAACGACTTCCTTGAGCAGCGCGAACGCGGGCGGAAACGCCGGCGTCGTCGCGGTGACGCCCACCACCGAGGCATCGTAGCCGGAGGCGGCGTCGAGCCGCGCGCCGAGCGCGTCGATCGCCGCGGCGAGTTCGGTCGCACCGCGCGCCGTCGTGCCCTGCGTGATCAGCGCCGCGGTCAGCGCCGAGAGCCCGGCCTCGTCTTCGTGCTCCGCGGCGCCGCCGGCGCGGATCACGAGCTGCGCCGCGATCAGCGGCAGGTTGCGCAGTTCGAAGACGACGACGCGCAGCCCATTGTCGAGCACGCGCTCGACGGGCGCGGGAAGCAGGGCATCGCGCGGCGGTCCGGCGACCGGCATCGCATGCGACGCGGTCACAGCGGCAGGTACTCGATGACGGTGCGATTCTCCGCGCGCAGGTACGTCTGCGCGACCCGCATGACGTCGCCGGCCGTGACCGCGAGGTAGCGATCGAGGTCGGCGTTCACCGCGCCCGGATCGCCGCGTTCCGTCGTCGCATGCACCAGCGCGAGCGCGATTCCGCTCGCCGTCTGTCGCGAACGCACCAGGGCACTGGCGATCTGCGTCTGCACGCGCGCCAGTTCCGCCGGCGACGGCGGCTCGGTGCGAACCCGCTCGAGTTCAACCGCCAGTGCGGCGCGCGCATCGGCGAGCGCCACCCCGCGCGCGCACGTCACGCGCGCTCCGAAGAGTCCCGGCTGCTCGCGCAGATCCGCCGACGCCCAGGCGCTCGTCGCGAGCTGCTTGTCGTAGATCAGCGCGGTGTAGAGCCGTGAGGACCGGCCCGCGCCGAGCAGCGCTTCGAGCACGTCGAGCGCCGCGGCGTCTGGATGCGAGGCGGACGGAATGTGATAGGCCTCTTCCGCCGCCGCGAGCGGCACGTTGGCGGCGCGATGCGTGTACGTGCGCTCGGCCGTCTGCACCGGTTCGGCCACGAGCACGCGCGGAATCGGCGCCCGCGGCGTCGCGATCGACCCGAAGTACCGGTCGATCCAGCGTGACGTCTCGTCGACGTCGAGATCGCCGGCGACCACCAGCACGGCGTTGTCGGGACGGTAGTACGTCGCGTGAAACGCGACGACGTCCTCGAGCGCGGCGGCGTTGAGTTCCGCCGGACTGCCGATCACGCCGCGCCGGTACGGGTGCAGCGTGTACGCTTCGCGATTGACCAGCTCGTCGAGCATTCCGTACGGTTCGGCCAGGATGCGCTGATCGTACTCACCGATCACGACGTCGCGCTCGGTCGCGAAGTTCGCCTCGTTCACCGTCAGCGACGCGAGCCGGTCCGCTTCGGCCCACAGCAATCGCTCGAGGTGGTTCGACGGCACGACCTCGTAGTAGTTGGTGATGTCTTCCGAGGTGAAGGCGTTGTTGAAACCGCCGACGTCTTCGGTCAGCCGGTCGATCGTCTCGGGCGCGGTGCTCGAGGTGCCCTTGAACATCAAGTGCTCGAAGAGGTGCGCGAAGCCGGAGCGTCCGAGCGGATCGTCCTTGCCGCCGACGCGATACGCGACGTTGATCGCCACCGATGGAACCCGGCTGTCGGGAACCAGGATCGCGCGCAAGCCATTGGCCAGCGTGCGGTCGACAAAGCGGATCGGGGCGACGTGTATCGCCGAAGCGGAGATCGTTGGAAGTGCGGTCACGGGCTCTCCGCCTTCATCCCCACCCGGCCCCCGCGTCCCTTCCTAGCGGCCGGGTCCCGTCGTCGTGAACGGGGTGCGTGAGCGCCTCCGCGAGGCGAGGAGCACCCGAACCGGCCGGGAACCGTGGCATGGTGGCGCAGTCATTGCGATACACCGTCCTGCTCGACCCTGACCCCGACGGCGGGTTCACCGTCACCGTCCCGGCGATCCGTCCGTAGTCACCGAGGGCGATACCCGAGACGAGGCGCTGGCGAACGCGCGCGAGGCGATCGCCCTGGCGCTCGAAGCGATGGCGGCGGACGGCGAAATACCGCCCCTCCAAATCGGCGAGATCCAGATCGAGCACGTCGAGATCCTCGTGTAAGAGGATTCTCTTCGCCTCGACGAGCGCCGTAGAGCAATCTCTCGTCTGCGTGACGAGGGATTTCCAAGAGGTTCCTCTCGCCATCTTGCGCTGCCGGTGCAGCAGCGTGAAGAGCAGAGCGATGAGCGAACGAACTCCAAGGATGACGTCTGCGCAGGTCGAGCGAGCCCTGTCGCGGCTCGGCTTCCTTCGTACGCGTCAAAAAGGTTCGCACGCCCGCTACAAGCACCCCGATGGACGCGCGACGACCGTCCCTCTTCATTCCACGAAGATACTCAGGCTCAAAACGCTTCTGGCGATCGCGGCCAACGCGAGAGTGACGGTCGCGGAACTCCGAGCGGCTGAGCGCTCATTGACAATCGAACATGTGTTCGATACGATCGGCGTCCCATGGCCGTCCCCGCCCCTTCGGCAGGCTCAGGACAAGCATTCGCGGCGCTGCGCGAGCGGCTCAATCGCGATCACCGCGAGGCGACTGCGGCGGCCTTCGCGCTGGGCGACGAAGCGCTGGTGCGCACGGAATTGGCCGACCTCGACGCCGCGCTCGGCGGCGGTTTCCCGCGCGGCACGATCGGGACGCTCGAGGGTCCGCCCAGTTCCGGCCGCAGCACGCTGGCGGCACGGCTGCTCGCCGCCGCGACCCGGCGCGGCCTGGGGGCGCTGATCGGGGTCGACCTCTTCCCGCCCGCGCTGGCGGCGGCCGGCGTGCGGCTCGAGCGGCTGCTGCTGGTCCCGGTGAGCGAGCCGGTCGCCGCGGCGCGGGCGGCCGACATCGTGGTGCGCTCGGGCGCGTTCACGGTCGTCGTCATCCCGACGCTCCCCAGCGGGCGCGGCACCGGCTCGGCGATGTGGACGCGGCTGGCGAGCCAAGCCCATCGCGCCAACGTTCTGCTGATCGCCCTCGGCGATGAGGCGTCGGCGGAGCTGCGCTACTTCGCCTCGGTGCGCCTCGAGACGGCACTCGAGCGGGTGCGCTGGAACGGCCCGGCCGGTCACCTCAGCGAGCTGGCCGGATTCGATCTGCGCGCGATCGTGCGCAAACACAAACGCGCCGCCCCGGTGGGCGACGCGCTGGTGCGATGCGAGGGGTTCGAGGATCGTCCGGCACCGGTCGATCTGCGCGAGCACATTCTTTTAGAAGTCAGGCTGTCCCCGGCCCGCGTCTCCTCGGTCTAAAGGACTAGTGCTGGTGCGGGCGGTTGTGCTTGTCGAAGTAGATGCGGTCGGAGAGACGGTTCTGCTCGCGGTTGAGCTGGCGGTATTGGCCCGACGTCAGATGACCGTCGTTGCGGCGCAGGTCGCGGGCGCGCTGTCCCTGGATGTGGTCGAGGCCGTTGTCGAGCCGGTGGTACTCGCCGTACGTCAGCGAACCGTTCCGCACGCCTTGGTTGATGCGGTGCTGCTGATTGTCGACGCGCTGTTCGACGTGACCGTCGGCACTCGCGGCGAGCGGGGCGACGAAGGCGGCGAGGAGTGCGGTCGCGACGAGAGTTTTGGTGAAGAACATCGGTGCCTCCAGATGATTGCGGTATGAATGCGGTGGAACGAAGTTCCGTGCAGTCATCCTACGCAGCGGCACGCGCGAATGCACTAGGGTCTCAGCGAACGTTCACCGCTCTCTTAGTGCGATCTCATATTCGGCTCGCGGGAGCTACGGCAGCGGTCGCGCCATGAGCGAGACGCCGGCGGCGTCGGCCAGCGCGAGCGCGTCCTGCTGGAGCGTTCGCGACGTTCCGGGGCACGAGATGTCGGGTGAGGTCTTGCCGCGATAGACGATGACCATCGAGGTTCCGAACGACGCGCTCTTCATGCACGGATGCACGGCGAGCTCGTCGAGCGGACCGGCCGCGCGCAAATCGGCGAACAGCCGCTGGACGAGGTGCGCGGCGACGTGCTTGCGCAGCGCGACGTCGCCTTGCTGCAGCGTCGTCCAGCCGCTGGTCGCCACCCGCAAGCGATATCCGGCCGTGTTGGTCGAGCCGGAGTTCACGATCAGCGCTTCGGTCGACGAGACGGGGATCCGCATCCCCGGCGGGGTCGTCGACGCGGACCCGGTGAGCGGTCCGTAGGTGGGCAGAACGAAGGCGGCGAGGACGAACGCGTGCAGCAGCATGATCCCTCAACGGAGCGCACGCGAGGGGTATTTCACCCTCGCAAGGCGACCGCTCGACTGCACTCCGCGCTACGAACTTCGTTCGCGCGTGCCGTCGAGGGGCCAGAAGCCGAAGATCGCGCGGCCCGGTTCGAGATCCCAGAAGCGCGTCGCATTGTCGCCGACGCCGTAGACGATCGCGTACGGAACGTCACGCGCCACGATCGCGCGTACCAGCCGCGCGAAATCGCGCTGCGACATCCACGTCGCGGCGTAGCGCGCGAACTTCTGCTCCACGCTCAAGCCGAGCCAGCCCGACGATTCGGCGACACTGGGATCGTCGGGACGATCGATCGCGGTGATCGAGCCGATCCGCACGCACGTCACCTGCAAGCCGAACGTCTCGCTGTAATACCGCCCGAGCGTTTCGCCGAACGCTTTCCACACGCCGTACAAGCCGTCGGGACGATACGGTCCGTCGGTCCGCACGACCAGTCCGAAGCCGGGCTCGTAGATGTGCGGCAGGTTCTCGATCTCGTAGCGTCCGACGGCGTGGTTGGAACTCGCGAAGATCACCCGCCGCACGCCGGCGCGACGCGCCGCTTCGAAGGTGTTGTACGTGCCTGCGATGTTGGGACCGTGCGTGTCTTCCCACGACGTGGTGACCGAGACGACGCCGGCGAGGTGGACGACCGTCTCACAGCCCTCGAACGCGGCGACGAGCGCGTCGAGATCTTGCACGTCCGCGATGACACCGGCATCGCGCAGGTCGATTCCGACGACCTCGTGATCACGTGCGAGGTCCGCGCACAGTCTCCGCCCGATCGTTCCCGCCGCACCGGTCACCGCGATCTTCACCGCTGCCGTCTACCGGAAGCGGAGAAGAGTCCCTCCCGCTCGAGTGGACTTCTCACTCATGCGGGCCGCATGACCGACGTCAGGCAGGCTGGTTGAAATTGCCCGGGCTCTTCGCGGTCCCGCGCCACGCCGGAGTGCGCTCCTGTTGCGCTTCCGCGAGGCCGCGCCGCACGCCCTCGGCATCGCGATCCTTCGTATAGACCGGCGTCCCCGGCTGCTGCCGCCACGAATCGTCGAGGCCACCGGCGTCTACGGCGTCGAAGCCGATCTCGTCGATGAGCCGCATGACCGTGGCTTTCGCGTTCGCGTCGTCACCGGCGACCGGAAGTGCGATACGCCCCGCGCTGCCGGCAGGCTTGCCGAACTCGAGCAGATGCTGCGCGTAGATGTTGTTGAACGCCTTCACCACGAGGCGGCCCAGGCGCTGCTCCACCCACCGGCTCTCGGTCGTTCCGGACTCGATGCCCTCGATGCGGCCGTCACGCTGTTGCGGATAGTAGTTGCCGGTGTCGACGACGACGACGCCGGCGGGCACGCCTGCGAAGAGATCCTGCGGGAGATCCGGGATGTTCTTCTCCGGGATCGTCACGATCACGACGTCGTTGTTGCGCGCCGCGTCCTGCACCGACACCGCCTTCGCGCCGGTTTCCCGCGCGAGTTCGGCAAGCGTCTGCGGTCCTCGCGAGTTGGCGACGGAAACGTCGTGTCCGACCGCCCGAAAGCGCCGAGTCAGCGTCCCGCCGATGTTGCCGGCGCCGATGATGCCGATTTTCATACCGGCACCGACACGCCTCATCGCGCGTCGGATTCGTAATCGATGCTCCGCTCGGCCGCGACCGAAGGTCCTTCGACGAGCTCAGGATGACAGCGATCCGGCACTTGACGAATCGAACGCATGTTCGCTATCGTGAACGTCCCCTATGCCGGTCGTCTGCGTTTGGATCCCCGCTTTTCGGCTTGCGGTCGCTCGGCTCACCAAGCCTGAGGTCGACCTCGGCGCGCCGCTGATCCTGGCCGACAAGATCGAGCGCGGGCGGGTCGTCGACTGCACGCTGACGGCTGCGGCGCTGGGGGTGCGGCCCGGGATGACGCTCGTGCAGGCCCAGGCGGTGGCCAACGAGGCGCGGACCGTGTTCGACGATCCCCCCGCCGACGCGCGGGTGTGGGCGGAGGTGCTCGAGGCGCTCGATGCGGCCTCGCCGCTCGTCGAGGACGACGGGCTGGGACGAGCCTTCCTCGAGATGCAGGGGATCGCCGGCGATGCGGCCGGCTGGGTGCGCGCGGTGCACTCCGCCCTTCGGACCGATCTGGACGCTCGCGTGGGGTGCGGGGG
>CALEYW010000059.1 GCA_937927945.1 uncultured candidate division WPS-2 bacterium | reverse complement strand
CGTAGAAGCAGGAAGAAATGCCTGGAATAGATGTCCATGCAAATCAGAACGGTACTCGGAAATCAGCCCGATCTCGGGGCTCTCGTTCAGCAGCTCCGTGACGATCGACGTTCCCGACCTCGGCGCGCCGCGAACGAGGACGACCCGCGGCAGGGACGGCACACGGTCGTTTGGTTGGCGTCCGACGCTGCCGTCGGCGACTAGGACATTGGTGGACATTCCGAGGTTGCTTCCGTTCGGCCGGACCGACGCTCCGACAACATCGATATCGCGGACCCGACGCGAATCGGCGACTACTGCTTGTCAATCTATCTAACAAGCCTGGTAAGCGCCGTCATGATCCCCGGGTATGCTTTATAGAAGCCTGGGAAGGCGTCTAATGCTCGAATCGCACCGGCAGGCTCGCGACGGACGAGCGCCCGTCGGCCGTCGTCGCGACGAAGTCGATCTGATAGGTTCGGTTGAGCAAGAAGAACGGGATCCCGGTCGGCATCTGCTGCTGGCCGGCAAAGATGCCCGGCGAGTAGAGCGGGACGGCGATCTCGTGGCCCATTGTCCGCGCGACCATCGTCGTGACGTCTGGGCTCGTGGTGACGCGCACCTGCAGCAAGCCGCCGGCGTGCAGCACGCGGTCGTTCAGCGCCACCTCGATGATCCTGGGCGCACCGCTCGGCGGAGCGGACGGGGTGACGACGTACGCGTACGGGTTCGGGCTCGCGCTCGGCGCCGCGCTCGGCGCCGCGGTCGGTGATTCCGAGGCCGCCGGCGTCGGGCTCGGCGCGGGGCTCGGCGCGGCGGTCGCAGCAGGCGACGGCGTCGCGGTCGCCGGCGCCGGCGGCGTCGGCGGTGCCTGCATCGGTTGCGGGGCGGTCGAAGGGGCCAGCGCTGCAATCAAGAGCGGCAGCGCGTATTGGGCGAGCATGATACCTCCGAGCAACGCCGGGTTGTGGAGCGCGGTTCCCCCGCCGAGATCTTGGAGATACCCGGCCAACCCGGTCACGCTCGCGGCGAGCAAGCCGCGCGCTGCGGGCGTTCGCGAGGACAGGGCGATCACCGGCACCAGCCACGTCGCGTACCAGGGCTCCGGTGCCGACAGCAGCGTCCAGCCCAGCAGGGCCGCGCCGGCCACCAGGTCCCCGCCGCGCAGGGCGCGAGCGAACGCGGCGATCGCGGCGAGCGCGAGCGCTGCGGCGATCAGCAGCGGCAGCGGCGATCCGGCGTAGGCGGCCAGCGCCCCGGCGTGCAGCAGCGAGACGCGCGGCGGTCCGCCCCCGTGGTCCAGGCCACGCGCGAAGACCGACCAGGCGAGCGGACTGTAGGCGAATGCTAACGCCGCGAAGACGAACGCTGCGCGCGTGCGCCCGTTGCGGTCTCGCGCGAGCGCCCAGATCAGCGCGACCACGGCCACGGCCTTGATCGCGACCGCCGCGACCAAGACGGCGAGCCGGGCGCCCGGCTTGCGAAAGCGATCGGCGAGGAGCACGACGGCCAGCCACCAGGTATCGTTGTGGCCTTCCGCCGCGCTCCACAGGACGACCGGATGGTACGCCAGCAGCGCCGCCAGCCGCGGCCGGGTTCGCCCGGCCAGGGCGATGCACGCCAGCAGCGAGAGCGCGGCCACCAGCCGGAGCGCGAACACGCTGCCGCCCGCCCCGAACGGCCGCGTCGCGGCGACGACCGCCGCGCACGGTAAGGTGAAGAGGGGGCCGTACACGTCGCGCGGGAGCGAGCCGCCCCACGCGCGCAGCGCATCGTCGAGGACGGGGTCTCGCAACGGCGCGACGTCGGCGCTGCGATAGGCCCGAGCGTACGGGTCGACGCCGTCCGTCACCAGCGCCCCGTAGGCAGCATAGGCCCACACGTCGGCCGACAACCGCACCGGAAAAGCCAGCGCAACGGCAAGCGCCAGCGCCGCAACGGTCAGACGGACCACCACGCCCAGGGCTTCGCGACGACCCCGAACGAATCCGCAGGTCGTGCAAGATGGCTGGTTACGGCGGGCGCTCGAGGTCAAGCGGGACGGAGGGGCGCTGGAAGGCGCGACGTGGACGCGGATTGTCGAGGGCTACGTTGGGGGGGCAATTGACGATGCCCCGATAGCGGCGCTGGCGATGGCCGTGGCGATCCGCGGGATGGATCTCGCCGAGATCGCAGCCCTGACCGAGGCGATGGTGCGTTCCGGCGACGTGCTGGCCTATCCCGGCCTGAGCGAACGCGGCGCGCGGGTCGTCGACAAACATTCCTCGGGCGGCGTCGGCGACACGGTCTCGCTGGTCGCGGTCCCGCTCGTCGCCGCCTGCGGCGTTCCGGTCGCGAAACTCTCGGGTCGCGCGCTCGGCCACACCGGCGGAACGCTCGACAAGCTCGAGGCGATCCCGGGCGTCCGCACCGATCTCGAGCCGGCAGCGTTCGTCGCGCAGGTGGAAGCGATCGGCTGCGCCATCGCCGCGCAGTCGGCTCGGCTCGTTCCGGCTGACCGGCTGCTCTACGCCTTGCGCGATCGCACCGGTACGGTGCCCTCGACCGGACTGATCGCGAGTTCGATCGTCTCGAAAAAGATCGCCGGCGGCGCGGAGGCGATCGTCTTCGACGTCAAAGCCGGTCGCGGTGCGTTCATGCGGACGGTCGAGGATGCGCTGGAGCTCTCCGAGACGCTGGTTCGACTGGTCGGCCGATTCGGGCGGCGGGCCTCGGCGCTGGTGAGCGACATGGAAGAGCCGCTCGGCGCGGCGGTCGGCACCGGGATCGAGGCGGTCGAAGCGCGCGATTTTCTGCGCGGCGACGACCGCGATCCCCGCCTTGCGGAAGCGATCTTCGCCGTCGTCCACGAGATGCTGCGGGTCGGCGGGGTCGCGGAAGAGGAGATCGCCCCGCGCGCGCTCGACGCGCTCGGCTCGGGCGCGGCCTACGAGCGCTTCGCGCAGATGATCGAAGCCCAAGGCGGCAGCCGCGCGACGCTCGACGATTTGGCCGTGGACGGACGCCGCACCAGCGCGCCGGCCGACCGATCCGGGTTCGTCACCGGGATCGACGCGGTGGCGATCGGCGAGCTGGCCCGCGAATTGGTCGCCGCCGGCGGCCCGTTCGCCGGGGTCCGCATCATCGCGCGGGTGGGAACGCCGGTCCGGGCCGGCGAGGTGCTCGCCGAATGCATCGGTGACGGCGTGCCCGCGGCGGCGATCGCCGCGGCGTTCACGCTCGGCGACGTCCCGCCCGCGGCTCGACCGCTGGTCGCGACGATCGTGCGGGATGCGCCGGCCGTCGCCCCGTCGAACGGCCTGCGCTCATGAGCGGTCGCGCGCGCGGGCGTGTCGTCGTCACCGGGGCTGCCGGCCTGATCGGCAGCGCGCTGGTCCGACACTTGAACCTGGAAGGCGTCGAGGACGTCGTCGCTGTCGACCGGCTCGGCACGAGCGAGAAGTGGCGCCACCTCGTCCCGCTGCGCTTCGCCGACTATCTCGACGCCGAGGAGTTCTTTGCGCGCATCGCGGCAGATCCGGACGCGTTCGGGGACGTCGCGGCAATCTTCCATTTGGGCGCCTGCTCGTCGACGACGGAACGCGATGCATCCTACCTCGTCGCGAACAACGTGCGGCGTTCGCAGGAGATCGCACGTTGGGCGTTCGCGCGGGACGCGCGCTTCGTGTACGCGTCGTCCGCGGCGACGTACGGCGCGCGCGAGAGCGACATGCGCGAGGACCTCGACCCGCACGAGCTTCGCCCGCTGAACATGTACGGGTACTCGAAGCACCTCTTCGACCTGTGGATGCAGCGCGAGGGATTGCTGCCGAGCGCGGTCGGGATCAAATACTTCAACGTGTACGGGCCCAACGAAGATCACAAGGGATCGATGCGCAGCGTCGTGGCGAAAGCGTACGAGCAGCTGGGCGAGCGGCCCGCCATCGAATTGTTCAGGAGCTATCGGCGGGGGATCGCCGACGGCGAGCAGACGCGTGACTTTCTCTACGTCAAGGACGCCGCCGCGATCACCGCATTCTTGGGTCAGACTCGCGCGGCGAGCGGACTGTACAACGTCGGTGCGGGGCGCGACCGTTCGTGGAACGATCTCGCGCGCGCCGTGTTCGCGGCGCTCGATCGTCCGGCGCGCATCGCGTACGTCGAGATGCCCGAGACGCTGCGCGGCAAGTATCAGTATCGCACCGTCGCCACGATCGATCGCTTGCGCGCGGCCGGTTGGGACCGCGAGGCGACGTCGCTCGAAGACGGCGTGGCCGACTACGTGCGCAACTACTTGACGAAGGGCGCCGTGCTCGGCAGCGAGTCCGCCGGCGACGCGAGCCCGCTGCCGACGGTCTCCGCGACGAGGTAGAGCGGCCGGCCTTTGATCTCGTCGTAGACGCGGCCGACGTATTCGCCCAAGATGCCGATCGTGATCAGCTGCACGCCGCCCAAGAACAAGATCGCGAAGATCGTCGACGTGTAGCCCGGCAAGTTGTAGCCGGTGAAGATCCGCAGGCCGATCTCGAAGATGCCGACGACGAACGCCACGGCGCTCACGATGAACCCGAACCAGGTCGCCAGGCGCAGCGGGATCTCGCTGAACGCGGTGATCCCGTCGATGGCGAATTTGAGCATCTTCGAGATCGGATACTTCGATTCGCCCGAGAAGCGCTCGGCGCGGTCGTATTCGATTCCGGTCTGACGGTAGCCGACCCACGAAACCAAGCCGCGAATGAACCGATGGCGTTCGCGCGAGCCGCGCAAGGCCGCCACGACACGCCGGCTCATCAGCCGGAAATCGCCGGTATCGACGGGGATCGACACGTTCGTCAGCCGCCGGATCGTGCGGTAGAAGATGCCGGCGGTCAGCAGCTTGAACCGGCTTTCGCCCGCCCGTCGCCGCCGGGTCGCGTAGACGACGTCGTATCCCTCGCGGAACTTCGCCAAAAAGTTCTCGATCAACTCGGGCGGATCTTGAAGATCGCCGTCCATCAGCACGACCGCGTCGCCGCCGGCTGCGTCGAGTCCGGCCGTCGCTGCGATCTGGTGACCGAAGTTGCGGGAGAGCGAGATGATCCGCAGGTGCGGGTCGGCTGCGGCTGCATCGAGGAGGATCGCAAGCGTCGCGTCCCGGCTCCCGTCGTCGACGCAGATCAGTTCCCACGCGGCCGGTGCCGTCGTCAGCCCGCGGACGACCGTGCGGATGCGCCGGAGCAGCTCTGCGAGGTTGTCGGCCTCATTGTAGAGCGGGACCACAATGCTGAGCGTTGCCGCGTCACCGCGGCGGACGATCACGCTGGGTGGGGAAGAGATCACCCACTCATGTTCTCGCCGTTCGTCACCGTTGCCCTCGCTGCGGCGCTGCTCGCCCAGGCAAGCTCGCCCGAGCCGGCCGTGCCGTCCGCTCCGCCAACTGCGCCTGCCGCCGCGGTCGTCGCCGACGAGCTGCGCCACGTCGGAGCGACCCCGCCGCCGCACGGGTACCCGCAGATTCACGACATGGCGATCTCGTCGACCGACATCAAGGCCGGGTCGCGGGTGCACGGCAGCGTCGACACCTCGGTGAATGTCGGGTACGTCGAGGCGCGGGTCGGCAACTACAATCTGGCGATGCACGCCGACCGCCCGGGCCGCTTCTCGCTCACCTACACGGTGCCGTGGTGGCTGCCGCCGTGGCTGCGGCACGATTACACCCTGCAGATCGTCGCGCGCAGCGTCGACGGCGTTGAACTGATTCGTCCGATCGGAATCCACGTGCGCTGACGCCGGCCGCCGTTCGACCCCGCAGCAGGGTCGGTGCCGGAGCGCTACGCGGGGACGCTGGATTCGAGCGCGCGGAGCGCGGCGAGTGTCTCCGCGTGAAAGGTCGCCTGGTATGCGACCATGTCCGCGACGTCCGGGAAGCGCGGGTCGCCCCGGTTCGGCCCGAGCGCGTAACGAGTGCCCTCGCGGACCAGCGTCCCGCGGCGCACCAGGCGCGCGAGCGCGTCGTCCACGACGCGCCCGGCGTCGCGCGCGAGTTCCGGATCGACGAACGCCGCGCGCGGCAGCGCGTCGCGCGCACGCGTGACGCCGTCGCGCGCCTCGTCCGCGTCGAACGGTAAGGCGACGGCCGTCAACCACGTCGCGAAGAGCGCGCTCGTGGTGACGGGCCGCGCGGCGGCGAGCGACGTCGCGAGATCGTTCGGATCGGCGGGCCGCACGACGCGATAGAGCATCGAGAGACGGCGTCCGCGAAACGGGTCGAATGCGATCGCCGCGAACCACACGTCGGCGATCGGCGCGAGATGCTCGACGATTCCCTTGAGCGGACGCATCCGGCCGTCGGTGCTGTAGAATCCCTCCGGCGTGATGTAGAACGTCGCGCCGCGCCGGACGAGATCGACGATGTGCGCGATGTCGGAATCGATCTGGGCGCGCAGCTCGGTCAGCAATTCGCGGCGATATGGTTCGAGGACGTGCGAGAGTTTGACCCGCACGTCCGATGCGGCGAAAAAGCGCGGCTCGAGCAGGTCGGCGGTCCGCACGGCGCCCGGCGGCACGGCGGCCAGCGCGTCGCCGCGCAGGATGCCGGTCAGGTCCGCGTCTCCGTGGCGCTGCTGCACCGAGAACGCGATGCTGCGCAGCGGCCGAGACGAGAGCTCGTTCTCGAGCGGATACATTCCGAGCGCGAGAAAAAACGGTCCCGCGTTGACGTTGCGCATGAAGGCGAACGCGCTCAGCCGCGAGGCGAAGAAGCCGGGCTCGTACATGCGGCGCGACGACGCGGTCAGCGTCGTCGAGCGCCAGCTGCCTTGCGCGAACGATCGCTCGGCCACGATCTCCGACTCGTCTTCGTGCTGATGGTTGGCGATCAGCAGCGTCGGTCCGCGCCGGAAGGGGAGCCGTCCCCATTGCCGCACGCGAAAGCGAATCGCCAGCCACGGCTGGCGCACCGCCGTCACGATGATGAGCAGCAGCACCGACCACGTCGAGGACACCGGCCGCGCGCCGACCCGCAAGACCGTGAGCGAGCCGACCGCGAACGCCGTCGCCGCCAGCGCGAAGAGGGTGCGGTAGCCGTCGCGCGGCGTCGCGCCGTGCGCGATGATCCACGCGCCGAGCGCGGGTGCGGCGATGCCCGGCAGGTTCGAGAGCGTGCCCCAGACGCCGAGGTCGCGACCCACGTCGCCGAGCGCCGGTATCGAGTCGAGCGCCAGCGCCCAGCCGACCGAAAAGACGCCGCCGTAGCCGAGGCCGAACAGCGCGGCGTACAGGAAGATCAAGCGCTGGTCGGGCGCGATCGCGAAGCCGAGCGCGGCGGCGACCATCGGAATGCCGGAGAGCGCGACGACCGCCCGGCGATCGAACCGGTCGGAGAGCAAACCCGCCGCGACGCTCGAAGCGATCGCGCCGATCAGCGCCGCGCCGGCGACCATCCCGGTGCCCAGACTCGCGTCGCGCACGCCGAGGATGTCGCTGAAGAAGTACAGGATGTAGGTGTTCAGCAGCGTCATCCCGAGCACGATCCAGCCGCGCGCGACGACCGTGACGTTCAGATCGTGACGGTCGCGGACAACCGCGTGTTCGGTGCGGTGCTGCGTCGGGCTCTCGCGCGGGATCGCGGCGAGCGAGGGCAGCACGAGCGCGACCGCGCCGGCCATCGCCAACAAGGCGACGTGCGGCGGCAGCAGCGCTCCGGCAGCGAGGCCGCCGACGGTGCCGATCAGCGTCATCGCGCCGCGTACGCCCGCCGACGCGCCCCACGCGTCGCGCGGGACGACTTCGGGGAGCATCGCTTGGTAGATCGACGACGCCGTTGCGATCGCGATTCCGGCGCAGACGACCTCGACCCCGAGCGCGCCGACCGAGTGCGAGTATGCCAGCGCGACGACCGCGACGATGTCGAGCCCGAGTGCGATCGCGACTTCGCGCCGCCGGTCGCCGCCGCGGCGCCGCGCGCGATCCGAGAGCGCGCCGGCGAGCGGCGGGACGAACGCCCACGCCGTCGCGACGACGGTCGCGATCGCAGCCAACACCCCGGTGTGCGACTGCGGCGCGAGCCGCAGCAGGATCGCCGGAACGACGATCGCCAGAATAGCCGCGTCCTGGAACTGGATGCCGAGCCAGAGCGCGTTGAGCGCCGCGTGTTCGCGAACGCCGAACGACCGGCGCTCGGGCTTCGTGATGGGTGGGTTAATCGATGTCGGCCCAGGCGGCAACGTCGACCTCGACCCGGCCGTTCGGTTCGCCGGCGGCGACGTGCGCGCGCGGCAGCGCGCGGCTGGCGTCGCGTTCGAGCGTTCCATACGAACCGCGCGTGATGCGGAACGCGACGCTCGCGCCGCGGTGCACCTGCAGCGTCAAACGGAAGTGCCGCGCGTCGACGCGATCCATTCGCACTTCGTTCGGCGACCAGTTGCTGCGTTCGGTGCTGACGTAGATGTCGTCGCCGGGCGGCGTGCGCGGCGGGACCGTCACGGCGATCTCGACGTTCACCAGTGCCGTCTGATCGGCGTCCCCTCCCGCGGCCGGCGCGAGCACGTACGCGCTGCGCGGAATTTCGGCGGCCGGACGCGCGTCCGGCGGCAACGCCTGCGGCGTCGCGCGGTCGTCGGCGATCGCGACGCCGAGCGCGCGTCCCGGGACGACGGCGGCGCACGTCGCGCCGTCGGCGAGCCGCAAGACGCCGCCGCCCGCGACGGCGAGACGATCGCCGGTGCAGGCGAGCGGAACGACGCGGAAGATGGTCGCGGCGGCGGCGGCCATGATGACGGCGGTGGTCATGGCGTGATCGCGAAGCTCCAGCCCGGCGTCCAGCGGCGCCCGGCCCAGCCGAAGTCGTACGTGCGGCCGAACGCGAGGCCGACGTTCGGGAACGGCCGGAATCGCACGTCGCCGCGGATCTCCCACAGCGGCCGGCCGAGTCCGTCGAACTGGTAGAAGTCGTTCGTGTGACGCAGCGAGACGCGCACGGACGTGCTGGTGTTCGGCGGCGCGACCTGCACGTCGAAATTCTCGTAGCGCGAGACCGCGGCGCCGCGGTAGGCGTTCCAGCCGACGTACGGCGTCCCGTCCGGAGCGAGCTGCTGCACCGCCGGCGGCGCGTAGAACAGCGCCTCCTGATTCGGGAAGACCTGCGCGTTCCACGCATTGGTGTAGCCGGCGAACAGCGAGACGCTGCGCGAGAGTCTTTTCGACGCGTTCGCACTCGCCGTCACGGCGTCCACGTGGCGCGGAAACGCATACCACGTCCGAGAACCCTCGAGCGTCAGCGAGAGCGTCGCGCCGAGCGGCAGCGGCACGATCGGTGAGGCGAGGAACGCGTCGAGGCCGTGCCGCCAGACGCTGCCGTAGCGGCGCCCGTCGGGCAGCAGCGCGTACGGATAGAGCCCGGCCCCGCGTTGCGCGTCGAAACCGGTGTCGGCCGAGAGGCGAAACGTGGCGTGCCCGGGCAGGACGAAATCGGGGCTGCGCAGGCTCGCGTCGAACGACGAGAAGCCGCCGCTCTGGACGTGGTAGCTCAACCGCCCGCCGGCGGCGCCGAACGCGGCGCTCAGCGTCGCGTCGCCGGTGCGGATGCCGTAGGTGGACGCCGCGCCGAGCAGGACGTTATAGCGCGGGCTCAGTCGCCGGTACGCGGTGACGCCGCCCGAGCTGAAGCCGCGCAGCGGCGCATCGACCGCGGCCGTCGCATACGCGTCGTCGCCCGATGCGAGCTGCTCCTGCAGGGCGAGCGCACCGCTGTTCCCTTCGACGCGCGCGTGCACCGAGGTGAGCGACGTCGGCGTTCCGGTCAGGCCGTACGGCTGGTCGAAGGTCGCGCCGTTCAGCGTCGTCGCGCCGAAACCGGCCGAGGTCGCGAAGGTGTGCAGGTACGTCGGAACCGGTACGCCGCCGACGGACGTCGGGAACGAAGCCGGCGTGAACCGAACGTTCGCGTGCGCGACGATCGTGGCGTGACGCGAACGGATGAACGCACCGCGGTCGTCGACGTCGGGAAACGCGAAGCGCTGCGCGTCGATCTCCGCCGCCGTCCCCGCACCGAGCGCGCGCGTCGTGCGCGTGACGCCCGTCGCCGCGTCGAGCAGGTCGACCCGCTCGCCGCCGAGCTCGAGCGCGATCGCGTCGGCGGACGACGCCGCGGTCCCGCGCGCGATATGCGCGTGTCCGGCAAGAACGATGCGATCGTTCTTGAGGTCGACGTACGCCGCGTCCGCCTCGCCGCGCGTGCCGTCAGCCAGCCGGATCGTCGCGCCGTTGCGCGCGATCAGCGCCAGCGTGTCGGAAAAGAACACGATGGTACCGCCGTCGACCGTCGCGCTGGTGCGCGCGGCCGCGGCGGCGGGGAACGCAGCGCACCCCGCGACGACGAGCAGCGCGAGCCGGCGTCGCATTCGTGCTAGGTGTGACGCGGCGTCGGGAAACCGCCGGGCGGCGTCGCGCGCTGCGGCGGGACGAGGCCGGCGCCGCCGAAGGGGTTCGGATTGAACGGCGTCGGGATCGCGCCGGGCTGCGCGGCTTGCTGTCCGTTGGTGCGGTTGTCCGACCAGCCGTACACGACGACCGGGGACGACTGCGCGTCGACTTCTTTGACGAAGAACAGATGCGGCGTCAACGGTTCGAGCCCGTCCTGTCCGACCTCGACCGAGTTCCACGAACCGCGGGTGACGCGGTAGGCGAATTTCGTCCCCGAGGGCAGGCGCCGCACGACGCGATAGCGCGATCCGTCGATGCGGTCGAGCTTGATCGCCTGCGGATTCCAGCCGCTGAAGTCGGTGCTGATGTACACATCGGAGTTGACGGGAGTCGACGGCGGCACCGTCACGATGAACTCGACCGGGACCTCTTTCCCGGTCAGCGGCACGCCGACGATCTCCGGTGCCTTGGCCGTGGTGGCGGTGGTCGCGACCGCGCTCTTCACGTCCGCGGTGTACGACGTGTCGGTTGGGAGGCGGCGCGTCGTCAAATCGAGTTGGACGACCAGTTTGGTCGCCGGGTCGATGATCGCGCGGGCGAAGAGCTTCGGTCGCGGTTGCAGAGTCGTGGGCTTCCCGGTGTCGTAGTCCGCGAACGTCGGGTTCGGCGCGAGTTTGAACGCGTCGCCGGTGGTGAAGTAGACGTAACCGTTGCGCACGTCGAGGAGCTGACCGGTGAAGCGCACGAGCGTGCCTTGCGCGAGGCCCGGGAGGGCGAGCGCAATGATGGTCGCGGCGGCGAGGAAAGCATACAGACGGCGCATCATGGCGAAAATTGAATCCCGAATTGGGGCGCCCAGCGTTGGCCCGCGAAGTTGAAGAAATACTGCCGGGTGAGGTCGAGCAGGATCTGGCGCGAGATGCGCACCCGCAGGTCCCCGGTGAAGAGGTACGGCGCCTGTCCGTAAATACCCGGCACGGGCAGCGGGAAGTCCCGATTGTGCGTGAGCTGCAGGTTCAGCGTGAAGTACTGCGAGGGCGAATAGACGGCGGCCGCCGTCAGGGCGCGGAACGTCGCCAGCCCGCGGAAGGCGTTCTGGCCGCCGAACGTACCGTACTGGTCGATGCAGGTGTCGCCGCAGCCGGCCGTCCCGACCGGGTACGCGGCCAGCTGCTGGTCGCCCCAGTAGTCGGCGGTGTTGCGAATCTCGTACGCGACGTACGCGTTGACGTGCTGCCTCGCGAACTGGCGCGAGAGCGTCACGCGCGAGTCGGTTTGATCGACCTGGTGCGGCAGGTTGAACCACATTTTCTGGCGGTCGTACTGGGCCGTGATCCCGAACGCGCCGAGCTTGAGCGGCGGCGTGTACAGCGTCGCGCCGAGCGCGTGGAAGCTCGTGGTCGGCGGTCCGGGCTGCTCGTTGGGATAGCCGCCCTCACCGTAGACGTCGTGCGCGAGCCCGATCGAGCTGCGCAGCCTGAAGAGGAGCGGCGTCGCCTTGGTCACGCGGTTTTCGTAGCCGGTCCACACGAGCTGCTGGCTCATCGGGTGTTCGCGCCAACGCGGATCGTAGCTGCCCGTCGGTACGGCGTCATTGGGACCGGGCTTGAAGCCCAGCAGATACTGCCAGTAGTTGTCCTGGATGTACGAGAGGCCGGAATGACGCAGGCCGGCGTTGACGTTGATCTCGCCGAACGCCGCGGCGTTGTCCGGCCGGTTGATGATGCCGGCCTGCGCCGCGGACTCTTGCAGGAACACGCGGGTCTCGAGCTTCTGCGAGAAGCGCTTGTAGCCGATCAGGTTGTACTGGCGTTGCTCTTGCGTGAGCGGGTCGACCGCCGCGACGATGTAGTCGTGGTCCCAGACGAAGTGCTGGTCGAGCGCGAGGTACGTGCCGTTGAACTGATCGTTGCGCAGGTGCAGCGCGGTGAGGCTGTGTTCGGAACCGTTGAACGGCAGCGCGATGTCGGCCCGCCCGCCGGCGAACCCGTTCTCGAAGTAGTGCGGGTTGGCCGAGAACGTGACGACGTAGCGCGGCAGCGGCAGATAGACGCCGGCCGTGTAGACGCGCGGAAACGTGAAGAGCGCGTTGGTCTTCGGCACGATGCGCACGCCCGATGCGACGATGTACGGCCGCTCGGCGGTCAGGTCCGGAAAGTTGAAGGCGTCGCCGGGCTGCTCGCGTCCGGCGTGCGGATTGCTCCAGTCGCCGCCGAAATACGTGTAGCGCTCGGGCGTTCCGGCGGCCGGGAGGAAGAAGATCCGGTCCAGATCGGGATAGCCGGCAAGCGCCGCCCCGGTCTGGTGGATCCCCGGCCCGTCGACGTGCACGTCGCCGGCGACCAAGAACCGGTTGAGCTTCAAGTCCATCGTGAAGGTCTGGCCGCTGACGGTTGTCCCGTCGGAGAGGCGCAGGCGAACGTCGCCGTCCGCGGTGACGATGAACCGGTTGTAGAAGAAGTCGACGTTCTTGGCGGTGATGTCGAGGCTGGCGTCCGGCGATGCCGCGATGGCCGCCGTCGTACCGGCAAGCAAAAACCAAGCCATCGAAAAAAAGAGAAGCAATCGCATGAGGGCCATCACGCGTTGCGCGCTGCGGAAGGCACGGTCCTGCGCCGGATGGAACCGGCCGAGACGGCATGCCGCGCATTCTTGCTTTTGTCATGGACTCCGCCGGCGTCGGTGCCCTCCCTGATGCGAACGCGTACCACGACGGGTCAAACGCGAACACGATCGGGAACGTCGCACAGCGTTTGGGTGGCCTTCGTCTGCCCAATTTCGAGCGGCTCGGCCTCGGCGGGATCACCGCGGTGCGCGGGCTCGACCCGCCGGCATCACCGCTCGCTGCAGTCGGCCGCCTTAGAGAACGCTCAAAGGGCAAGGATACCATCACCGGCCATTGGGAGATGGTGGGTGTGATTACCGAGGTCCCGTTTCCGACCTACCCCGACGGCTTTCCGCCCGAGGTGGTCGAGGCGTTCACCGCGATCGTCGGGCAGCCGCCGCTGGGCAACACGACGGCGTCGGGGACCGAGATCATCGCCGAGCTCGGCGAGGAGCACCAGCGCACCGGCCGGCCCATCCTCTATACGTCGGCCGACTCGGTGTTCCAGGTCGCCGCGCACGAGGCGACCGTTCCGCTCGCGACCCTCTACGACTGGTGCGAGCGCGCGCGCGCGATGCTCGTCCCGCCTCATGAAGTGAACCGCGTCATCGCGCGCCCCTTCACCGGGACGCCCGGCAACTACACCCGCACGCCCAATCGGCGCGACTATGCCATCCCGCCGCCGCCGACCGTGCTGGACCGGCTCGAATCGGCCGGTGTACCCGTGCACGCAGTAGGGAAGATCTGTGACATCTACAGCGGTCATGGTATCGCGTCGTCCGTACGTGTCGCCGACAACGGCGAGGCGATCGACCGCGCGCTCGAATTGGCCGATGCCATGGATCACGGGCTGGTGTTCGTCAACCTCAACGACTTCGATACCAAGTACGGTCACCGGCGCGACGTGCGCGGGTACGGCGATGCGCTCGCGCGGCTCGACGCGCGGCTGCCGGAGATCCTGGCGCGCATCCGGCCCGGCGATGGGCTCATGTTCACCGCCGACCACGGCTGCGACCCGACCCAGCCGGGGACTGACCACACGCGCGAGTACGTTCCGTACCTCGAGTTCGGCTCCGCCCCGGGCGGATCGCTCGGCACGATCGACGGTCTCGGCCACGTGGGCGAGCGCATCGAGGCGATTTTGAGCCTGGTGCCGCGATGAGCGTCGCCGAGCTTCGTTCGGGTCCGCGGAGCCATCTGGCGGAACTGCCGGTCGGCGTTCCGTTCCCCGCGGCTCCCCGCCGTCCGGGCTGGTACGCCCTCGCGAAGCGCGCGATCGACGTCGCGTTCGCCGCGACGATCCTCGTGGTCACGTTCCCCGTCGTGGCGCTCGCCATCGTCGGCATCGTCATCGTCACCCGGGGGAACCCCGTGTACCGCCAGGACCGGGTCGGTCTGGGCGGGCGGCGCTTCCGGATGTGGAAGCTGCGCACGATGGTCCGCGGCGCGCACCAGATGCTGCCGGAGTTGCGCAAGTTCAACGAGGCCGACGGTCCGGTCTTCAAGATGCGCGACGATCCGCGGCTGCACGTGCTGGGCGCCTTCCTGCGTCGCACCTCGATCGACGAGCTGCCCAACTTCGTCAACGTGCTCTTCGGCGAGATGGCCCTCGTCGGTCCGCGCCCGCCGCTCCCCGAAGAGGTCGCCCACTACGACGCGTACGCCCTGCGGCGGCTGGTCGTGAAGCCGGGCGTGACGTGCCTGTGGCAGATCTCCGGCCGTTCCCACCTCTCGTTCGAGGAGTGGATGGCGCTCGACAACGCCTACATCGACGCGTGGTCGCCGTGGTACGACCTCGCGATCGTCGCCAAGACGATCCCGGCCGTGCTGCGAGGGGTCGGCGCGCATTAGCCCGCGACGGCTGACCGTCGTGGCGGAAGGCCGGACCCCGCGGCGGATCGCCCGGTCGACGGTCCTGGTGATGGCCGCGACGCTCGCCTCGACGATCCTCGGCTTCGTGCGCGAAGTCGTGTACGCGAAGTTCTACGGGACGTCGTGGGAGCTCGACGCGTTTCTGGCCGCTTCGATCGTTCCGGTCATCCTCTTCGGCGTGTTCAACGGCGCGCTCGTCACGGCGCTCGTGCCGCTCTTCAGCGACTACGTCAACACCGACCGAGAAGACGAAGCGTGGAATCTCGCCTCGTCGGTGATCGTCACGATCGTCGTCGTGCTGAGCGCGTGTGCCGCGCTCGGCGCGCTGCTCGCGCCGTGGTACGTGCCGCTGATCGCTCGCTTCCCGCACGGACACGCCGCGACCGCGGTCATGATGACGCGCTGGCTGATGCCGACGATCGTCGCGACCAGTCTGGCCGGCGTGATCGGCGCGCTGCTCAACGCCTATCACCGCTTCGCGGCGGCCGCGCTGCAGGGTCTGGTGGCGAACCTGTGCGTCGTCGGATTCGTCTGGTTCGCGCAGCCGCACTACGGCGCGTACGCCCTCGTGTTCGGCGCGCTGGCCGGAGCGTTCGCGCAATTGCTGGCGATGGCGCCCGCGTTCTTCGGCCTGCACCGTTTCCGGTTCGTCGTCGATCTGCGTCATCCGGGTCTGGCGAGGCTCATGCAGGTGCTCGTGCCGATCGCGATCGGCTCGGCCGCGGGCCAGCTGGCGCTGTTCTTCGATCGCTTCTTCGCGTCGGGGATGAGCGAGGGGACCATCGCCGGGATGAACTTCGCGGTCAAGGTCGTCGGCTTTCCGCAGCAGATCTTCGTCACGGCGATCGCGACGGTGATCTTCCCGCTCTTCGCCGGCCAGTTCGCGGTCAAGAACCGCACCGCGATGCGGCGCAGCTTGGCGACCGGACTGCAGATGGTCATCTTCCTAACGCTCCCCTCGGCCTGGGGCCTGTGCATGCTTGCCGGGCCGATCGTTCAGACGCTCTTCGAACGCGGCGCGTTCACGCCGCAAGCGACGGTCCTGTGCGCGCAGCTGCTGCCGTACGCCGCGGTCGGCCTCGTCGCGCTGGCCGCGAACGTCGTGCTCACCCGTGCCCTGTATGCGTGCGGCACGGTCAAGGTCGCGATCGGCATCTCCGTCGCAACGGTGGTGCTCAACGTCGCGCTCTCGATCGCCTGGCTGCCGTCGCTCGGCGCGCGCGGGCTGCTGCTCGCCAACGCCGTCTCGCAAACGCTGCAGACCGTCGCGTACGTCATCGTCGCGTCGCGTGTTTTGGGCGGCTTCCACCTGCGCCAGATCGTCATCTCGCTGCTGAAGGTCGGCGCGTGTTCGGCGGTGATGGCGTTCGCGCTGGCCGCGGTGCAGGTCACCCGCACGCCGCCCGAGCCGAACACGATCGCGCGCGTGACGAATCTCGGCGAGCACCTGCTGTTCGGCGCATTCGTGTTCCTGGGGCTCGCGCGCTTGGTCGACTCCGAGGAACTGCAGATGGCGATCACGCTCCTCTTGCGCAGGCGACCGCGAGATCTCGTCCCGCTGCCGTGACGTTCCACCCTCTCACCGTCGAGCTCCGGCACGAAACGCACCTTCCCGTCGATCTGCCGAGCGCGTTCGTGTACCTGCTGTGCGCCGTCGGCGTCGCCTTGCTCGCCCGTCGCCGCCCGGCACTCGGCGTCGCGGCGCTGCTCGTGCTCGCCCCGTTCGATCTGGCGCGCTACGTCGGCCCGACGACGATCACCACGTTGAAGGCCGGGCTGATCGGGCTGCTGGCGGTGCTCCCGTTCTCGCGCCCCGACCTCGCGGCGTTTCGCACGTTTCCGGTCCGCGTCATGTTGACCGCGTTCCTCGCGACGCTCGCGGCGATCGGCTTGAGCGCGCTGCACGCCGAACATCTGGGGGCGGTCGTGCGCGAAGCCTTCAAGGACGGTGAGTATCTGCTGCTGTTCGCCGGTGCGGTCGCGGCGTTCGCGACGGATCCCGACGATAGGCCGTTCTGGCGCACGCTGGAAATCGCCGTCGTACTGGTCTGCTGCTCGGCGCTCGCCGAATACGCGATAGGCGCGCACAGCGGGATCTTTCTGCACGGCCAGGAGTTCGTGTTTCCGCGCATCGCCGGCGCGCTCGAAGGGCCGAATCAGTTGGCCGGCTATCTCGACGTCGCGCTGCCGGTGCTCGTGGCGCGACTGCTCGTGCACCGCGACCGCTGGCTGACCGCGGTCGTCGCGCTGGCGGCGCTGACCGACATCTTGACGATCTCGCGCGCCGGCATCGTGGGCGTCGCGATCGGGATCGCCGTCGTGCTCATCGTCCTGCGCCCGCCGCGGCACTTCGCCTGGCGCTATGCCGGTGCGGTCGCGGCGGTTCTCGTGCTGGGCGTCGTGCTGGCGCTGCGCGCGGGCGTTCCCGCGGGGTACTTCACGCTCGATCAGACGACGCAGTCGGCGGACCACCTGGCGAACCGCTCGCAGCTGTGGCACGCGGCAGTCGCGCTTTGGCGAACGTCGCCGGTGACCGGCGTCGGCGCCGGAAACTACGAGCTCGATCTCGCCCAGGTCGGCCTGAACGGCGTGCGCACGCACGCGAACAACCTCTACCTGCAGAGCTTGGCCGAGACCGGCGTGGTGGGACTGATCGCCACGCTGGCGCTCTTCGCCGCGACGATTTGGACGCTCGCGCGCAGCGCGGTCCGCCGTCCGCTGGTCGTCGGCGCCCTCGGCGCGACCGTCGCGCTCGCGGCGCACCAGTCGTTCGACGACATGTTCTTTTTTCCGAAGGTCGCGACGGCGTACTGGCTGGTGACCGGCGTCGCGGTCGCCGAGATCGCCGCGCGCCGGCTGTTCGAACGGCGTCGCGCGGAAGCGTATGCGCCGCCTGCAGCCTCGGCGGCTGCGTCGCGATGAGAGGGACGCCACGGCAACGCGTCGCGCTGGTCGCCCCGTTCTTCGGACGCGAACTGCGCGGTCGCAAGGAGCGGTTCGCGTTCGCGTTCGCGACGCATCTCGCGCTCGACGGGATGGACCTTGAAGTCCTCTCCACGACCGCGACGGAGGACGCTCCCGACGCCAACCACTTCTATCCCGGCACCGATCACACCGAACCGTTCCCGGTGCTGCGCTTCCGGGTCGAAGCGCCCGACCGGGTCGCGTATGCGGATGCGCTGCTCGCCGCGCGCGGCGGCGACGGCAGCACGCGAACGCGCGCTCTGCTCGACGAACGTCTGCGCAGCCCCGACCTGCTGGCCCACGTGCGGGCCGCGGCGCAGCGCTACGACACGTTCCTGTTCCTCGATCTGAGCGTTCCCACCACCGTGCGCGCGTTCGGGGACGTCGCCGAGCACGCGATCCTCGTCCCGTTGCTCGACGACGGCCCGGCGGCGCGGCTCCCCGACGTTGCCGAGGCGATCGGCCGCGCGCGCATGGTGCTGTGCAGCACCGACGCCGAAGCCGCATTGCTGGCCGAGATCTTCGGCACGGCGGCGCGCGCGCGCACCCGGATCGTCGGCTTGGGAGTCGACCACGTGCCGCCGAGCGAGGCGGCGGCCGACGGAGTACGCCGGATGACGCACGGCCGTCCGTACGTGCTGCTGTGCGGCGACGACCCGCTCGTGCGCGCGGAGTTGAGCGCCGGCGATACTCCGGTGATCGCGCTCAGCGAGACCGTCGAACGCGACCGTCCCGCGCTCTTCGCCCACGCGCGTGCCGTCGCGATCGTGGGCGCCGGCCTCGGCTTCGTGCCGGAAGTCGCCGAGGCGTGGGCCTACGGCAAGCCGGTTCTCGCCGCCGAGGGCGCGCCCGGTGCGGCGTCGCTGGTGCGCGAGACCGGCGGCGGCATCGTCGTCGCCGCCGACAGCTGGACCGAAACGGTGCGCGCGCTCCCCGGCGACGACGCGCTCGCGCAGCTCGCGCGGGGCGGCGCGGCCTATTTGGAGACCCGCGGCGGCTGGCATCGTGTCGCGGCGCGGACGTCGGAGGCGGTCGACGCGCTCGCCGCGCTCGAGGACGGGCGTTCGCGCGACGCGCTGCTCGCTCAGGTCGCGTATTTGTATCCGCTCGTGCAGCGGCAGCGCCGCACGATCGAGGCGATGCGCGTCAGCCGGTTCTGGCGGCTGCGCGATGCGTGGTTCGCGGCGAAGCGGCGGTTCGGCGTCGGCCCGGAAGCGGATCCGGTCGGACTGTCGTCGACCGAGGACCGTGCCGTCGAGATGGCGGCGCTCGGCGATCCGTACCAGCTCTTCCGCGAACATCACCGCCTGCGCTTCGAGGACGTCGAGCGGATGCGCGCGATGGCGCGGTTCTTTCCCAAGCAGGTCGCGTTCGGCATCGTGATCGACGCGCGCGGCGACGCGACCGACGGCGCGCGCGCGGCGCTGCGCTCGCTACGCGATCAGGTATACGAGCAATGGACCGCGCAGGTGCTGGTCGACGACGGGCCGGACGCGGCGAACGCCGACGAGCTGCGGGTGACGGCGAGCGAAGATGCGCGCATCGTGCTGGTGCCGCCGGGCGGCAACCGGTTCGGTGACGCCGACGTCGTCGGGGCGCTCGAGATGCACGACCGGCTCGAGCCGCACGCGCTCTTCGAATTCGCTCTGGCGCTGCAAGGTGATGCGGACGTCGTGTATTGCGACGAGGATCGCATCGGTGAGAGCGGCGTTCCGCACGACCCGTGGTTCAAACCCGACTGGTCGCCGGAGACGCTGCTCAACCGCGACTACGTCGGCGGCTTGTGCGTGATCCGCCGTGCGCTGCTCGAAGCGGCCGGCGGCGTGCGCGACGTCTTCGAGAGCGCGTCCTGGTACGAAGCGCTGCTGCGGGTCACCGAACGGACGGAGCGGGTCGTGCACATCGCGCAGATCCTCTGCCATCGGTACGAGCGCAGCATCGTTCACCGCGCCGATCAGGAGTTGGCCGTCGAGGTCGCGCTGCGCCGGCGCGGCGAGGCCGCGACGCTGGAGCACACGGAGGCTGGGGTCGACGTGCTCTTCGCGGTTCCCGGCGACGAGCGGGTGTGCGTCATCATCCCCACTCGCGATCGGGCCGATCTGCTGGGACCGTGCATCAGCGCGCTGTTCGAGCGCACCGCCTACCCGAACTTCGAGGTGCTGGTGGTCGACAACGGCAGCCGCGAGACTCAAACCGCGGAGCTGCTGGCGCATTGGGAAAACGCGCGCCCCGGACGGTTCCGCGTGCTGCGCGACCCTGCGCCGTTCAATTTTTCGCGGCTCAACAACGAAGGCGTGCGGGCTGCGGAGACGCCGTTCGTCGTCCTGTTGAACAACGACACGGAAGTGCTCTCGCCCGATTGGATGGAGGCGATGCTCGGTCAAGCCCGGCGCGCCCAGATCGGCGCCGTCGGTGCCCTGCTGCTGTACGGTGACGGAACGGTCCAGCACGCCGGCGTCGTGCTCGGGATTCTCGGCCTCGCCGGGCACGCGCACCGTTTCCTGCCCGGCACCTCCTCGGGATATCACGGCGCGCTGCAGCTCGACACGAACTATTTGGCCGTCACCGGCGCGTGTCTGATGGTCGAGACGCGCAAGTATTGGGAAGTCGGCGGCTTCGATGAGTCGCTCGCCGTCTCGTACAACGACGTCGATCTGTGCCTCAAGCTGCGCCGTGCGGGATACCGCAACGTGTTCGCCGCGCGCGCGCACCTCTTCCATCACGAATCGAAGAGCCGCGGAACCGACGACACGCCGGCGAAGGTGGCTCGAGCGATGGAAGAGGTCGAAGCGATTCGGACCCGGTGGCCGGCCTGGGCGGTGCGTGACCCCTACTACAACCCGAACTTGACGATCGACGCCGAGGACTTCGGGTTGAGGCTCTGATGGACGGTGCTTCCGAAGCGGTACTCGAAACCGCCACACCGGCCGCGCGCTCGCAAATCGCCACGCACGCGGGGATCACGTTCGTCGGGCTGATGGCGGCGAACGTCCTCGGCTACGTCTTCTACGCGCTGGTGAGCCGCACGCTCGGCGTCGAGGCCTACGGGACGTTCTCGTCGCTCGTCGCGGTCGTCTTGATCTTGCAGGCGCCCGCGCTGATCGCACAGATGGTCGTGGCCAAGCTCGCTAGCGACTTCTCGCTCGAACCCGACCGGCTTGCCGGCCTCGTTCACGCCGTCGATCGCGTCACGTTCACGGTCGCCGGCATCGCCGGGATCGCGCTGGTGGCAGCCTCGGTCCCGCTCGCGCAGTTTCTGCACGTCTCCGATCCGCTGCTGGTGACCTTCGCGGGCTTCGCGCTGTTCGGCGCGCTCTCGCTGCCGTTCTTGCGCGGCGTGCTCCAGGGAACGTCGGCGTTCGGGCCGTTCGCGCTCTCGAACGTGGTGGAGAACCTGGCGAAAGCGGTGTTCGCGCCGCTGCTCGGGTTCGTCGCCGGCGTGCGCGGCGCGGTCGCCGGGATGGCCATCGGTTTTGCGACTGCGACGGCGTACACGTTTCTCGCGGCGTTGCCGCACCGGCGCGGCGTCGCCGTGCCGTTCTCCTTGCGCACCGTGGTGCGTACGTCCATCGGGGTCGCGCTCGCGGTGTTCGCGCTCAACGTGCTGCTGCTCTACGACGTCGTGCTGGCGAAGCGCTATCTCGACGCGCATACGGTGGGGCTGTACGGCGCGGCGGCGCTTGCCAGTCGCGCGCTGTACGCGGTGACGGCCTTCGTACCGATCGTGCTGCTGCCGCAAGCGGCCGGGCGCATGGCGCGCGGCGAGCGCACCCGCTGGCTGTACCTGCAAGCACTGGGCGTCGGCGCGGTGATCTGCGTCGGCGCGATCGGGTTCTTTGCGCTCTTCCCCCGGTTCGTCATCACGACGATCGCCGGCCGTTCCTTCGCCGCCGGTGCCCCGCTGCTGCTGCCGTATGTCTACGCGATCTCGGCGATCTCGCTCGCCAACATCACGGCCACGTACAATATCGCGCGCGGCCGGATGCGCTTCGTGATCCCGCTCGCCTGCGTGGCCGTGGCCGAGATCGCGGCGGTGGTCGTGCGCCACCGGACCGCCGCCGATCTCCTTCAAACGATCGCTATAGGGCACACGCTGGCGCTGGCGGCCTGCGGCGTCTCACTCGGCGGGGACCGCCGAGGAGCGGAGGCGGAGCCAGCGCGAAGAAGCCCAGGATGAAACGAATCGCAATCGTCGGCGCCGGGTACGTCGGCCTGGTGACGGCCACGTGCTTTGCCGAGCTGGGGAACAGCGTTGTGTGTGTCGACGTCGACGCCGCCAAGATCGCGTCGCTCGAGGGAGGGGAGCCGCCCTTCTTCGAGCCGTCGCTGGCGGAGATGATGAGCCGCAACGTTCAGGCGCGGCGATTGTCGTTCACGACCGATACCGCGCAGGCGATCCGCGACAACGAGATCATCTTCATCGCCGTCGGAACGCCGATGCGCGTGGACGGACACGCTGACCTCGGCGCGGTTCGCGCGGTGGCGCGCGAGATCGGCCTGGCCCTCAACGGGCCAAAGATCGTCGTCTCCAAGTCGACCGTCCCGGTCGAGACCGGCGAGATGGTGTCGTCGATCATCCGCGAGCACGCGGCGGTCGCGCATCCGGTCAGCGTCGTGAGCAATCCGGAATTTCTGCGGGAGGGGTCGGCCGTGGCCGACTTCCTCAAACCCGACCGCGTGGTGATCGGAACGAACGACGCCGAGGCCGAGCGCGTGATGCGCGACCTCTACGCGCCGCTCGATGCGCCGATCGTTGTCACCGACGTGCGGACCTCGGAGATGATCAAGTACGCGGCGAACGCCTTCCTCGCCACCAAGATCTCGTTCATCAACGAGATCGCCAACATCTGCGAGCTGCTCGACGTCGACGTTCGCGCCGTCTGCACGGGAATCGGCTACGACCAGCGCATCGGCACGAAGTTCCTCAACCCGGGGATCGGGTACGGCGGCTCGTGCTTCCCGAAAGACGTGCGCGCCCTCGAACAGCTCGCGGTCGAGCGCGATTATCCGGCGCCGTTGCTGCACGCGGTCGAATTGGTCAACCGCCGTCAGGTAGAACGCACGGTGATGAAGTTCGAGCGCGAGCTCGGTGGGCTGAAGGGCCTGGTCGTCGCGGTGCTCGGCCTCGCGTTCAAGCCGAACACCGACGACATCCGCGACGCGCCGGCGCTCGCGATCATTCAGCGGCTTCTCGATCGCGGAGCGTCGATCCGCGCCCACGATCCGGTCGCGAACGGCGTCGCCCAGGCCGAGGTCGGTACGGTGATCGCCTTCCACGACGACATGTATGAAGCGATCGCCGGCGCCGACGCCGTGCTGCTGGCGACAGAGTGGAACGAATTCCGCACGCTCGACTTCGCGCGCTGCGCTGAAGCGATGCGCGGCGATCTCATCATCGACGGCCGCAACATCTACGATCCGGAGAAAGTCCGCTCCGCGGGACTACGCTACCTCGGGATCGGCCGGGTCAAGCTCGCCCGCCATCAGCCGACAGTGGCAACCGTCTACGAGAACGAGATCACCCGTACGACGACGCGAATCTGACGGCCGGTTTGACACCGTTGCTGGTCTGGGTTGGACAGCATCCCGTATCGTTCTTCGCCAGTGCGCTCATCATATTGGCCGCGTACATTGCGCTCGCGGTCTGGCCGAGGCCGTCCGCCCGGCTGTCAGAAGGCGCGGTCGACATCGTGTACTGCCTCACGATGACCGTCGTACTGTTTGCCTGGCGGTGGCCGGTTTTCATCTCGCCGAATCCGCTGAACGCCGACGAAGGCCAGATGGTCGCAAATGCCCTCAAGGCGACCATCGACCTCGTCCCGTGGCGCGGGTTCGACGGAACGACGAGCGGGCCGCTAAACTCGGACGTGCTCGCCCTGGCCGCCCTGGTCGGCGCCCACATCGATTTCTTCTCCGCGCGCGTGATCGGTCTCCTGATGATCGCCGGCGCGCTGTGCGCCCTGTATTTCGCAATACGGTGGACGTTCGACGCGCGCATCGCGCGGCTCTCGCTTGTCCCGCCGGTCGTGATGTTCGCCTTCGTCCGCGACCTCGACTTCGTGCACTACTCCAGCGAGCATCTGCCGATTTTCCTCACGACCGTCGCGCTCGCGTGCGCCGCCTACATCGCAGGGAGTCGCGGGACCGCGCAGCGGCGGGTCTGGGCGGCGGCGGTAGCTGGGCTCTGCATCGGCTGCACCGGATTTGCCAAGCTCCAAGCCATCCCAATCGCGCTCATCGTATTCTTGTACGCCGTCGCTGCGATCATGCTGACACGCAGCACGCCTGGCGCGCGTTCCCGGAACGAGGCAGTGGCTGTCTTCGCCGGCATGGCGCTCCCGTTCGTCATCATCCTGGGCGCGGTCGTCGCGACAGGTGAATGGAACGACTTCGTGACGTCCTACCTGCGCTTCGCGGCCGCGTACGTCGACGCAAAGGGGCGCGTCGGAATCGGCTTTTTCTTCGGCGGGATAGCGCAGTACGCGACATTCCTCACGAGCGCGCTCGTGGTCGCGGTCGCGGGCGTGACGATTCTGGTCGCGCGGCGAGTACGCATTGGTCCCGCTGCTCGAGTCGCCGCCCTCTCGTCGATTGCGCTGCTCGCCGCCGCGGTGTTCGCCATCTACGAGGCGCATCGCGGCTTTCCGCACTATCTACTGCTCTCCGTCGTCCCGATCGCGTGGTGCACGGCCAATCTGCTCGGGGCGGTCGAGACTGCGGTGCCGGCTGGCCGCAGCCGGGTGGCTCTGCATGCCGCGTACGTCGTTCTCTTTGTAGTACCGGCACTGCGGCAACTGGCCCTGACTCCCGACTTCTTCATGAAAGATCTCCCGGTCAGCGCGCATTGGCCGCAGAACCCCGTCTCCATAGCGATGGAGCGGTATGTACCGCGCGGCGCATCGGTCGCGGTGTGGGGCTGGATGCCGCAGTACTATGTTGAGACCGGTACGATCATGGCGACGCGCGATGCGCACACGCATCACCAGATCGAGCCCGGGCCGCTACAATCGTACTTCCGCGATCGCTTCATGAACGACCTCGCCTCCCACCCGCCGCCGCTCATTGTCGACGCCGTTGCGCCGGGCTCTTTCGGATACACGAACAATGTGGCGCAAGGAATCGATAGCTTCGCCGCGCTCGCCTCGTTCGTTCGTACGCGGTACGTCCTGGCTGAGGACGTCGGCGGAGTCCGCATTTTCCGGATGCGCAGGTCGCAATGACGGATAGGGCGCGCGACGTGCTTGCCGCCTCGAACGGGATGAGACTTGCAATTGTCGTTCCGGTTTACGACGACTGGGAGTCGTTCCTTGCGCTCGTACCGATGTTGGATCGCGCCCTCGTGGGGATTGTCTCAAAGGTCACGATCCTCGCGGTGGACGACGGTTCGACGAATGTCATTGACGGAGCAGCCATCGCACGGCTCGGCCCGCTCGGCGTGATCGAGTCGGTCGAGTTGCTGCATCTCATCACAAACGTCGGGCACCAGCGCGCGATTGCGATCGGGCTGGCCGCAGCGGTTTCGTCTGGGGGGTACAGCCACGTGCTCGTCATGGACTCGGACGGGGAAGATCGTCCGGAAGAAGCGGTGCGCCTAGTAGACTGTAACTTGCACGACGATGCTGGACGGGCGGGGTTGGTGTACGTAGCGCAGCGCCACCGGCGATCGGAAGGAATCGCGTTTCGCCTCTACTACGCAATGTACAAGCTTCTGTTCCGTTTCTTGTCCGGGCAGACGATCGATTTTGGGAACTTCTCGCTTCTCCCCATTTCTGCCGTGCGGAAATTGATTCACACGCCGGAGACCTGGAACCACTTCGCGGCGTCCCTGGTGAAGGCGCGCATTCCGCTTCGCCGTATACCGACCTCACGTGGTACGCGTATCGCTGGGCGCTCGTCGATGAACCTCGTCATGCTCGTCACGCTGGGGTTGAGCGCAATCTCCGTCTACAGCGAGGCGGTCTTCGTTCGCATGCTGCTAACTTCGATCGTGCTCTCCATGGCCGCGGCACTCGGGCTCGCCGGCGTGGTCGCGATCAGAATTTTCACGAATTTTGCGATACCTGGCTGGGCGACGACTGCGGGAGGCATACTCGGGATCATATTAGTGCAAGCATTGACGCTCTCGATGATCGCCTCGTTTCTAGCGCTCAGCGCGCGTTCCGGCGTCCTCACGGTGCCGGCCTCTGACGCTGAGCGCTTCATCGAACGGCGCAAGGTGATTGCAGTGGGAGCCCCCGAGGTGCACGTTGGCTGAAGCACAGCCGTATGTCGGTTCGGAGTTAGCGCTGTTCGCAAATGCCGTTCGTTGGAAGCGTTATTGGAGCTCTCGGATTCGAAGCTACATAGGGACGAGGGTTATCGAAGTGGGCGCCGGGCTTGGCAGCAACACCGCCTTCATGAACGACGGCAGCCCATTATTATGGGAATGCATCGAGCCCGATCCAGTGATGACCGAGCAGCTTCGAGCGGCCGTCGCAGTGGGTGATCTGCCACGGAACGTAACCGTCGAATGCGGGACGCTCGAGCGACGTTCGATCCATTGCGTCGACACGATCATCTACATTGACGTTCTCGAGCACATCGAAGACGATTCCGCAGAGATACACGCTGCGCAGGCGCGGCTTGAGCCCGGCGGTCACCTCATCGTCCTTGCGCCCGCGCATCAGTGGCTGTACTCGCCGTTCGACACTGCGATCGGTCACTATCGCCGGTATTCGCGGCGTTCGCTTCTCGACGTTGCCGCACCCGGCCTCGAGCTGGTCGAAGCGTTCTACCTAGACAGCGCGGGCCTGCTCGCGTCCGCCGCGAACAAGCTCGTCTTACGAGCGTCGAGCCCAAGCGCCGCGCAGATCGCATTTTGGGACAACGTCATCGTGCGCGCCTCACAGATCCTCGACCGGTTGACGTTCGGCCGCGTCGGAAAGACGGTCGTCGCGGTTTGGCGGCGTGCGCCACCGCATCCTCTCGGCTGACGCCGGGTTATTGCTGCGCGACCGTTCGGAAAAAGTTTAGCGTACGCGCCAGCCCGGCCTCGAGCGATATGCTCGACTCCCAATCGAGGAGCGTCCGCGCGAGCCGGATGTCGGGACGCCGGCGCGCAGGATCGTCCGGCGGAAGCGGTCGGTCTTCCGTGCGCAGCTCAACGCCCGCGAGACGTGCGGTTACCTCCGCGAGCTGGCGGATCGTATATTCCTCGGGATTGCCGATGTTCACCACGCGTCCCGCGAGACCGGGGCGCGTTCCTAGGCGGACGATTCCTTCAATGAGGTCGTCAACGTAGCAGAAGCTCCGCGTCTGCGATCCGTTACCGTACACCGTGAGGGGTTCGCCACGGAGCGCGGAGACGCAGAAGTTCGGAATCACGCGCCCGTCACCGGCCTGCATTCGTGGCCCGTAGGTATTGAAGATGCGCACGATTCGTGCGTCGATGCCGAGTTTGCGCACCGCCGTCGTGACGTACGCCTCGCCGAAACGCTTCGACTCGTCGTAGCACGAACGGATGCCGACCGGGTTGACATTGCCCCAGTACGTCTCGCGCTGGGGATGCTCCAGTGGGTCGCCGTAGCTTTCGCTCGTCGACGCATAGAGCAATGCGCCGCCGGCGGAGTGCACGAAGCTCGCGGCGTACATCGTGCCCAGGCCGTTGACTGCCATCGTCTCCAGCGCGAGTCGCTCGTAGTGTACCGGCGACGCCGGCGAGGCAAGATGGAACACGACATCGGGGCGGCGCAGCGGCGAGGGCAGCTCCGCGACCCAGCCGGCCCATGGCTCGGAGACGTCCGCACGCACGAAACGGAACCGCTCGCTCGCGCGCGCATCGATCAGGTTGCGCTCGTCACCGGTGGCGAAGTTGTCGATTCCCGCGACATCCCAACCGTCGCGCAGCAGCCGGTCGGAGAGATGCGAGCCGAGAAATCCGGCTGCGCCGGTCACGTATGCGAGCACCAGGCTCGGTTCGCGCCCCCTCGCGTGCGCTCCCTGCGACGGGGACTCCGTTCAACGAAGTTCGAATGGTCGCGCATGCGAAACCGGATCGTCGGCGGAGTGCCGGCCGTCGTCGCAGCGCTCGCGGTCTTTCCAATAATCTCGCTCGTGCTGCTACGCGGCGTCGACGTGCCGTATTGGGACGAGTGGGAATGGGTGCCGCTGATCCATGCCGCACATCTCCATACGCTGACCTTCGCAGACGTTTGGCAGCCGCACAACGAACACCGTATCTTCTTTCCGAACCTGATTATGCTCACTCTCGATGGACTCGGCGGCTGGGACGTCGTGCGCGAGCAGGTTGTCTCCGTTGCGATGTTGGCGGCGACCCAAGTCGTTGTGTGGTTGCTGATCCGACGTACCGTCACGCCCCGTCTGCAGGGTCTGACGTTTCTCGCAGTCACGGCATTGCTCTTCGGGCTGGCCCAGTACGAAAATCTGGAATGGGGATTCCAGATGGCGTGGTTTCTGTGTGATCTCGGAATGGTCGTCGCCGTGTGGGCGCTGGCGCTTCCGGACAGGGGCGTGCGCGAGGTCACCATCGCGATTGGCGCCGCGACGATCGCCAGCCTGAGCTCGTCGCAGGGCCTGGCTTCGTGGATCGCCGGAACAGTTGTCATCGTCCTGGTGCCGAGACGCTCGATGCGGACGTTGCTCGTCTGGATCTTTGCGGCAATTGCAGTCGCCGTCCTGGCCCGATACGGAATTCACGCCCTTGGCGACAGCACGAGCGGCACGCGCGCCTCAGCACCGCATCTTGCCCAGTATCTGCTGGCCTATCTGGGCGCGCCGCTCGCCGGTTCGTTCGGTACGGCGTTCGCCACGGCGGCGGGAACGGTCCTCGTCGTGTGGCTGCTCGCGCTAGCGACCATGGCCTGGCGCGCGCCGCATTCGCTACGCATACTGCTTGCGCCGTGGCTGGCGGTGTCCGCGTACGTGCTGGCATGTGCCGCACTGACGACGCTCGGGCGAGGCGGGTTCGATCCTAGCCAGGCGCTTTCCAGCCGGTACACGTCGATTGGCTCATTGGCTTGGCTTTCCGTCGTCGTCGCGACGGTAGTGTGCATGCCCGGAACCCTCCGTCGCACGGCACCGCTCGTTGTACCGATCGTCTTCGTTCTTTATTTTTCGTTCACGCAAGACGTTTTTGGTAACGCACAGTGGAGCAGACACGCCCACGAGATGGCCGTCTCGCGCGAACGCCTGTCGCGAGCCGACATCGAGGGGATCGGCGCCGTGTACCCGTTTCCAGATCGTTTCATGATGCTGCTCGGCGAGCTATACGACGTTCGCGACGGCGTGTTCAACGCGCGCTGACATCGAGGGTCAGCGTCTGCGGCAATGGGACCGGCGGCGAGGGTCCGTCCATGGTCGCCAGCTCGAGCGTGTGGTGTCCGGGCGACAGAGTTCGCGGTGGTATAACGACGTCGAAGCCCGAGTCAGCGACTTTCGGAAGATGCAGCGCTGCAGCGACGTCGGGCCTGGGGACGTGGTACGTCGCGTCGCGCCAGGGCGCATCGTCCACACGGTAGACGAAGTGGTCCGCCGACCGTTGGAAGTTGGGATCGAACGCCCACCCGTGAACATCGAACGAGTCGGCGAGTCCCATTGCTTGCGGGCGTCCATCGTAGGGCCGCTGACGCCGGCCCACAACGACGGTGTCGAGCGAATACGAACGTCCTGCGATCGGGTGCGTCCAAGACCGTTCGATGGTGACCCAGCGCGCTGCGGCGCTTTCTGAAAACGGTATCGGGCGCAGCAGCAGCGCCGTAAGCACGCATGCGATTGCGCCGCCCGCAACGATCGTGGTGACGAGCCGGTTCGTCGAGTCCGTCATCGGCGCAGCGCGGTGAACGTGATCGAATCGACCGTGTAGAACGCATCCCGGGTCACGAGGCGCACGGACCTCACCGACGCCGCCGGCACCGGATCGCCCGCGAACAGCCGTCGCGCTTCGTCTTGGTCGCGCGGCATCGGCGACACGATCACGCCGTCCTGCGCAGTAGCCGCGACGAGCCGCCAGCTGCGCGTCTGACCGTCGCGGAACGTCGCCTCGATTCTGACGAACGGCGGACGCCACAGCGCCCCGGCGACCGAGCCGAGTGCCGTGGTGCGTAAATCGAAGAACGCGCGCACGACGTCGTTCGGGTTGCGCGGGTGCGGCACGTCGATGGGACGATTGAGTGCCGCAGCCGTTTGACCGAGTGGCTCCGCGGTACAGCGGGACGCGCGCTGCCGGATCAGCGCGATGAACGCGCCCGTCGCGGGCGTCACCGGGGTCCAGTTCGCAGGCCGGTAGCGGCAGAGGAGCTCGGCGAACGTCGCGGGTTCGGAACTGAGCGGATAGCGGAGATCCACGTCTTCGTAGCGGACGAGCTCGATGTCCGCGCCGCGATTCGCGAGCATCTCGCGGTTGAGCTCGTCGAGCCGCGGAGTGTATGCGCTGTAACTCTGGAACACCGGAGGCGGCATCCAGCGCAATCCGTTCGCCGCGACGACTGCCGTCTCGGCCGGGATGACGTCGACGCCCGCAGTTCCTATGTGCGCGAGTACCTCCGGGGAAAGACGATCGCCTTCGAGCGCGATCCGCGACGCGGCTTCGCCGATTCGAGCTGTCGCCACCGGATGAAGGAGGTTGTCGGCCCCAGCCGCGACCCGGGCGGGCGATACGAGGGCGAGCAAGTTGACGTCGTACGTCACGATCATCCACGCAGCTCCGCCGTACGCGGCGACCGTCGCAATCGCGGCGATCGTCAGCGTGTGCGCTCTTCGTGCCGCTATGCCGAGAAATGGTGCCAGCAGCAGCGCAACGCAAAAGAAGTAAATGACGTGCCCGTCCTCGCGGACGAAGCCGTGTTTCCACGCGAGAAAGAGCGCTACCAGGATCGCGGCGGCCAACGGAGCCTTCCGTTCGCGCGCGAGCGCCGCGGCGCCGGCCGCGATCGCGAGGCCGATTGCCAGGCCGCCGATGAGGACCGATTTCGGGCCGGGAGACGACATCGCGGAGGAGTATCCGCCGACGATGTCCGCCGAATTTCGAAGGTAGGTGATCGCCGCACCGAGCGATCCGCCGAACGCCCAAACGAGTCCGGCCGTCACCACCACCGCGACGATTGCCAGTGACAGGAGTGCCGCAGCTCGCCGCCGTCGCGGTCCGACGATCAACTGGACGACGAAGAACGCCCCGGCCGATGCGAGGATGTCGAGCCCAAGCGTCTGCTTCGAGAGCAGGCCGAAAGCGCCGACGCATCCGACGACCGCCGCAACGATCGGCTCGAGCCGCGGAAATCGTGCTGGACGCGCGAGCAGCGCGACAATACCCGCGAATGCAAGATAGTCGATGGAGAGCGTCGTTGCCGTGACGATCAAGGCACCGATGAACGCAACGCGCATCAACGTACTCGAACGCCCGGCGCAAACGCTCCACGCGCCGGCGACGGCGACGATTGCGAGCATGAGCCGCAAGTACAACGTGGTGACGGCTAAGGCGGGCGCCGGCACGCCGGCGAGGACGTAGCCAAGAGGCCCGAATGTGAAGACGATGTCGCGCCCGAACTGCAAATGCTGCAGCGAGCCCATCGTCAAACCGAGGCGCCACGACCCGTCGAGCCCCAAGGCTGCGGGCGGCACCGCCTGGACTGCCCCGACCACGAAAGCGATTGAGGCGGCGGCGGCAAGAGTACGGACGACCCACGGAAGCGCGGCGCCCGCGTATGTTCCGGCGCGACGGGAGGCGGGCGTAACGTCGCTCACGGCCGACGCCTTCGGTCCGTCACGTTGGGACCCTTTCCGGCCGAAAGGGTGGAGAACGGTCGCGGAGCGCAGAAACGTGGCTGGTCGCCGTGGACCTGCCCCGGCGTACGGCCGATCTCAAGGAGAACAGCACAACCCCATGTCCGTCGTCATCGTCACCGGTTCGGCCGGTCTCATCGGGTCAGAGGCGGTCGCCTACTTCGCTGAAGCGGGCCACGAGATCGTCGGCATCGACAACAACTTTCGCCAGCTCTTCTTCGG
Organism: uncultured candidate division WPS-2 bacterium; assembly: GCA_937927945.1. Lineage (GTDB taxonomy): Bacteria > Vulcanimicrobiota > Vulcanimicrobiia > Vulcanimicrobiales > Vulcanimicrobiaceae > Vulcanimicrobium. Next base: position 9,471 of record CALEYW010000059.1, on the reverse strand, counting down.
TGCGGACGCCTCGACGGAATGGAACCGTCTGTCGCTGGAGGCACGCTTTCCCAAGCAGTACACCCACGTAGCGGCCGACATCCGCGATGCGGCCGCGATGCACGAGCTGTTCGGCCGCTACGGAAGTCGCATCGCACTGGTCGTCCACACCGCGGCGCAGCCGTCGCACGACTGGGCCGCGAGCGACCCGCTGATGGACTTCACCGTCAACGCGAACGGCACGCTGGTCGTCCTCGAGGCGACGCGCAAGCATGCGCCCAAGGCCGTGTTCATCTTCACGTCCACCAACAAAGTCTACGGCGACGCGCCCAACGAGCTCCCGTTGATCGAGCAGGAGACGCGCTGGGAGATCGATCGCGCGCACCCGTACTGGGAAGGCATCGACGAGCATCTCCGCATCGACCGGTCGACGCACTCGGTGTTCGGAGCCTCGAAAGTCGCCGCGGATGTCCTGGTGCAAGAGTACGGCCGCTATTTTGGGATGCCGACGGCGGTGTTTCGCGGCGGCTGTCTCACCGGACCGAACCACTCCGGAACGAAGCTGCACGGCTTCCTCGCGTACCTGCTCAAGTGCACGGTCACGGGCCAGCCCTATCAAGTCTTCGGCTACAAGGGCAAACAGGTCCGCGACAACATCCACTCGCACGATCTCGTCTCCGCGTTCGATGAAGTCTTCCGGAATCCACGGAGCGGCGAGGTGTACAACGCGGGCGGGACGCGGTTCTCGAACTGCTCGATGATTGAGGCGATTTCGCTCTGCGAAGAGGTCTCGGGCCGCAAGCTCGACTGGACCTATACCGATACGAATCGTATCGGCGATCACATCTGGTACATCAGCGACATGGCGAAGTTCCGCGCGCACTACCCGAACTGGAGGCAGCAGTACGACCTCCGTTCGCTGACCCAGGAGATGTACGACAAGAACGTCGAGCGTTGGCTGGCCGACGAAGAACGCGCAAAGGTCTAACGTGCTCTCCGTCGTCATCCCGGCCCACAACGAGGAAGATACCGTCGAGCCGACGCTGGTCGAGCTCGCGGAGCGGCTGACGGCCGAGAGCATTCCGTTCGAGATCATCGTCGTCGACGACCACTCGACGGACCGCACCGCCGAGGTGGTCGCGAGCGTCGCCGCGCGCTGGCCGCAGGTGCGGTGCATTCCGAACCTGCGGCGGAACGGCTTCGGCAACGCGATCCACACCGGACTCGACGCGTTCGCCGGCGATGCGGTGTGCATCGTCATGGCCGATGCCTCGGACGATGCCGGCGACGTCGTCGGATACTGGCGCGCGATCGAGCGCGGGTACGACTGCGCGTTCGGCTCGCGTTTCATGCGCGGTGCGAACGTCGTCGAGTATCCCTGGCTCAAGCTGGCGCTCAATCGCGTCGCCAACGTATTCGTCGCGGCCCTCATGGGAATTCGCTACAACGACGTCACCAACGCATTTAAATGCTACCGGCGCGAGGTGATCGACGGCGTGCGCCCGATCCTCGCGCACCACTTCAACATCACTGTCGAGCTGCCGCTCAAGGCGATCGTCCGCGGCTACACGTGGACGGTGATCCCGACGAGCTGGTACAATCGCAAAGGCGGCGTCTCCAAGTTCAAGATCAAGGAGATGGGCAGCCGCTATCTCTTCATCCTGCTCTACGCGCTCATCGAGAAGTGGCTTTCGCGCGGCGACTACAAACGGCGTGCCGCCCCGGGCGAACCGGCCGGCTCGACGACGCGCACGCTGCCCAGCTCGCCTCGCGCGTAGAAGCAGCGCCCGGCGCGCACGACCGCGACGCGCAACGCGTACGTCCGGGGCGCTAGGTCGCTCGTATCCAGCGAATACGAGAACCACGCGTCCTCGCGCGGCGGGTCAGGCAACTCGACCAAAGCCCGATCCCGGCGAAAGAGCGCCGTTGCCTGGTAGCGGAACGGCGGAATCTCGACCTCCGGCGGGTGCAGCTCGAGAAATATCTGCGCGGTCTCGCGCGGCGCATCCCGTTCGCCCGCGAGCGCCCAACCTTCGATCGCGAGGATTTCGCCGCGCTCGCAGGTGACCGTCCGGGATGCCTGAAGCGTCGTCGGGCGTTTTTTTCCCGCGATGACGGCAGTTGTCGAGACCTGCTCGGCGGTGAGCCGCGCGAAGCCCGGGAACGGACGGATCTCCGCCGCGACGTCGAACGTAACGTCCTGGATTCGCCCGACCGGGCGGCCCGCGCCATCGAACGCTCCGGTGGAGATCCTCTGCCGTCCGAGCCCGAGCGCTCCGGTCGGCACGGCGAGCTCAAATCCCAGCATATCGGTGTCGGCTCCGATCGCCGCTCGCACGTCCGGCCGCGGTACGTCGCACGCCGCGCTCCACCGCCCGCCGCGCTCGTCCGTCGCGTACACGCCCGCCGGCGGCAGCCGTGTACGGAGGTCCAGCGCCCAACCGGATACGAGGGCGATGTCTCCGAATGGCACGACGCCGGGGAGGGAGTTGTTCCTCCCACTAACGGTCGTGTTGTCGACCTTGAGGCGCACCGAGCCGGATCCGACCCCACGTTCGGGACGGACCGTGCCATAGACCCAGAACGTATGGTGAGCAGCTTGGTACCATTCGCCGTCCGAACCGAGCGCATAGGCGTGCATCTCATGCCCGCCGCTGGGGAGGTTGTCGTCGATGACGATGCGGAAGCCGATCATCGCGGGCGTCTGGCGCCCGAGCAGCGCTTGGACGTCGGTGCGGTCCAGACCGATTTCCGCGTCGTACATCCGCTGCCCATCGATGACGATCGCGACTGCCGCAGGCGGCATGTCGCAGGTGGGATCCACCGCCCAACCCGACACGACCAGTGGCGCACCGATGGGGACGCGCGGCCGTCCAATGTGTGGCAGCAGACCGCGCAGCCCGTCGACCCAGTCGAAGACGTCAAGAGACCCATGCGTCGTTTCCTGAACAAAGCGCGGATCGAGTGCAGACGGCGAGACGGAGTTCCTCAACGACGACGAGAAAGGCGAAAACGCCCCTTGCACGCCGCGCGACCGGCGGCCTTCTGAGCTGATGTATGGACACCGACGAGCGCGCAACCCCCTCCGCACGTGATGAAACGCACCGGGACACCGGCAGCGATCGCTGGCGCGCGCTCAGCGAGCAGCTGGGCGCCGAGATCGACGGCGCGCGCGCCGAGATCGCCCGAGCGCTGCAGGCGCAGCGCGCGGCCGAAGCGCGGCTGCGCGAACTGCACGTTCGCAACACGGAGATGCAGATCTCGGCATGGGCGGCCGAACGCGAGCGCCAGGAAGCACAGGCGGAACTCGCGCGAGCACGAGCGCACATCGCGCGCACGCAGCCGATTCTCCGCGAGGCGCGGACGCTGCTTGCCTCGATGCAGTCGAGCAAGTTCTGGAAGGTGCGCAACGCGTGGTTCACGCTGAAGCAGCGCGCAGGCCGGCACGCCTTCGGCGCGCAGCCGTACTGGGTTCCGGAGGTCGACGAAGCCGGCGACGTGTGGGAGCGCGACGCGGCCTACGAACGCTGGCTGCTCGAGCATCGCGTGCGGCCCTCCGACGTTCAGCGAATGCGCGATCTCTTGCCGCTGCTGACCCAGCGGCCGACGTTCAGCGTCTTGATGCCCGTCTACGAGACGCCGGAAGAATACCTGCGCGCCGCGATCGAGTCGGTGCAGTTGCAGGCCTATCCCGATTGGGAGCTGTGCATAGCGGACGACGCCTCGCGCAAGCCGCACGTGCGCAAGGTCCTCGAAGAATGCGCCGCCGATGACCCGCGCATCAAGCTCGTCTTCCGGAAGACCAACGGACACATCGCGGCGACCAGCAACAGCGCGCTAGCACTTGCGACTGGCGACTTCGTCGCGCTGCTCGACCACGACGACCTGCTCTCGATCGACGCGCTCTTCGAAAACGCCCTCGTCGTGAACCGGCGCGCGGACGTCGACATCATCTACTCCGACGAGGACAAGCTTGACGAGCGCGGCCGGCGGCGCGACCCGTATTTCAAACCTGACTGGTCGCCGGACTCGCTGCTCTCGCGAAACTACGTCTCGCATCTGGGCGTGTATCGGCGCGAAGTCGTTGAAGAGATCGGCGGCTTCCGGCTCGGGTTCGAAGGCAGCCAGGACTACGACCTCATCTTGCGCGCGTCGGAACGCACCGATCGCATCGAGCACATCCCTCGCGTGCTCTACCATTGGCGGATCCACGATGAGTCGACGGCGTCCTCGCGTAAGCAAAAGGGCTACGCGTACGACGCTGCGGTACGCGCCATCGAAGAGTCGCTGTCGCGTCGTGGCGAGCCCGGCCGGGTCGAGAGCTCGGACCGGCTTCCGGGTACGTATACGGTGCGATACGAATTGCACGATCCCGGCCGCGTGAGCGTGATCATTCCCACCCGCGATCACGGCGACGACGTCGACCGCTGTCTGCAGTCGCTTTTCGAACGCTCGACGTACGGCGACATCGAAGTGGTGCTGCTCGACAACGGTACCACGGACCGGGAGTCGCTGCGCGTGTTCGGCGCCTGGGCGGAGCGCGAACCGGAGCGCGTCAAGCTCGTCGCGCACGACGTGCCGTTCAACTTTTCGAGCATCAACAACTACGCAGCACGCCACTCGTCGGGGAAATATCTGCTGTTCCTCAACAACGACACCGAGATCCTGACGCCCGACTGGATCGAAGCGATGGTCGAACAGGCGCAGCGGCCGTCGATCGGGGCGGTCGGTGCGAAGCTTTTGTACGACGATGGTACCGTCCAGCACGCCGGCGTTGTGATCGGCCTCGGCGGCGTCGCGGGACACAGCCACAAGTACTTCCCGAGCGACGCGCCCGGCTATTTCGGGACGCTGCAGACGGTGAACAATTTCTCGGCCGTAACGGCCGCATGTCTCATGGTCCGGCGTGACGTGTTCGAGGAAGTTGGCGGGTTCGACGAGGGGCTGGCGATCGCGTTCAACGACGTGGACTTCTGCTTGCGCTTGCAGGCCGCCGGATACTACAACATCTATCTGCCGCACGTCGAGCTGTCTCACTATGAATCGAAGAGCCGGGGCCACGAGAACACGCCCGAGAAAATGGAGCGGTTCTTGCGCGAGCAGCAGTTCATGCGAGAGCGGTGGCGTACAGGAGAAGCCCCCGATCCGCACTACAACCGTAATCTGACGCTCAACACGGAGGACTACGCGATCGGGCTCTAGCCCGGAGCATCAGTTATGGCATCTCATTCGTCCGTGCTCGTCGCCGGGGGCGCCGGTTTCGTAGGCTCCAACCTCGCCCTCCGGCTGCGTGCACGATATCCGGAAGCGCGCATCATCGTCGCCGACAGTCTCAAACGCCGCGGTTCGGAATGGAACCTTCCGCGGTTGTCTGCGGCCAGCATCGACTTCGTACACGCCGACATCCGGAGGCCTGACGATCTCGCGTTCCCGGGCACGAAATTCGATCTCGTCGTCGACTGCTCGGCCGAGCCGGCCGTGCTGGCCGCCTACGAGAACGGGCCGCGGTACGTCATCGACACGAACTTGACGGGGACCGTCAACCTGCTCGAGGTCGCGCGCCGCGACGGCGCCGACGTCGTCTTCGTGTCGACCAGCCGCGTGTATCCGGTCGCGGCGCTCGAGGCGATCGCGTGGGAAGAAGAAGCGACGCGGTTCACGATCGCCGGGGAGCAGACGCTTCCTGGAGTCGGTCGCGCCGGTATCGGCGAGGACTTTCCGCTAGCCGGCGCGCGCTCGCTGTACGGCACGACGAAACTTGCCTGCGAGCTGATACTCGAAGAGTACGCCGACATGTACGGGCTGCGCTACGTGATCGATCGATGCGGCGTGATCACCGGGCCGTGGCAGATGGGGAAAGTCGACCAGGGCGTCTTTGCACTGTGGATGGGGAAGCACTACTTCAAGCAGCCGTTGAAATACATTGGGTACGGCGGAACCGGGAAGCAGGTGCGGGACTTCATCGCCGTCGACGAGTTGTGCGATCTCGTGCTGCTCCAACTCGATCGCATCGCCGAACTGCCGCGCCGCGTGTACAACGTCGGGGGCGGACTGCCGTCGAGCCTGTCGCTGGCGGAGACGACCGCGCTGTGCGAGGAGATCACCGGGAACCGCGTCGACTTCGGTCGCGTTGCGGAGAATCGGCCGTCCGACGTGCGCCTCTACGTGACCGACAACGCTCGTATAACGGCCGATACCGGGTGGGCTCCGCGCAAGACGCCGCGTGAAACATTGGCGGAGATTTTCGCATGGATACGCGAGAACGAACGCCTCGTTGCACCGCTCTGGTCGTAGCGGCGCCGGAGGCTTAGCTTTGCGGCGGGGAGTATCCTCAATGCCATGGGAAACGCCCTTCAATCGACCGGTACGCCTAGTGCGGAGAGCACGGACATCGGGATGATCCCCGCGGCGATCGCCGTGCGGGACGTCACATTGGTCCGGCGGACGCAAGAGGAACTCCACTACGATCTGAAGCGCTCGGCGCTGCGCTTGCTTTCCGGCCGCATCGGGCGCGTTCGGCGCCGTACGGTGCTCGATCATGTTTCCCTGCGCATCGCACACGGTGAGAAAGTCGGGATCATCGGCCCGAACGGCAGCGGGAAATCGACGCTGCTGAAGCTGATCGCCGGCATTCTGGCGCCGAGCAGCGGCACGCTTGCCGTCGACGGAACGATCGCGCCGCTCATCGAGCTGGGCGTCGGTTTCGATCTGGAGCTTTCGCTCGTTGACAACATCGTGTACTACGGTGTGCTGCTCGGCCATTCGGAGGATCTCGTGCGTGCGCACGTCGAGGAGATTCTGGACTTCGCCGAGCTGATCGACCATCGAAACGAACCCACGAAGACGCTATCGTCGGGCATGGCGGCACGCTTGAGCTTTGCCATCGCGACGGAGTTTCGCCCCGAGATCTTGCTGGTCGATGAGGTGCTCTCCGTCGGAGACGAGCGCTTCCGGCGCAAGTGCGCCGCGCGGATCGACCGCTTCTGGGACGAGCACAGCACGATTCTGCTCGTCAGCCACGACATGCTGACCGTCGCGCACACCTGCGACCGCGTCATCTGGATGGACACCGGCGCGGTTCGCTTCGACGGACCTTCCGCACGCGCCGCCGAGCTCTATCTGGCGACGATTCCGTCGAGCTCGAGCTTCCGCCGCGGTGAAGAATTGGTCGAGCTGGCGGAAAGCAACGTGCGCGGCGAGATCCTCGTGCGCGGAACGTCCGGCCACCCGCAGCTCTTCCTCATTCGCGGCGGGCGCCGCCATTTCGTCGGCTCCGTGGAATGGTGCGAGCGGAACGCATATTCGTCAGACGACGTCGTGCTCGTCGACGACGTTGTCATCAAGGAAGTCGCGGAAGGCGAAATCCTGACGTAGCCTAGTCGGGCTTGCGTCCCACGAGGACGTTGAGCGCGGCGAGCTGGACGTTGACCGCTTCGGGCAATTCTTTCACGAACGGCTGATGGAGCAGCGTCATCGGGTCGACGGCGAGATCGGCGACGCGCATATCCGCGAACTGACGAGCGGTCTCTTCCGGCAGCGCGTCATGCCAGGCCTTGAGAATCCAGGTCAGCGCGAACGCCGGTCCGCCCGAGAGCGGAACGTCGAGGCGCTCGATGTCCCAATCCGAGAAGAGATTGCGCAGGCCGCCGGCGGTCATGTTGTAGTAGTGATCGGGATAGGCGTGATACGGCTGAAGAAACGGGACCGCGGCGAAGATGCGCCCGCCCGGCCGCACGATGCGCTTGAGCTCGCGTGCGGCGGCAAACGGATCGCGTACGTGTTCCAGAACCGCAACGCTGATGACGAGGCCGAACGAGTCATCCGCGAAGGGCAAGAACTCGCTCGCGGCGACGACGTCGGTCGTTGGATACGCAACGATCTCGACGTTGAGCACGTCCTCGCGGTACTCGGGCCGCAAGCCCGCGCCGATGTCGACGATCGGCCCGTCGCTCTGCGCGATCAAACGCAGCAGCGTCTCGTCGTATCCGTGCGCCGAGACGTTTTCGGTTGGAACCGCTCCGACGCGAGCGCGCAGCTCGTCGTCGAGGAAGTCGTACCGTTCCGGCGTCTGCGCGGCGAACTCGTGCCCGTTCGGGCACGCGAGCGTCGGCACGTGACCGCCCAGCGAGGCGTGGCACAGCGGGCATCGCAGGAGCGGGCGGATTGCGGCAAGCTTTCGGGCTTTGGCCGCGGCGAACCGCCGCAGCTGCTCTTCATTTGCGACGAGCGGAGCAGCGGTTTCGGAGGTGACGCCGTCCTGATCGTAGCGGACGCGCCACGGGCCCTCCGACGCGGCGCGGATCCCGATCCAGCCGGAGAATCCGGCTGAAACCAGCCCCGCGGTCGCCCTGCGCACGTCGGGCCGGTCGACCGCCCGCAGCGGAACGACCGTGCCCTGGTCGCTCACGAGGGACAGGCCCCCGATTGCGCCGGACCCGCCGGTTGCCAACCACCCCTGCACCGGCGTGCCGGGCGTGGCGACCACCCCGCCGATCGGGACGTCGAGGTGGACGATGGTTTGTTGCGACGTTTCTCGGGTCACGCGTTCGGGTCCAGCATCAGCACGTACCATTCCCGATTCATGAGCCGCCCCCCGTCATGGAGGAGCGCTGCCGACTCGCACGGCAATCAGGCGCGATGTCCGCCGTCCTCGACGCTCGCGCCCTGCCTTCCGAGTCGCGCCGCCAGCTCGACCTTATCCGCATCTCCGCACTCCGGCAGCTTAAGGCGCGCTACCGCGGGACGGCTCTGGGCGTGATGTGGTCGTTCGCGAACCCGCTCCTGATGACGGCGCTGTACACGACGATCTTCGGGACGGCTTTTGCGTCGTATTACGGATCGAAGACCACATACGTATTCTCGGCCTTCGTTGGCGTCGTCGTCGTCACGTTTTTCCTTCAGGCGACTGGTGAAGCGCTGGGTGCCGTCGTTGCGAACGGCGGGTTGCTGAACAAGATCGCGATCGACCCGGAAATCTTCCCGATCGCCGCGATCGCAGCGAACACCTTCCAACAATCGATCACGGCGTTCCCCGTCATCCTCGTGCTGTCGGCGTTTCTGACGCACGATCCGGTTCGCGTCCTTCTGGTGCCGGTCGTGTTGGCCGGCATCGTGGCGCTCGTCGCGGGCTTCGGACTCGTGCTGGCCACGCTCTACGTATTCTTCCGCGATCTCTCGTACTTGTGGGGGATCGTCGGGTTCGTGTTTTGGATGACGAGCCCGGTCTTCTATCCGGCCGAATTGGTGCCGGCGCTCGTGCGGCATTGGGTCGCGCTCAATCCGGTCGCGATGGGAATCTCCGCCTTACGCGAGGTGACGCTGGCGCACGGACCGCTCCACTCGGGGACGATCGTCGTGTTCCTGATCGTCGCAGCTGCCGCAGCGCTCATCGGACACGTCATGTTCCGTTCGCTGCGCCGCGACTTCATGGACCTGCTCTAGCAGGTCGCGGAAATAGGTGAGGTTTTCGTTGCCTGGTAGGGCCTCATGACG
>CALEYW010000058.1 GCA_937927945.1 uncultured candidate division WPS-2 bacterium | reverse complement strand
GCACGTCCGGTGGTGTGGGAGGACGGGGGCGGTGACGCCCCCTCCTACCCGATTTCACCGGGACTTTAGGTATGAGCAAGGGCCTGCCGGGGTAGAAGCGAGCGAAATGCCGATGCCGGAGCAGGCTCTCGAGGGCCTCCCCCCGGTCGATCTCGCGACGCTCGACCTCTTCCCGGATCCCGCGTGGGTGACGACCGCGGCGGAGGGCGTCGCGTATTTCAATTCGGCCTGGCTTTCCATGACCGGTTCGACCGCGCGCATACTGAGCTCGGCCGAGTTCGTCGCGTTCCTGCACCCGGATGATGCCGTGCGGGTCGTTTCGGGATGGCGATCCGTGCGCGAGAAGCGCGAGCCGTTCGCGATCGAGTGCCGGCTGCGGCGCTCGGACGGCGGCTGGCGTTGGTTTCTGTTGCGGGCGGTCGCCGTGCGCCGGGAAGGCGCGCCCGCCGGCTGGCTCGGGACGATGATCGACATCGACGCCGAACGGAGAGCGCGCAATGCGTTGATGGCGTCCGAAGCGCGGGCTCGCTCGATCGCCGACGCGATCCCGCAATTGATCGGCATCACGGCGCCCGACGGCAGCTTGGTCTCCGTGAACGACAAGCAGAGCGCCTACACCGGGAAGACGATCGAGGAGATGCGCGCTGACGGTTGGGTCGCGGCGATCCATCCCGACGACGTCGAAAGCGTCGTGTCGAACTGGCGGACCGCGGTTGCAGCCGGCGAGCCGTACGACACCCAGTACCGGCTGCGGCGGTACGACGGCGCGTATCGCTGGTTTCTGAACAAAGCCATTCCGGTCCGCGACGCCGACGGCAAGATCACCGCGTGGATCGGCACGGCCACCGATATCGACGAGCGCAAACGGGCTGAAGACGCGCTGCGCGTCATCGTCGACGCGAGCTCGGCGTTTGCCGACACGCTCGACGCGGGCGTTGCGCTGCAGCGCTTGGCAGACGTCGCCGCGGCGCACCTCGCCGACTGGTGCGGTGTCTACGTCTACGACGCGCGCGGCATGCTGCGCCCGGTGGCGATCGCCCATCGCGACCCCTCGAAGGTCCGTTTCGTGCGCGACTACTTGCGGCGGTACCCCACTCGCGACGACGATGCCGCGGCGCTGGTCGCCATGACCGGGATGCCGCTGCGCGTCGACGAGATCACGCCCGAGATGTACGATGTGATCGAGGATCAGGATCAGCGCGCGGTGGCACGGTCGCTGGGGCTCCGCTCGGTGCTCTATGTGCCGCTCGGCAGCGAGCAGGAGCGTTTCGGCGTGCTGAGCCTCGCGATCGCCGAGAGCGTGCGGCGGTTCACCGAGGCCGACGAGCAGTTGGCGACGCTGATCGCGCAGCGCGCGGCGATCGCGGTCGGCAACGCGCGTCTCTACGAGCGTCAGCGTGAGGTCGCGCGCACGCTCCAGTCGGCGTTCTTGCCGCCGGCGCTCCCGCGCGCCGAGGGCGTGTCGTTCGACGCGGCCTACGCGCCGGGAACCCGCGACCTCACGATCGGCGGCGACTGGTACGACGCGTTTCCGGTCGACGACGGAACGGTCGCCTTTTCCGTCGGCGACGTCGCGGGCCGCGGCCTCGAGGCGGCGGTTCCGATGGGCAAGATGCGCCAGACGTTCCGCGCGCTCGGCGTCGTCGACGGCGATCCCGCGTGGTCGATCTCCGTCGCCGACTCGGTGCTGCGGCGCGAACATCCCGACGTCTTCGTCACGGCCTTCGTCGGATTGTACAACCCCTCGTCGCGGACCCTCGCCTACGCGAACGCCGGCCATCCGGCACCGTTCGTGCGGGCTGCGAGCGGCGCGCTCTCACGGATGGAAGCGCCCGGCGTCCCGCTCGGTCTGGGCGCGTACGATTCGCCGCGCACGTGGGAGGCAGCGCTGAACGCCGGCGACTTGCTGGTGGCCTTCACCGACGGCCTGATCGAAAGCACGCACGACATCGACGAAGGCGAGGCTCGGCTCGCCGGCGCCTTGGCGCATCCGGCGTTCGGCTTCAGCAGCGAGCCGGCGGCGCTGCTGCGCGCGCTGATCGTTCCGGAGGAGCCCGGCGACGACATCGCGATTCTGACGATGCGCGTGGGCGCCGGTGCGGACTGGAGCTTCGATGCGAACGACGCGCGCGCCGCGCAAGCGGCGCGGAAGGCATTCGTCGGCCGGCTGCGCTCCGCGGGCGTCGGAGAAGAGGATCGGGTTGCGTGCGAGACCGTCTTCGGTGAGATCGTCGGCAACGTTGCGCGCTACACGCCGGGTCGGGTCGACGTCGCGCTGCTGCGCGACGGACCGCACGTCCGTCTGGCGGCACTCGACCGTGGCCCGGGTTTCTGCTGGAACGCGGCCCCACCGCCCGATCGAATGGCCGAGAGCGGACGGGGCCTGTTCTTGATCGGGAAGCTGGGCCGCGCGGTGCGCGTCGAACACATCGCGGGATTCGGATCGTACGTCGAGGTCGTGCTGCCCGTCGGGCCGTGAGGAGCGAGCGGTGTTCGCGGCCGGATCTTCGAAGCAGACGAGATGCCGACGCCGATCGATGTGACGCACGAGCGAACGTTCAGTGGAACGACGCGCCGCATCTACCAATTGCTCGCCGAACTCGGAACGTCGCAAGATGCGATCTGGCCGTTCGCATCGCAGCCCTTCATCCGCAGCGCGGGTCCGTTGACCCCCGGCGTCACCGAGGAATGGCACCTCGGGATTCACGCGATCCTCGACGACGTGGAGAACGAGCACCGCATCGTCTGGCGCATCGACAATGAAGGCGTCGACGGAACCCATGGATTTTTCCTTGAAGCGCAGGGCCGGCGGGTCGTGCTGCGGCATCGCATCACGGCTACGCTCGACGACACGCAAGGCCGCCTCCTGTGGCGTCGCGTGGAAGAGCAGCACGAGCGCGCGGTCACCGGCCTCTTCGACAAGTTGACCCGCGTCCTCAAACGCTAAGGGAGCCTTTGATGAAAAAGCGACGTGTAGGCGACGGCGGCCCGCTGGCCGGTGAGATCGGCCTCGGCTGCATGGGGATGTCCGAGTTCTACGGCGCCGGCGACGAGGCGGAGTCGATCCGCACGATCCATCGGGCGCTCGAGCTCGGCGTGACGATGCTCGACACGGCCGACATGTACGGCTTCGGGCGCAACGAGGAACTGGTCGGACGGGCGATCGCCGGCCGGCGCCACCAGGTGTTCCTCGCCACGAAGTTCGGCATCGTTCGCGACGAGAGCGATCCGCGCAAGCGCGCCATCAACGGACGGCCGGAGTACGTGCGGGCGGCCTGCGACGCGTCGCTCGCCCGGCTCGGCGTCGACCACATCGACTTGTACTACCAGCATCGCGTCGATCCCGCGACGCCGATCGAGGAGACGGTCGGTGCGATGCGCGAGCTGGTCCACGCCGGCAAGGTACGCTACCTCGGGCTCTCGGAAGCGTCGGCCGAGACGGTGCGCAGAGGAGCGGCGGTCGCTCCGATCTCGGCGCTGCAGAGCGAGTACTCGCTCTTCACGCGCGAGATCGAAACCAACGGCGTGCTGGCGACGATTCGGAAGCTCGGCATCGCGCTCGTCGCCTACAGCCCGATCGGGCGCGGCGTGCTGACCGGAACGATCAAGAGCGCGAACGATTTCGCCGCCGACGACTTCCGCCACACGGTGCCCCGCTATCAGGGAGCGAACCTCACCCACAATCTGACGATCGTCGGGCGAATCGAGGTGATCGCCCACGATGCCGGGATCACGCCGGCGCAGCTGGCATTGGCGTGGGTGCTCGCGCAGGGTCAGGACATCGTTCCGATCCCCGGCACGAAGCGGGTGAAATACCTCGAGGAGAATTGCGCGGCGGCCGACGTACGGCTGACGCCGCTGCAGCTGACGTTGCTGAACGAAGCGGCGCCTCCCGGCGCGGCGCTCGGTCAGCGCTACCCCGACATGACCGCGATCGGCCGCGACTAAAGCGACGCAAACGTGCCGAACGTGTCGACCTATGCGCTCATCGCGCTAGCGCTTGCCCTTCCGTCGTGCGCGCACGACGCCCGGAACGTGGAGACGACCGCGTCGCCCTCGGTCGCGCCGTCTGCGAGCGCCGCCCCGGCGGCGCAGTTCGGCACGTGGTGCCACGTGATTCCGCTCGAGCGCTCGTTCTGCAGCGTGCTGGTTCTGCCCACGCCGAAGGCCACGCTGCGACTGGCGGTTCAGGATACGCAAGCGCGTCGCGAACGCGGACTGATGGGCGTGCGCGCGGTTCCGGCTGGTGAGGGGATGCTGTTCGCGTTCGCGGACGGCGACGGCCAGCATCAGTTCTGGATGAAGGACACGCTCGTGCCGCTCGACATGATCTTCGTGCGCAGCGACGGCGTGGTGATGGCGATCGCAGAGAAGGTCGCGGCGACCAAGCCCGGCGCATCCGACGATCGTGTTGCGCGGCGCAACGGCGAAGGACGCTACGTCATCGAACTCGCCGCAGGCGAGGCCGAACGCGCCGGCCTCGACGTCGGTATCCGCCTCGCGATCCCGGAGATCGCCGCGCGTTAGAGCGGCGTGTCGTTGCTGGGGGCGCGCAGGATCGATACGGTGATCGGGATGCTCGCGTTCTGACCGTCGTTGCGTGCGGCGACCAGCTTGAGACGCAGCGATGTCGCGGCAGGCGGCAGCCCGAGAACGTTGGCGGAGAAGACGCCTTGCCACGTCCCCGGCCCGACCGGGGAAAGCGAGATCGAACTCGTGCCGGTGCCGATCGTGAGGCGCTGCACGTTGGTCGTCGTGATCGCGTTGACCCGCACCGTCGAATTCGGCGTGAACACCGTCGGCGTCAGCGTCGCATAGAAGATCTGCGGCGGGTCGCCGGGCCCGGCAAAGTTACTCGGCGGCGGCGATCCGTACGCGAACGTGTTCGCGAGCGCGAACGCGCTCGGCAGCGCGTTCGGCGATGGCCCGGTCGTGGGCGCGCCCGGTGGAACGGCGGACTTCGCGCCGGAGGGCGATTGCGAGGCCGGCGTCGCGGCGACGCGCACCGGCGTCGGCGGCGGCGTCGGAAAGATCGCGTTGGGCGGGAGGGTCGGCAGCGCTAGCGGCGTCGGTATGCCGATGCCGGGCATCAGCGCGGCGTTCGGGATCGTGTTGTTGTCGCTGCCGAGCACGTGGGGCGTGACGACGATGATCAGCTCGTTGCGGGTGCTGGTCGTGTTCAGGTTACGGAACGCGCGTCCGACCAGCGGGATGTCGCCCAGCAGCGGGATCTTGCTCTCGGTGCGCTGCGTGTTCTCTTGGATGAGCCCGCCGATCACCAGCGTCTCGTTGTCGCGCAGATGCACCGTCGTCTGCGTGTCGCGGGTCGAGATCTGTGGGACGCCGTTGAGATAGCCGGTCAGCGAGTTGACGATCGGATGAAGGGCGACGCTGAGCTCGCCGGCATTGGTGATGATCGGCGTGATGTCGAGCGTCACGCCGGTCTGAAAGCTTTCGAGCTGGCGGCTCGCCGCGCGCGACGAGATGGATGCGCGCGGTTGCGGCGACCGCTGGGCCGCCCTGCACGGCGAGGCCGCCGGAGGCCCCGAGCGCGATGAGCAGGGCGAGGGCAAGCGAACCCGCACGCCGGTGAAGCAGCGGCGCGCGCGTAAAGCCGAGCAGCCAGACAAAGCCGGCCCCGAACACCCC
Source organism: uncultured candidate division WPS-2 bacterium (assembly GCA_937927945.1). Lineage (GTDB taxonomy): Bacteria > Vulcanimicrobiota > Vulcanimicrobiia > Vulcanimicrobiales > Vulcanimicrobiaceae > Vulcanimicrobium. The sequence continues at coordinate 1,319 of CALEYW010000058.1, read as the reverse complement.
CATTCCCGGCGCTTTCGCCCACAAGGGACGACTTGCTTGCACCGGGAGCGTGGGAGCTCAGCCGAAGGCGTTCTCGCCGGTGATCGCTTGACCGAGAATCAGCGTGTGGACCTCGCTCGTCCCCTCGTACGTAAGGACGCTCTCGAGATTGTTCATGTGCCGGATCACCGGATATTCGAGCGTGATGCCGCTCGCGCCGAGGATCGTGCGTGCTTCGCGGCAGATCGCGAGCGATTCCCGCACGTTGTTGAGCTTGCCGAACGAGACGTGCGCTGTGTGCGCGCGGCCCTGGTCCTTGAGCCGGCCGATGTGCAGCGCGGTCAACAGCCCCTTGTTGATCTCGAGCATCATGTTGACGAGCTTCTCTTGCGTGAGCTGAAAGGCCGCGATCGGTTTGCCGAACTGCACGCGCGTCTGCGCGTATTGCAGCGCCGATTCGTAGCATGCGCGCGCCGCGCCGAGCGCGCCCCACACGATCCCGTAGCGGGCCTCGTTCAGACACGACAGCGGCCCGCGCAGGCCGCTGACGTGCGGCAGCATTGCCTTGGCCGGCAAGCGGCAGTCTTCGAGGATCAGTTCGGAGGTGACCGACGCGCGCAGCGAGAGCTTCTTCTCGATGTTGCGTGTCGAGAAGCCCTTCGTTCCCTTCGGCACGACGAAGCCGCGGATCGCGCCGCTCGCGCCGTTCTCGGCGTCGACGCGCGCCCAGACGATGGCAACGTCGGCGATGCCGCCGTTGGTGATCCATGCTTTCGAACCGTTGAGCACGTAATCGGATCCGTCGCGCCGCGCCGTCGTGCGCATACCGCCCGGATCGCTGCCGAAATCCCACTCGGTCAAACCGAAACAGCCGATCGCCTCACCGGCGGCCATGCGCGGCAGCCACGTCTGCTTGTGCTCTTCCGAGCCGTGGGCCCAGATCGCGTACATCGCGAGCGATCCTTGCACCGAGACGAACGAACGGAATCCGGAGTCGCCGGCTTCGAGCTCGAGGCACGCGAGGCCGTACGCGACCGCGCTCGTTCCGGCGCAGCCGTAGCCCTGCAAGTGCATCCCGAGCAGCCCGAGGTCGCCGAGTTCCTTCGCCATCGCATGCGGAAAGGTGTGGTCTTCGAACCACTGCGCGATGTTCGGCAGCACGCGATCGCGCACGAACTTGCGCACGGTGTCGCGGATCAGGCGCTCGTCGTCGGTCAGCAGCGCGTCGATGCCGAGGAAGTCGTGTGGGCTCGGCGCCGGGATGCTCGTGCTGTGGGTGTCGGAACTCGCCGTCGTGCTCATGAGAGCGGCTTCGGTTGCCCGAAGCGCGCTCCTGGCGA
>CALEYW010000057.1 GCA_937927945.1 uncultured candidate division WPS-2 bacterium | reverse complement strand
CTTCGGTGTTGTAGAGGTAGAACGACGCGCGGGCGGTCGCGGGCCAACCCATCTTTTCCATCAGCGGCATCGTGCAGTGGTGGCCGGCGCGGACGCAGACGCCTTCGGTGTCGAGGATCGAGGCCAGATCGTGCGCGTGGATGTCGGCGAAGTTGAACGAGATCACGCCGGCGCGGTCCTCGGCGCGCGGCGGTCCGTATACCTGCAGGCCGCGCGGTTCGAGGGGCCGCAGCGCTTCCAGCGCGTACGCCGTGAGACGAATCTCGTGCGCGCGGATCCAGTCCATCCCGATCTCGCCGAGATAGTCGACCGCGGCGCCGAGCGCGATCGCGTCAGCGATGTTGCTGGTTCCGGCTTCGAACTTCCACGGCAGCTCGTTGAACGAAGTCGTCTCGTACGAGACGCGCTTGATCATGTCGCCCCCGGTCAGGAACGGCGGCATCGCGTCGAGCAGCGCGCGCTTGCCGTACAGGAAACCGATTCCGGTCGGACCGCACATCTTGTGGCCGCTGGCGGCGAGGAAGTCGACGTCGAGCGCCTGTACGTCGAGCGGCATGTGCGGCACCGACTGCGCGGCGTCGAGCAGGACGATCGCGCCGGCGGCGTGCGCACGCGGGATGATGATCTCGAGCGGGGCGATCGAGCCGATCGTGTTGGAGACGTGCGCGAGCGCGACGAGCTTCACGCCCTCCAGCAGGTCGTCGAGGCCGTCGAGGACGAGGTTGCCCTGCGCGTCGGAGGGGATGTAGCGCAGCTCGGCGCCGGTCTTCTCGGCCAGCAGCTGCCAGGGCACCAGGTTCGAGTGGTGCTCGAGCTGCGTGGTGAGGATCGCGTCGCCCGGCGCGAGGTTGTACAGACCCCAGGAGAACGAGACGAGGTTGATCGCCTCGGTCGTGTTGCGGGTCCAGATGATCTCGGCCGTGTCGGCGGCGTTGAGGAAACGCGCGACTTTGGCGCGCGCTTCTTCGAACGCGTCGGTCGCGCGCGCGGCGATCTCGTAGACACCGCGATGGATGTTGGCGTTGTAGTTCTCGTAGTAGTCGACCAGCTTGTCGATCACCGCGCGCGGCTTCTGCGACGAGGCGGCCGAATCGAGATAGACGAGGCGCTTGCCGCGCGACGTGGTGGTCGAGAGGATCGGGAAGTCGGCGACGATCCGAGCCGCTTTCGGGTCGGCGGCGACGATCACGAGACGAACTCCGTCGCGTCGTCGATTTTCGCGTCGAGGGCGGTGCGGATCTCGTCGCGCAGCGCTTCGCTGGGGAAGCGCGCGATCACCGGCTCGAAGAAGCCCAGCGCGATCAGGCGCAGCGCCTCGGGGCGCGGAATCCCGCGGCTGCCGACGTAGAACAACGCGTCCTCGTCGAGCGAGCCGACCGTCGCGCCGTGGAACGCCTTGACGTCGTTGGCGGCGATCTCGAGCGCCGGCACCGAGTCGATGTGCGCGCGCTTGGAGAGCAGCAGCGCGTCGTCGCGCAGCGAGGCGTCGCTGCCGTGCGCCTTCGGGCGGATGACGATGTTGCCGACGTAGCGGCCTTGACCGCGATCGGTCGCGGCGCTGCGCACCACGGTATCCGACGTGGTCGGCCCGACGACGTGGTCGGTCCCGGTCGTCAGGTCGACGTGCTGCATCCCGGTGTTGAAGAAGAGCGCGGCGGTTTCGGAGCGAGCGCCGGGGTTCGCGAGCCGGGCGTTCAGCACCGTGCGGGCGAGCGTGCCGCCGAGCTCGGCCAGATGCCAGCTCATCGTCGCGTTGCGGCCGCAGTACGCGGAACGCGAGACGAACGCGCGCGCCGCCTCGCCCGTCTGCTGGATCGCGACGTAGTCGAGCTGCGCGTCGTCGGCGACGTGCGCTTCGACGATGCCGCACACGAACGGATCGCCCTCGCCGACGTGCCGCTCGAGGATCGTGGCGCGAGCGCCGGCTTCGACGATGACGACGATGTGCGGGAAGACGGCTTCCGCGTCCGGGGCGGTCGCGAAGACCAGTTGAATCGGCGCGTCCAGGACGACGCCGGCCGGGATGCGCACGAACGCGCCGCAGTTCTGGAACGCCGTCGCCAGCGCAGCGAACTTGTCGGCGCGCCAATCGACGAGCGTGCCGTGCACGCCGGCGAGCTCGGCGGCGAACGCGCGCGCCGTCGCGGCGTCGAACGGCTTCACCGTCACGCGCGGGTCGGCGTCGCTCGGCGCGTCGACGAACGTCGCGCCGATATGGTAGAGGCCGCCGGCATTGTCGGTGGCGAGTGCGGGCTGATCGACCTCGCGGTCGGGCCGGGCGGCGGCGGGCCGACGCGGCGCGGCCGGCATCGTGACGCGGCCGTTCGTCCAGCGCAGGTCGTCGTACGAGAGCTTGGCGTAATCGTGCTTCCACCCTCGGCCGGGGCGTGCACCGGGGACCGGCAGGGCTTCGAATGCTGCAAACGCTTCACGCCGGATGGTCGAATCGATCGCGCCGCCGTCGTCGGTGCGCGCGAGCAGGGCGATCGCGGCTTCGAGCACCGCCGCCGTCGGAGCGAACGGCAGTGCGGCGATCGTTTCGGCTGCACCGCTAGGCACGAGCCGCCGCGACCTCGTCGCGGACGCCGTCGTAGCCGTCGCGCTCGATCTGGTCGGCCAGTTCCGGACCGCCGGTCTTCACGATGCGCCCATCGATCATGATGTGCACGACGTCGGCTGGGACGTGCTTGAGGATGCGCGGATAGTGCGTGATGACGAGGAAGCCCATGTCTTGGCCTTCCTCGCTCTCGCGCAGCGCGTTGACGCTCTTGCCGACCGCCTGCAGCGCGTCGACGTCGAGTCCGGAGTCGGTCTCGTCGAGCACCGCGTATTTCGGCGCGAGGAGCGCCATCTGCAGCATCTCCAGGCGCTTCTTTTCGCCGCCGGAGAACCCGTCGTTGACGTAGCGCCCGAGGAACGCCGCATCCATGTCGAGCGTGTCGAGCTTTTCGAACACGAGCTTACGGAATTTGGTCGGGTTCAAGTCTTCGGGCCGGACGGCCATCCGCGCGGTGCGCAAGAAGTTCGCCACCGAGACGCCCGGGATCGCCGCCGGGTACTGGAACGAAAGAAACAGGCCGGCTTTCGCCCGCTTGTCGGGCGGCAGCGACAGGAGCTCCTCGCCGTCCAGAGTCACCGACCCGCTCTGGACCTCATAGCCTGGGTGGCCGGCCATCGTGAAGGCCAGGGTGGACTTCCCGCTGCCGTTCGGCCCCATGAGCGCGTGGACGCGCCCCGGTTCGATGGTCAGATCGATCCCCTTGAGGATCTCGTTCCCTTGGACGGCGACCCGAAGGTCCCGTGTGATCAATCCGCGCGTCGACATGCCACGGTATCGTAGGCGGCCTACCAGAGAAAGTCAAGGAAAGCCTGGACTATCTGCGACTTCCGTGGTACCCTCGCGGTGGATGCACGACCGGTTTTTCGAGTCGACGCGAGGGAGGATCGTCGGCGCGTTGCGCGAGCGGCACGCGGCTTCGGCCTTCGACCTCGCCGAACTCTTCGGGCTCTCGCCCAACGCGATTCGCCAGCAATTGGTCGTCCTCGAGCGCGACGGACTCATCGCTGGCCGCAGCGTCCGGCGGGGCAAGACCAAGCCGACGGTCGAGTACTCGCTCACCGCCGAGGCGGAACGGTATTTTCCGCAGCGCTACGACAAGATGCTCAATGCCGTGCTGCGCGAGATTCGGGCCGCCGGCGGCGACGATGCGGTCAAGGCCGTGTTCGAGCGGATCGGGCAGCGCTCGGTCGAACGCATGCAGCCCGCGTTCGTCGATCTCACGACGGAATCGCGCCTGGCGACCGTCGTCTCGGTTCTCAAGGCCTCCGGCGTCACCGCCGATTTGCAGAAGATCGGCCCGGGGACGATGGTGCTCCACGAGCACAGCTGCCCGTACGCCTCCGTCGTCGCCGAACACCCGGAAGCGTGCAGCGCGATCCACACGATTCTCGAAGCGGTCGCGCCCGGGAAATCCCAGCAGACCGAGAGTCTCGCAACCGGCGGCACCGAGTGCCGGTTCGAAATCAGTGTCGACCCTTCTGAGAGAGAGACCGTCAACGCACCATGAATTTTGCCAAGTTTCAGGCGCTCGTCGAGCATCGCACGGGATTCCGTACCATGGAAAAGCCGACGGCGACCGGTGAGTATTTCAGCGACTCGTGCGGCGATCTCTACACGTTCTTCTTGAAGGTCGGGCCGGGCGACGTGATCGAGGACGTCTCGTACTTCACGACCGGCTGCGGCTTCGGCACCGCGACCTGCTCGCTGCTGGTCGAGCTCGCGCGCGGCAGGACGATCGACGAAGCGCTGGCGATCACGGATGCCGACATCGAGGCCGCCCTCGATGGTTATCCGGAGAAGAAGAAAGATTACCCTGAGCGGTCGCGTCTCGCGCTGCAAGCGGCGATCGAAGACTATCGCAAGGGCCGCACCGACGGCCGCATCACCGACCTGATGCTCGAAGAAGCGCGCGGGATCGCCGCGGCTGCGGCGGCGGCGAATCAGCCGGGGAACGGCAAGACCTCGCAGGACGAAAACGCCGGCCCCAAAGTGCTCGAAGACGCCGGAGTCCTGACGATCAAACTGCGCTAGCGTCGCGAGGATGCGAGCGTGAGACCCTTCGACCGGCTCTGGACGTTCGCTCCGCTCGCCATCGCTGCGTTGCTCGCCGCGTCGCCGTCGCCGCTGCCGAGCGCGTCCCCCGCACCGAGCGCGTCGGCTGCCGCCG
>CALEYW010000056.1 GCA_937927945.1 uncultured candidate division WPS-2 bacterium | reverse complement strand
CAAGCTCGCAATGACACTCGGGGGGCGAGGCGCTTCGGGATACATGACAGCGCGTGTCATATATGGCCGGCTACGCTGGACCCATGGAACACATCGCGCGTGACAACGCCTCGATCACCGGTATCGACCTCTCCGCGATCCTCGTCCGTGACCCCGCGGCGGAGGTAGGCTTCTATCATAACGTGCTCGGCATCGCGCCCACCAAGCTGGACGACGACGGTCGCGGCGCGGAGTTCACGCTCGCCGACGGCACGACGTTCGGCGTGTGGAATCAGGGCGAGGGTCCCGAGTCGGACGCGAAGATCACCTTCTTCGCGGTCGGCGATGCCGGCGCGGCCATCGCGGCGATCCGGAAACGCGGCGGGACGGTCGGCGACGTGATCGAATCGCCGGTGTGCCGCATGGCGTTCGGGGCGGATCCTGACGAGAACGCGTTCGTCATCCACCAGCGAACGGTTCGCGACGACGATGCGCACGATCAGGTCACGGCCGATCGGGCTTCGATCGTCGGGCTCGACATCGCCGGCGTTTTCGTCAGCGATCCGGCGCGCGCGATCGCCTTCTATCGCGACGTGCTGGGGCTCGCGCCGACGGAGATCGACCCGCAGGGTCGCGGCGCGGAGTTCGCGCTCGGCGACGGATCGACGTTCGGCGTGTGGAAACCGGACTGGTCGGACGAGCGGCTTCCAGGAAGCAGCGGCATGTTCGCCGTCGCGGACGCACACGCCGCGGTCGCGCGCGTCCGCGAACGCGGCGCGACGATCAGCGACCCGATGGAGACGCCGGTGTGCTTCATGGCGTTCGGATCGGATCCCGAAGGCCACGCGTATATGATCCACCAGCGCAAGGCCCCGGCGGGTGCGGAGCTCCCCGCCTGAGCCGGCGAACAAGGAGGGGACGGTTCGGCTGCTAAGTTCGCCCGATGGATAAGGAGGGCGAACGAACGCGGTCGTCCCTGGGCCGGTCGGCGGCGTGATCGGGGCCTTGATCGTGCTCACCTTCGCGCCGAAGGGCGATCGCTTCGCGCGCGATCACGGTCGCGAAGCGCTGAACTTTCCGATCACCTATGCGATCGTCGGCGGCGTCTTGGCCGTCGTAGCGTTGACGCTGTGGCTCCTCTCGTTCGTGTTCACCGGCGGCGTGCGTCACGAGGCCGGCGACGGGTCGCCTCAGACCCCGGCCGCGTGATGGTGCTGCTGGCCGTGCTCCTGGTGATGCTCTCCGCGCAGCTCGCGCTCGCGATCGCCGGTGCCGTTCGGGCCGGCAGCGGGCTGCCGTACCGGTACCCGGTCGCTATCCGCTTCCTGCACTGACTCGGCGCGCTACGCGCGTTTCGGCACGGTCATGACGACGACGCGCTCGTCGTCGTCGACGCCGGCGAGTTCGTCGCGGACGAGCGCTGCGATCTGGGCCGCTTCCGCCATGCCGGCGAACTCGCCGATCCGCGAGCCGCGCAGCACGAAGACGTCGGGAAGCGCGCGGCCGACGTCGCCGAACGTCGTGTCGTCGTCGATCGCGCGCGCCAGCGCGGCGGGGACGTCGGCGCAGCGCACGGTGCGCGCGTGCGCGCCCGGGAGGATCAGCCGCACGACGCCGCGTGCGTCGACGACGGCGCTCTCGCGCGGCGATGCGAGGATCGCGAGCGCGTCGGTCGCGGCGACATTGCGCACGTCGCTCGGCGCGATGCGCAGGTGCGCGGCCGCGACGGCCAGCCGCACGTCGTCGCCGACGTCCACCGCTGACTGCGTCCCTTCGACGAGTGCGGTGGCGCCTGAAGCGGACGCGCGCACGCGATTGCGCGCCGTGTCGACTTCGATCGCGACTTCGACGCGTTCGGGCGCCGCGCCGGACGCGATCGCGGCGTCGATCGCCTCGCGCCGAATCCGGGCAAGATCGTCGGGAGTGGGATCGACGATCGTTCGCTCGACGACTTCCCGGACGAGCGCGAGCGCAACGCCGAGCGGCGAGATCACCTGCGCGTCGCGCGCGATGCGATGCGCGAATCCGAGCCTCTGCGCCGCGTACGGGACGAGCGCCGCCGCGCCGCCGCCGCCGCCGACCAAGACGACGGTCGCGCGATCGAGCGCGTAGTCGGCGATCAGCTCGTCGATCGTCGCGCGCAGCCGTTCGGTCGCGCGATCGAGGATCGCCGTCGCGAGTACATCGGCGCTCATGCCGAGCGCCGCGCCGGCGATCTCGCAGGCGAGCCGTGCCGCGAGGGCATCGCCGCGCGCGAATGCGTCGGACGGAACCGTGTCCGCGACGTTGGCCGCGCAGGTCGGCGTCACGGCGATGCGCGTGCCGTCGGCGGCGGCGAGCGCGACGATCCCGCCGTCGAGGGCGGCGCGTGCCGTTCGCACGACGTCGGGATCGGTGAACGCCGCGTAACGATAGCCGGCGATGTGCGCCGAACGCGGTCCGATCTCGACGACCCGGCCGCCCGCGATGCGCGCCAGCGAACCGCCCGCGACGGCGATCGTGCGCACGTCCAGCGTCCGCAGGAGCGTGCGATGACCACCGATGCGCGCCGGGCGCATCTGCGGCTGACCGCGCCGGATCACCGAGACGTCCGCGCTCGTCCCGCCCACCTCGATGAAGATCCCATCGGTGACGTTCTCGTGGAACAGCGCGCCGGCGATCCCGGCCGCCGGCCCGGAGAGCATGGTGAGGATCGGGCGGCGCTCCACCTCGGCGACGTCCATCACGCCGCCGTCGCTGCGCATGATCATGAGCGGAGCGGGGATGCGCGCGTCGGCTACGGCGCGGGCCGTGACGCGCGACGTGCGCAGCATGCGCGGCAGGATCGCCGCGTTCAGCGCCGCCGTGCGCGTTCGCGCGCGCAGGCCGTATTGCGTCGAGACCTCGGCGCCGCTCGTCGCGGCGAGCCCGCGCGTCCGCGCCGCGCCGACCAGCGCTGCTTCGCGTTGCGGCCGATCGACCGAGAACGCCTCGCTCACCGCCAGCGCTTCTATCCCGGCAGCCGCCATTGCGTCGAGCACGCCCGGATCGCGCCCGTCGAACCACAGCGGCTCGAAGCGGATTCCCTCGGCCAGCGCGAACGGCGCAAAGCGCGCGAACGCGCGGCCGATAGGTCCGCCGAGCGTGACGATGCCGACGCGAGCGACGTCCCCTTCCAGGAGCGCGTTGGTCGCCTGCGTCGTCGAGTGCGCGATGAACGCGATGGCCGCCGGGTCGATCGCATGGTCGTCCAAAATCCGTGCCAGGCCGGCAACGATCCCTGCGGCGACGCCGTCCGGATGGTCGTGTGTCGTCGGCACCTTCACCGAGGCGATCATCAAGCGCGTCGCAGCATCGACCGCAACGACGTCGGTGAACGTGCCCCCGACGTCGATCCCGATGCGAAGCTTGGGCGCGCTCAGCCGAGCAACTCTTCGACGGTAATGATGACGTCGGGGAAGCCCGGGAGATCGATGAGCGCGTCGCGTCCGTACTCATGTACGACTCGATAACCGTCGGCGTGAGGATCGCGATGCGATGTGATCGTGCCTTCGCGAACGTTGACGATCCAGTACTCCGGAACGCGCGCGCGTTCGTACAACCTCAACTTCGTGGTGCGATCGAGCGCCAACGACGAATCGGCAACTTCGACAAGGACGAAGATGTCGGCTACGCTTGGCTTTCCGGTCTCGTAATCGCGAGGATCGTATCGAAGGACTGCGACGTCGGGCAGCGGCTCCGAGTCGCCGGCCAACACGACGGGCAATTGCGCCACGACGGTCGCGCGTCCGGCGGTCCGATGCGCGAGCACACGGTGCATGCGCGATACGAGCGACCAATGTCGCTCGCCCATCGGCGGCACGGCGATCAGCTGACCGTCGAGCAGTTCTACCTGCTCGTCCGGCCCGAAGATTCCGATTTCGCCCATACGGTGGAACTCGCGAACGGAGAACGACCTTCGTAAGGACTCGAGCTGCATATCACTCATCGCATTCTCACTTGGGATCATTGCCGGGACGTTTCGGCTCGGTGAACATCAGCCGCCGTCTCCGCCGACGTCTCCGACGATGACGATGGTCTTCATCACCAACCTCACGAGGCCGTTGAGGGCGTAACGCGCGACGAGGCCGTGGGCCTCCTCTTGCAGTGCTTCAGCAGCGGAGCCGACCTTTGGAAGATACGAAGTGCTGCTCGTGCGCGCGCTGATGCCGGCGGAGTCCAGCACGTGTTCGTTCCGAAACGTCAGCCGGCGCGGCTTGTGCCACCCTTCGAACGCTTCGAACGCGGCCTGCGCCTCGAGTCGCCGCTTCTCGGTATCGTCGGTCTGGTAGCGGCGCACGAGAGCGCCGTATTCCGCGGTGAACGGATCCCTTTCGTCGCGCTCGTTGTAGACGACCGCCGCGCGTCCGCCGGGCCGCAGGATGCGCACGAACTCACGCAGCGCTTTGCGATGATCGACCCAGTGGAACGCCTGAAACGCCGTGACCAGATCGACGCTGGCCTCGCTCAGCCCGGTCCACTCGCCGGTCGCCGCCATCCACTCGACCAGCGGGTGCGGTTCGGCGGCGTCGCGCATCGCGGCGTTCGGTTCGATCGCCAGCACGCGCGCGCCGCGCGCCGCGAGCAGGCGCGACGAGATCCCCGTTCCGGCACCGACGTCGGCGACGAGCACGTCGGCGGTATCGCCCAAACCCTCGAACAGCACGTCGATCGCGGCGTCGGGATACGACGGACGCCCGACGACGTAGTCGGTCGCGCGATCGGCGAAGCGTCCGGTCGGATTCATTTCAGGGCCGCGGCGAGTTCGTCGTACAGGTACGTCATCGTCTCGATGCCGCCGAAGAATTGGCTCAAGTCGAACTTCTCGTTCGGCGCATGAATGGCGTCGTCGGGCAGCCCGACGCCGATCAGCACCTGCGGCAAGTGCAGGATGCGGTCGAACGACGAGACGGGACCGATCGTGCCGCCGGTGCCGATGAAGACGGGCGGTTTGCCGAAGCCGAGCTCCATCGCGCGTGCCGCCGCCGCGACGGCAGGATGGTCGCGGGAGGTCTCGACGGCGCGCACGTCATGGTGGTCGGAGACCTCAACCGTCACGCTTTTCGGCGCGATTCGTTTGAGGAAGGACGTGACGGCGGCTTTGACCTGCGTCGGGTCCTGATGCGGCACCAGGCGCGCCGTCAGCTTCGCCTTCGCGTACGACGGGATGATCGTCTTCGAGCCCGCGCCTTGATAACCGCCGTACATGCCGTTGATCTCGAGCGTCGGCCGCATCCACATCCGCTCGAGCGGCAACCGCGCGCTCTCCCCGTCGAGTTCGGGGACCCCGAGCGCGTGCGCTTCCTTCGCGGGATCGAACGGGAGCGCGGCGATCTCCGCACGTTCTTGCGCGGAAAGCTCGCGCACGCCGTCGTAGAAGCCGGGCACCACAACGCGCCCGTGCGCATCCTTGAGCGCAGCCAGCATCTGCGCGAGCGCCTCGAGCGGGTTCTTCACGATCCCGCCATAGTAGCCGGAGTGCAGATCGGCGGTCGGACCGTGCACCGTGACTTCCCAGCCGACCATGCCGCGCAATGACGTCGTCAGCGACGGAACGTCCTCCGCGAACACGGCGGTGTCGGAGACGACGACGACGTCGCAACGCAGCCGCTCCTTCTCGCGCGCGAGGAACGGCTCGAAGTTCATCGAGCCGATCTCTTCTTCGCCTTCGATCACGACCTTGACGTTGATCGGGAGCTTCCCGTTCACGCGCAGGTGCGCTTCCAGCGCGGCCAGATGCATCAAACACTGGCCCTTGTCGTCGACGGCGCCGCGGCCGTAGATCTTTCCGTCGCGCACCTCGGCGGCGAACGGCGGCGAGGTCCACAACTCCAGCGGATCGTCCGGCTGCACGTCGTGGTGCCCGTAGATCAGGATGGTCGGCGCACCCGGTGCGCCGAGCCAGGCGCCGTAGGCGACCGGATGGCCGCCGGTCTCGAGGACTTCGGCTTCGGTCAGGCCGGCGGCGCGCATCCGCGCGACGGCGTGTTCGGCGGAGCGCCGGACGTCGGCCGCGTGCTCCGGCTGCGCGGAGATCGAGGGAACGGCGATCCACGCCTTGAGTTCCTCGACATAACGATCGCGGTTGGCGCGAACGTGATCGATGAGGGCGTCGGCATGCGGAGCGAGCATAGCCTTCCCTTCGCCGTGCCCGAAGCGAACTCTCCGCGACAGACCTGCTAGCCCCGTCCCCAGGGTGCAAAGCTCGGCAGATCGCGCTGCGGCACGCTCGTACGCTCGTCCGCCTGCCGGCGCGACGTCGCGCTCTCGTCGACGTCCGCTTCCCGCGGCTCGTCGAGGTCGATGCGCACGCGCAGACGCCACGCGCCGAGGACGAGGGAGAAATGGGTCGCCAGAATGGTCATCTCACGCCTCCCGCGTCGACCAGAGCCGAACGCTTGCAAAGATCGCGACGAGTCCGATCACCCACGTGATCGACGCGCGTGCCACGACGTTCAAGGAAACCATCGCCGAAAGGCTGTCCGCGTTGCTGGTATTGATTCCGCTGAAGTAGGCGAGCGGGTTGAGGTAGTTGAGCGCGTCGACCAGCCCGTGAACGAGGGCCGGGAACGGCGCCGCGGTGAGCCCGCCAATCGCCAGGAAGACTACCCAGCTCAAGCCGGCCAGCATCGATCCGCGACCCGGCAGACGGGCCGCCGCAGCGGACACCAAGCCGTACCACATCGCTGCCGTACCGAGTCCGAGCAGCGCGATCGACATGGACCTCGGGTCGTAGACCGCGTACTTGATCAGGCCGACGATCGCCAACACCACGTATACACACGCTACCGTAGCCAAAAAGGCGAGGACGATCGTCGCCAAATCGATCGCGACGTAGCGCCAGGCGATCGTGTCGCGCGGCGTCGGCCGCGTCCAGATGATCGGCGTGGTCGTGGCTTCGGCACTCAACCCCGAGATCATCAGCGTCGCGACGATCAGCGCACCGAAGATGCAGCCCGCGATGAGGTTGCTCGAGAGAATGATCGGCGCGCTGCCCCGCTTGAAGTCGGTATGAACGTGGCCGGGCCCGGCGAGCACGGTGAGGGCGGTCACCGCGATGATCGCCAGCAACGCGATGCCGTATCCAATGAGCACGCGCCGTGCGCGCATCAGCTCCACGTAGTGCATCAGAGCGTCCCTCCGTCGTCGACGGCATCGAGGAAGAGATCTTCAAGGGAGGTGTCCAGCACGCGTACGCCCGCGGCGCCGAGCGCGCCGAAGCGCGCGGCGACGGCGTCGGCCTTTCCGTTCGCATGCGCGCGCACGCTGGTGCCGATCTGTTCGATCCGCATTTCGCGTTCGAGCCCGCCGAGATCCGGTACGGAGCCGATGAACGTCGCCTCGACGACGCGCGAGGCTTCGCGCAGATCGTCGAGCTCGCCGGCGATCACGATCTTCCCGTCGCGCATGATCGCGACCCGATCCGCGGCGCGATCGATCTGGCCGATCTGATGCGAGGAGAGCAGGATCGTCGCGCCGCTCGTCGCCGCGTCGATCAGGAGGTCGAGCACGACCCGCTGCATCACCGGATCGAGTCCGCTGGCCGGCTCATCGAGGATGAGCACGCTCGGCCGCGTCGAGAGTGCGACGATGAGCGAAAGCGCGGTTTGCTGGCCCTTCGAGAGCCGGCCGGCTTTCTTGCGCCCGTCGAGACGGAACGTCGCGAGCAGTTCGCGGGCGAACGCATCGTCGTACGCCGGCTGCGAACGCCGCGCGATCTCGAGGTGCTGTTGGACCGTCAGCCACAGATACAGCGCCGGACGCTCCGGGACGTAGCCGAGCTTCGCGAACGTTTCCGGTGCGAGCGGCGCACCGTTGAAGCGCACCTCGCCCGCGTCGGGCTTGGCGAAACCCAGCAGACATTTGAACGTCGTGGTCTTGCCCGCTCCGTTGCGTCCGAGCAATCCGCAGACCGAACCGGTCGGGACCTCGAGCGTGACCCCGTCGACCGCGACGACATCGCGATAGCGCTTGACCAGACCGCTGATTGCGATCACTTCTTCTCCTCCGTGTACCAGCGGGCGATCGACGCGTCGGCGATCGTTCGCACTTCATTCTCGGTGACGCCGAGCGACCGGGCTTCGCGGACCGCATCGGCGATCGCGCGCTCCGTGACGTCGGTCGCCACGCGGCGGGACTCGCCGACAGCACCGTTTTCGCGGACGAACGACCCGCGGCCGGGCGAGGTGTCGATGATGCCGTCGCGCTCCAGGTCGCGGTAGACGCGCGCCACGGTGTTCGCGTTCAGCTTCAACTGATGCGCGAGGTTCTTCACCGTGGGAAGGCGTTCGCCCGGCGCCAGCGCACCCAGCGCGACCGCGCGTTTGATCTGTTCGGTCAGCTGGAGGTACAGCGGCGCCCCGCCGTGCGGATCGACCGAGAAAAATGCGGGCAAGGCGGTTAGATCGAGACGCCCCAGCCGCGGAAGATGCTCACTTCGGGATGGGTCCGCACGACGCAGGGGCTGTCTCTTATACACATCTGACGCTGCCGACGATCTTACGCGTG
>CALEYW010000055.1 GCA_937927945.1 uncultured candidate division WPS-2 bacterium | reverse complement strand
GAGTCGGGCTCTTCGCGTGGATGGCCGTGATGGCTCACCTGCCGTTCCATCTCACCCCGGTGCAGCCGGCGTATTGGTTCCTGATGCAGGTCAGGATGGTCATCGGTTTTGCCACATCGTATCCGGCGAATTGGTTTCTCGTACGCAAAGGGATCAAGGAACCGATGTAGCGGCGCAAAAGCGCGATTGCCGAAAACTTTCTCCATTGACCTGGATCGCGTCTCGCCATAGCATGGTGGCACGCAGAAGCCCTCCATCAAAAATGAGCCCCTTGATATGATGCTCTTCAAGTCGCGCCCAGTTCCGACCGCATCGTTTGCGTCGGTGATGGGGGTCGCGGGACTCGCCCTGGCATGGCAAGCTGCGGCGAAAGCGCAAGGCGCTCCGCCGCTCATCGGAACGTGGCTGATGATCATCAGCGCTGCCGTCTTTGGGATACTGCTCGTCGTCTGGCTTGCCCGAGTTGTCGCCAAACCTGATGAGGTGAGGGCCGAGACCCGCTCCGCGATTACCGCGAGCTACCTCGGCGCGATCACCATCTCGCTTTCATTGCTGGCGGCCGGCGCGATCCCGTACTCGCGCCACCTAGCGTTCGTGCTCTGGGCCATCTCGGCGTTCGGCGGTGCGGCATTGCTCCTCTATCTCCTGGGACGATGGATCCAGTACGGCATCAAAGATTCCGAGCTCACGCCTGCGCTGTTCATCCCGGTCGTCGGGAACGCGACGACGATCTACGCCGCGGTGCCGCTAGGTTTCAGCGAGATCGGGTGGGCGTCGTTTTCATTTGCTCTCCTGTGCTGGCTGACGCTTCTCCCGATCACGATGTATCGTCTGTTCGTTATCGAGCCGCGGCTGCCGCGCAGGATGGCGCCGCAGCTCGCCGTGCTCGTCTCATCGCCTGCGGTGATGGCCAGTGCCTGGTTCGTGCTGAGTGGCGGAGTCATGGATGCCCCGTTCAGGATCCTCGCGTTCAAGGCGCTCTTCTTCGCGATCTTGACGGTGCGGTTGTGGAAAATGGCCGCGGGCGAACCATTCAACGTCGGGTGGTGGGGATGGACCTTCCCCGCAGCCGCGCTGGCCGGCGCGTTCGAGCGGGCGGCGCTGGCGATGCCGTCGCCGCTTTACGAAACGCTTGCCGCCATCACGCTGGCCGCGGCCACGGTTATCGTCGCCGTCTGTATAGCGGCCACCGCCGTTGGCTGGCTTGGAACGTTGAGGGCACCTGCACCAGTCGCGACAACTTGATCGCCTCCAGGCAGGAGACGCTCGCCTGGATTGTCGTCCGCCTCGCCGGAACGACGGCCTTATCTGCACGTGATCATGCGGAAGGCTACGATATGCGCAGATGCCTCGCCCTCGCGATCGGCGTCGTCGCGGTAGGCGCCCTCGCAATCGGCGCCCTCGCGATCGGAACGGTCGCAATCGGCTCGCTCGCGATCGAACGCGCGACCATCAAGAAAATCCACATCGAGGAGCTGACGGTCGATAAGCTCACCGTCACCGAAAGCAACCTCCCGAGATTCTAACGCGGAACATGCACGACACCGCGTCGTCGTTCCTCACCGAGTGGTCGAACACACTGGGTGCTCGCAAGCGTCGAAGGGCAGCCGCTCGACGTGGGCGTGAGCCCGGCGATCAGCGGAAAGCCGCTGACGGACGGCGTGCTGCCCTGCGGCGTGACGTCGATTTTGGCGCTCTGCGTCGCCGCGGAGAGATAAGCAGGCCGCCGCTCGGCCCCTAAGGACCTCGCCCTTGCCGATCGGCGACGGCTCGCCAACTTCGTTGGCTGAGGCAAGGCTGACGATGTGCGTTGCAGGCAACATTGTTCCGCCCACGCTTGTTGTCGCCGAAGGAAATCGCAACGTAGCATGGCGATTGAGAGTCGCACGTATCCGCCGAATCGGAGGTTTCATGGCCGCAACCGGAGCCGCCCAGCCCTCATCCGACGATCGCACACAGCTGACGCGCGCCGTGATCGCTGCCACGATCGGAACGTCGATCGAGTGGTACGACTTCTTTCTCTACAGCACCGTCACCGGACTCGTGTTCGCGAAGCTCTACTTCCCGAACAGCGACCCGTTGGTCGGTACGCTGCAAGCGTTTTTGGTCTACGCCGTCGGGTTCATCGCGCGCCCGATCGGCGCCGCAATCTTCGGCCACTTCGGCGACCGCATCGGCCGCAAGGGGACGCTGATCGCGACTCTGCTATTGATGGGGATCGCGACGTTCCTCGTCGGGTTCGTTCCCGGCTACTCGCAGATCGGGATTTGGGGTGCGGTCATCCTGACGGTGCTGCGCTTCGTCCAAGGCATCGGCGTCGGCGGTGAGTGGGGCGGCTCGGTCCTCCTCTCGATGGAGTGGGCGAGGACGAATCAGCGCCGCGGCCTCATCGCGAGCTGGCCGCAGTTCGGCGTCCCGGCGGGACTCTTTCTCGCCAACGTCGCCGTCCTCGCGTTCAGCGCGCTCTCGGGTCCCGCGTTCCTCGATTGGGGTTGGCGGATCCCGTTCTTCCTGAGCATCATCCTGGTCGGCGTCGGCCTCTGGATTCGCATCGGCATCACGGAGACGCCGACGTTCCGCCGGCTCGTCGCCGAAAACAAGATCGAGAAGACGCCGGTCACCGAGGTCTTCCGGCTGCAGGGTCGCGAGATCATCCTCTCCGCGCTCGTGCGGCTCGCGGAACAGGCGCCGTTCTACATCTTCACGGCCTTCGTGTTCTCCTACGGAACGACCGTGCTCAACCAGCCGCGCGACTTCCTCGTCGCGGCGGTTCTCGTCGCTTCGATCGGTTCGGCGGTCTGGATCCCGCTGTTCGGGCAGCTCTCCGATCGCATCGGACGTCGCAAGACGTACATGATCGGCTCGGCGGTCACGCTCGTGTTCGGCTTCCTGTACTTCGCAATGCTCGACACCGGTGCGCCGGCGCTGATCTTCCTCGCGATCTTCTTGTCGCTGATCCCGCACGACATCCAGTACGGGCCGCAAGCGGCGTTCATCGCCGAGAACTTCACGCCGCGCCTGCGGTACAGCGGTGCGTCGCTGGGGTATCAGCTCGCGTCGGTGATCGCGGGCGGTCCGGCGCCGCTTATCGCAACGTGGCTCTTCGCCACATACCACACGGGCTATGCGATCGCCGCATACATCGCCGCGTGCGCGCTCATCAGCCTATGGGCTGCGACGCAGATGCGCGACTACACCGGTCAAGACATCCACCAGGAGTACGACGACAAGGAGGCCGTCAAGGTCGTCCCGGCATCGGCTTTCTGAGTTCGAGCCCGGGGCCGGCTGCGCGCCGAGCCCCGGGAGTCTCCCAGCGCGGGGCGAACGCCGGGAGCCGCCCCTTATGGAACTCCTTCGATTTACCGACCTCGAGCGGCACTACGGTGCGAACGAGGTCTTCAGCGATCTGACCGGCGTGATTCGCGACGGTGAAAAGATCGGCTTGGTCGGGCCGAACGGCGCCGGCAAGTCCACCCTCGTGCGCATCCTCGTCGGCCGCGACGAACCGGACGGCGGCTCGATCGTGCGCGCACGCGACCGGCGGCTCGGTTACCTCGCGCAGGACGCCGCCGAGAGCGGCCCCCAAACGCTGCGCGCCGCGTTCGACGAAGCGATGGAGCGCGGCGAGGCGGCCGAGTGGGAGATGCGCGCCACCCTGAACCGCTTCGATTTCGCGGAAGCCGATCTCGACCGGCCGCTCGCCGAGTTCTCCGGCGGCCAGCGCACGCGTGCGCTGCTGGCGCGCACCTTGCTGGAAAGCCCCGATTGGCTCGTGCTCGACGAGCCGACCAACCATCTCGATCTCGACACGGTGCGCTGGCTCGAAACGTTCGTCGCGCGGGATCCGCGCGCGTTCGCGATCGTCTCGCACGACCGGTTTTTCCTCGAGACCGTCGCCACGCAGATCTGGGAACTGGACCGCGGCGAACTCGCCATCTACGAGGTGAAGCAAGGCCGCGCGTACAGCGAGTATCTCGAGCAGCGCGAGGTTCGGCGCGAGCAGCAGCGACGCGACTTCGAGTCGTATCAGACGGAGCGCAAGCGGCAGAAAGCGGTCATCGCCGAACTGCGCACGCACGGTTCGCACAACTACAGCCACGTGCGCAGCCGCGAGAAGGCATTCGCGAAGCTCGACGCCGTCGATGCTCCTCGCACGGAACGGCGCAGCATTTCGGTTGCCCTGCGGGCGTCGCGCCGCGCGACGGGCGGCCCCGCGGTCGACGTCGTGAAGCTGAGCAAAGCCTACGACCACACGCTGTTCAAGAATCTGACCGCGTCGTTCGTGCGCGGCGATCGCGTGGCGATCGTCGGCCCGAACGGCGCCGGAAAGTCGACCTTCCTGCGCATCATCAGCGGCGAGATGCAGCCCGATTCAGGCAGCGTGCGCTACGGCACCGGCCTGCGCACGGCGAGCTACTCGCAGAGTTCGGTCGACGACCTGCCCGCCGGGCGGACGGCGTCCGAGGCGGTGATGCAGATGGGCGTCACCGATGAGGAAGCGCGCTCGCTGCTGGGCCGGCTGAACCTCACCGGTGATTCGGGCGACAAGTACGTCGAGGAGTTTTCGGGCGGCGAGCGGCGCCGCATCATGCTGGCGCGGCTGATGGCGCAGCGCGCCGATTGCCTCTTCCTCGACGAGCCGACGAACGATCTGGACATCCCTAGCCGCGAAGCGCTCGAGGACGTTCTCGCGTCGTACGAAGGGGCGCTCTTCGTCGTCTCGCACGATCGCTATCTCCTCAAGCGTCTCGCCGAACGCGTCGTCTCGATCCGCGACGGCAAGGCGACGGTGTTCGACGGCGACTACGAGACGTACGAGCGCAAACTGCACGACGAGAAGAACGGCGTCGCGCCGCGCCCTCCGGCACAAGCGCAGAAGAAGAGTCCGGTCCCGCTCGACCGCAACGCGGAGCACGAAGCGAAACTGGAGCTCGGCAACCGCAAGCGCGCCGTCATCGACACGGAGAAGCGCGTTGCGGAGATCGACCGGAAGAAGGCCGAGCTCGAGAAGCTCTTCGCCGCTCCCGGCCTCTACGACGATCCGAACGAAGTCGTCCGCCTCCAGCGCGAGCTCGAACGCCTCAACGCCGAAGGCGGCGCCGCGATGGAAGCCTGGGAACTCGCCGTCGAGTCGCTCGAAGGCTTCACGAGCTAGCACGATCGTCGCAAGCCCCCCGTCACAGGCGGCTCGACGGGCTTGCCGTAACGGACGAGCTCGCCGTGACGGATGTGTCGAATTCGCCCGGCGCGGAAACCAACCCACCCCTTTGCGGGGTAGAATGGTGCAGGATGGCTCCGCGAACGATCCAAGTCGAGCGCGCTATCGAGGCGCTTCGCACCCTCCCGCCCGGCGATATTGCGGCGCGCGAGCACGTCCGCGTGGCGTGCGCCGGCCTTGCTTCGGCAGGCGACGACGACCTGGTCCAAATCCTCCGCCTGCTGGACAGGCTCGACGTGGACGGGCCGCTGCTCGCGCGCGAGTTCGACCTTGCCCGCGCCGCCAGCGAACCCGCCGCGCGCCGTGCGGCGCAGGCGCGCCTGCGGCGAGCGCTGGTGCCGCAACGCAACGTCGTGCTCGACCACCTGGCCGCGCCGCCGGGCGACCTCCGCTGCGTTGTCGCGTTGCGTGCGGCGCTGCTGCGCCTGCTCGACGAACGGCCCGACCTTGCCGACCTCACGGCACTCGACGCGGACCTGCGCGACGCGCTCGCCGCGCGACTCGACATCGGGTCGCTCGAGCTGCGCCGTCTGACCTGGGCCGACTCGGCGGCGCTCCTCGAACGCCTGGCGCGTTCGGAGGCCGTCCACGCCGTGCGCGGATGGTTCGATCTCAAGGATCGGCTCGACGACGACCGTCGCGTCTACGCGTTCTTCCACCCCGCACTTCCGCGAATGCCGCTGGTGTTCACCGAAGTCGCGCTGACCGACGAGCTTCCGACCTCGATCCGCGCGATCCTCAACGTCGATGCGCCGCGCGTCGACGTTACCCAGGCCCGCTGCGCGACGTTCTATTCGATCTCGAACACCGAGCGCGGCCTGAGCGGTATCCCGTTCGGCAACGCATTGATCAAGCAGGCTGTCGAGATCCTGCGCAGCGAGATGCCGCGGCTGCGCACGTTCGCAACGCTCTCGCCGCTGCCCGGCTTCGCAGCCTGGGCGCGTTCCCTCGGCGACCGCGTACCCGCCGAGGTCCGCACGGCGCTCGCGACGCCGGGTTGGCAGCGCAGCCCAGTACTCGCGGCGAGCGTGCGCGAGGCGGTGCTGCAGCTCGCCGCGCGCTATCTGCTGAATGCAAAACGGGGCGACGGCGCGCCGCGTGACGCCGTGGCACGCTTCCATCTCGCGAACGGCGCGACGATCGAGCGGTTGGACTGGCTCGGCGACCCGACTCCGCGGGGGATCGCGCAGTCATACGGCGTGATGGTGAACTACCGCTACGCGCTCGACCGCTATCGGGCAAACCAACTCGCGTATGCGGCCGAGCATACGGTCGACGCCTCACCCGCCGTCCGCGGTCTCGTGCAGGCCGGGGCGGACGAAGACGACCGCAACATCCCGTCGCGCCGCCACGTCGGCGCGGCCGTGCTCGACCGCGCCCGTACCGTCGCGCTCGACCTGGCGAAGCACGGCCCTTGGCGGCGCTGGCGCCGGGCAGCGGTCGCGGGGTCAACGACCGGTTCGACCTAAGCCCGAGGGGTGACGAGGGTGGCTCGACAAGCTCGGCGAGAGGGCCGGCCCGCGGGTGCGCCGCGTCAGTGGGCGAGCTTGACGTCCCAGCGGTCTTCGGTGACCAGACGGGTTCCATGGAGCGTCGCGCGTTCGTAGTGCAGCGCGGAGGGACAACAGTTGGGATCGCTGGCGCCGTAGACGGGCGTCCTGATGACGATGCGTCCAGCCTCCAACGAGGCGCCGAGGTGGCCCGCCGGACTCGGCAACGTACCGAGGAACCGCGTCCTTCCGCCGATTTGCGCGAACAGCAGCGCGGTGAACACGCCGCCGCTGCCGCCGGAGTCGATCGGCACGATCATCACGCGTTGGCCGTCGGCAAGAAAACCGTCGGTCACGAGGTTCGGGTCGACCCACCCGGTCGACCCCTCCACGCCGTTCACGCTGATGTAGCGCGGTAGTCTCGCGGCGCTTGCGGGCGGCTTCTCGCGCACGATCTTCGGCGAAGACGCAAGCCAGGCATCGAGCTGCGCGAGCGTCGCGGCACATGCACCGCCGGGAACCGCGAAGAACAGTATCGCGCATACAGCCGCCGGATGGATCATGGTGCACCGTCAGTACAGGACGCAAATAAGCAGGCGAACGTCGTCTTCTGGCGTCGAGCGAGAACGCCTTCAGAACCGCGCCGCGGTCGCGCGAACCGGTCGCTGCGCCGCTTCTCTGCGACGTGATGCAGAGGGCGGCGCAACGATGGGGCGTCCCCAATCAGACGTAGTTGTATTGCACCTTGGCGCTCGCGGCCGCCCCGATGATGTAGAGAACGTCGTACGCGTTAACCGTGTAGTTCTGCGTCCCCGGGTTCACCGGCGTCGATCCGCCGCCCTGATGCTGAATGTAGACGCTCGTCGGGGCCGGATTTCCCACGCCGTACGTCAGTTGCACCGTTCCGCTCTGCGGGAACGTGAAGAGGGAGATGCCCGGGGCGTAGTTCGGTGAAAACAGCGTCAGACCGGAGACGCTGACGTCGATTCCGAGTTCTTGAAGCGATGGCGTTGCCATGATGAACTCCTTGCAGCGATGCAACGGACGCCGCCGTTCGCGTGAGGAGAAACGAACCATCGCCGCTCGCACACCCGTGGCGAAGCGCCCAGCCGGCTCGGTGAACCGGCGCCGAAAGCGTTCGACACGAAGGTCGACTACCCTAGCAAGTCAACGGCATTTGAGGGTGGACCGAAACGGGACGACCGCCGAGTGGGTTGGGCCAAGAGAGTGGTCAGGGAGTTTCATCCGCTCGTCGCCGATTGGTTCGCCAAGCGGTATGGCGAGCCGACCGAACCGCAGGTCCAAGGCTGGCCGTTGATTCGCGCCGGTCGCGACGTGCTGATCACGGCGCCCACCGGTTCCGGAAAAACACTGGCCGCCTTCTCGATCTGCCTGGACGGGTTGATCCGGCGCGCGGAAGCCGGCGAACTTCCCGACGAAACGCTCGTCGTATACGTCTCACCGCTCAAGGCGCTGACCAACGACGTCCGCAAGAACCTCGAGACGCCGCTGGGCGAACTCCTCGCGCTCGCGACCGAACGCGGCATCACGCTCGAGGGGATCCGCACGGCGACGCGCACCGGCGACACTAGTCAGGCCGATCGCGCCCGGATGCTGCGCACGGCGCCGCACGTGCTCGTCACGACCCCCGAGTCGCTGTTCATGATGCTCACCTCGGAGAAGGCGCGCGCGCTCTTCGCCCGGGTCGAAACGGTGATCGTCGACGAGATCCACGCGGTCGCCGCCGACAAGCGCGGCGCGCACCTCGCCCTCACGCTCGCTCGGCTCGACGACTTCGTGCGGCGCAACGGCGGTAAGAAACCGCAGCGGATCGGGCTTTCTGCGACGGTCCGCCCGATCGATCAGGTCGCGCGCTTCCTGAGTCCGGACGCCGAAGTGATCGATATCGGCCACCGGCGCGATGTGACGCTGGCGGTCGAAGTCCCGGGCGACGAGTTGAGTTCGGTCGCCAGCAACGAGATGTCGGGCGAGATCTACGACCGTCTGGCCGAGCTGATCCGCGCGCATCGCACGACGTTGATCTTCGTCAGCACGCGCCGCCAAAGCGAGCGGGTCACGTTCGCGCTCACGTCGCGGCTCGGCGAGGGGATGGTGATGCCGCACCACGGCAGCCTCTCGCGCGACATCCGCTTCGATGCCGAAAACCGGCTGAAGAAGGGCGAGCTGCGCGCGGTCGTCGCGACGGCGTCGCTCGAGCTCGGGATCGACATCGGTTCGATCGACCTGGTCGTCCAATTGGGCTCGCCGCGCTCGATCGGGGTCGCGCTGCAGCGGATCGGCCGTTCCGGCCACTGGATCGGCGCGAAGCCGGAAGGCCGGCTGTTCGCGACGACCCGCGACGAGCTGCTCGAGTGCGCGGCGCTCGTGCGCGGCATTCGCGGCGGCGCGATGGACGCGCTGCGCATCCCCGTCGCACCGCTCGACATCCTCGCGCAGCAGATCGTCGCGACCTGCGCCGCCGACGATTGGGACGCGAACGATCTCTACGACGCTGTCCGCACGGCGTATCCGTATCGCGATCTCTCGCGCAAGGACTACGACGAGGTCCTCACCATGCTCGCCGACGGCGTTGCCACGTCGCGCGGGCGCAGCGGCGCGTACCTCCACTACGACCGGGTCAACGGCAAGCTGCGCGCGCGCCGCGGAGCGCGCATCGCTGCGATCACCTCGGGCGGCGCGATCCCCGAGAACGCCAACTACAACGTCGTCGTCGAACCGGACGGTCACGTCGTCGGGACGGTCGACGAAGACTTCGCGGTCGAGAGCATGGCCGGTGACATCTTCTTACTGGGCACGACCTCGTGGCAGATTCGCCGTGTCGAACCCGGCGTCGTCCGCGTCGCGGACGCGCACGGTGCGCCGCCGTCGATCCCGTTCTGGAACGGCGAAGGCCTCGGCCGCACGATCGAGCTCTCGCGCGAGGTCGCGGCGCTGCGCGCGGCGATCGACGAGCGCGACGATGAGGGAGCCTGCAGCCTCCTGATCGGCGAGTGCGGTCTCGATCGCGGCGGCGCGGAGCAAGCCGTCGCGTACGTGCGCGCCGGCAAGGCGATTCTCGGCGTCGTGCCGACCGATCGCACGATCGTCGCCGAGCGGTTCTTCGACGAAGCCGGCGGGATGCAGCTGATCCTGCACACGCCGTTCGGCGCGCGGATCAATCGCGCGTGGGGTCTGGCGCTGCGCAAGAAGTTCTGCCGCTCGTTCAACGTGGAGCTGCAGGCGGCGGCGACCGACAACGGGATCTGCGTCTCGCTGACCGAGCAGCACGCGTTCCCTCTGGACGTCGTCTTCGAGTACGTGAAGTCGGCGAGCGTCGAATACACGCTGACGCAGGCG
Organism: uncultured candidate division WPS-2 bacterium; assembly: GCA_937927945.1. Lineage (GTDB taxonomy): Bacteria > Vulcanimicrobiota > Vulcanimicrobiia > Vulcanimicrobiales > Vulcanimicrobiaceae > Vulcanimicrobium. The sequence continues at coordinate 61,232 of CALEYW010000055.1, read as the reverse complement.
CTGCTCGACGCTCCGATGTTCGGCGCGCGCTGGCGCTGGAACGCGACCCGGTCGCTGACGATCCTGCGCTCACGTGCCGGCAAGAAAGTCCCGCCGCAGCTGCAGCGGATGCGCGCCGACGACCTGATGGCCGCGGTGTTCCCCGATCAAGCCGCGTGCGCCGAGAACCTCAGCGGCCCGGTGCGCATCCCCGATCACGTCCTCGTCCGCGAGACGATCGACAACTGCCTGCGCGAAGCGATGGACCTCGACGGGCTGATGACCGTGCTCAAAGACGTCGAGAGCGGCGCGATCCGCACGTGCGCAATCGACACGCCGGAGCCGTCGCCGTTCTGCCATGAGATCCTCAACGCGAACCCGTACGCCTACCTCGACGATGCGCCGCTCGAAGAACGCCGCGCGCGCGCCGTCACGCTGCGGCGCACCACGCGTTCCGACGCGGAAGGGGGCGCCGGGATCCTCGATCAGGCTGCGATCGCCGAAGTCACCGAATCGGCCTGGCCGCTCGTGCGCGACGCCGACGAACTGCACGACGCGCTCGCCACGCTCGTCGCCCTGCCGCCGGTCGCCGAGTGGAACGAGTGGTTCGAGGAGCTCGTCTCGCAGCGCCGCGCAACGACCCTGCGCCCGAGCGGTGCGGCGTTCTGGGTGTGTGCCGAACGTCTGGACCTCGCGCGCGTCGCCTATCCCGACGCAGCACTCGAACCCCAAATTGCGTCCGTTCCGCCCGCGCAGCCGCTGCCGGAGCGCATGGAAGACGCGTTGGCCGAAATCGTGCGCGGCTGGCTCGAATCGAGCGGGCCGGTGACGGTCGTCGAATTGGCGGAACGCTTCGCCGTCGACGCGGCGAGCATCGAGATGGCGCTGATTCGCCTCGAGACCGAAGGCCAGGTCCTGCGCGGACGCTTCCGCGGCGGCCTCGATGAGGAATGGTGCAATCGGCGCATCCTCGCGCGCATCCACCGCCTCACGCTGGGCACGCTGCGGCGCGAGATCGAGCCGGTCAGCACCGCCGACTACGTGCGCTTCCTGTTCCGCTGGCAGCACGTCGCGCCGGCGTCGCGGCTGCACGGCATCGACGGTACGCTGCACGTCATCCGCCAACTCGAAGGCTACGAGATCCCGGCCGCGGCGTGGGAGGCATCGATTCTGCCGGCGCGCGTCGCGGGTTACAAGCGGGAGTATCTCGACCGCCTCTGCTATTCCGGTGACGTGATGTGGGGCCGGCTCTCGCCGCACCCGGCGCTGGCGATCACCGACCAGGAGAAGAAGCGGCGCGTGCGGCCGACCAAGCTCGCGCCGATCGCGCTGTTCGCCCGCGAGGACGCCGAGGCGCTGGTCGTCGCGAACCCGTACGAGGAGGCCGCCCTCTCACACGCCGCGCGCGAAGTGCTGGACGAGATCGGCCGCCGCGGCGCGCCGTTCTTCACCGACATCGTGCGCGGCACGAAGCGGCTGCCGAGCGAGGTCGAGGAAGCGCTGTGGCAGCTCGTCGCCGCCGGCCTCGTCACCGCCGACGGTTTCGACGCGCTGCGCTCGCTGATCGACGCGAAGCGGCGGCTGGGCGAGAAGGGCCTCCGCGCGCGTCCGCGTTCGTCCAGCGGCCGCTGGACGCGGCTCGTCTCGGAGATGGACCACATCGATCCCGAAGTCTTTGCGCGCCGTCTGCTCGCCCGTTGGGGCGTGGTGTTCCGCGACGTCGCGGTGCGCGAAACGCTCGCGCCGCGCTGGCGCGAGATCCTCGTCGCGCTGCGCCGGCTCGAAGCGCGCGGCGAGATTCGCGGCGGCCGCTTCGTCAACGGCTACGTCGGCGAACAGTTCGCGCTTCCCGAAGCGATCGAAGCCCTGCGCGCCGCCCGCCGCACCGCCGGCGACGATACCGAGATCACCGCGGTCTCCGACTACGATCCGCTGCGCATCGCCGTGGCGCTGCTGCCCGCTGCGCCCGCTCCGCAGCCCCTTCGGGTCGCCGCCGCTACGTAGCGCGCTTCCGTCAGGCGTCGCGCTTCTGCGCCGACGCGCGCTCGTGGACGAACGACCAGAAGCGTTCGTCGCGCTCCGACGCCCGGCGGCGCCAACGCGAGAGCTTCGATGCCGGCAGTGCGACGAACACCGTCACGACGAGCGCATACGCGACGCCACCGAGCAGCACGACGGGCAACCGGTCGATCATCGGGTCGAACTTCCATAGCGCCGCGATGAGGTTCGGATACGCCATCCGCGAGATCGCGAGCCCGGCGAACGCCGCGTATGCGATCAGCAGGAACGGGCCGAACAGCTCGACGATGTCGCGGCCCCGGCGCAGCAGGCCGTAGACGGCGGCGACCAGCGCTGCGCCAGCGGGGGCGACGAGCGGGTTCCAGTCGGCCCGATCACCGAACTCGGCGAGCCCAAAGCCGCACGCGAGCGACGCGCCGACGAACGGCGCGACGCGCATCCAGCCGGTCATGTCTGTGACGTTCGTCGGCGCGCCGCCCGATCATGCTAAGGACGATGGTCGTACCCGCAACTCGGAGGTTCCCGCCCATGCCGTTTGTTCAAGTTCATACCACCCGCGTCGTTTCGCCGGCGGCTCGGCGCGCGCTCGGCCTCGCGTTGGCAAAAGCCTACGCCGAATATATGCAGACGAAGCAGCGTATCGTCAACGTCGGATTCGTCCACTATGGCGAGGGCGATCTCGCTCGTTACGATGCGTCTGACGATGGACCGCAAGAGATGACGATCGTGACTTGCGACATTCGGATCGGGCGCACGCCCGAGGTGCAAGAGCAGCTTGGGCGCGCGATCACCACCGCGTGTTCGCGTGAGCTCGGCGTGCCGGAAGCGCGAATTGCGGTCTACCTCAGCGAGCACGCTGCCTACCAGATCTATCGCGACGGAGGTCGCGCTCCCGATTGGTCCCCCGCCGAAGGCATCACTCCCTAAACGACTCGCGACATCCGCCATCGGGCCCGATACGTGCAGCCCTGACGGCTCGCGCCGGGTGGCTGGGGCACGCGCGCGGAAAAGCGCCTCATGCGAACGGTACGATTGGGGCGCACGGGACTGAAGATCTCGGAGATCTGCCTCGGAACCATGACCTTCGGATTGCAGACGGATCGCGACGAGTCGTTTGCGATCATGGACGCCGCCCAGGAGGCCGGCGTGGACTTCATCGACGTCGCCGACGTCTACCCGGTCGGCGGCACGCTCGAAACAGTCGGCCGCACCGAAGAGATCGTCGGCGCGTGGCTGGCGAAGAAGCGCGACCGCTTCGTCGTCGCGACGAAAGCCTACGGGCGCATGGGTCCCGGACCCAACGACATCGGTTTGTCGCGCCGTCACGTGCTGGCCGCGTGCGATGGGTCGCTGCGCCGGTTGAACACCGACTACATCGACCTCTACTACATCCATCGCTGGGATCCGGAAACGCCGATCGACGAGACGCTGGGCGCGCTCGACGACTTGCGGCGCGCCGGCAAGATCCGCTACGCCGGCTGCAGCAACGTCGCCGCGCATCAGATGATGGCGTCGCTATGGACCGCCGATCGCGAGCGGACGATCCGCTTCGACGCGGTGCAGCCCCGCTACAACCTGCTCTATCGGGCGATCGAAGCGGAACTGCTTCCGGCGGCGCAGACGCACGGCGTCGGCGCCGTCGTCTTCAACCCGCTGGCCGCCGGGATCCTGACCGGCAAGTACAAACGCGGTGAAGCCCCGCGCGAAGGAACGCGTTTCGCGCTCGGCACCGCCGCGCAGCTGTACCAGCAGCGCTACTGGCAGGACGCCCAGCTCGACGTCGTGGAGCGGCTCGCCGCGGACGTCGCGTCGCGCGGCAAGTCGATCACGCACGTCGCGCTGCGCTGGGTCCTCGATCAGCCGGGCGTCACCTCGGCGATCGTCGGCGCCAGCCGGGCGGAGCAATTGCGCGACTCGCTCAAGGCGCTCGACATCACGCTGGACGACGCCGACCTGAAGGCGTGCGATGACGCCTGGTATGCACTGCCGCGCCGCCGTCCGAGCGAGGAAATCTAGCCTAGGCGCGGATCTCCGCGCAGCCGATCGCCGGCGACTCGACGTCCTGCGTCTTGTGGATCAAGAGCACTTCGCCGACGAGGCTTTCCAACTTGGTGTTCGGCAGCCGCGTCTCTTCCGAGCTGCCGCCGAACGTGCCCAGCGGCCAGCGCGAGTTCGGCGCGTAGCTCTTGCACGTCCCCTTACGCAGATCGAGCGATGCCTGGCCTGCGGTACCATTGTCGAGCGAGACGGCGACGTTGACGTTGCTCCCCATCTGAAGGAACGTCACGTTGCCGCGGATGCCGCCGTGGCCGATGGGGTTGATCGCCGCGGCGAGCGGATTGTCGATTGCTAGCGCCGGCGTCGCGAGGATCACCGCGCTGAACGCGGCGACGACGGCAAAAGCGCTGACGACTCTCATGCGCACCTTCGTTTTGTACCCACCGCCGTCGCACTCGCAATCCGACGCGCGTCACACTCCAACAGGGTGAGTCGAGGAACGAAAAGTGCTTGAAACGCCCGCCCGCGCAGGGCAGCTGGGCGTGCGGGGTCAAGGGGTGAGTATGGTCGCCACGTTCCTGCGGCACGGCAGTAACACCGCGCTCCTGCTTCTGGCGGTCGCGCTGGCGGCGGCGTTCGCCGCGCGCGGCGTCGTCCCGTCGATCCTGTGCGTCGCGATCGGCGCGCTCGTGTTCTTCGGCTCGGAGTACACGACGCATCGCTTCCTGCTGCACGCACCGCCGCAGAAGAACCCGTTCTTGCTGGGCTTGCAGCACCGGCTGCACTACGATCATCACGTTACGCCGGGCGAACTCGAGCTCTTGTTCCTGCCGCTCTGGTTCGCCGTGCCCGTGACGCTTCTGACGACGGCGATCTACTGGGGCGTCACGCGCAACGCCGCGTTGACCGGTGCGCTGCTGCTCGGCAGCGTGCTCGGGCTCTCGTACTACGAGTGGGTGCACTACGTTGCGCACATTCCGTTCGTGCCGCGCACGCCGTTCGGGCGCTACGTCAAGAAGTATCATTTGTGGCACCATTACAAGAACGAGACGCTGTGGTTCGGCGTGACGAACCCGTCGATGGATTTCGTCGGCCGCACGTATCGCGCGGTCGCCGACGTGGAGCGCTCCGCCAGCACCCGAGTGCTCTTTCCCGACCAGTAACGTGCTGACGACCGCGCTCACCGACCGGTTCGGCCTGAGGTACCCGATTCTCAACGCGCCGATGACGCCGGCCGCGGGCGGCGAGTTGGCGCGGGCCGTCAGCGATGCTGGAGCGTTCGGTTTTCTCGGGGTCGACGTGAACGGGGACGTCGAGACGCTGCGCGCCGACGTCGCGACGGCGCGCGAAGGGAACCCCGATCGGAACCTCGGCATCGGCTTCCTGATCTGGGTGCTCGACAAGCGCCCGGATCTGCTCGCAGCCGCGATCGAACTCCGCCCAGCCCTCGTGTCGATCTCGTTCGGCGATCCGACCCCGTACGTCGAGCCATTACACCGCGCCGGAATCGCGGTCGCGAGCCAAGTGCAGGATCGCGTGGCGGCCCTGCGTGCGCAGGCGGCCGGCGTCGACCTGATCGTCGCGCAGGGAACCGAAGCGGGCGGACATACCGGCAAGATCGCGACGCTCCCGCTGCTGCAGATCGTGCTGGAGATCGTCGACCGCCCGGTGCTCGCCGCCGGCGGAATCGGCGGCGCGCGCGGGCTCGCCGCAGCGCTCGCGGCCGGTGCCGCGGGAGCGTGGATCGGCACGCCGTTTCTGCTAGCCCGGGAAGCGCGCGTCACCGATGAGGCGCGGCAGAAGCTCATCGCGAGCACCGAGGCGGATACCGTGCTGACCAGCGTGTTCGACCGCGCGCAAGGCTACCCGTGGCCGCCGCAATTTCCCGGGCGCGCATTGCGCAACGCGTTCACCGACCGCTGGCACGGCCGCGAAGATGAGCTCGCGACGTCGAGCGCCGCCGTCGCAGAATACGAAGCGGCGAAACGCGCGAAGAACTATACGCTCGCCCACGTCTACGCGGGCGAGTCGGTCGGGCTGCAAGACCGCATCCGTGCGGCGGCCGACATCGTCGCCGAGATCGGCGAGGGCGCGGAGACGCTCTTACGCAACCGTCTAGCGACGGTGCTGCGCTAGCGGTTCTGCGCGGACTCCATCTCGGCCAGCGTCGCCGGCGAGACCCAGATCGACGTGGTGCGCTGGTACTCGAGCACGGTCGCAATCGACTGTGCGAGCAGCGCGCCGAACAGCCGTTCGACCAGCCACAGGGCGAGGTCGATGCCGTGGGTCACGCCGCCGCTGGAAATGACGTCGCCGTCGTCGACGACGTGCGCGTCGACGATCGTCGCGCCGGTTGCGCGCAAGTCGCCCATCGCGCCGCGGTGCGTCGTCGCGGGGCGCGATCCGAGGATGCCCGACGCCGCGACGGCCATCACGCCGGTGCAGACCGACGCGATCTTCGCGCCGTCGGCGTACGCGCGCGCGATCAGCCGCGGCAGTTCGCCGCGTTCGATCTCGGTGCGGACGCCGCGCGGCTCGCGGCTCACCCAGCCCCCGCCCGGGACGATCAGCAGGTCCGGTGATGAGCCGAGCGAGCCGTCGGTGCCGTAGCGCAAGCCGTAGCCGCCGAGCAGCTGCGACTCGCCGCCGACCGCCGCGATGCGGACTCCGATCCCGTCCGCCTGCTGGGCAGCGCGTGCGAAAACCTCGAACGGTCCAACCAGATCGAGTTCGTCCACGCCGTCGAAGGCCAGGATGGCGACGTCCATCGCTTCATCCTCCTCTCGCCTGCTTGCATTGTCCTTAGGGCGGCTCCGCTCCCCCGTACCGACCGGTGCCAGGAGCGGCGGCCGGCCGTGTCGCAAGCGTCCCCCAGCTCGGTGTCGTGCGAAAGGGGTGTGCGATGCGTTCGGCGCTGCTGACGTTCGCCGTGGTGGTCGGATCGGTGCTGCTGGTCAGCGAGGCGACGCGCGGCGCGCTGCCCGCCCCCGCTCCGGGCACGGGCGCGATGCTCCCCCGGTCCGCGATGCCCGATCCGTGTCCGAGCGCGAAGCCGGTTCCGGACGCTCTGCGCCTGTCCGCGCACGTCCCGCCCGGCGATCCGACGGTGATCGAAGCGAAGATGCTCGGCTACCTGCAGACGTTCGGCTATCGCAGGTTGGGATGGTGCGTCGACAAGTCGGTGCGCGACACCGGGCCCTACGTGCACGGTCAGTACTTCGGCACGCACCCGGCGGTACGGATCTACTATTCGCCGGAGATGATCGCGTGGTTGCGCGGCGGCCGGGTCGGCGTACCGAGCGACGGCGCCGTCATGATCAAAGAACAATACGGTCCGCCGCCCGCGGCACGCTACGCCGGGAAGTCGGGCGACCAGTTGAAGCCGGACGATTGGACGGTGATGATTCGCCGTTCGAGCGCCTCGAAAGATGGCTGGTTCTGGGCCGAGGTCTACGGCGGAATGTTCGCGCCGCCGCAGCCGACGGTGAAGACGGCGTATCAGAACGCCGGTTTCGGGCTCTATTGCCTGCGCTGTCACGGCTCCGCGGCGCATGCGCTGACCTTCGCGTCGACGGCGAACATCACCGGATTCCCGGGCGAACCGCTGACCTTCTACGTCGACAACTCGTGGCGCACGCCGCAGCCGCACTCCTCCGCGACCGCGGCGCCGGCCGCCGCGTCGACCGAGCACGAGAAGAATCGCGACCCGGCGCTGCGCAACGCGATGATCGCAGCGCACGCGCCGACCCCGGTCCAGACGTTTCCGGCCGAACCGCTCGACACGTTCGTCGCCGCGCACACGGGGGCAGGGCAGTTTTTGACGTCGGATCAGTGCATGGGCTGTCATAGCGCGGCATCGGGTCCCATCGCGGGCCCGATGATGTGGCTGCCGCCCGGCCCGTTTCCTTCGCCGACGCCGACGCCCGCCCCGAATTCGGGCGCGATCGGTGTCAACGTCTCCGAATACGGCGAGTGGCGCTGGTCGCCGATGGGCCTCGCCGGACGCGATCCGGTGTTCTTCTCGCAGCTCGAAGGCGAGCTGTCGTATATCGATTCGATTCCGGCCGCGCGGATCGAGGGGGGTGCGGCACGCGCGGCGCACACGCGCATGGTCCTCAAGCAGCAGATCGTCGACACGTGCATGCAGTGTCACGGCGTCATGGGCAAGCGCACGTTCGCCATCGATCACCCGCCGCCGTCGACCGCGACGTTCTCGCCCGCCTTCGTGTTCCAAGCGGACCCGAAGGATCCGAATTTCCACTACGGCGGCTTGGCGCGCGACGGCGTCAGCTGTACCGTCTGCCATCACGCGATCCTCACCCCGCCTGAGGTAAAGTCGCTCTCGTACACCCTCGAGCATCGTCCGAACGGGCTCTTCGCCGTCGGCCCGCCGGATAAACTCTACGGGCCGTTCGAGACGAAGACGATCGCCAGCCACCCGATGAAAGAATCGCTCGGCACGACGCCCATCTACTCGTCGCTCACGACGTCGTCGCGACTGTGCACGAGCTGCCACAGCATCAACTTGCCGGTCGTCGATCAGCCGGCGAAAATCCATCCGATCGACCTGCGCACGCATCACGACGTCGAGCAAGCGACGTACGTCGAATGGGTCAACAGCAAATTCCAGACCGAGTACAAGCCCGGTCCGGACAAGCGCTCGTGCCAGGATTGCCACATGCCCTCGAGCGTCGCGAACGAGCGGCTGCACGTCGGCGATCCGGCGATCCAGACGAAGATCGCGATCGTCCAGGACGAGGACTACCCGCAAGCCGAGCATCGCGCGCCGCTCGCCGACATCACCGTCCCCTGGCGTACGACGGGCTTCCGCCGCCACGAGTTGCTCGGGCTCAATGCGTTTCTGCTGCGGACGTTCCAGCAGAACCCGGACGTGCTCGGGGTCCGGCTCGCCGACTACATGTCCGGCTCGAAGAACGATCTCAACGACGCGATCGGCAACGTCGTGCAGCAGGCGGAACACCAGACGGCGAGGGTCGATCTCGACGCGAAGGTCGAGAACGGCACGCTCGTCGCGAACGTGGCGGTCACCAACCTGACCGGCCACCGCTTTCCCAGCGGCGTCGGCTTCCGCCGCGCGTTCGTCGAGCTGACGGTCACCGACCCGCAGAACGGGGTCGTGTTCGCCTCAGGACGGACCGACGCGAACGGGGTGATCGTCGGCGCCGACGGTGTCACACCGCTGCCCTCGGAGTTCTTCGTGCGCGGTCCGGGCGGCGCGCAGCAGTATCAGCCGCACTACGACCAGCAGTATCCGGTCACGAGCGCGGACCAGGTGCAGATCTTCGAAGAGCTGGCGCGGGATCAGGCCGGTAACTTCACCGAGAGCTTCATCCGGCGCGACTCGTCGGTCAAAGACAACCGCTTGCTCCCGGCCGGCTGGCGCTTCGACGGCGTATCGGGGTTCCCGCTCCCCTCGAACTGGGTCGTCGCGACCCGGCCGACCGGGGTGCGGGGGGATCCGAACTACGGCAAGGACGGCGGCCGGGGCCGCGCGATCGTGGCCTACCGCGTCCCACTGCGCACTGCGGTCGACCCCACGAAGCTGACGGTGTCGGCGACGCTGTGGTACCAATCGTGGTCGCCGTATTTCCGCCGCGTGCGCACGACGGGAACCGGCCCCGCCGCGACCCGCCTCAAGGTGCTCTTGGCGAACCTCCACCCGGAACACACCGCGCTGGATAGCTGGAAGCTCAAGATCGCGGCCAAGTCGATCTCGCCCGCGTCGTAGTAAACCCGGAGTGGGCAAAAGAAGAGACCCGGTGGCGAACCACCGGGTCTCTTTCTGCTTACGCCGTTGGCGCTGAGGCTAGCTCAGCGGTACGACTGCCGCTGCGAGAAGCAGTCGCGGCAATAGACCGGCTTGTCGCCGCGGGGCTGGAACGGAACTTCCGCAACCTTGCCGCAGCCACTGCAGGTGGCCTGGAACATCTCGCGTGCGGGACGCCCGCCGCCGCCGCCGCCGCCGCCGTAGCTTCCGCCACCGCCGCCGCCGGCATACGAGCTGCCGCCGCCGCCGCCGCCACCGCGTTGGCTCTTACGAGCCGCACGGCAGTCCGGGCAACGGTTGGGCTTGTTGGTGAAGCCCTTGGCCGCAAAAAATTCCTGCTCGCCGGCCGAGAAGGTGAAGGGGGCATTGCAATCGGTGCAATTCAGCGTTTCGTCAGTATACATCGTGAACTCCGGCGTCGGGGGGTGAAGACTCGTACGATGTACCTGCTCAGGAGAACGCTTACAGCGCCAGACCACGGGACACGACTAGTACAATCAGCCGGACGTAAGACGCCTCGAGTTGGTCCGGCTCGCACACAATAACACATCTGCGTCGAAAAAGGGTGCAATCCCCTCGAAGGGGTGAAGAAGCCGACCGCTCGCCGAATACGCTGGGGATGGGTCAGGGCCGGCCCCGATGAGCCGAGGCGCTCTCGGCCGGGGCGCCCTCGCCGGGCTTTCCGGGCGAGGCTGGGGCCTAGTCGCCCCGCTTGATGATGTACTCCCAGGTAAATCCGGCTGCGACGCCGACCATTCCGAAGACGATAGCACTGGTAATCATTCCGAACCCTACGACCCCCGCCCATTCGGGGGAGTTCGGCTCCGAGCGGTGGTCGAGTCCACGCAACTCCGTTGCGCGGAAGGGCTTCCGCGAAACGATTGCCCTTGGCTGCGCGTCTTACGAGAGCAATCCACCCACCTCCAAGGAGTCTGTATTCCTCCTCCGCGTCGACGGCGGGGCGGCGGCAAAAAGCGCCGCGAGCCCCTCACTCCCGTCATCAAAGAAGATACGCTGAGCCTTGTCGGCCGCGTCATCGAAACGTTCCCCAGCTCGACGTTCAAGGTCGAGCTCGAGAACGGCCATACGATCCTCGCCAGCCTCGCCGGCCGGCTGCGCCGCTTTCGCATCCGCATCACGCCGGGCGACGATGTCGACGTTGAGCTTTCGCCGTACGATCTCACGCGTGGGCGGATCACCTACCGCCGTCAAGGCCGCAACGCCTGATCCTTAGGCGGGCGCTTTGCGGCGCACGCCGAATGTCGCGTATCCAAGATGCGAGCGTCGCGCGGCTTGGTGCTGATCGTTCTGTTCGTCGCTGCCGTCGCAGCCGCGTGGTGGTTCACCCATCGAACGCCGGCCGGCGTCGGCGACGCGATCACCGTGTACTATGCGAAAGCCGACGGCACGACGCTCGTGCCGTGGCGCGTCTCGCTCGGTCCTGCGCGGGACCCGGCCAGCGTCGCGTTTTACGCTGCGACGCAGTGCGTCGCCGGGCCGCCGCCCGGGACCGAAGCGATTCGCTTCCCTGCGGGAACGCGCGTGCTGGCTGTTGACGTTGTCGATTCAACGGCGGACGTCAATTTGTCGCACGAGATCGCGGGCTCGTCGAAAGAAGGCAGCTTTGCCGAGTCGGCGGAGTTCAAATCTCTCGTGTGGACACTGACGCAGCCGTCGCTCCACCTCACCTCGGTGAAGATTCGCATCGACGGCGCTCGCGTCGCGACGCTCCCCGGAGGACATCTCGAGATCGATGAGCCGCTCTCGCGTTCGTCGTTTTAGCTTCCTCGCGCAGGCGCTTGCCGTCGTGCTCTCCTGCTTGCCGTTCGCCGCGCCGGCGCAAGAGCGCGCTCCGCTGCTCTGGTTCCAGGGCACGCGCCTGATCCTCGAACATCCGCAAGCGCAAGCCGGCGACATCGCCGTTTCGACTCGTGACGCCGGGCTGCGCCGATTCCTCGACAAGCTCGGTGCGACCGTCGCGTTCGAACCGCAATCGCGCTACGTCGTCGTCACCGCGCAGGACCGGCGCACGATCGTATTCACGCTCGGCGATCCCTGGTACACGGTCGCCGGTGTGCGCGTGCGCGCGCCGTTCGCGCCGTCGAACGACGGTCCGGACGTGCTCCTCCCGTTCTTCGCGCTGGCCCGGGCGCTCTACGTCGAGCCGGTCCCGGACGGCGGCGAAACCGTGCTGCAGCCGCGGATCGGCGCGCTTGACGTGCGGGCCGAAGGCGGCCGCACGGTGGTGACCGTGCGCGCCGCGATGCCGCTGCTGATCGACACCAACGCTGACGGACCCGACCGGCTGCAAGTCACCTTCGTCGGGCAGGGTTCGTCGCTCGCACCCACGCGCCGAGCGCTCGGCGCCGGGGTCGACGCGCTCGACGTCACCGTCGCGGGAACCGCGCGCGTCCCCAGCACCACGCTGACCATCACGGCGGCGCCCGGCACGGCGCATCGGATCGTGCCGGCCGAAACACCCGACGCGTTCAGCGTCGCGTTCGAACCGCGCGGATCGGTCAGCCAAAACGGACCGCCGACGCCGCCGCCGATGGTCGGATCGCCCGGCCCGTACGATCCCGGCGCACTCGTCGCGCCGACCGCCGCGCCGCCGGTCGTCGCCGGACGCGCGACGCTCACCGGTCTCGCGTTCGAGCAAGGATCCGACGACGCGCTGGTCGTGCGCGTCGCGCTCAGCGGTGCCGCGGGCTACGAATGGCACCGGCTGCTCGATCATCGCTGGTATCTGGACTTCGCCAACACCACGCTCAACGGTCCGGGCCGCGACGAACACCCATCGTTCGGTTCGGCGCAGTCGGTTCGCGTGCGGCAGACGGGGACCGGCGACGCGCCGGCGGTCCGCATCGCGTTCACGCTCGCGGGCGATCAAGCGATCGAGGTGCAGCCGAGCGACACCGGCCTGACGATCACGGTTTCCAACGCGTCGGCGACGGACCTGACGCGCATCGGTACGGGGCGCACCGGCGGGCCGCCGGTCGCCGCGAGCGGCGCTTCGCCGGACGCCGTGCCGAGCGAGATGCCGTGGAAATTCGGCACGCCGTCCAGCCCGCGCTTGATCGTCATCGATCCGGGGCACGGCGGAGCCGACGTCGGCACCGCGCACAACGGCTTGGTCGAAAAGTCGCTGACCTTCGATATCGCGCAGCGGCTCCGCTCGCTGCTCGTCGCCCAGGGCTGGATCGTGAAGATGACCCGCGACGGCGACATCGATCCGGTCAGCACGGACCTTCTCACCCAGATGCACGCCGACGGCAAGGCCAACGCGGACGATCGCGCCTACCTGCAGACCCGGTGCGACGTCGCGAACGCAGCCAACGCCCGCATGTTCATCAGCATCCACGTCAACAGTGCACCGGTCAGCAGCGCCCGCGGCTCGACGTTCTACTGGTACAAGCCGCAGGACGCCGCATTCGCGCAAACGCTGGAGCACGCGGTCGTCGCCACCGCCGGAACGCAAGACGACGGCGCCCGGCACGAGAACTTCTACGTGGTGCGCCATACCACGATGCCGGCGGTTTTGATCGAGACCGCGTTCGTCACCAATCCGAGCGACGTCGAATTGCTGCGCCAGCCGTCGTTCTTGCAAAACGTCGCGCAGGGGATTGCCAACGGGGTCAAAGCCTACGCGGGCGCACCGGCCCTGCGTCAGGTTCAAAGCGACAATGGCGTGAGCCGCCAGTAGTGCTGGGGCTCTACGACTCGGGGCTGGGCGGCTTGACCGTACTTGCCGCGCTTCGCGCCGCTGGCATCGACGCCGACGTGGTCTATTTCGCCGATCAAGCACACCTGCCGTACGGCGAGAAGAGCGATGCGACGCTGCACGGGTTTCTGCAGCAGAACCTCGCGCTGCTGGCCGAATTGCAGGTCGACGCCGTCGTCACCGCGTGCAACACGACCTGTGCCGTCGCCGAACGGCTGGGCTGGCCGCAGACGCCCTTCCCGGTGCTCGATCTGATCGCGAATGCCGGTGCCGCGTTCGCGGGCACGCCGCACCGTCGCATCGCGGTCGTCGCCACAGTCGCAACGATCCGCAGCGGAGCGTACGGCCGGGCCATTCGCGCAGCCGCTCCCGGGCTCGAAGTCGTCGAAGTCGCCGCGCCGGCGCTGGTTCCGCTCGTCGAACGCGGCGCGGCCGAGACCGGCGAGGCGCGCTCGGCGGTCGAGGCGGTCGTCGCCGGCTTGCCGGCGGAGATCGACGCGCTCGTCTACGGATGCTCGCACTACCCGCTGCTCGACCGCTGGTTCGCGCGCGCGCTCCCCGAGCGGGTCGTGCGCATCGATCCGGCGGTCGCGCAAGCCGCCGCGGCGCAGCGGCTGATCGCGGCGCGCCGGTTCCCGAGCGGCGCCGGCACGACGACGTATTACACGAACGGCGACCCGCAGGCGTTCGAAGCGGCGGTGCGCCGCTGGACCGGCGACCGCACCGGAAAGGTCGCAGCACTCGTCGCACAATGAGCGCCCACGTCGACACTGACGGGCGGTTACGGCGCAGCCTACACGATGTGGAAGACGCGGAAGAAGACGAGCGTTGTTCCCAGCGCCAGGGCCGTTCCCGCGACGACCTGCAGGAGCGTGTGCGCGCGCAGGTAGACGCGGGACCAGCCGACCAGCGGGATCAGCGCGTAGAACGGCAGCGGCCGTTCGCCGAAGAGGACCGTGAGCGCCACCAACGGCGCCGTTACGCCCAGCGCATGGGTCGAGATCTTCCAGTATCGCGTGATCCACTGGACGATCAGGGCACTCGCCGCGTAGCCGGCCATCGAGGCGGTCATGATCGCCGGGGCGTGGATCAGCCACAGATCGAACGCGCCTAGCGCGTAGAAGATCACGAAGGCGATGAAGACCCGCTCGCGCTCGACGCGGATCGACATGTCGAGATCGGAGATGCGATCCGTCGCGTAGAGGTAGAAGATGAACAGCATCGGCGCGATCGAGGTGAAGAAGGCGCTGTTGCAGAGCAAGACGAGAAAGTCGTTGGTGCTCTTCGAGCCGGCGCCGGCGAGGATCACGAAGAGCGCCAGTGAGGTCAGAAAGGGATTGCAGACCGTTGAGATGATCCGCGCGACATCGGTCCAGACCCGCTTTCGCACGCGCAACGCGGTCGGCGGCACCTGTGGGTCCTGCACGAGAACGGGCCTTCGTCCCGCGGCGTCGAATATCCGCGAATGATCCTCGAGCGCATTGCGACCCCGGCCGACGTGAAACGGTTGAGCCGTCCCGAGCTGGATCAGCTCGCGCGCGAAGTCCGCGAAACCCTCATTCGGGTCTGTGCGGCAAACGGCGGCCACCTCGCTCCGAACCTGGGCGTCGTCGAGTTGACGATCGCGCTCCACCGCGTGCTCGACCTGCCGCGCGACGTCGTGGTATGGGACGTCAGCCATCAGAGCTACGTTCACAAGCTGCTGACCGGCCGCGCCGCGAACTTCGGAACCCTGCGTCAAGCCGGCGGCATCAGCGGCTTCGCGATGCGAACCGAATCGGAGTACGACGCCTTCGGCGCGGGACACGCTTCGACCGCGATCTCCGCCGGGCTCGGCATGGCGACGGCCCGCGACCTCCGCGGCAGCAACGAGTCGGTGGTCGCGGTGATCGGCGACGGCGCGATGACCGGCGGCCTGGCGTACGAAGCGATCAACAACGCGGGCTTGATGAAGACCAACTTCATCGTCGTCCTCAACGACAACGAGATGTCGATCGCTCCGAACGTCGGCTCGATCGCTTCGTACTTGGGGACGCTTCGTGCGAAGCCGCTGTTCACGCGCGGCCGCGAGTTCGTGAAGGGCGTGCTCGACCACGTTCCGCTCGGCGACACGGCGCGCAAAGCGCTCTCGACCGCCGAGATCGCGGGGATGCGTTTCGCGTTGCCCGATCACAAGGCGCCGGTCATCTTCGAGGAGATGGGTTTCCGCTACATCGGTCCGATCGACGGACACGACCTCGATACGCTGATCGACGTCATCTCCAACGCGCGCAAAGTCCACGGTCCGGTGCTGCTGCACGTGCGCACCGTCAAGGGCAAGGGTTACGACATCGCCGAGGGTGACAGCCGCACGTTCCACGGCGTCGGACCCGGCGTCTATCATCCGGACGAGGGGAAGATCGAGAAGAAGGGGACGGCTCGGCCGACGTTCGCGGCGGCATTCGCGGACGCGTTGATCGCCGCCGCGGAACGCGATGCGCGCGTGATCGGCATCACCGCCGCAATGCCCGACGGCACGGGGCTCGCGAAGTTCGCGAAGCGTTTTCCGCAGCGCTATTTCGACGTCGGCATCGCCGAGGCGCACGCCGTCTGCTTCGGCGCCGGCGCGTCGACCCGCGGCGTCAAGCCGGTCTGTGCGATCTACTCGACCTTCCTGCAGCGTGCCTACGATCAGATCGTCCACGACGTCGCGATTCAAGGGCTGCCGGTCGTCTTCGCGATGGACCGCGCCGGCTTCGTCGGTGACGACGGACCGACGCACATGGGACTCTACGACATCGCGTACCTGCGCACGCTGCCCGGCATGACCATCATGGCGCCGCGCAACGAAGACGAGGTCGGCCCGATGCTCGACCTCGCGCTCTCGCTCGATTCACCCACGGCGATCCGCTACCCGCGCGGTTCGACCAGCGGGAAACACGACGAGCCGCCGGCGCCGCTCGTGCTCGGCCGAGGCGAGGTGCTGCGGCGCGGCGCCGAGGTGGCGATTCTCGCGCTCGGCAACACCGTCGACGCCGCGCTCGACGCGCACGCGCTGCTCGCGGCGGACGGCGTCCGCCCGACCGTGGTGAACGCCCGCTTCGTCGCCCCGCTCGACGAAACGCTGCTGCTCGAACTCGCCGAGACGCACCGCCGCTTCATCACCCTCGAAGAACACAGCCTCGCCGGCGGGTTCGGCTCCGCGGTCGTCGAGTTCCTCAACGATCGCGGGATCGCCATCCCGGTCGAACGGGTCGGCGTTCCGAACGTGCTCGTCCAGCATGCTTCCCAGGCCGCGCAGCGCGCCCAATTCGGCCTCACGGGTGAGAACGTCGCGGCCCGCGTCCGAGCGCTCGCCCCGGCGCACACCGCCTCTTAACGGCGCCCCCGGGCTCCAGGCAGGGTCGCCGCCCCTTCCCAACAAAGCCTCGGCGGTTCTTTTCCTGCCGAACGTGCGGCATACCAGGAGTCCCTTTATCGTGCTTCCCGTCCTGCTTGCGGCCGCGACTGCCGCCGCGCCCGCCGCGAAGGCTGCCGCGCCCCTCGTCAAAGCGACCACGCTGCCGGTCTCGCTGCCCTCGAACTTTCAATACGACCTCACGCCGCATTCGTGGCTGGCGTCGCACGCGGGATGGCTGACGCACACGCTGGCCGGACTCTTCGTGCTCCTGGGCTTCCTGCTCGTACTGTTTCTCGCGCTGCAGACGACGAAGCAGGAAGGCCTCAGCGGCACGCTGGGCGGCCGCGTCGAGTCGGCGACCCGCCGGCTCGGACTCGATCAGCAGATCGCCCGCGTCACGCAGTTCATCGCCGTCGCGTTCGTCGTCGTCGCGACGATCGTCAGCCTCACCGGCATCTAGTGTCTCTCACTTCTGAGGCGGGACACTAGCTTGGCCCTGCTCGAGGTCAAGGACCTCAGGACGACGTTCCGTACCGAAGACGGCGTCGTCGCCGCCGTCAACGGGCTCTCGTTCGCGGTCGATCCCGGTTCGACGCTGGGGATCGTCGGCGAATCGGGTTCGGGCAAATCGGTGACGTCACTCTCGATCATGCGCCTGATCGCGCAGAACGGCACGATCGAGCACGGCCAGATCCTCTTCAAGGGCGAGGACCTGCTCAAGAAGAGCGAAGCGCAGATGCGCAAGATCCGCGGGCGCGACATCGCGATGATCTTCCAGGATCCGATGACGTCGCTCAACCCCGTGCTGACGATCGGCGAGCAGATCGCCGAAGCGACCCGCCTGCATCTCGGACTCTCGAAAAAAGACGCGCTTGCGAAGGCCGTCGACATGCTGCGGCTGGTGAAGATTCCCGCCGCCGAGAAGCGCCTGCGAGACTACCCGCATCAGTTCTCCGGCGGCATGCGCCAGCGCGTCATGATCGCCATGGCGCTCTCGTGCGATCCGGCCGTGCTGATCGCCGACGAGCCGACCACCGCGCTCGACGTGACGATTCAAGCGCAGATCATCGAGCTGATGAACGAGATGCAGCAGCGGCTGGGATCGGCGATCGTCCTCATCACCCACGATCTGGGCGTCGTTGCCGAGACGTGCGAAAACGTGCTCGTCATGTACGGCGGAAACATGGTCGAGTACGGGACGGCCAAAGAGATCTTCGAGTCGCCGAAGATGCCGTACACGATGGGACTGCTGGAGTCGCTCCCGCGGCTCGACCAGGCCGGATCGCGGCTGGTGCCGATCGAAGGCCAGCCCCCGAACTTGCTGCACATGCCGCAAGGCTGTGCGTTCGGGCCGCGCTGCCGGTACAAGATGCCGATCTGCACCCAGCCGGTCCCCCTCTACGATTTCGGCGACGGGCACGTGGCGCGCTGCTTCCTCTACGATCAGCGGGCCGAAGGACAGAAGACGATCCCCGCGCCCAGCGTTCCGGCCATCGCGAATTCCGCCGTCGCCAAGACGCCTCAGGAACTCGCGAAGTGACGGCCTCTCTCGCCGGACCCAGCGGCCTCCCGGCGGCGTCGAGCGACGATCTGGTCGTCGTGCGCGGCCTGCACAAGTACTTCCCGATCACGGCCGGCATACTGCAGCGCCACGTCGCGGACGTCAAAGCGGTCGACGGAATCGATTTCGAGATCCGGCGCGGTGAGACGCTCGGGCTCGTCGGCGAGTCGGGTTCGGGCAAGACGACGGCGGGACGTGTGATCCTCCGCCTGGCCGATCCCACCAGCGGCAGCGTCACCTTCGACGGCCGGGAACTGACCGGGCTCTCGCGCGGCGAGCTGCGTCCTCTGCGCAAAGAGATGCAGATCATCTTCCAAGACCCGTATGCCTCGCTCAACCCGCGTATGACGGTCGGTTCGATCATTCGCGAGCCGTTGGAGATCCATGGGATCGCCAAGGGCAGAGAGGCCGACGGCCGGGTGCAGGAGTTGCTGCGGCTCGTCGGTCTGCAGCCGCAGCATGCGAACCGGTATCCGCACGAGTTCTCGGGCGGACAGCGCCAGCGGGTCGGCGTCGCGCGCGCGCTGGCCGTCGATCCGAAGTTCATCGTCGCCGACGAGCCGGTCTCGGCCCTCGACGTCTCGATTCAGGCGCAGGTCATCAACCTGCTCCAGGATCTGCAGCAGCAGCTCGGGCTGACCTACCTGTTCATCGCGCACGATCTTTCGGTCGTGCGCCACATCTCGAACCGTGTCGCGGTCATGTACGTCGGGAAGATCGTCGAGATCGCCGACCGCGACCGGCTGTACGACAACCCGCTTCACCCGTACACGCAGGCGTTGCTCTCCGCCATCCCGATCCCCGACCCCGACGTCGAGCGGCGCCGCAAGCGCATCATCCTCACCGGCGACATCCCCTCGCCGGTCAATCCGCCGTCGGGCTGCCGTTTTCACACCCGCTGCCCGGTCGCGTTCGAGCGCTGCAAGGTCGAAGTGCCGGCGTTCAACGAGTACGAGCCCGGTCATCGCGCAGCGTGCCACTGGGTCGAAGAACACGGCGGCCGCGCGCCGGATCTGGTCAACGGGCCGGCGGTACTCACCTAAAAAAAAGGGGAGCGATCATCGATCGCTCCCCGTACGTTTCCCGAAGTCGGCTATGCCTTCTTCTTGCGTCCGCCGGCTTTTTTCTTGCGTCCGCCGGCGGCCTTTTTACGCCCGCCCACGGCCTTTTTCCGTCCGCCGACGGCTTTTTTCTTGCGTCCGCCGGCTGCTTTCTTACGACCGCCCGCGGCCTTCTTGCGTCCGCCGACTGCCTTCTTTTTGCGACCGCCCGCGGCTTTTTTCTTGCGTCCGCCGGCTGCCTTCTTACGACCGCCTGCGGCCTTCTTACGCCCGCCGGCTGCCTTCTTGCGACCGCCAGCGGCCTTCTTACGCCCGCCCGCTGCCTTCTTTTTGCGACCGCCCGCGGCGGCTTTTTTGCGTCCTGCGCCGGCGGCTTTCTTGCGTCCACCGACGGCTTTTTTGCGACCGCCGACGGCTTTCTTACGGCCACCCGCGGCTTTCTTACGACCGCCGGCAGCTTTCTTGCGACCACGGCGCGGCGCTGGCGCCGCAGTCTCAGCGGTATCGCCGCCGTTCGTCATTTCCGAGTCCATTCAACCTCCTCGTCCGCGCGGACGGAGTGTCGTCATTGCATCGACATGTTGTCGACGCATTTAGTCGCATAATACGCACAATTCGCCCTTCGTGCAACTCTATGGCCAAAACGGCTGTTCCGCGCGCGGCGCGCGGGACGGAATTGGAGCCGCTTGACGTCCGGGTTTATACTGTGGCCCGAAGCTCGTTCTTGGGCGAGCGCACCCTCTGGAGACGCCGTGGCGAAGCCCCTGATCATCGTCGAATCGCCGACGAAAGCCAAAACCATCAAGAAATTCTTGCCGCCACGGTACGTCGTGAAGGCCTCGGTCGGGCACGTCCGCGACCTGCCGAAATCGACGCTGGGCGTCGACGTACTCAATGATTTCATGCCGCGTTACCTTACCATTAAGGGGAAGGGCGACGTCATCAAGGAGCTCAAGGCGGCGGTGAAAGCGGCGGCGGGCGACGTCTACCTCGCGACCGACCCCGATCGCGAGGGCGAGGCCATCGCGTGGCATCTCGCCGAGCTGCTGAAGCTCGACAACCCCAAGCGGATCGAACTCCACGAGATCACCAAGGACGCTGCGCTGGCGGCGCTCAAAGACGCGCACCCAATCGACATGCCGCGCGTCAACGCGCAGCAAGCGCGGCGCATTCTGGATCGGCTCGTCGGCTACAAGATCTCGCCGCTGTTGTGGGCGAAGGTGCGCGGCGGACTCTCCGCCGGGCGGGTTCAATCGGTCGCCGTCCGCCTGATCGTCGATCGCGAACGCGAGATCCGGGCGTTCGTCCCGCGCGAATACTGGACGATCACCGCGCTGCTCGCGTCGCTCGCGGAGCAGGCCGCCGACAGCGTGCCGCCGATCGTCTTCGCGGCCGACCTCAATCAGATCGACGGCGCGAAGGCGGAGATCACCACCGCCGAGCAGGCCGATGCCGTCATGGCGGCGCTCGAGGGCGCGGAATTCCGCGTCGCGTCGGTCAAGACGCGCGAGACGCGGCGCAATCCGGCCGCGCCGTTCACGACCTCGACGCTCCAGCAAGAGGCGTCGCGCAAGCTGAAGTTCCGGGTCCGCAAGACGATGCAGATCGCGCAGGCACTGTACGAAGGCGTCGATCTGGGCGGAGCCGACGGTACTCAGGGCCTCATCACCTACATGCGCACCGACTCGACCCGCATCGCGGACTCGGCGCGCGAAGCGGCGCGCGAGTACATCGTCGGCCGCTTCGGCGAGCCATTCTACGGCGGCGGACGGCAGTTCAAGATCAAGGAAGGCGCGCAGGACGCGCACGAAGCGATCCGCCCGACCTCGGCGATGCGTACGCCGGAATCGCTGGCCGGCATCCTCAAGCGCGACGAGATGCGCCTGTATCAGCTGATCTACGAGCGCTTCATCGCCTCGCAGATGGCGCCGGCCGTGTTCGACCAGACGACCGCCGACATCAAAGCGACGGAGCGCTTCACGTTCCGCGCAACGGGCAGCGTGCTGAAGTTCGCCGGCTTCACCGCGGTCTACGAGGAAGGCACCGATGACCAAGGTCCCGATGCCGTCGCAGCGACCAACGGGAAGGCGGCGAAACGCACGCCGATCCTGCCGAAGCTGACCGAGGACGAGGTGCTCGATCCGAAGTCCGTCGAGCCGAAACAGCACTTCACCGAACCGCCGCCGCGCTTCACCGAAGCATCGCTGGTCAGAGCCCTCGAAGAGAACGGAATCGGCCGCCCGTCGACCTACAGCGCGATCGTCGAGACGATTCAAGCGCGCGGGTACGTCGAGCAGCTGGAGCGCCGTTTCCATCCGACCGACATCGGCGAACAAGTCAACGACCTGCTGGCGGAGCACTTCCCCGACATCGTCGATTTGACGTTCACCGCGTCGATGGAAGGCAAGCTGGACACGCTGGCCGAGACCGGCGGCGACTGGGGCGCGACCGCGAAGGTGCTCGGCGACTTCTACGGCGAGTTCTCGCGCGAACTCGAAGAGGCGGAGCGCAAGCTGCCGAAGTTCGAGCAGCGCGACGAGCCGACCGACGAGATCTGCCAGAACTGCGGCAAGCCGATGGTCATCAAGACCGGACGCTTCGGACGGTTCATGTCGTGCAGCGGCTATCCCGAGTGCAAGACGACGAAGCCGATCCTCAAAGACTCCGGGGCCGTGTGCCCCAAGGACGGCGGGATGATCGCCGAGCGCAAATCGCGCAAGGGGCGCACGTTCTACGGCTGCGCCAACTACCCGGCCTGCGATTTCGTCTCGTGGGACAAAGTCGCGCCGGAGCGGTGCGCCGTCTGCGGCGACTACGTGACCGAGAAGGCGAAGCGCGGCGGTGCGGTGACGTACCTGTGCCACACCGACAAAACGCACGCGACAGGGCTCGGCAAGGCTGATGACGCGGAAGACGTCGACGCCGATGCGGAGCTCGAACCGGTGTGATGCCGCGGCCGGCGATCACCGTCATCGGGGGCGGCCTTGCGGGTTCGGAGGCTGCGTGGCAAGCCGCGCAGCAAGGCGCTTCGGTCGTGCTCTACGAGATGCGCCCGCACAAGTCGGGACCGGCGCACCACACCGGGATGCTCGCCGAGCTCGTGTGTTCCAACTCGATGCGCGGCGCCGCGCTCGAGAACGCGGTCGGTCTCTTGAAGGAAGAGCTCGCGCGGCTCGACTCGCTGATCATCACGTCCGCGCGCGAAGCTGCGGTTCCGGCGGGCGGAGCGCTCGCGGTCGACCGCGAGCGCTTCGGCGCGCTCGTCGAGTCGCGGCTCGCCGCGCATCCGAACGTCGAGATCCGCCGCGACGAGGTCACCGCGATACCGCCTGAGGGAACGGTGATCGTGGCGTGCGGGCCGCTTCCCTCCGAACCGCTTGCCGCAGCGATCGACGCGCTGGTCGGCGGACGGCTCCACTACTACGACGCCGCCGCGCCGATCGTCGCGCTCGACTCCATCGACACCAGCGTGATGTACCACAAGTCGCGCTACGACAAGGGTGACGGCGCCGACTACCTCAACATCCCGCTCGACCGCGAGACGTACTTGCGCTTCGTCGAAGACCTCAAGACACTCCCGAAGCACGAGCCCAAAGGCTTCGAAAGCGACCTCGCAACGGGCGACGTTCCGTACTTCGAAGGCTGTTTGCCGATCGAAGAACTCGCCGCGCGCGGCGAGGACACGCTGCGTTTCGGACCGCTCAAACCGGTCGGACTGCGCGATCCGCGCACCGGCAAAGGCCCGCACGCCGTCGTCCAGCTGCGCAAAGAGAACGCCGAAGGAACGGCGCTCAACCTGGTCGGCTTTCAGACCCGCCTGACGTGGCCGGCGCAAAAAGAGGCGTTCGGGAAGCTCCCGGGTCTCGCCGGCGCCGAGTGGCTGCGCCTGGGCGTGATGCACCGCAACACGTTCGTCGACAGCCCGCGCCTGCTGACCGCGGACCTGCGCCTGCGTTCCGCGCCGCGCGTCTTCTTCGCCGGCCAGATCACCGGGGCGGAAGGTTACGTCGAAGCGGCGGCATGCGGAACGATCGCCGGCATCGCGGCCGCACGCGATCTGTTGGGCCTGCCGCCGGTCACCCTCCCCGCCGATACGGCGCTCGGTGCCGTCGTCGCCCATCTGCAGAACACCGACTCGCCGGATTTTCAACCCGCCAACGTCACCTGGACCTTCTTCTCGCCGCTCGCGGAGACGATTCGCGAGAAGCGCCTGCGCCGGGCGAAGCTCGCCGAACGCGCCCTCGCCCGAATCGACGCCTTCGCCGCCGCAGTCCGAGCCCGCCAAGACTCCCTCGTCGGAACATAGCGCTCGCCCACTCTCTGCCGACGAAGAGTGGGGCTGCAACTACGGAGGCCGCCGCTGAGTAGTTAGGCCAGATGCGAATTCGATCTACGACCATCTGCGCCGTTCGGAAGGACGGCAAGATCGCCATGGCCGGCGACGGTCAGGTCACGGTCGACAAGACCGTCATGAAGCACGGGGCGCGGAAAGTGCGCGCGATTGCCGGGGGCAAGGTGCTCGCCGGCTTTGCCGGCAGCGCGGCGGACGGGATCACGCTGCTCGAGAAATTCGAGGGCAAGATGAGCGCGTACAAGGACAACGTGATGCGAGCCGCCGTCGAGCTCGCCAAAGACTGGCGTCAGGACCGCGCGCTGCGGCGGCTCGAAGCGCTGCTGATCGTGGGCACGCCCGAACACCTCTTGGTCCTCAGCGGCACCGGCGACGTGATCGAACCCGACGAAGACGTCGCGGCGATCGGCAGCGGCGGCCCGTACGCGCAGGCCGCAGCGATGGCCCTACTCGAGCATTCAACGCTCGACGCCGCGGCGATCGCGAAAGAAGCCCTCCGCATCGCGGGCCGCATCGACATCTACACCAACGACAACGTGGAAGTTCTATGGTTATGATCCCCGCGCTCCCCAAGCAGCCCAGCGACTTCACCCCGCGCGAGATCGTGGCCGCGCTCGACCGGCACATCGTCGGACAGGCCGACGCGAAGCGCGCCGTCGCCGTGGCGATGCGCAACCGGTATCGCCGCGAACGCTTGCCCGAAGCCGTCCGCAAGGAAGTCTCGCCGAAGAACATCCTGATGATCGGGCCGACCGGTGTCGGGAAGACCGAGATCGCGCGGCGGCTGGCGTCGCTGGCCGGTGCGCCGTTCATCAAGGTCGAGGCGACGAAGTACACCGAGGTCGGCTACGTCGGCCGCGACGTCGAGTCGATGGTCCGCGATCTGGCCGAAGCGGCGGTGCGCATGGTCTCCGACGAACGCCGCGCCGACGTGCGCGAGGCTGCCGACGCGGCCGCGATCGACCGCATCGTCGACCTGCTGCATCCGGAGACGGTCGCGCATCAGGCGCAAGCGCAGAACCCGTTCGCCGCGTCGCTCGGTTCGATCTTCGGGAACTCGTTCGCACAACAGCCGCAGCCGCAGGCGCCGAACCCGACCAAGCCGATCCCCGACGACGAGGCGCAGCGTGTCCGTGCCGCGGCGCGCGCGGACGTGGAGCGCGGCTTCTTCGACGTGCGCATGATCGAGATCGAGGTCGAGGAACAGGCGCAGTTGCCGATCGGCGTGCTCGGCGGAGCGGAAGGCTCCGGGATGGGCGGCGACATGAGCGAGATGCTCGGCGGCCTGCTGCCGAAGAAGCGAGTGAAGAAGCGGGTCACCGTCGCCGACGCGCGCCGCATCTTCGCGCAGCAGGAAGCGGACAAGCTGATCGACATGGACGCCGTCAAGCGCGAAGCGCTGCGGCGGGCGGCCGATCACGGTATCGTGTTCATCGACGAGATCGACAAGGTCGCCGGACGCGAAGGTCAGCGCGGACCCGACGTCTCGCGCGAAGGCGTTCAGCGCGACATCCTCCCCATCGTCGAGGGCAGCACCGTCCACACCAAACACGGCCCGCTCTCGACGGACCACGTGCTGTTCATCGCGGCCGGCGCATTCCACGTCTCCAAACCGTCCGACCTGATCCCCGAACTGCAAGGCCGCTTTCCGGTGCGGGTCGAGCTGGAGTCGCTCACCGCGCACGATTTCGAGATCATCCTGACCCAGCCCGAGAACGCGCTGATCGGTCAGTACAAAGCGCTGCTCGGTGCGGACGGGGTCGACCTCGAGGTGACGGCCGACGCGATCAGCGCGATCGCCGAGATCGCGATGCGGGTGAACGAGCAGACCGAGAACATCGGCGCCCGCCGCCTGCACACCGTGCTCGAACGCGTCCTCGACGAGATCGCGTTCCGCGCGCCCGAAGAAGGCGGCACGATCACGATCGACGCCGCCTACGTCCGCGAACGTCTCGACTCGATCGCCGGCAACTCCGACCTCTCGAGTTACATTCTCTAACCGCCCTCGGTCACCGGCCGAGTGAGTCCGCGACCAGGAAAGTAGCGGCGAACGCGTTGCTGAGGGCGTGCAGCAGAACCGGAACGGTGAGGTTGCCGGTCGCGGCATAGGCGAGCGCCGTAATGAAACCGAGCGCTGCGAGTGAGGGGAACAGCACCAGATCGCCGTGCGCCGCACCGAAGAGGATCGCCGTGAGCACCGCGGCGGCGAGCACGCCGAACCGTTGCGCGAGCGCGCCGAAGAGCAGGCCGCGGAAGACGATCTCTTCGACGAGGGGACCGACGACGACCATCCCGAGCACGGCGAGACCGACCGAGATCGCGGTGAGCGCCGGCACGTGTGCGGCGACACTGAAGTGTTCGAATCCGCTCTGCACGTGTTTCGTCTGATTGGTCAGCAACAGTTGGAACGCCGTCCCGACCCTGACCAGCAGCAGGGCGCCGAGCGAGATCGCCAGCACCCGAACGTCGCCGCCCGTCAACCGCCGGAACGGCGGGTCGCGCAGCGCGTGCAGGCGACTCCATGCGAACCAGCCGCCTGCCGCGTAGAAGACGATCTCGACGAGGCTGAGCAGCGCATGTCCCGGCGTCGTCGCGGGCATCGTGCCCAGCACGAGCACCGCGGCGAAGACGATCGGGATCATGGCGAGGAACGCGGCGAAAAACCCGATCGCGATCGAGCTGAACGCGCAGAGGATGCCGTCCCAGAACGGGACGGCGACCCGCTCGCGGCCGTCGGATCGGGTGAAGACGCTCAGGATGCTGTTGCGATTGCGCCGTGCGCGCAGGGTGCAGCGACGGCGGCGCGAGGCGAGCGCATGCGCCGGGGCGCGATCACTTCGCACGCCACCCACGGCGACGAACCGCGCGGCGTCCACTCGTCGCGCACGCTCTGCGCGACGGCGCCGTCGCCGCCCAAGATGACGTGCCCGATCGGCGAAACGCTGCCGTCGCTGCGCACGAAGCGGTAGCTGACGACCCGCGAGGCGGACGCATCGAAGGCGACGATCGTCGCCGTGCTCGCGACCGCGCACGACCGGGCGAGCCGATGCGCGCCGATGGTGACGGCGAGGTCGCCGGTGGAGGCCGGGGTAGTACCGCTCGATAGCACCGCCAAGAGGGCGGCGGCCAGGACGCGCATGATGGACAGAATCGTCCCTTACCCCGATTACGAGCCGCTTACGGCGCCGCGTGCGTCATCTCCCCGGGTCGTCGTCGTGCGGCGGGTCTGGCTCGGTCCACGCCAGGATCGCGATAGGCAGCGTCAGCGTCAGCGCTACGTCGCCGAAGAGGAACGGTGAGGCGAGGTCGAGGCCGCGCGGATACGTGAAGATCAAGCGGAACTGCCAGGCGGTGAACTCGAACGCGCACACGATCGCGACGATGCAAAAGGCGATCGCCAACGCGTAGTTCCGGCGCAGCAGGAGCCGCTCGTCCAACTGGGTGGCCGTCGCATTGACGGCATGCAGCGCACGCAGACGCCACAGCCCGAAGAAGCTTACCGTGCCGGCGACGATGGGCGCCTCCAAAACTCCGAAGAGCACGTGGCCCGCCAGGGCGGCGGGCTGGCACGTTTGCATGATCGCCTGTGCGATCGCGTAGCTGAGCATGCCGCCGTAGAGGAGCACGACGAGGATGCGCCGCGTGCGCCGCCATCCGATGCGGTCGACGAGAAAGGGCAGGCTATCCACGTTCTGCGTGCTCCGAGCGATCGCCGTACAGCGCTGCGCTCATCGGGGTGAAAGGGGTACGCGCAAACACGGCGTCGAGCGGCAGCCCGAAGTGTTCCGCGATCTTCATGGCAAGGTCGAGGCTGGGGTTGTACTCGCCGCGCTCGAGGTAACCGACCGTCTGGTAATTGATCCCTAGCGCCTCGGCCAGCTGGGCTCGCGAAAGGCCGCGCTCCGCCCGGAGAACCGCGATGCGATTGTAGATTTTCGCCTCGCCGGTCGGTTTAGGTGGCATTTTGTCGTATAAATACAACATCGACGCATCGACCGTCAATGCTGACGGCGACCCGGAACCAGAATTCGGCCGCTCAGGTTATACTGAGGGCACCGCCATGGCGTACATCCGCGAAATCATCACCGACGGCCATCCCACCCTGCGCAAGGTCGCGAAGAAGGTCGATCCGGCCGACATTGCCGACCCGATCTTCCAGCAGTTGCTCGACGACATGTTCGAGACGATGTACGCCGCGCCCGGGATCGGTCTGGCTGCGCCGCAGATCGGGATCTCCAAGCGCATCTTCACCGTCGACCTCCAAGACGAGGATGACGAGAAGAACGGCGGCCCGCTCGTCGTTATCAACCCGAAGTTCACGCAGACCGAGGGTGAGGTCGAAGCGATCGAAGGCTGCCTCTCCGTGCCGGGCATGATCGGTGAGATGATCCGCTTCCAGCGCGTCGTGTGCGTCGGGCTGGACCGCCACGGCAAGCGCATCAAACTCGAGGGCGAAGGGCTCTTCGCGCGCTGCCTGCAGCACGAGATGGACCACCTCGACGGCATCCTGTACATCGACAAGGCGAAGAACGTGCGGCCCGCGCAAACCGACGAGGAAGTCGCGGAGGCCGAAGCGGTCGCCGCCGGCGCTCGCTGAAGGTCGTCGTTTTCGGAACGAGCGAGTTCGCCGTTCCGATCCTCGAAGCGGTCGCGCAGCGGCACGAGATCCTCGGTGTCGTCACGCAGCCGGACCGGCCCGCCGGCCGCGGCCACAAGCTCGTCGCCACGCCGGTGAAGCGCGCCGCCGAAGCCCGCAGCCTGCGCGTCTTCACGCCCGAACGGCTCAAGCCGTTCGTCGATGAGGTACGCGCGCTCGCACCCGACGCGTTCGTCGTCGCGTCGTACGGCAAGATCGTCCCGCAAGCGCTGCTCGACGTTCCGCCGCACGGCTCGCTCAACGTGCATCCCTCGCTGCTCCCGCTGTACCGCGGCGCGACGCCGCTGCAGTCCGCGATCTGGGACGGCCGCACCGAAACGGGCGTCTCGATCATCCTGATGGACGCGGGTATGGACACCGGCGACGTCGTGCTGCAGGAACGCACGGCGCTCGGGCCCGACGAAACGTACGGCGAGCTGCACGACCGTCTCGCGCTACGCGGTGCGGCGCTGCTGGCCGACGCGCTCGAGCGCACCGCGCAGGGCACGCTCGAGCCGCGCCCGCAATCGTCGTTCGGAATTCCGGACGACGAGATCGCGCGCACGCTGACCCGCCCGATCCTCAAAGCATGCTGGCCGCTCGACGAAACGCGCGGCCCCGTAGGAATGGTGAATCAGATCCGATCGCTCGCACCCGTCCCGGCAGCCCGCCTGACCGTCGACGGCGAAACGCTCAAAGTGCTCGCAGCGCGCGCGGCGCGCGACGGAGAGCCGCCCGGCGCGGTGACCGCCGACGACGGCTTCGCGTACGACGGCATCGTCCTCTTGCGCGTGGTGCCGCCGAACCGCGCGCCGATGAGCGGTGCCGCGTGGCGCCGTTCGAGCGTGCGCGCGTGAGCCCGACGCCCGCTGCGACGTCGGCGCGAGAGGTCGCATTGCAAGTCTGCCGCGACGTCTTCGGCGCTAGCCCCCGCGGCGCGCGCGAAGCGCTGGACTATCGCCTGCGCAAGTCGAGCCTCGATCCGCGCGACCGCGCGTTCGCGACCGAACTCGCGTACGGCGCGATCAAGATGCGCCGCTTTCTCGATTTCGAGCTGCAGCCGTACGTGGGCGAGCGCGCGCAGACCCTGCCGCAACCGATCGCGGAAATCTTGCGGCTGGGCACGTACCAGCTGCGGCTGATGTCCGGCGTCGAAGCGTACGCCGCCGTGTCGGAGAGCGTCGGACTGGCCCGCAAGTACGGCCACAAAGGCACCGCCGGGTTGGTGAACGCGGTCTTGCGGAAGGTCGCGGTCGAAGCGCCGCGGGAGGCCGACCTGCCGACGCGCGCGTCGCTGCCGACCTGGGTCGTCACGCATTGGCGCGAGCGGTTCGGCGAGGAGCGGCTCGACGCGATCGTGGCCGGCGTCAACGGGTCCGCGCCGGCCGGTCTGTGCATCGACGAGCGGCGTGCGACCCGGGCCGAGGCGCAGCAGGCGCTCACGGAAGCGGAGATCGCGACGACGCCCAGCGCCTTCGCCCGCGACGTGCTCGTGCTCGACCCCGGCACATCCGCGGCCGAGGTGGAACGCCTCGCGCAGCATCGCTGGCACCTCCACGCGGAAGCGGCGGCCTTTCCGGTCGACATCCTGGATCCGCAGCCGGGGATGCGCATCGTCGAGCTGTGCTGCGGGCGCGGCAACAAGACGCTGCAGATCGCGAGCCGGACCGGCGATTCGGGAACGGTCTTGGCGGTGGATGACGACGCGAACAAGATCGCCCAGTGCACCGCGCGCCTGCGCGCGGCGGGAATCGGCTCCGTCGCGCTGGTCACCGCCGACGCGACGACGATGCGCGCGACCGGCGAAGATGACGCGGTCCTGCTCGATGCGCCGTGCTCGGGCCTGGGCATCCTGGGGCGGCAGCCGGAGGCGCGCTGGCGCAAGCAGCCCAACGACCCCGAACGTATGGCCGAGCTGCAGCGCGCGCTGCTCGGCGCCGCGGCGCGCTGCGTCAAGCCGGGCGGCGTGCTCGTGTATGCGGTTTGCTCGACCGATCGCCGGGAAGGAGAAGACGTGATCGACGGATTCCTCGCTTCGCACGATGCGTTCGCGCGCGATGCGATCGCGCCGCGCTACGCGCCGTTTCTGGGCGCTGCCGGCGACGTGCTCGTACCGCCCGGCATCGACGGCCGCGACGGATTTTTCGTCGCGAGGCTCACCCGGCGCGCGTGAACCCGAGGACGCCGCTCGCGTGAACATCTTCGCCCGGATCGAGGGCGCGTGCGCGCGCGTCGTCGAGGATTCGTTTGCGCGGGTCTTCCCGAGCGCCCTCGATCCGGCGCAGATCGGCCGGCGGCTGGTGGCGACGGCGCAGGCGAATCCCAGCGACGTGTACCTCGTGCGCGTCCATCCGCGCGACTACGCGCGGTTCACCGGCGAACGCGACTTTCTCGAGGGGCGCTGGACCGCGATGCTGCGCGAGGTGCTGCCCGCCGATCGCGCCGCCGCGGCGCGCGTCGTGCTCGACGAAGATCCGGACG
The DNA here is from genome assembly GCA_937927945.1 of uncultured candidate division WPS-2 bacterium. Lineage (GTDB taxonomy): Bacteria > Vulcanimicrobiota > Vulcanimicrobiia > Vulcanimicrobiales > Vulcanimicrobiaceae > Vulcanimicrobium. Next base: position 30,258 of record CALEYW010000055.1, on the reverse strand, counting down.
TCGTCGACGGGTCGCTGGCGATCGAGGCCGTCGTCGACGAGCGCGTGCAGACGCTCGCGCTCGAGCGGGCCGACGGCACGCGCACGCCGCTCGCTAGTGACCTCACCATCGGCCGCGCCGACGACAACACGGTCGTGCTGCACGATGCGCGCGCGTCGCGCCACCACGCGCGGATCGTACCCGACGGCACCGGTTGGACCGTCGAAGATCTCGGCTCGTCGAACGGCACGTTCGTCGACGGCGCACAGGTCCGCCGTTCGCGGCTCGATCGCGGGCAGATCCTGACCGTCGGCGAGACGTTCATGCGCATCGTGGAGCTCACGTGACCGACCCGCGCCTGGTGACGCTCGGCTTGTCCTGCACCTTTCTCGCCTACGTCGTCCTGGTGCGCGACCGTCGCGGGCCGCCGCCGGCGCCCGCGCTCGAGGCCACCATCCCGACCGGGATCGAACTGACCGTTTTTCATGCCGGCGCGATCAAGACATATCGCTTCGGAAGGCGTATCCTCGTAGGGCGGGCGCCGAGTGCCGACCTTCGGCTCGACGACGCGCGGGTAAGCCGCCTTCACGCGAGAATCGAGATGCGAGACGACGGCGTATACGTCGAAGATTTGGGAAGCCGCAACGGGACGACGGTCGAAGGTGAGGCCGTCCGCGCGCCGCGGCTCCTCGCAGTCGACGACGAAGTGACGGTGGGAACGGCAGCCCTGGTGTTCCGAGGAGTGGGAGCATGGAGATAGCGGTCGGTTCGCGACCCGGTGTCCCGCGTGGCAGCGATGAGGCCTACGTCGCCGAGATCGTCGCGCCCGGCATCGTGCTGCTCGCGGTCGCGCACGGGTTCGGACGCATTCGCGAACGGCCCGCGCCCGAGGTCGCCGTGCTCTCGATACGTGACAGCCTCAAGCGCCGCGTCCGCGGCGAGCGCCGCGATCCGCGCAGCGCCCTTTCGAGCGCCTTCTCGGCGGCGAACGCGCGCGTCTACGCGCATTCCGGCAGCACCGAGGACTTCGTCGCATCGGGGACCTCGATCACGGCGGCGCTGATCGTCGGCGACCATGCGTTCGTCGGACACGTCGGCGCGACGCGCGCGTATCTCGGCCGCGACGGCACGCTCTCGACGCTCACCACCGACGATGCGATGGGCGACGGCCCGTTGCGCCTGCTGACCCGGACGCTCGGGACGCAGCCCCTGCTCGAACCGTCGCTCGAACACCTTCGGCTGATGCACGGCGACGCGCTGGTCCTCTCGAGCGGCGCGCTGCACGAACTGCTCTCCGAAGACGAGATCGCCGATGCCCTGCGTGCTTCCGCCTCGTCCGAAGACGTCACCGCGCGCCTGCTCGCGATCGCCGGCATTCGCGGCGACGGTGCCGGCACGGTGATCGTGGGACGGGCGTTTCACGAGGCCTCCGGTGCGGGACCGTGCCGCAAGCCGCCGGTGCGGGAAGTCACCATCGCCCTCGCCGCGATGGTGGCCGCCACGATCATCGCTCTCGTAATGTTGCACGCTCTCTTCGCCGCCGCGTGAGTCCGCTGCTCGCACGCCTGCGCGCGTGCGTGCCGATGGTGCTCGCGCTGGTCGTCGCCGCCGCGACGCTGCGGCTCGCACCCTCCGGCGCGCTGCCCGCCTGGCTGCCGTTTGCGCTCGGCGCGCTGGCGCTCGCGTGGCCGATCCTCCGGCCGGCGAACGTCACGCGTGACGACACCTTGCCCGCGCTGGCCGTCGTCCTCTCCGCGATCGGTCTCGCGGTCGTGGCGCGGCTGGAGCCGAGTCTCGCCCAGCGCCAGGTCGTGTGGCTCGCGTTCTCCCTGGTGCTGGCCGTGGCGGCCGGTCCGGCGTTCGAACGGTTTCGCGTGCTGGCGGCGTACAAGTACATCTGGATTCTCGGTTCGATCGTGCTGTTCGTCGCGCTGGCGCTGTTCGGTCAGGAAGTGAACGGCGCGCGCTTGTGGATCCGCTTGGGGCCTGTGCAGTTCGAACCGGTCGAGATCATCAAGCTCTTCGTCGTCCTCTTCATGGCGTCGTATCTGACCGAGACGGCCGACGTGATCGCGCGCACGAAACCGTGGTCGCTGCGCGCAAACGCGAAGTATCTGGGGCCGCTCTTCCTGGGCTGGGGGATCTCGATGGGGATCCTGGTGTTCGAGCGCGATCTCGGCATGGCGACGCTGCTGCTCGGCACGTTCGTCGCGATGCTGTACGTGGCGACCCGCCGCATCGATCTGGTGGTCGGTGCGAGCGGCGTCTTCGCCCTGGCCGCGCTGTGGGCAGCGACCCACTACAGTTACGTCGAGCGGCGCATCGCGGTCTGGCGCGATCCGTTCCACGACCCGCTCGGCGCCGGCTATCAAGCGGTGCAATCGCTCTTCTCGATCGCGAACGGCGGATTGTTCGGCACCGGTTACGGCTTGGGACGGCCCGACTACATCCCGAGCGTCGCGACGGATTACGTGTACGCCGCGTACGGTGAAGAATGGGGAACGATCGGCTCGATCGTGTTGCTCGCGATCTTCCTGGCGGTCGTTCTGCGTGCGCTGCGGGTCGCGAACCGCCAACCGGACTTGTATGCGAAGCTGCTCGCCACGGGCCTCGCGGCGGTATTCGGATTTCAGATCGTGATCATCGTGGGCGGCGTCCTGCGCCTGTTCCCGCTCACCGGGATCACGCTGCCGTTCGTCTCGTACGGCGGTAGCTCGCTGGTGACGAACTTCTTGCTGGTCGCGCTGCTGTGGGCGATCTCCAGCGAACGACGCATCCCGGCGCGTTGATGCGTCCGCGCGCGCGAAACGCGGCGGGCACGGTGGTTTGGTCGGTCGTGCTGGGCGGCTCGCTGGGCGATCGGCGTCGGGTTTGCCGGCGGACACAGCTACGGCACGGCCGCGCTGGGGCCGCCCGGCATCGCGCGGCGCGCTGCGCCGCCTCCGCCCGACGCGATCGAACCGCGCGACCTCTCGCGCATGCTGCGTGGGGCGCGGTCTCTCGACGCGGCCGAGAACGATCCCGACCGGTACGGCGATCCGGACCGCGCCGTCGCGATGCGCCCGAGCGGCTGGGCCCCACGCGCGTTCGACGCGCGTCACGACCGCGGGCGGGTGTCGGTCCTGCTGGTCGACGCGGACCGCAGCGCGAGCGCGCTGGGGGCGTTCGTCGCCGAGCCGTATCCGCTGGCGGTCGTGATCTCGGCCGAGACGCCGAGCGCCGTGCTGCGGGTTGCGCGGAAGGCGGGGCAGACGGCGCTGATCGCATGCGGCGATGCCGCCCTCTCGGCGATCGCGGCGCTGCGGCGCGCCGGCGCGGCCGGCATCGCGTGCTCAACCGGCGAGAATGCGCGCGCGAACGCGCTCGTCGCTGCCAATCGCGGCGGGCTGGTCGTGGACGACCTGCTGGACGGCGACGCGCTGCTGCGCGCCGCACGGCATGCCGGCGTTCCGGCGATCTCGCGCGACGTGACCGCCGACGCGCGCGAGAACGGCCCCTACGTCGACTTCCTGCTCGCGCAGTCGCTGTTGATCGCGCAGCGCACCGGCGTCGCGACCGTGGCACTCCACGCGCGCCCCGCGTCCCGGGAGGCCTTCGAACGGTTCGCACGCCGCGCCCAGCGCGACGGCGTCGACCTGGTGGAGATCGGCTCGCTGCCGGCTCGATAGAACGAACCCGATCCTTAGGCGCGGTTGGCGCCTGCTAGGTACCGGGGCGAGACGGGGTATTAGGGGTGGACCATACGACCGAAACCCGGGCCCTCCGGTGAAGGCTCACGATGCGGCGTCCGAGCGCCGATAGTGAAAGGACCACCATGCATCAACAGCTCGGTCGCACGGACGACGGACCTCCTGCGGACGACCCCTCGTTCGACCGCCGGCGTGGTCCGCGTCGCGTCGAGGAGGATGTGACCCCACTCGACCGGCGCCAGGGCGACCGCCGCACGCGCCTCCCCGGGATCGACGGCCTGCTGGAAGACGTCGAAAACGAGACCCCGCCCGCGAACACGGATGCCGCCGCGTCCACGTTCGTGTTCGACCGCCGTCGCGGCCCGCGCCGCGCCGCGACCGGCGATAGCGAGGTTCCGGTGGAACGGCGCGGGCCCGATCGGCGTCGCCGCAAGCCGGGGCTCTCAGCCCTATTCGGCGCGATCCTCGGCCTGCGTTCCGACGCGGGGCCCGACGAGGGCTGACCGAAACCTTTCGGGACGGCGGCCGCTACTACCGGGCGAGGTCGCTGACGGGAGGGTCGTAGCCATGGTCGTCCCCGAAATCGATGCCGGTCGAGAACTGAGCGACGCGCTCACGCTCCTGGCAAAGCGCTGGACCCTAGCCATCCCGACGGCCGTCGCGTCGATGCTCAGCGCGGCGATCGTGTTCTTTGCGATCGGCGCCGTCGTCGTGTCGGTGGTGGCGGCCGCGCTGATCGGCCATGCGGCGGGCGCTCTCGCGGCGCTCGGAGCCGGCGCCGCGGGTGTGTTCGCCGCCGTCTTCGCGATCGCGCTGCTGACGTACGTCGCTCACGTGCTGGTGATCGCCGCCGCGCACGACGTGTGGGAGGGCCGCGACCCGAACTTCGGCGCCGCGCTGCAGCTCACGCTGCGGCGCTTGCCGGCGTTGCTGGTGGCCTTCGTGCTGATCGGGCTGATGACGATCGTACCGCTGGTGCTCTCGCTCGTACTGATCGGCATACCGATGCTCTTCGTGCTGTCGTATTTTCTCATGTACGTCACGCCGGCGATCGTGTTCGACGGTCAGGACGGCGTCAGCGCGATCCGGACGTCGTTTCGCCTTGCGTCGTCGCACGCGGGACCGACGCTGATCGCATTTTGCGGAGTCCTCGCGGCGTTTTTCGTCGGGCGGTTCGTCGACGCGTTCTGCATCCACGTTCCGGGGCTCGGCTTGTTGACCGCGTTCGTGGTGGGTGGCTTCACCGCGGCGTACGGCGCCTTGGTCAAGGCGCGGTTCTACGTGCTGCTGCGGAGGCGATAGGAAGGGCCTGCGGCGGACGGGTATTGGAGCGCATGGTTCAGCGCACGCCGATCATGCTCGCCGTCGTCTTCCTCGCCGCCGTCACCGCGGCGGTTGCGAATGCGACCTCACCGATGGCGAACGGACGCGCGATCTTCCTGACCGGCCGCGATCTGGCTGGAAGGCCGATCGGCGCGCAACGGGCGCCGATGCGCTCCTCGTGCGCCGCATGCCATCGCGCCGACGGATCGGGTGGCGTGCACCTCCCGGGCGGCGCGGTCAGCGCCGACCTGCGTCACGCGGCGCTCGTGACGCACCAGAAGCACCCCTACACGCTCGCGCTGCTCGAGCGCGCGATCTCGACCGGCGTCGACAACGAAGGGAAGACGCTGCATCCGATGATGCCGCACTGGCGGCTCTCGAAGACCGATCTTCACGACGTCGCCGCGTACGTGCAGACGCTGAAGTAGCCGTTACGTGCAAGCGCAAGCGCTGGCCCGCGCGCTCAACGCGATCGCGAAGTCGCCGCAGTTCTCGTATCAGAAAGCGCGCGCGGCCGCGCGCGGCGATGCGAACGTGGATTGGCCGCGCACCAAATCCCTCAACGCCGACTTCAATGCCGACGTCGACGGCTGCGAATCGTTCGTGATGCGCGACGGCAGCGTCTGCGAATGGATGCCCGGGCGCTACGTCTACGTCGCGAAAGCCGGCTAGGTCAAGTCGTTCTTCCCCGGCGCCTTGCGCGAGCGCGCCGAGTCGAGCTGCACGAGATTGTCGGGCGGAGGTTCCGGCTCGAGCGTTCCGTACGCCGCCTCGTAGTAGCTGTCGCGCAGGTGGCCGAGCTTGACGTCGCGCGCGATCGGCTTGTCGTCGCCGCGGTAAATCGTGACCCCGCGAAAGAGCAGGACGTAGGGCGCGAGCCGCACACGCTGCCAATCCGAGACTTTCCAGCCCGTCGGGGCCATCACCGGGCAGTCGTACGGCGGCAGCGGAGCGTCCGACTTCCCGAGCCGTTCGAACGAAACGCGAAACCCTTCGCGCGCGAAGATCTGCTCCTGGAGCTGCGTGACCGTCAGGTCGGTGCGTCGCGTCGCCATCGCCGACTCAAGGTCCGACTTGAAACGGACGCTGGTACTTCACGTACAGATCCTCGACGGGATGCATCCAAAAGCCGCCGGCCGATCCCGTGAAGGTGTAGCGCGGCGCAGGGTAGGGCGCACATCCGCCGCCTTCAGTCCATTGGGAGCGGAAGACCGTGCCGGCCTCCGGCACGACGCGCGACGCCCGTGAGGCCGAGACCACAGCCACGCGTTCGGAGCCCGATCCGCGGGCCCACCGGGCAGCACCATCGCGCGGCGACTGAGCGCGCGCGGCGGCCACGAGATCGTCACGAACATGTCCTTGCCGCTGCAGTCCGCGGTCGTGAAGAGCGCTCTGTTGTCGCCCGGACCCGTCAGGGTTTCGAGACGGTTCTTTCTCGCATAGAGCCAGACGGCGTCGGCGCGCGCGAGGCGATACTTGAAGTACCAGTGGCCCGGGTCCGGGGCGTGGGGAGACCAGCTGCCGGCCAGCTCACCCACCTCATTACCACCGGCGTCCCGCACCTTAAAGCCGGCTTCACCCTGCGCCGGCACGACGAGGGCGACGACCGCGATCGCGGCGATACACGTTTTGAACAGAGCATGACGCATGCTGCACCTCCGGGGAGCGCGATTCGGCCCGCTCTGCGCGCACGCCTGGGCGCGCTATCAGTCGCGGAAACGCGCCACGCGCGAACGCCCCTTGGTCGATCGCGGCGATCGGCGCGCAGCGCCGAAGCGCACGCAACGCAGATGAAAGCCCCTTCGACTGCGTATCAGCATCGCCGACGTCACGCAACGTTACACCATCGTAGGCGATGCGAACCGTATCTCGAGAATGCCAAAATTAGATAGAACAACTTTCAGTCGCATAATACGCATTGCGCGCGAACACCTCCATTGCCGCCTTTGTTCGCGAGCCCATTCGCTGCCGCGACAAAACTGTCATAAAAACTGCCGCGCTGCGGGCGATCCATCGACTGTTTGCCGAAAAGCCCGGCGACGCGCCGCCGTGTAGCACAACGTGCTAGCGACACGCGAACGTGAAACGAATGATACTCCGCACGCTCCCATATTTGTGCAACCATCGGACCCGGTCATCGTGTCGTCGCGCTTTAGTTGGACAATTGCGCAATTGTCCGTGACCGTTACGAGAAATGCCCCTGAAGCAAAACACGCACCGAGAATCTCGCAAGCTTCAAATTCGCACGCAGCGCCGTACAACGAACGCGCTGGGCCTCGAAGGAGTGCAGCGCGCCTGTCGATACGGCGTGAACACATCAGCAAGGACAATTTCTCTTATGACCAGATCGCACATGGGGGCGCTCCTGGCCCTCTTGACCATTGTTCTGAGCGCCCGCACTGCCGCCGCACAAACCAGCCCAACGATGCCAACCAGCGCGCCATCGCCCGCCGGAGTGCCTGCGGCATCGCCGGCCGGAGTGCCCGCGGCATCGCCCGCCGGAGTGCCCGCGGCATCGCCCGCCGGAGTGCCCGCGGCATCGCCGGCCGCAATGCCCGCGGCGTCACCGGCCGCAGTCCCCGGGGCGTCACCGGCCGCAGTCCCCGGCGCAACGACCGCCCCGGCTCGGTCGGCCTGGGGGTCCCTTCGTGGTCCCGAGGTCTTCGTCGCCGGCGACTACCTATGGGGGACGTACACCCGGAACGAATTCAACCTCCTCGGCGAGAACGGCAAGCAAAGCGCCGCCGGCCGCGCAGCGATAGCGTTTCCGTTCAACAAACTGAACGTGATGGCCGAATACAACTTCGACCACTTCCAGTTCCTCCACCAAACCGCACCAGTAGGGCTCATCGGCGGCGGAGAAGCGCTGGTCCCAAGCTTCTTCGCTCACCAAACCGACTGGGATGCACGCGTCGGCGTCGGCATACCGTTTCCACGCGTGCACCTCGTCGCAAGTTTCGCCCAGCGTCGAAACAGCTTCAAGTATCCGAACCTCCAAGGCTTCGGGGTCGGCATCGAAAAGTTGCCGGACTTCAATGAAAGGAACGCGTCGTTCTTCGGCAGTTACCTGTGGTATCCGCAATTCGGTTCCGGCAGTTTCGTGCAATACGGATTGTACAAATACTCGTTCGGCATCGAAATCCACGCGCCGCGCATCCCGGTGTTCGTCGAATTCGGCGTGATCGGTGACTACGCATATGCCAAGAAGAACGCCCCGACGTATTTGTCGGACAGCGGAGTCATAACCGGGATAGGCATCCATTTCTGACGGCGAACGCGCCGGCACGCAGCTCGACACTATCGCCTGCCTGCCGGCGCCCGCGCCTCACGCCGCGAGATCGTTGGCAAATAAGCTCTCCAGAATCGAGCACATCGCGGGATCCAGCTGACGGAGTCGTGCGCGCGTCGCGCGCGGCCAGGGTGAGCGCGCGTCGTTCGCCTCGACCCAGGCGCGCATCGCCTCGGCGAAGTACTCGTCGAGCCCCGAAGCGGCGTAGGGCGTGACGAACGCGCGCGTCTCGGCGAACGCGCGCCGGATCCGCGGGTCGACGCCGCTGAGGTAGACGCCGCCGCCGAGCGCGCAGTCGAGCGCGTGGGCGAACTCGTGCGCCACGGTCATCGGCGAGGTCGAACGCAGGTAGATCGTGCGCTCTTCCACGACGAAGAGTCCCGCCGGCGGAACGGGCCAATCGTCGACACCGGACGCGAGACGGCGCAGCACGGGCGAACGATCGCGATATCGTTCGTCGGCGCGGAGGTGTACGAGCTGGGTTCCGGCCGAGGCAGCGACGCGCAGCGCGCCGGTTCCGAATCGGTCGAGCACGGCATCGATCGCGGCGCGCGCGTCGGGCGCCGCATCGACTGCGGGACGAATGGACATCCGCCGGAGCGTAGCGGTGCGCCGTGAACTCTATGCTTCGGGGATGTTGCTGAAAAGGCTCGACCCGGCTGAACGCCGTGGCCGTTCAGCGCACGGCGGGGTCGAACAACTCGGCGGCTGGGACGATCGCGGCGACGCTTCCCCGCGCAACGCGATGGATCTGTGCGCGAATCTGTTCTTCCGTCGCGCCGTCGACGGGATACGTCGCGTGGGCGTCCTCGACGAGCGTCACGCGATAGCCGCGGCGTTCCGCCTCGCGGATGGTCGCATCGATGCAGAATTCTGTCTGCATGCCGCAGACGACGACGTGATCGGCCGCGAGCCGCGTCAGAACGTCGGCGAGGTCCGTTTCCCGGAACGCGTCGCGATACCGCTTGTCGACGATGGGCTCGCTGGGACGCGGCGCGATCTCCTCGGCGATCTCCCACTCGTTCGTGCCCGCCCGCAGCTCGTCGTCATTGTGACGAACGTAGACGACGCGGACGTTCGCCCAGCGCGCTCGCTCGAGCAATACCGCGACCGTTTCGAGGAAGTCGACGCGCCGGGCCGGATCGAGATAGTCCGCCAACGCACGTTGGATGTCAACCACAAGGAGAGCCGTCGCCATGGGTCGGGTTTTCGCCGCCCGGGACCCCGACTTCCGCCTTTCGATTCGTGCTTCATCGCGGCGCGCGCATCGGGCGCCGCGTCGATTGCAGGACGAAGGGACATCCGCCGAAACGTAGCGCCGGCTCGTGAACTCCGTGCTGCGGCGACGTTGCCGGAGTCGGCACTTCACGGCCGGTCGTCGTGTCGAGATACGGGCGATGGTGTCGCTTCGGCGTACGCGGCGGTACTTCGCCGGTCACTGCGATTTGAGCTGAAGCCAACCTTCTTGGAGAACGATCGTTGCGGCGGGGGCGGTGCTCGTCGTCTGAACGTCCGGGGCGGATTCCGACAGCCAGGTTTGCTCGTCGAGCGAGAGCCACGTCCAGTCGTAGCCGTGGATCTCGGGATGCGGGATCGCCGGCGCGGTACCGCTGCGCAGCAGCGGAAACACACCGAACGTCACGGCGAGCTTTTGGAGCGCCGGCGCGTAGTGCTCCGGCGGAAGTTGGAGCGTTACGACGGGGACCACGCCGGTCGTCGCCGTCAGCGCGCAATGCGGGTCGAACAGGACGATCGCATCCCGCGTCCCGACCGCGTCGACCGCAAGCGTCTCGGCGACGGGCGTGAGGACGTGGGGTGAATCGGCGATACGCGGGTCTGGCGCGTAGAGCACCGCGTAGTCCGAAGCGCCGTCCCCGTCGAGGAAGAAGCCGACCACACCGTCCTCGCCGTTCGTCACGTCGCCGAGGTCGACGCCGAAACGCACGCCGCCGATCGCTGCGTCGGCGCGCGGCGCGTCCGGGGCGGCCGTCGCGGCGATGAACGCGTCCCACCCTTGGTCGAGCGGCGTGCCGCCCATGAACGCGGTGCCGAGGCGCAGGCGTGCCAATGCGAACGGACGCGATAGGAGCAGCGCGAGCGACGGATCTTCGCGCAGCTTCGGCGACGTGATCGTCTCCGACGCGATGTCCAGCGCGCGCATCAGCGACCGCACGTAACGCACGGGATCGCCGGCCTGCTTTATACCGGAGATGAAGTTCGCGAGATCATGCGGCGGTTGGGTGTCCGTAACGGGACCCGGCGGCGGCATCCAGAGCTCGCCGACGGTGTTGAACGAGCCGACGGCCACGCCGTCCCCGTCGTAGACCATCAGGTTGGCATCGACGTGGTTGTAGACGAGCCAGCCGAAAATCGGGGTCGTCGTCGGGATGGTATTGGTCGGCCCGGCGCCGTCGCGAGCGATGAACTGCGCGTCGAGGCGCACCGCGGCGGCAACCCGCGGAGGAAACGCGAGCGTGTTCGGCGCGATCGGATTCTTCGCATCGAGCGCCTCGCCCGGGATCAGTCCGGATACGTCGATGTCGACCGCCTGGCCGAACGCGTCGATGACCCGCAGCCGCGTGAACCGCACGAGCCCCGCGCGCAGCGGGTTGAAGAAGAGGTCCGGCTGCGACGCCAGCGTGCGAAAGCGGCCGACGGCGGCATCCACGAGCTGCGTGAGGCTCTGCTGCGCGAACTGGCCCAGCGGATCGTAGATCGGCATCTGCAGGATCTGCAACCGCTGGCACAACGCGTTGGTGAACCCCTGCAGCGTCTGCGCCATCACCGGCAACTGCTGCGCGAGCGCGTTCTGCAGCAACGGGATGACCGGGTTCGACGCGTCGTGCGTGTCGAGATACTTCTGCGCCTGGCTCTTGAACGGGACGTCGACGCGGCTCGAGAGCGGCACCGTGCCCGAATACGTGTAGACGGTGGCTGCGAGCGGCGGCAGCGTCTGCCCGGCGCGCAGCACGAGCTCGGTGTCGGCGTCGCTCAACTCGTAGCGCGTCGTGACCGTCGCCGGATCGTAGGGTATCGCGTTGCCCTGCGCATCCTGCAGCGGGAAGACTGGACTCACGATCGCTTCCCACTGCAGGAACAGCGGAAGATACGGCTGCGACCACTGCTCGACGCCCACCGGTGAGGGGCGCGTGCCCTCGAACGTCACGGCCGGCGCCCCAGGCTGCGGCGATCCCGTTTGCGCCGCAGCGATCGCCGCGGCGATCGCCGGCTGCTGCGCCGCGCTCGCGCCGAGCCGGGCGGCGAGCCAGGGTGCGAGTCCGGCGTCGCCGAGCGTCGCGTCGGCGACCGCCGCCGCGAGCAGTGGAACCGCGGCGTTGGGCGTCAGGCCGACGGTGAGGTGAGCGGCGTCGAGCGTTCCGGTGCCGGCGACCGTCATGCTCTGCAAGAGTGCGTCGTCGCGCCGGCAGTGCAGCAGACCGTGCGCGAAGCGCCCGTCGCCGCCGTAGCGCGGATCGGCGTCGACTGCCGAACCGGCCAGCACGATCACCGGGTCGTGCGGGGTGAAGAAGCGCGGCGCGGCTTGCGCCACCGGCTCGAACGCGGGGCCGATCGACACCGCGAGCGCGTGGCGCGCGGACTGTATGTGTGTGTCGAGCTGCGCGATCGTCGCCTGCTGCGTCGCGAGCGCGGTCAGCCCGGATCGCAGGAATCCGTCGGCGATCGCCTCGGTGAGCCCCGGGCGCACGTGCGTGTTCCCTGGGTGAGCCACCATGATGTACTTGACCCAGTCCGCGAAGAGCTGATTGCAGGCGTGCTCGTAGGCGAACCGTGCGGTGTCGAGCTCGCGCTGCGCTGCGTTCAGCGCCGTCAATGACGTGCCCGCGCCCGGCGGTAAGCTCTCGATCGACGTGTTTGCAATCCCGACGAGGGCGTCGCGCGAGATCGCCGGACTGCCGTCGCTCGCGGCCGTACGGCGCACGGTCCACGCCGTTCCGCCCGGCAGCCCCGCGTACTGCGCGCGATGCAGCGCCTCGTCGCTGCCGAGCAGCGTGCTGCGGTCGGCGAGCCGTTGGAACTCGCCGACCTGTACGAGGTTGAGGATGCGCTCGGCGTTCGCGTGCTGCGCGCCGACCGGCGTGGTGCGCGCGAGGAGCGCCGCGAACGCTTCCGCTGTCGTGTTCCCGACTGCCGCGCGCGCGGTCTCCGTCCGTTCGGCGACGTACCGCTGCGTGAGGTCGCCCGGCACGCTGCCGAGCACGCCGAGGTATACTGATGCCGCGGGCACGGGCCCGCCGGCCAGCGCGCACGTCCACTTCAGCTCGCTCTCGAGCGCCGCGACGAACGCTGCGACGTCGCTTCTGCTCGCCGCCAGCGCGGCGATCGGATCGGTCGCAGCGGCGGCGTACCAGCCGAGTACCACATACGAGAGCGTGCGCGCCTGCCCTTGCACGAGCGGAGCGAGGTCGGTACACGGATCCCAGAAGCCGAACACGTTCTGCGAAAAGGCGTACGTGGCCGCGAAGGCGACGGCGCCGTACCCGAGTGCCGTATGAGGCGTTTGGTACTTCCCGCCGGACACCGGCGTGTAGTCCTCGAGCGGGGCGGCAGTTCCCATCGCGCGGAACGGCGCGGGGTTCTCACTGCCGTCCGGATTCGGCACGTACGGGACGACCGTCGGCGACCGGTTGAAGCTCCGATCGCGCGACGTATTCATGGCGCTCGGATCGCTCAGGGCGTTGCTCTCGAGCACCCAGCCGCGCCGAGCGATCGAGACGATGCCGTCGTTCGTCGTCGCGATGGTTCGCACCACCACCCAACGATCGGGCGCGTGCGGGAACGTGAGCGGTCCGGCGTTGCCTGCCGTGCCGTGCGTGAGCGCATCGGGAAGCGCCCAGTGCAGATGCATCCCGCTATTCAGCGCATCGGATTCGCTCGCTTGCTGGAAGTCGGGAGCGAGGAGGTACTGCGAGAGCGGCGGCTTGTTGATGCCGGTTACGTTTCCGTCGGCGTCGATGTGCGGCATGTTCTCGAAGTGCGGGCGCAGCCTGGCGAAGTGGCTCGTGCCGTATTCGCCGACTCCGCCGACGTCGAACTCGCCGACCAGCAGACCCTTGAGGTCGACCGGTACGACCAGCGCGTGCTCCGCGTTCCCCGTCTGCATCGTTATCGGCCGCCAGCGGGCGCCGCGTTCGACACCGTCACGCTCTGCACGCCTTTGATCATCTCGACCGCGAACTCGCGCGCGGTGAACGGCCGCGGCGAGCCGCCGGCGTCGTCGTTCGCGCCGGCCGCGTTCAGCGGCGCGGTCATCGACGCCGCGAGCGCGGCGACGTCGATGACGGTGCCCGAGCGCAGCGGTACCGGCACCGTGGCCGCGAGCGGGCTGCCCGCCCTCGACCCGGTGATCGCGCGCAACGTCTTCGTTCCGGTCGGCGCGCCGGTGTCTTCGGCGCTGTCGACGCCGAAGTGCACCGACTCGGGGGGCTCCGAGAAGACGACCGTCGCGACGGAGCCCGTTCCCGCGAAGAGTACGAGCAGCAACGTGTCGGTCAGTGCCGCGCGCCGCGCGATCGCGAGCGCGCTGCCGTCCGCCGCCGTCGCGGCGATCCGCATCGTCGGCCATCCCTTCACCACGCCGGACCGCAGCAGCAGTCCCGAGACCACCGGAGACGCGGCACCCGCGATCGCCGGGAGCGCGGCGACCAAGGCTTGCGCGTCGACCGCGAGCTGATCGCTCGAGCTGCGCCCGACGCTGAATGCGCCGGCGGCAAAGCTGCGCTGCCACAAGCGGTCGAGGACGAAGAACCGCATCGACTCTGGCGGCAGCAGCTGCGGGTCCGGCACGAGCGCGGGGAGCGGGACGTCGTTCAGCAGCCACCACGCCGAGAGCGCGGCGACGACCGCCGGCGGGAGCGGCGGCCGCGTCGCCGCCGCATTGGCGAGGCGATGCGCTTGCAGTGCGTGCACCGCGTGCGTCCGCGCGCGCAGACGTTTCATTGCGGATGCGCTCCCAGCGTGGCGGGGTCGTACAGTTGGGCGATCAGCGAGGCGATGATCTCCTGCGGGTCAGCGTGCGGGTCGATCTCCAGCGAAGCGGTCGCCGCGGCGTGCAGCGCGGAGATCGCGGCGGCGTCGGCCGCTTGGCGTTTCCATCCGTAGAGCGCTTGCGAGTACGCAGTGTCGCGCAGCGCCAGCAGCCGGCCGAGCTGCCACGCGGCGGCGTAGCTCGCATCGAACATCCCCGTGTCGGCGTCGTCGTAGCGCAGCAGCGCGTCGGGATTCGACGCGGCTTCCGGAGCTCCCGACGCGCCCGGTTGCGGCTCGGCGACCGCGTACGGCACGAACGGCCCGCGATACCACGAAGCGGTTCGTTCTCCCAACCGCGTGTGGTGATCGACCGCCACGTAGCCTTGCGCGAACGCGTCGCCCGCCGTCGTCGGGGATGGTTGCGCCGGCGCGGCGGCCGCAAGGGTGAGCGGCCCGCTCGTGAACCCGGCGGCGTCGAAATAGCCGGCGAACGTTTCGGCCGGATCGACCGATACGAACGTCCACGCCGTGAGGGTGACCAGTCGCACGGCGGTATACTGCGCGAGCGCGGGCCGCAACGCATCGTCTGCGCTCGGCAGAAAAGCGCGGAGCCCTTCGAGCGAGACGAGATGCGCGGTGTACGTCCGCTGCCCCGTCGGATCGCTCTCGACCAGCCGGTTGCCGACGACCAGCGCGACGTGGCCGGGATCGTCCAATGGGTCGGTGGCGGCGTTGGCCTCGATAAGCTGCCGCGCGTGCGCGAGCCACGGCAGATCGGCGGCGCGCGGCGCGAGCTGGGCGAACGCGGCACGGTCGACGTCGATCACGCGTACCGGGTCGCTCAACGACTCACCGTATTCCGGCGCGAACGACGGCTCGGCATCGCCGTACGACGCGGTCGTCGCGGGAAGCTTCGATCCGGTCAACGTTCGTGAGAGGTCGGCGACGGTCGCCGCCTGGATCTTCGGCGCCGGATGCGTCTGGCTGTCGAACAGCAGCACCGCGAGCCACGGCGTCCCGAGCGTGTCTTGCGCGATCTCCCGTTCCCACGGCAGCGTGGGGCGCAGGAGCGTGACGTGCGGCAGACACTGCCCGAACTCGCCGCGGCCCGACGGCGGAAAGACCGCGCCGAGATGCGCCGGATCGAGCGCGAAGCGGTCGCCGCGCACGGCAATCTTCCGCGCGAAGACATAGGCCTCGTCGAACTGGTGGCCTTGCGGCGAAAGGTTCTTGGCGTGATGCGTGACGGCGAGGTCGTAGCTTCCCGCCTGCAGCGCCGGGATGTCAAAGGCGTAGAACTGGACGCTCGGGTCCGATGTCGACATTACAGCTCTCCGAGCGCGCGAAGCAGCGGCGGTGCGGCGTTGGTGAAGGTCTGCGCCATGCGCGTGAGCTGCGCGCCGGCCGTGACGCTCAGACCCGCGGCACGTGCGGCGGCGATGATCGCTTCGCGGCGCCTGACGACGGCGGGATGTTCGAGGGTCGCCGTCACGCGCGCCGTCGCCTGCGCCTGCGGGTGCGTCGTCGACGCTGGAACTGCCGGCGCGGTCCACGCCCAGTGCAGCGGGTGCGGGTCGTTCTCGAACTCCAGCCGCGCGATCGGGAGCGGCTGCGGCAGTCCCACGTCGCTCGGCCCGCTCTTGGGCGCGATGCGGAATCCCAGCAGTGTGTTCGCGATCGTCGCGGGGCTCCCGTTGATCGTCGCGGTCGACGGCCGCTGCGCCAGCGCGACCGACCACGCGCTGGCCGGTACCGCACCGATCACCGGCGTGACGACGAGCGACGGCGTCGGATCGCGCGGGGCGGGGTCGATACCGCGCAGCGAGATCGTGTGCTCGGAGAACAGCATCCCGTTCGGTACGCCGACCGGCCCGACGCCGAACGTGCCGGTGCTCCAGCTTACCGGGATCGGCGTCGACACGGGGACGTCGCCGGTCACGAGAAATGCAGCGGTCGCGGGGATCGCCGATTCGGTGGTGAGCTCGAAGACGGCGCCGTTCACGACCCAATCGGGCGACGACGTGTCGCCGGCGACCGGCGTCAGCGTGCTCAGCAGGCCCTTCGACACGCGCGCGCGGCACAGCGACACGTCGACGGTCGGAATCGGCGCCGGCGTCGCGGCGGCGAACTGGGCATCGGCGCCGCCACGCAGCGCATGGAGCGCGGGCGGCGGCGCGTCGTCGGAGCGCGGCGGAAAAAACCCGGCCTTGAACTCGCTCCACGAGATCGGCTGCTGTTCGGCCGTCGTCCCCGAAGCGCCGAAGCTGATCGTGAACGAGATGATGTCGAGGTCGATCCGTGCCTCGCCCTGGAACGGCGGGCCCCAGAAGTGCATGTCGACGCCGACGTGGATCGTGATGTCGACAGACGTGAACAGCAGGTCGATGGTGAACGACGCGCCTACGTTGATGCCGACGTGCGCGTCGTAGGCGAACGGACGCCACGAGATCAGGAAGTCCGCATCGGCATTGAACCACGCGCGCAGCGAGCCCCTCTCCCACACTGCCTGCAGGCTGCCGCCGGCCATGAGCGCCGACGGCGTGACCGCGAAATAGTAGGTGCCGTCGATCGTCAGATGGCCGCTTTGCCACATCGCGCTCAGCCTCGGCACGCTCGGATAGTGCGTGGGGGCCTTGAACGCCGGATGGTATCCGCCGATCGAGTAGACGAAGTCGCCCGCCGTCGCGCCGGTCGACGGATCGTCCTTGAACCATGCGGCGAACGCGAAGCCGCCTCGCAAGTGGCAGGCCGGGTCGAGCACGAACGAGCTCGGCGCGAGACGGGCGAGCGCGACGACGCTCCCGGCGCTCGGATCGACGGTGATCTCGACCGGAATCTCGGCGTAGGCGAGCGGTTTCGGCGCGCCCTTCGGGAGCGACGTCGCGCCGACGCCGAGCAACTGGAACGTGATGCTCTTGCCGAACCGGACCACCACCAGCGCGAAGCCTTCGATCACGCCGAACGACGTGAAGCGAACCCCCGCGGCGGCCCATTTCTCTCCGTAGGCGGGCTGAATCGAGCTCTCGAGCGAGGTCAGCACTTGGACCGGCGATTTGCCCGCCAACGGATTCGGATTGTTCGCGTCGGCCATCGCGGCTTGCACGAGCGGGAACGTCGTCAGCCCCGTGACCGGCGGAACGATCAGCGAGCGGTTCAACCCGAACGCCGCGCTGACGCCGCGGACGAAGAAGAACGGCGGTCCGCCGAGCGGCTTGTCGAACTGACCGTACACGAACAGCGACGGCGCGCCGCGGATCGTGCCCCAGCCGCCAGCCGCCGCGACGGTGAGCGTCTCGGCCGCGAGCACCGCGGCGCCCGAGAACGCGCGGCCGCCGTCGTACGCCGGATCGTGCGCTTCGAGGAACTCGCCCGCGATGGTGAACGCCGTGCGTTGGAACGAGAGCGCGAGGCCGTTGAGGTCGAAGCCGGTGATTCCGGCGGTGAAAGTGCCGTGCAGCTGCAACCCCTCGAAGTCGAGGTCGAGCCCTGAGAGGTTGAAGCCGCCGTCGATGGTGAGGGTCACCGTGCCGTCGGAATAGCCGATTCCGAGGCGGCCGACGTGCACCGGGCCGATCTGCTTCTCCACACGCACCGACGCCGTCGCCGATCCCGTCGAGCCGCCGCCGACGCCGATAGAGAGCGTCCTCGTGTCTTTGCCGAGCAGCAGCGACGCCGAGAGCGTGCGCCCTTGATGCACCGGTGCGCTCGCGGCGAACGTGGTTCCCGGCGGCAGCAGCGTGCCGAGCGCCGTTAGGGCCACGGCGTCGAGGTCGGTGTTTGCAACGATCAGTTCGACGCCGGTGACGCCGAAGTCGAGCTCACCCGACAACCCCGGAAACGTCAGGCCCGAATACGCGAACGTCAGGCCGAGATGGACACCGATCGTGACGAGCGTGTGCGTGCCGTCGTTCGCGCCGGTCGCCGTGATGCGATCCGATGCGGCGAAGAATCCGTTCCTCTTGCCGGCGAGATCGTGGCGCAACCGCACGGTGTGGACTGCCGGCCCGACGTTCGGCGAGAGCGCGATTCCGCACCAGCCGGCGACGGTCGAGAGCGTCACGCCGGCCGCGCTGGCCAACGACAGATCGACCGACTGTCCTTGCGCCGCGTCGAGCGCAAACGTCGTGCCGTCGATCGTCACCGTGCCGGCGAGTGCGCTCGCGAACCCGCTGCGCGCGTTGGCGGTGAGCGTAAGCGTCGCGTCGAGCCGGCTGGCATCGCCGAGCGTGAGGACGCTGCCGAATCCGAATGTGATCTTTTGCGTGCTGCCGCACGAGAAGGTCAACGTGTTGAGCGCGAGCGCGGACTGCGTCCACGGCAGCGTGACGCCGAAACGCTGAGCCAGGTCGCCCATCACCGCCCCCAGCGAGAGCGGCGGGCGTGGATCGAAGTTCGCCTGCGCTTCGACGCTCCAGCCTGCCGCGGCTCCGAACGAGGGCAGCAGGTTCGCGAACGCCGCGGCGCCGTTGAAGGAGGTCAGCTCGTGTCGGTCACCGGCGACGCTCGGGCAGTACAGCGTCGTCGCGTCGAGCAGCAACCGGAGCGGAGTCGGCCCCAGCAGCGGAACGGCGAGGGCGACGAGCTCGCTGCCGGTCGTGCCGCCGCGCAGCCGCAGCGTCAGCGCCGTCGCGGTGAGTTGCGTGATCAGCGTGGGAGGCAACGTCCAAACGAGCGTGCTGAGCGATGACGCGGGTCCGACGGCGATATCGAGTGCGGCGAGCGTGGCACCGGCGCTGTCCGGGACGAACGTGACCGTCACCGGCAACGTCGCGCCGGCTCCTCCACCGGCCGCCGGCAGCACCGTCGTTGCTACCAGCGTGAGCGCCGAACTGCTCGGCGTGACGTTCGTGAGCGCCAGCGAGTCCGCGCCGAAGTACGTCTCCAGCACCGTGGCGAGTCGCGGCAGCTGCAGCGCGGCCCCGCTCAGCGCGAGCGAGCTCGCAGGCTGCAGATACCGCAGCTCGACCTCCTCGATCGTCAACGCCATCTAGTGGACCTGATGTAGCGTGTCGCCGGTCTCCACCATGAACATCACGGGGGGCCTCCACTGCAGCGTGTGCCAGGGGACGGCCGTGTTGATCGGGTTCCCAAAGATGTCTCTTCCGGGTCCCGGATAGATCACGATCGTGTTGTTGCCGACGGTGTACGCGCATTCGGACGGCACGATCGGTGTCGTCACGTGCACGTTGCTCCCGTTCGTGAAGGTGAAGATCTCGACGGGCCCGGGGACCTTCGACTTCCATGGCCACTTGGTGTTCCATCGCCACTTCGTCCCGATGACGAACGACGCCAGCGACTCGACGGTGGGCGACACGACGAGGATCGTCGCCGGCGCGCGGCCGACACCGGTGCCGAACTCCGCGGTGAACGCCAGTGGCGTCGCGGACGCTTGGCTTACCGAATACGACGTCTTTCCCATCAGCGATTCCGGCTGTCCCGAGGGCGTCGTCACGATGAGCGCGGTGAGGAGGCGGACCGGCGCGGAGGCGATCGAGTACGTCATGGCGGCGGGGCCGGCCGAGAAATCCCAGGCCGCCGGCGCGACGATGCCGACCGACAGCGACGGGGACGGCACACCGGTCACATGTACCGAGACCGTCTCCGGCGTCGCCCCGTTGAGCACGTTGGACGCGGTCAGCACGATTTTCGCGTCGACAGTCGTGTTCTTCAGCGTTTTCGAACCCGAGAGCGGGAGGCCGTCTTCGGCCGTGGTGAGCGTGTAGCTCGAGATGCCGTCGTCGTACGCGAGCGAAATCGACGTCGAGCACGCGGACGTCCACTCGATGATCAACGGCGTGTCGTATGCCACGGGTTGAGTGCCCTTGACCGCGGCGCGGGAGAAGCTGGCCGGCGGGAGTTGCTCGAGCACTGCCGTGCAGTCGGTCACCGTGTCGGTGAAACCGGGGAAGTTCGCCGACTCCACCCGCACGGTGGTCGCGCCGGATGGGAGCGGCGAGACGATCCCATCGAGCGAGACGAGAAGCGTACCGCCTGCCGGGAGCGCGGGATTGCTCTTCGGCGTCAATTGCCAGGCAACGTTTCCGGGCGTGACCGGCACCGCGGGGTCGATCATCCACTGCGTGCCCTGCGCGGAGTCGATCGCGCACATGATTTGGCTGGGACCCGCGTGGGCGGCAGTCGTGATGGCGCCCGTGTTCGACGCCTGGACGGCCGTGATCGGCAGCTCGATCGTTACGGCGCTGTTCGAGCCGGGCGGAAGCGGCGTCGGCCCGTTCTGCAGTGCCACCATCACGGTGTTCGCGTACGCCTCGCCGGGGCTCGACACGTACACGACGTTGGTCGGGCTTTCGATCGATGCGGTGAAGGAGTTGGTCGATGCGTCGGGTGCTATCGGCACGCTGAACGAGACCTCCGAACTGACGGCGGGAAAACCCGCGTACCACGTCGCGGTGAGGTTGAGGGCGGGGAGCTGCGGCTGCGCCGGAACGACGAGGCCGTTCACGGTGAAGTCGATCGTGCCGCTCGGCGGCAGCGTCTCGTTGCCGGCCGGCGTGAAGCCCCATTCGGTCCGGCCGCGGAACCGGTAGGCGTTCGCCGTCCAGGCGGCGGCGGAGAACGCGAGCTTTTCGACCGTCGATTCCGGGATCGCGAACGGCACCGGAAGATACCAGCGCGTCGCGCCGTCGCTCCCAGCCGCAGCTCGCCGCTCATCGCAAGGCGCACCGGCGACGATCTCGAGCGGCCGTGTCCCCGTATTCGTGATGCGCAACGTATAGGAAACGCCGGTCGCGCCGAACTTCAGCGTGGCGGGCTGGCCGGCGGCATTTAAGAGCGCATACGAAAGCGACACCACGGCAACGCCCACCCCTGTTCAGAGCGGCAACCCTTCCCTCGCTCGTTCCGATCTCCTTCAACAAGCCGGCGCCGCCGGAGATTCGACGAAGCGCTGGAGTTGCAGCGCACGCGAGTCCTATCTTCGCGGGAGCCAATCGCATTGCGTTCGCGGTGACGGAACGCACGCCGCTCGCTGCAGCGACATGACAATTGTCAGCACGTGCGTGATGGGGGCTGGGGGCGCGCGGCCGAGTCCGCGGCGTACGATCCGCCGCATGCAAGCCTTCTACCGTTCACGTATCGGACTGGGCGCTCTCGCCGTGCTCGCTGCGATGCCGTTGCGCGCCGCCATGGCGGACGAGCCCGCTGCGTCGCCGTCCCCCGTAGCCCCCGCGATCGCGGCATGTCGCGTCGTCGACGCCTCGTTAGCGGCCAACCTGGACTCCAAGACCGCCCGCAACGGTCAGGTCTTCCACTTCACGGCCACGCCGAGCGACGGGCAGCAGGGCGCTGAGGGCCTCGGCGTGGTCGACTTCGTGCGCGGGGCGGGACGCGGCGGGAAGCCCGGGCAAATAGGCGTCGAAACGCGGTTTCTGCGCCTCGCCGATGGAACGCATCTCTCGGCAATGATCGTCCCGGACAAAGGCGCGCCGGCCGTCTTCAACGGCAAATCGCACAACGCGCCGTCTTTTCTCGGCGCGCTGGGCCTGGCGAAAGGCAGCGGCTTCCACCTCGCCTCGGGCGTCGTCGGCATCTACAACTTCGTGCATTCAGGAGGTCAAGCGGTCGTCCCGGCCGGCACGCGTCTGCGCATCGTCCTGGGCGACGACTATCTCACCGGCGGCTGTACCCTCACCTGAAATGCCGCAAGTGCGCGACGTGTGTTCGCATGTGATTTCACCGAGCCTAGGGCGTTTCTGGACGAACCGGAATGACGCCAAGCGCGATTTCGCGGCTGGCGAATGCTTCGCGCCCGTGCTCGCGCTCGAACTCGACGGCGATGTCGGTTAGGCGACGCGGGTGCGGACGAGATGCGACCCCTTTCTTGGGCAGCTGAGCGGTACGTTGGCCGCAGATCCCTCATGACGATTGTCATCTCGATCCCGGAGCGAGCGGAAGATGGCGCCGCAGTGCGATAAGATCCTGCAAACCGATGTGCACTGAACTCCGTGGCGGCCCTGAGGACGCGTACTCCCGGCGCCTTCCCCTCGTCATTGACACGATCGTCTTCCTGGTCGCCGAGGCGGCCGGGATCGCCGGGGACTTCGGCGACCGCACCGCGTTTGAGCATGTCGCGACGTTCCTCTTGATCGCGTTGTTCTTCGCGCTCGGTTTCGTCGCGCGCCGGTGCGCCGGCGGCGGGGCCGTCGCGTTCGCCGTCGTGGACGTCGGGGTGCTGGTCGCTCTGGCTGCAGTGCATGCCTCCGCCGGCGCGATGGCCCTGCTCGTCGTCGGCTCGTCGTTCCGGGTCGGCAGCGCCGTGCGGCTCGGCGAGTGGTGGTTCTCGTGCTCGTCGACGCGGCGGTCTTGGCGATCGCGCTGGTGCGGGCGACGCACGGGGAGGGGCATTCGCGGGCGTGGGTGTTCGTGGGCGGTTTCTCCGTCGTCGCGCTCGTCTTCGTGCAAGCCATCGTCTCCTACGCAAACGCCGCCCGTCGCGCATACCGCGCCCTTGCGGAAGCGCACGAGGAGTTGCGCCGTCATGTCGAACGCGTCGGCGAACTGGCGGCGCTGCGTGAACGCGAGCGCATCGCTCTGGACATTCATGACGCCATAGGGCACGAGCTGACCGTTCTCACGATGCAGTTGGAGACGGCGGCACACGTGCTCGGGTCGCATCCCGCGTCGGCCTATCTCTCACGGGCACACGCCGGTTGTTTACGGGTCCTGGCCGACGTGCGCCGCTCCGTTCGAGCGATCAGTGCCGATCCGCTCGAACGTGACCCGCTCGACGTCGCGATCGCACGCATCTGCCGCAACTTCGGGGATGGCAGCGGCATCGCGCTGCGTCTCGAGTCCACGTCTTTGCCATCGTTCTCGGCGTCGACCACGACGCACGTCGTGAACGTGGTGCGTGAGGCTCTGACCAACGCGACGCGTCACGGCGGCGCGCGCTCGATTCGTGTCGAAGCGAGCGCCGATCCGGCAGCCGTCATCATCGCGGTCGAAGACGACGGCTGCGGCTTCGTCCCGGACCTCAACGTCAGCGGACACGGCCTTCGCGGAATGCGCTCGCGCGCGGCGGCCGTCGGCGGCTCTTTGGAGATCCGCAGCGCGCCGGGGACCGGCAGCACGGTGCGCATGCGCCTGCCGATCGCAGCAGCGGGCGCGTCTGCATGATCAGGATCGTGATCGTCGACGACCAGGAGATGTTCCGGGTCGGTCTGCGCACGGTCCTCGCGACGCAGAACGGCATAGAGGTCGTCGGCGAGGCCCGAGACGGACGCGAGGCGGTCGCGCGGGTGCAGCACATGCGTCCGGACGTCGTGTTGATGGACGTCCGGATGCCCGTCATGGACGGGTTGGCGGCGATCGCAGCGCTGCGCGAGCGCGGCGTCGCCGTCAAGTCCCTGGTGCTGACGACGTTCGAGGACGTCGAGCTCCTCAACGCCGCGATCGAAGCCGGAGCAGTCGGCTACATCCTCAAGGGAACGCCGGTGGAGGACGTCGCGGACGTGATCCGCCTTGTTCACAAAGGCTATTCGCCGTTCAGCCCGGGGCTCGTGCAGTCGCTGGCGGTCAAGAACAGCGGCTCGCGTCAGTCACTCGACGCGGACGTGGCTCGCCTCTCGCCCCGCGAACGCGAGATCTTCGAGCTGCTCGGCACCGGAATGACGAATCGCCAGATTGCGGAGAGCCTGTATCTCAGCGAAGGCACCGTCCGCAACGTCGTATCCGCGGTCCTCGCCATACTGGGCTTGCGACACCGCACCGAAGCGGCGCTGGTCGCAAACCACGCACGGCCGCGACTACACTTGCGCGGGGCCGGAGATGCTTGCGTTCCCTGACGGATGGCTCCCGAGTCATCCGGTGCTCAGATCGCTAGAGCGACGGGAGATCGGTCTGCTTCGAGGGTCGTCTGCGCTAAAAGCAAGACTGCACTGCGGCCGGCCGCTGCTTCGGATGCGACGACACCATCGGCGTCCAAAGGACTCCCATCGGCGTACCGGCTGTTCCAAAGGCTGATGCCGCTCGGTGGTCGTTGTCCAAGACGATGGGCGACCGTAATTGCATCGCGCGATTTTCTTCCTTGCTTCCACGTGAGATGACCAGCAACGCCGGCGCTTGCGGCACCGACTCGTCCTCCCATGCTTTGAGGTCAGGAAGCATCTGCTCGCAGAAGCTGCATTGCGGATTCCAAAAGATCAGCAGCGTGCGGTTTCCTCGAAAGTCCGAGAGTGCGACGGCGTTTCCGTCGAGATCCTGGAACGCAAGCGAAGGCGCGACCGTACCGATGGTGATCGGCAGATCGCTCGGCGTCAACTGGGCTCGCGCTCCGCTTCGAGCGGCATCCAAAGCATATGCGACCAGCGCCCGAATCTGCTCGGCGCCTTGAGCTAAGCCACTGCCGATCCTGGAGTCGCGCCCGATGAGCACTGCCGCCGGCGTTCCGTAAGAACGATAGCTTTCGGCAACGTCGTGTTCAGGTTGCAGAAGGACGAGGGTGCCGTCCGCAGGGGCGGCGGTCTTCGCAGTGTTGTCTTGCGCCGAGCCCTCCGCAACGAGCGCCAGTAGTGAGCAACCACGAGGCGTTTGGTCGCCGACTGCGTGCTGACGATGCCGAAGAAGATAAGCCATCCGTCGCTCGGCGTCACTTTGGCGCCGCTTGCCTCTTGCTTGGAAGAACGAGACACACTTTACTCGTCTGTATCGGGCCGCAGTGGAAGGGGAGCCCGCGATGGGTGCTCGCAAACGGATCGTCGTCACCGGCGACATGCTGATCGAGTGGCGCTTCGCCAAGAGCCGGAAGGTCCATCACACCGCACGCTCTGCGACGCCGACCATTACAAGGATTATGTCTGGTGAAGTGTCGCAGTTTATGATAGAACGGCAGCGCCGCGCGGAGCGCCGTGGATTCCGGTTCAATCGTGGCCGCCGGCAGGTTCTATCGCAGCGAATCCGGGAGCGCGCAAATCGGGCGGATGGCGGTTCGGCGATTGGACGCGCCGATTGGGGCGACGTGGCGCCGAGGGCTGAATACCATAACGCCGAATCGCAACCCAGGTATGGCCAGGGGGCTCCAGATCGCTTGGGTTGCCGGCGTTGCTGCGTGCGGAACGCTGCTCGGGCATGCGGTCGCGTACGCCCTCGAGGGACGTAGTCTCGCCGACGGGCATCACGGCTACTTTAGGCCGATGCTCGAGGTCGTCTTGGCGTCGGCGCTCCTGCGTTGCTTGCTGATCGTACGCCGCGCGATCACTTCGCAAGCCTTGGGCCGCATGCACGCGTTGCCGCCTTTTCCGCGGCTTTGGTTCATCGTGGCATCGCTGCAAATCGTCGGTTTCGTGATGATCGAGCTCCTCGAAAGTAACGCGCCGGATGCATTGGGCTGCGGCGTCGAGGTTTTGATGGCACTGCTGGTCGCCGTCACGATCACGCTGTTCTGCCGCGTCGTCGAGCGCTGCGCTCAGACGATGCTTTATGCATACGCGCAGCGGCTGCAGTCGTCCGGCGCCTCGCCGCGACGCCTGCCCCTACAAGTCGACGCCGCTCGGAGCCTTGCGGTCTGCGCCGGAGTGCATCGCTTCAAGCGACCTCCTCCCCTGATCGGCTAGTCCGCCGCACGCGCCTTCGGCATTGGCGTGCGGCATTTTCTGCACGGCCGATTCTGGAGGAACTCAATGACCTCGAACGTTCAGCGTGCGTCGCTTGGAATCGTCGCCCGCTCTCATCTTGATCGCCGCCCTTACAAAACGACGAATCGAATCCCATGGCGCGCGGGTGTACTCGCGGTTGCCATGACTTTCGCCATGAACACCGCCGCGCAGGCACACGGCTTTGCCGGTCAGCGTTTTTTCCCCGCAACCATTCTGACGGACGATCCCTTCGTCGCCGACGAGGGGTCGCTGCCGACGATCACGTTCAACCCAACGGCGCCCGACGGCTCACGGGAGACCGACATCGGGACAGATCTCTCCAAGCGCATCACGCCCAATCTCGACTTCACGCTGCACACGCAATGGGCACAGTTGCACCCGGAAGACGCGCCAGCGACGACCCGTTGGGGAGGGCTCGATAGCGGGCTCCAATACCAGCTCTTCGTCAACGCTCCTCGCGAATCGATCGGACTCGTGGCGCTCAATGTGAGCTGGGCGGGCGGCCTCCGAAATTTCACGACCCTCACGCCCAAGGTCGCCTTCGGCAAAGGGTTCGGCGAACTGCCGGCGTCGCTCAAATTTCTTCGCCCGCTCGCGGTGACCGGCAACCTGAGCTTTGACTTCCCGACACAAACAGAGAGCGCCGGCATGCCCAACCCGAACAACTTCAATTACGGCTTCGCCTTCGAGTACAGTCTTCCGTATCTCGAGTGCTGCGTGAAGGATGTGGGCCTGCGCCACCCCTTCAGCCAGATGATCCCCTTGGTCGAGGTGGCGTTCTCGACGCCCGTCAACCGCAACGCGGGCCTCCGGACGACCGGGACGATCCAGCCGGGCGTCATCTGGTCCGGGCAGTATTACCAGATCGGCGCGGAGGCGATCATTCCGGCGAACGGCGCGACGGGGCACAGCTTGGGCGCCGTCGTCCAGCTGCATTTCTACCTCGACGATCTGTTCCCGCACAGCATCGGTAAGCCGATCCTGAAATGAAGATCATGAAGAAAATTTTGGCAGCGCTTGCGGTGGGTGCGTCGCTGGCTTTTGCGGCCCCACCCGCGTGGGCACATGCTTTTCTCGATCATGCGAGCCCAGCCGTCGGAAGCACGGTACCGGCTACGCCGTCGGTCGTCACCTTGTGGTTCACTCAGGACCTCGAGCTGGCGTTCAGCACCGTGACGGTGAGCGACAAGGCGGGCCAGCGGGTGGATCTCGGCAATGCACAGGTGCCGCCGGGCCAGCCGGCAGAGCTGCAAGTCGGTCTGAAGAAGTTGCCGCGGGGCACGTACACGGTGCAGTGGCATGTCGTCTCGGTCGACACGCACACCACCGACGGGCACTTCACCTTCGACGTCGGCGGCCGGTGAACGCGGCGGACGCGTTCATTGTCGTCGCGCGCACGCTGCACTTTGCCGCGTGCGTGTCGCTGACTGGTGTCTTCGCGTTCGAGTGCCTCGTTGCAGGCAGGACACTGCGTGCAAACGACGCCGAGTTTGGCGACGGATTCGGACGACGCCGACGGGTGAGCGTCCTCGCCTGGGCGAGCCTGGCGCTCGCGCTGGTTTCAGGAGCCGCTTGGCTCGCCGGCGTCGCCGCGCACATGAGCGGCGAACCGCTCGGCGAGTTGAAGTCCTCGACGATCGCGATTGTGCTGACAGAGACGCGGGTCGGAAAAGACTGGTTGGTGCGGTTGGCGCTCGCCTTGTTGCTTGGCGCCTGCCTCATCGCCTGGAAACGGCGCGCGCACTGGTCCGCAGCGATCGGCTGGGCGGCATTCGGGCTCAGTGCGCTTCTCCTGGTAACCCTTGCTTGGGCCGGACACGGCGCGGCAGACGAAGGTATCAATGGCAACATCCACCTCGCCGCCGATCTTCTACACCTACTCGCGGTGGGCATCTGGCTCGGCGGGCTGGTGCCCTTCGCACTGATGATGACGGCGGTGCAGTACGTTGGCGATCAGGGCGCCGTCGGGATCGCGCGCACCGCGACGCGGCGCTTCTCAGCGATAGCCGTCACCAGCGTCGGGGTCTTGCTGGCCTCCGGCGTCGTCAACACCTTGTATCTTTCCGGCAACGTCCCCGCACTTCTCGGCACTCCCTATGGCCAGCTGCTCCTGCTCAAGATCGCGCTGTTCGTGGCCATGCTGTCCGTTGCCGCGATCAACCGGGTGCGGCTAACGGCGCATCTTGACGCCGATTCCCGCGCGTGGCAAGCGATCCCGCAGCTACGGCGTAACGCGTTGATCGAGAGCGCGATCGGTCTTGGCGTACTCGCCATCGTCGGCCAGCTTGGCATCCTACCGCCAGGCCTCCACACCGAGCCGGTATGGCCACTGCCGTTCCGCATCGATCCGAACGCGCTGCCAACGGGCGACAAGATCCTATCGGCCGTCCTCGTCGTCGGATTTTGCGCCTGCGCTGTGCTCGTCATCGTCGCGCTCGCCGGCAGGCGAAAGTGGCTGCTCGGCGCATCCGTCGCCGGGCTCATCCCGTGCGTTGCCTTTGCCGCTCCGCCGCTGCGCCGGGCGATCGAGCCGGCCTATCCGACTACCTACTTCGCGTCGCCAGTGCCTTACGATGCCGCGGCGGTCGTTCGCGGCGCTGCGATCTATGCGCAGAACTGCGCGGTCTGTCACGGCGCCGATGGACGCGGCAATGGTTCGGCCGCCGCCAGCCTGCCGACCAAGCCGGCCGACCTGACCAAGCCGCATCTCTTCGCGCACAACGTCGGCGACCTCTACTGGTGGGTCGGCCATGGCCTCGGCGGTGTAATGCCTGCTTTCGAAGCCAGGCTGACGCCGACCGATCGTTGGAACGTTATCCAGTTCATCCGCGCACACGCCGCCGGCGTCCTCGCCAAAAGCGTTGGGCCGGAGGTGACGGGTGCGGCGGCGCCCCAGGTGCTCGACTTCGCCTTCGAGATACACGGCGCGCAAGACACTCTGAGCCAGACGCTGCAAAACGGGCCAGTGCTGCTGATCCTCTACTCGCGGCCTGTGCCGGATGCGCGGTTGCGGCAGCTGGCGGCGGAGAAACGGCGCCTCGCCGCCGGCGGCCTGACGGTGATCCCGGTCGGACCAAGGGAAATCAGGAATTCGTCAAGTCGCGAAGCGAAGCCGCCTTACGTCGTCGGCGTGTCGGCTGATGTGGAAAAAGCGCTGGCGCTGTTTCGTTCGGCTGGCGATGGCGGCGAAACCGAGGTGATGCTCGACCGCAACCGCAATATCCGGGCACGCTGGACTGCCAGCGGACCCCGCAGCCTGGCGCCGCCCAACGTGCTCATCGCCGATGCCCAGCGCGCCGCGCGCTTCGCAGTGGCGGCGCCGAACCACGCTGGCCACGGCGGGTGACAAGACACGCCGCGCACCGTACGACGCAGTCGTCGGCGTGGGCGCAGATCGTGCTGCAAGGCTCATCCGCGATCCGATGATCGAAGTAACCTGAGGTGGGATTCTACGCAGCTGAGAACTGTGAGCTTGTCCGACTTGGCCGCATGGGAGAGTGTCGTGCATGTTGATGGTTCCCACGATCTTTGGACACTTTCCCCCGCCGACCGCGCGTGGCTTCGTCGTGTTACCGAGGCTTCACGGACCTCCGTTTTGCTAAATCATCGGAAACTCGTCAAAACGACGGGTCGACGCGGGCCAGCCGAATGGTCAAAGCGAGATTCTCCTCGAGAAGATTCTGTACTTGGGTCTGCAGCTCCGCGACGCGATCCGCCGGGGATACTCTTCCGGCGGCCGCCTTTCGGTTGGCGAGCGGAGCCTCGCGGCGAAGTTGACGTATCCGTTCGTGCACCGCTTCAAGGCGATGGACCGTCGCCCGGCTCAAGCCCGCCTCACGCGCAACCGACGTCACCGTTATGCGAACCGCAACACCTCGGTGCTTTGGGTAGTGACCGTTCCCAGACCGTAACCGCTCAATCGCCGCGAGAGCCCGTCGTTCGCTGCTGAGGCGATCGCGTCTCACGACATGGCCCATCCGCAGCGGCGCCGATCTCGACTAATATACGTTCAGCGCTTTCGAGAAGCCTCAAGAACTCGCGCCTCGTCGGCTCGGGCAATAGCGCGAACGTTTTCAGCGATGCTTGCGAACGAAGCGACTGCACGTGTACGTTCCAAAACTCGAAGTGCTTCGGGCCAACGACGAAATTCGCACACGAAGGCAGGTCCCGAGACCGATATTGCTGGCGTCACCTCCACACGCGGCGAGCTCAGCAACGTAAATGCAGTAGCCATACCGATGGCGGAGCAGCAGGAGAGGATCAGACTGCTGGACCTTCCGAAGCCGCTCAATTGTGGAAGTCAGGATGTGATCTGACGGTTGGCGAAAACTGGTGGTACGTCCTTCCGAGGAGCCATCCATGAACAACGACCGAAAAG
>CALEYW010000054.1 GCA_937927945.1 uncultured candidate division WPS-2 bacterium | reverse complement strand
CGGGTTCGGATAACCGGGCGGAAGATACCGCTGCAGGTCTTTCTTGATGTAGTGCTTTGCTCCCACGCGCCGCAACGTTTCGATCATCCGCAGCGTGTAATCCTCCCAATCGACAACGTTCGTGATCGTCGGAACATAGTTCGCGCGTCCGACCTTGAAGAGGTCAACGAAACCGTGCGTGGCTTCGACGATCGAGATTGACGCCGCGACATCAAGGGTGGGCTCGAGCGAGACCCATGTGAAGATGCCGCGGTCGTGAAATCGGCGCAACGTAGCGATGCGATCGGCGGGCAACGCAGCGTCGCGCTCCCACTTCTTGGAGAACGCGTCGTCCAGCGAAGTCAACGTGCTCGCGAACGCATCTCGCGACGGCCGGAACAGATCTACATCGGCGAGCGCGCGACTGCCGCCCTTCGTCAGGACGCAAAACGCGAGACCGTGTTCAATCAAGGTCTCGATGCACCGTCGCGTGATCGTGGTGTCGAATGGGTTGTAGACATCGGTGGTGAAGCTGAACATCACTTGCGCCGTGACGCGGAGCTCACGATACTTCGCGGCGTCCTTTCGCAAGAGCGCGAGGAAGTCGGGTCGTGGCACCGCGCCGCGATCGAAGTCTTTGCGGTCCATGTGCAGCACGCCCGGCACGTAGCAGTAGGCGCACTTGTGACCGCAGCCGCGATAAGGGTTCGTGGACAGCGGCGCGTATTCGCCGGCCTGTCCGCGCGGACCGTAGATGATCGAGCAGCCCTTCACCGATACGCCGTCCGGGTTAAGTGCGAGTGCCATAGTCTTCCCCATGATCTGAGTCGTGATCGTATCAGTAAAATCCGGTAATCGCGAGAGAATACGAAGTCTAGTGGAAAAGTCCGGAACAACTACATGGCAACGTCAGAGACTTCGACAAGTAAAGGTGAGGCAGGAAGACCGCGAAAGGAAGTTGATCTTCAACTATTGGCGTTGCTTGCGGAAGCTGGCGCTTCAATAGACGAGATCGCGGCGATGATTACTCGCCAATCCGAAAACCTTGGCGGCGATGCAATCGACGCGCGCACGATCAAGCGACGCCTCAAAGAGCCGGAGTATCACGAGGCCTGGCAGAACGGCGTCAACGTCGGCAAGGCGAGGCTCCGCCTGCAGATGGTCAAGCAATCGAAGTTGATGAATTCGGCCGGCGTTTCGATGGCGCAATTCCTCGCCGTCAATTGGCTCGGCATGACCAACAAGTCGTCCGTCGAACACAGCGGCCGTGTCGATAGCGCCGTCGAGGTGTCGAGTGCTCGCGAACGTGTCAATCGAAAGCTCGATTCTATCGCCGAACGCATCGCGAGCCGAGTTGCTGGCATCGCTGCCGCCGCAGGAGCGACAACAGCACCTGCAAACGCTCAGTGACGAAGACCTCGAACAGCTTGAATTCGACTGGTCGTTTTGGGCGCGGCGCAACCAGCTTGCACCTGACGGCAAGTGGTCGGTGTGGCTCATCCTCGCCGGCCGCGGCTTCGGCAAGACGCGCTCCGGCGCCGAATGGGTGCGCAACCTCATGTGCGGTACGTCGCCGCTCGGTCGCGGACGATGCCGACACCTGGCGCTCGTTGGCGAGACGGCGGCCGATACCCGCAAGGTCATGGTCGGCGACGGTCTCGGTGCCGACGAAGGCAGCGGCATTCTGCAGGTGCACCCGAAGGCGTTTCGACCGACTTACAACCCGTCGCTGAAACGGCTCATCTGGCCGAACGGCGCCGTTGCCTCGCTCTACAACGCGACCGAGCCTGACGAACTTCGCGGTCCGCAACACGGCGCCGCGTGGTGCGACGAGCTCGCGAAGTGGCGCTATCTGCAAGACACCTGGGACAACCTCGAACTCGGATTGCGCATCGGCGACGAGCCGCAAATCTGCATCACCACGACACCGAAACCGATCAAGGCGCTTAAGGACATCGTCGCCGATCCCGGCACGGTCAAGACCGTCGGCACCACGTACGAAAACATCGGCAACCTCGCGCCGAAGTTCATCGCCCGCGTGGTCGCGAAATACGAGGGCACGCGTCTCGGCCGCCAAGAGCTCCGCGCCGAATTGCTCGAAGACGTGCCCGGCTCACTCTGGACGCGCGGGCGCATCGAGGCGCTGCGGGTTCGGCCGGCGCAGGTCCCGCAACTTACTCGCGTCGTGGTCGCGATTGATCCAGCGGCATCGAGCGGAGAGGACGCCGACGAAACCGGCATCATCGCCGCAGGCCTCGGCGCCGATCGTCACGCTTACGTGCTCGAAGACGGCTCGGGGCAGTATCCGCCGTCGTCGTCCGATGCGACCCGGCCGGGCTGGGCCAACCAGGCGATCGCCATCTTCAAGGCGAGGCGCGCCGATCGCATCGTCGCGGAGGTCAACAACGGCGGCGAGATGGTCGAGGCCACGTTGCGCGTGGTCGATCCCAACATTGCGTATCGGGCGGTGCACGCTTCTCGTGGCAAGGTCATCCGCGCCGAGCCCGCGTCCGCGCTGTACGAAAAAGGCATCGTGCATCACGTCGGCATGTTCGCCGTGCTTGAAGATCAGATGTGCGCGTTCACGTCCGACTTCGACCCGAAGACCGCGGGCTATTCGCCCGACCGAATGGACGCGCTTGTTTGGGCGCTCACCGAGCTCTTGATCGACTCCACGGCCGAAGGATGGATCGACTATTACCGTGACAGCGCAATCGTCGTGAACGCAGCGCCCGCAGACGACAAGCCGGCGATCACGTCGCTTGTGCCGTCGCCAGTGCAATCGGAACCGCAAGCGGCAATCGAGAGCGCCGGCGACATCATGGCGATCTATCGCAACGCGGTCGCGGAAGCGAGGCCGCAGGCGCCGAAGTGCAAGAACTGCGGCAGGCCCGTCGGCGGCTCGCGCATCACTGACGGTGTGGACGTGTGGCATCGACCAGGCGACCCGGAATGTCGGCGATGAACAACGAGATTGACGACTTGATAACCGAGAACGGGGGCCTCGGAATCGCCAAGGCACCGGCGATGGTGTCGGGCGCCGTCTCTTCGTCAATGTCCGGAGAGGTCGCGCGCGTGCGACTCGGCAACCGATCGCTTCAGCCGGCGAACGCCGCGTCGACCTCGCAATATTCGGCGCCGCGGCCGCAGCCACCAAACACGATCTCCGATGTGGACACCGGAGCGAACTGGTGGTCGCCGCTGCAACCGCTTACGCCGTTCGGGCCGCCCGGAATCACGTATCCGCGCGAATGGGATTACCCGAGCGGCTACAACATCGATTACACGCCGACGCGCTCGGGCTTCTTCGAGCTGTTGCGCGCGATGACGCAGACGTGGGGCCTTCTGCGCACCGTCATCGAGACGCGCAAAGACGAGTTCATGCGCATTCCCTGGAACGTCGTGATTAAGGGGAAGCCGGAGCAAACGAACGCGCGTCGCGAGGAAGTGCTCGCCTTGTTGCGCAAGCCTGACGGCAAGAACCGCTGGGACCGATGGTGCCGGCTCCTGCTTGACGACTTGCTCGTGATCGACGCGCCGACGATCTACACGTGGCGCCGCAACGACGGCAAGCCGTACGCGCTGCAGGTGCTCGACGGCGCGACGATCTTCCCGCTCGTGGACGATGCCGGACGTCGTCCCGACGCGCCAAGCCCGGCCTATCAGCAGATCATCAAAGGTCTGCCGATGGTCGATTTCGACGAAACGGAAATCATCTACGCGCCGATGCGGCCGCGCCCGCAAATGCCGATCTACGGCTACCCGCCGACCGAACAGATACTCGTCGAGGTCAGCCAGGGCATCAACCGCGCCATGTACCAAGCCAACTTCTGGCGCGAAGGCACCATGCCGGAAATGATCGTGACGGTGCCAGACGGCTGGACGGCGCCGCAAATCGCGCAATTCCAAGGCTACTTCGATACGCTGCTTGCCGGCAACGTCAAGCTCAAGTCACGGGTGCGCTTCGTTCCGACCGGCATGAAGCCGTTCGACATCAAGAACGCGAACGGCGACGGCCTCAAGGCCGATTACGATGAATGGCTCGCGCGTATCGTGTGCTTCGCCTACTCGATCTCGCCTCAGCCATTTGTCAAACAGATGAACCGTGCGACCGCCGAGACCGCTCAGGAGACGGCGGAAAAAGAAGGCCTGCTGCCGCTGCTGACTTGGTTCAAGACCGAAATCGGCGACCCGATCGTCCAGGAGCTCTTCGGCTACGACGACATGGAATTCAACTTCCTGCCGCAGCCGAATGTCGACCAGCAAAAGCAGATGACGGTCCTGATGGGCTACGTCAAGGACGGCGTGATGAGTCGCAACGAGGTCCGCGGCCAGCTGAAGCTCGAAAAGATGGACGGCGCGGACGATCTCACCGTGGACACTCCGAACGGCCCGGTGCCGGTGGCGGAAACCGTCGAGGCGAACCGACAAATCGCGCTTCAAGCGCAACAGAGCAACGAGCCCGCGCAACAGAATGGCGCCTCGGCGCAATCGAACGGCGGCGAGGAGCCGCCCGCCGCCAAGAATCCGAGGGGGGTAGGCAAGTACGCTGGCGCACCCTTTCGCCAAACGATGGCGCGCCCTGCCTCCGCTTGCCTATCCGCGAGCGGCCGCGACCGCGATCGCGACCACGCGGAACACCTGGGCGTCGGCGTTCGCACGGCAATCGAAGCGGGCTACGCAACGCGCAAGGGCTATCCTCTCGAAGACGGCAACAGGAGACGACAGCCGGCGCGCTGAGGAAATTGCAGCCGCCGAGCAGATTGCAGAAGATATCGGCGACTCGCTGACCGAAAGCGACATCGCCGAGCTTGCGAATGCAATCGAAGCGGTCGCGCGGGAGACAGGCGAAGCCGCCTACGTCCAGATCGGCGCCGACGCCAGCAACGATCTTTTCGAGCAAATAAACGATCGCGCGGTTCAGTGGGCACGCGATCACGCGGCCGAGCTCGTCACGCAGATCGACGGCACGACACGCAATGCGGTGCTCGAAGCCGTCGTCAGCGGGCTCGGCGACGGTCTCAGCGGCGGAGAGATCGCAGACAGCATTGCGGCCCTTGGCGCGTTCAGCGAACAGCGCGCGGAGTTGATCGCCGACAACGAAATCGCGACGGCCAACAGCGCCGGCGCGCTTGACGGATACCGGCAGGCGCGAAGCGCAGGTGTGATGGTAAAGAAGGGTTGGGGACTCGGGCCAAACCCGTGTCCGATCTGTCGGAAAAACGCGGCCGCAAGTCCGATCGGCCTCGACGAAAGCTTTCCGAGCGGCCATCTGCACCCGACGGCGCACCCGTACTGCCATTGCGACTTGTACCCTGTCGTCGCCCACGACGACTAGGAGCACTAAAAGCCCGCGCTCCTCTTCGAGCGCAACATGGAGAAACAGACAATGAGCGTGACGGTTCTCATGCAGGCGCCCGCCAACAGCGGCGTTGGCGGCGAAATCACCGGCTTGCCGAGCGGTACGATCCTCGTGCCGAATTCTAGCGGCCAAGTGGTGGCGCAACAGCAGGATGTCGCGACGTTGCAGGGCCTCGGCTTCGTGGTGGCGCCGCAGGGCCAAGCCCCCGGGTCGACGTACAACACGAACGCCGCGACCTCGGCGGCTACGCTTTCCGGCGCGAACATCGTCGGCGCCACGAATGTCACGCTTGCGCTCACCGGCGCCCTGGCGGCCGCCGCGGCGCTCACGCTGCCGACAGTCGCCAACCTGCTCGCGGCACTGCCGAATGCGCAAGCCGGCCAGACGTGGCGGCTGCGCATCATCAACAAGTCGTCGGGCGCCTTCGCCTGGACGGTCACCACGAACACCGGGTGGACGCTCAACGGCACCATGTCGATCGCGCAGAACACCTGGCGCGATTTCATCGTGTCGCTGACCTCGCTGACCGCGGCGACGTTGCAGGAAATCGGCACCGGCACCGATTCGTAACCGATCGCGAGTCGTCCCGGCGCGGTGCTTTGCCGCGTCGGCCATCAACCGAGGGCCGGTCGCATGTCAGACAATCTCAGCTTCTTCGTTCCCATCGCCAAGGTCGAGAAACAAGCGGACGGCTCGCGCCTTGTCAGCGGGTATGCATCCACCCCAACGAAAGACTTCGACGGCGAGATTGTCTCGCTGGACGCGATCAAGAACGCGCTCCCCGCGTACTGGGAATGGCGCAACATCCGCCAGATGCACCAGCCGATCGCGGTCGGCGTCGCGCAGGAGGCGAACGTCGACGCGGACGGCCTCTATCTCACGGCGAAGATCGTCGAAGAGAAATGCGTGAAGCTCATCGACGAAGGGGTTCTTAAGGGCTTTTCGATCGGCGGCCGGAGGCTCGGAAAGGAGGGCGACACGATCACCGAGCTCGAACTGATCGAGGTCAGCATTGTCGATCGGCCGGGCAACCCCGACTGCCGCTTCGAAGTCATTAAGGCGGCGAAGCCCGTTGGCGACGGCAAGATCGCGCTGGTGAGGGTCGCCGAACCAATGGCGATCGACGATTTGGTCATCCCCGCGGCCGATGTCGGGCCGCTGCGCAAGTTCTTCACGACGCTGTTCGGCAAAGGCGGCGACCAGCCGGGCGACGGCTCAAAGCCGTACGGCGACGTTGACTATGCCGATCCCGGTTATCAGGACGACAAGAAGAAACGCTACCCGCTCGACAACGAGAAACATATTCGCGCCGCGTGGTCATACATCAACAAGCCGAAGAACGCGAAGAAGTACAGCGCCGAGCAGGTCTCGAAGATCAGGGCGAAGATCGTGGCGGCCTGGAAAGCGAAAATCGACAAGGACGGACCGCCGTCCGCCGACAAGGCGGCCACGATCGGCAAGAGCCTGGGCGACGCCGCGCGGTGCGCGATGCTCATCCAGGAGCTCGAATGGCTGCGCAGCGGCGCCGCCTTCGAGGCCTTCCTCGAAGACGACGGCTCGGAAATTCCCGGGCAGATCCGCAGCGCGATCGAGACGCTGTGCGGAATTCTCAATTCCTGGGTTGCCGAGGAAACAGAAGAACTCATCGCCGCGAGCGAGGATGGCGAGGCCAAGCAGGCGGCGATCGCGGCGATCGTTGAGTTAACCCCGTCGTTGCGCGACGCGCTCGCCAAGTTCGCGCCGACGCTCTGCAAACAAGCTTCGGACACCGGCGCCGATACAGCCGGGGCCACACTCGACCCGAACGACGACGCTTCGGTGTTCGATCAACTCAAAGGAGCAATCAAGATGGCCGAGAACGACGTGACCAAGCGCTTCGGCGCGGCCCACAAGGCGGCAATCTCCAAAGCATCTTCGTCGCTCAACAAGGCGATGGCATCCCACAAGGCCGGCATGGCCTCGCTCGGCAAGGCGGCAAGCCTCGTCATGGGCGCGAAGAAAGCCGCGACGGCGCTTCCCCTCGAAGAACTCCTAAAGAGCGACGGCCTCGCCGGCCACATTTCGAAAGCGCACGAGCATTTCAGCGACGCCGCCGACCATCACGAGATGGCCGCGTTCCATCTCGCCAAGGCGGCCGGCGCGAGCGTCGGCGGCGGCGAAGAGAGCGAAGACGACGTCGGCCGGAATGCCGGCGAGGTCGATCAGTCGCATCTCACTGAAGGCGACGTGCCCGGCTATCCGGCCGACGGCCCATATCAGGGCAAGGGCGCGGGCGTATTCATTCCCAAGGAACTGTTCGAACGTCTGGTGGCAGCGGAAGCCGGCAAGGCCGCGGCCGAAGCGCGGGTCGAGGTCCTGTCCTCGCTGCCCGCGGGCCCCTCGAAGGCGCGCACGTTCGTCATCGGCAAGAACGCTCTGCCCGGCACCGGCACCGGCGCCGGGGAACAGGCGAACGCGATGGAGACGCTGTTCAAGGGCGTCAACGTCAACCCGCAAGACCCGGACAGCGCAACGCAGGCGGCGACAGCGATGTTGGCGAACATGTTCGGTGCGCCGCAGATTTTCGCCAAGTCAGTCACGGATCCGAGTTTCCGCGGCGCCGCGACGAAGCGCGCGAACTGAACCCATCCCATTGAACGCATGCTCGCAGAGCCCGGCCGCGCGCGGCCGGGCTTTTGCGTGGGACAAAGGAGATCAACATGACACTCGTTCCATCGCGTAACGAATTCCTGAACGCAATGCTCGCGGATCAGGACTTCCTGAAAGGGCTGACCGGCAAGATCGGCTCCAACATTGCCGACCTAATCAAGGCCGACACGATCAACCAGGCGACGGGATTAGTTTGGTACGATCTGCGGCCGGTCGTTCAGCTGCTCTATCCGTTCAAGGAACTCATTCCGCTGATTTCGAAGCTGCCGCGCGTTCCCGGCGCCGGCGGCACGGGCTACCACTGGAAGCGCATCACGCAGATCAACGTCAACAACGTGAACATCGGCGTTGGCGAAGGTCAGCGCGGCGCCCGCCTCGCGATCAGCGAGCAGGACCAGCAGGCGACCTACAAGACGATGGGGCTCGAATCGAGCGTCACCCGGCAGGCCGAATGGGCGAACGGACAGCTGGCGCCGAACTCGCTTGCGATCGCCACGCAATCGACTCTGCGGTCGCTGATGATCGGCGAGGAGCAGTTGCTGTTGTGGGGCAACTCGACGAACCCGCTCGGCACCACGCCGACGCCGTCGCTCTCGGCCGGGGGCACCGGCGGAGCGTGGGGCGGCACGGTCACCGTGTACGTGATCGCCGTCGCCCTCGCCGGCGCCGGCTGGCTCGGCTACACGCCGTACAATGCCGGCACGGGCGGCGTCCCCGGCCAGATCGTCAAGGTCAACGCCGACGGTTCGTCGAACACGATCGGCGGCGGATCGGCGAAGGCGAGCGCGGAGGCCAACGTCGCTGGCGTCACCTCCGGCCAGCTCGTCACCGCGACCGTCACGCCGGTTGCCGGCGCCGTGGCCTACGCGTGGTTCGTCGGCACGTCATCCGGCGGCGAAACGCTGGCGGCGATCACGCAAGCCAACCAGGCGAAGTTCAGCAAGCCCGGCGCACTCAACCAGCCGGTCACCGCCCTGCAGGTATCGGGGAGCTATCTCGACAACTCGACGAACTCCTTGGTCC
>CALEYW010000053.1 GCA_937927945.1 uncultured candidate division WPS-2 bacterium | reverse complement strand
TTATCACCAGTGCGTTTCACACACTAAGTATAGCACATTTACTAACACAGTAGTAGTATCCGGTATAAAAAGTTGACTCTGATTCCGCTCCAACCGTATCGGAAGGAACGAATACACCACCGCGATCGCTTTTTTGTTGAAGAACGAAACACCGAAGCGCCCGGAGCACATAGAGTGAGGTGACCGCCGTCGTCGGAAAGAACGCGACGAAGTCGAGATTTACCGCGCGGCATAGTTTCCAGTCAATCCCGTCAGGATGCGCAGAAAACCGAGGTGAAGAAGGCTCGGTGCCGGGAAATCGTGGAAATGCGCCCGGAACGGTGCGCCGAGATCCGGAGCGTTGAGGAACCAGCCCGTCTCGGCGTCGGGCCGCGGGAGGCGGCAGAGTGAACGGCCCAGCCACGAATCAGCGCTACGCGACGCGGCTGGGCCGACCAGCCGCCTGGGCGGATCTGCGGTGTGGTGTGCACGGCGATGCCTTCCGGTCACTATGGAGTACCGTTGGGACAGGAGTGATACGCCATCCCGTGACAAAGAGACTGCGATGTCCGCCGTTCTCGATGCCCGCGAAGCTCCGTATCCCTTACGATCCCGGTCGTCGGTTCGGACTGGTCCGGATGTCGGCGGCGCGGCAAGTCAAATTCCGTTATCGCGGTACGGCCGTCGGAGTCGGCGCGCTGCGCGACTTCACGGACTTCCTCTGAGCAGGTCCCGATGATGGAATTCACCGGCGAGCGGTACGTGCCGTCGCTCCGCGGCCAGATCTACTACGAACATCTCCACCGCTACGCGGTCGCGGCGCGCTTCTGCGCCGAGAAACGGGTCCTCGACATCGCCTCGGGCGAAGGCTACGGTTCGGCGCTGCTGGCCCGGGTGGCGGCGGAAGTCTTCGGTGTCGACATCGACGAGCGAACGGTCGAACACGCCCGCGCTGCGTACTACGCTTCGAATCTGCGCTTCCAGCGGGGTTCCGTGACCGACGTTCCGCTGGCCGACCGGTCCGTAGACGTTGTCGTATCGTTCGAGACGATAGAGCACGTCGATCAGCACGAGCGCATGCTCGACGAGTTCCGCCGCGTCCTCGTACCGGGCGGAGTCGTGGTCATCTCCTCGCCGAATAAACTCCTCTATTCCGACATCCCCAACTTTAGCAACCCATTTCACGTCAAGGAGCTCTACTTCTCAGAGCTGCGCGATTTGCTGATCCGGCGCTTTCGCCACGTCGCGATTTACGGCCAGCGTCTCGCCGCCTCGTCGTTGATTCATCCGCTAGCGGGCGCCGTTTGCAATGCTCCCGCCTGGTTCAACGGCGGAGCGCAGCACCTCGCGGCCGGACTGCCCACCCTGAACAATCCGATGTACTTCGTCGCGGTCTGTTCCGACGAGCCGCTCGCAATCGTCGACGTGTCGTCCGCCTACGTCGACGCGGGCGACGATCTGCTGGAGGACCTCTGGACGGAGCTCGAGGCGCTCCGAGCGCAAGCCAGGCGCGCGCTGCCCGACCGATCGCAGCCCGCGTTGACAGAGGCGAACGGCGGAGCGATCCATCGGACTGCGCGCCTGCCGCCGGCGCTCGGCCCCGGCAGCGACGACGATCTCGCGGCAGCAGACCGGCGCGTGGCCAACTTAGAAGCCGAGATCGAACGGCTCCGCGAGCAGGCCGACGCCGCATCTGACGCGGTGCGCGCCGGATACGAGGTCGAGCTGGCGGCGCAGCGCGGCGAGCGTGCCGACCACGATGCGGACCTGGCTCGGCTTCGCGCCGAGTACGACGCCGAGCTCGCGTCGCTGCGTGCTGAGCGAGACGGCGCGGTCCGCGCGTGCGCCGCTCACGCCGACGACGTCGCGCGTCTGTTGGGGGAGCGGGAGGCGGCCATCGCCGCGGCGGGCCAGGCCGCAGCGCGGCTGCAGCGCGAGCTGGACGACACCCGCATCGAATTGCAGCGCACGAGAGGGTCGGTCGTGGTTGCGAACGCGGAAGCCAATCTGGAGCGTGAGCGCGTTGCCGGCTTTATGCAGCAGTTGGCGGAGGCTCGAGCCGCCGCCGCTGCCGAGGGGCGCAAAGTCGCGGTCCTCGTCACGAGTTTGCAGCACGAACGAGATCGGTCGGAGCCGGCCGCCGCCGCTCTGCGAGACGAAATTCGCGCCCTCGCCGAAGCCGCCGAACGCGCTGAACAGGACAGCTTGGCGCTGCGCCAGGTGCTGGCCTCGCACTCCTGGAAGCTGACAGCGCCTCTGCGGCGAGTCGTAAGGCTCATTCGCCGCTGACGCTTTGCACCTGCCCGAAGGCTTAGGACCAGGGAGAGCTCCCGCTATGGAAGGACCCGATGTTCGGGAGACGCTGTTCGACGAGCAATGGTATCGGAACGGTGGTCCAGGCTTCGCCGGCGATGCGTACGAGCACTTCGCAACCGTCGGGTGGCGCGAAAACCGCAATCCTCATCCTTTATTCGACGTAGCGTTCTACAAAGAACAGGCGCCGGATCTGGATGCCGGCGACGTCGATCCGATCACGCATTACCTCGAAATGGGCGCCGCTGCGGGGCTCGACCCGCACGCCTTGTTCGATACGTCGTTCTATGTCGGTCGATATGGCGACGCCCTCGACGACACGAACCCGTTCGTCCACTATCTCGTCTCGGGCTGGCGCCACGGCTGGGATCCGAACCTCTTCTTCGTCTCGTCGTTCTACCTGGAGCGCTCTCCCGACGTCGTGCAGATCGGGATGAACCCGCTGATCCATTACGCAGCGTTCGGTGGCCGCGAGCTGCACCGACGACCGCACCCGCTCTTCGACGCGGAAGCGTACGCGTTGCGCCGAGGACTCACGAAGCCGAACAACCCGCTGGTCGATTTCCTGCGTCGCGCGAAGGCCGCGAGCTCCACCGCACCGAGTGGCTTCGCGGAGCGACCGGAAGTCTCGGCGATCATTCTCAACCTGAACAAAAGCCTGCTCACGCTTCAATGCGTCGTCGATCTGATCGACGATACGCGTTCGGTCCCGTGCGAGATCGTGGTGGTAGACAATGGGAGCCACCCCGACGATTTCGCGCAGCTCGTGATCGGATTGCCGCACTGGGTCAAGATCGTCAGGCTGAGCACCAATCGCTACTTCGGCGAAGGGAACAACATCGGCGTCGAAGCCTCACGGGGCCGGCTGCTGCTGTTTCTCAACAACGACGCGTTCGTCAACAACGACGCCGTGAGCTCGCTGACGCGGGTTCTCGATCGGCATCCTGACGCCGGAGCGGTGGGTCCGAAATTCATCTATCCCGACGGACGGCTCCAGGAATGCGGCGCGCTGATCAGTTCGTGCGGCACGGTCACCCAGCGCGGAAAGTTTCTCGGCGATCAGCCGGGACGGTTCGCCGTGACACAGCCGGTCGACTACGTCTCGGCAGCGTGCGTCCTGATGCCGCGGGCTCTGTTCGATGAGGTCGGCGGTTTCGATCTGACCTGGGATCCGGCGTATTATGAGGACGTCGATCTGTGCCTGAAGCTCGAGCTGATCGGCAAACGTACGTACTACTGCGCCGACGCCGTTGTGACGCACATCGAAAACGCGACATCCTCCGACGCTTCGCACGGCCTTCGACTCAATACCGTTGTCCAGATCAATCGCGAGAAATTCATCTCGCGTTGGGGCCCGTATATCGAGTCGCGCCACAATATTGCCGCCTCGCGCGTGGCACTGCCGCCGAAGCTCGTCGACGTGCAGCCGCCGTTTGCGGAGACGGCGGTGCTCTACACCCCGTACGCGCTGGTCCCTGGCGGTGGCGAGCGGTATCTGCTGACGATCGCACAACTGCTCTCGCAGCATTACCGAACCTTCGTCATCACGCCGGAGCGCTACAGTACGTATCGTCAGCGCACGCTCGCCGCCGAGCTGGATATCGATCTGTCGCGCGTGCGTTTCGAACCGCTCTCGTCGCTGTCTCGCTTCACCGACTGCGAACTGTTCATCGCGATGGGGAACGAAGTGCTGCCGCCGCGTACGGCGATCGGCCGTCGGCGAATATTCGTGTGTCAGTTCCCGTTCCCGATGCACCCGAACCACATTGCCGACGCGTGGGGCTGGCTCGAAAACTACGAGGACGTCGTGGTTTATTCCGAGTTTGCCGCACGCCATTTTGCCGAGCGAGCGCGCGCTGTGGCCGCGCGCGTCCCGCGCGTGACGGTGCTACCGCCTTCCTGTCCGATGTACGACGACGCGGGTACCGCCGTGCGCGTCCCCGGCCGCATCCTCAATGTGGGACGCTTCCATCCGGGCGGCCATTGCAAGCGGCAGGACACGATCGTCGACGCGTTTCGCGAGCTCGTCGAGCGCTCCGGCCGGATGGACCTTGAGCTGCATCTGCTGGGGACCGTCTCCGCCGACCCGGCGTCACGAGACTTCTACCTCAAGGTCCTCCGACGCGCGCAGG
Source organism: uncultured candidate division WPS-2 bacterium (assembly GCA_937927945.1). GTDB lineage: Bacteria > Vulcanimicrobiota > Vulcanimicrobiia > Vulcanimicrobiales > Vulcanimicrobiaceae > Vulcanimicrobium. The sequence continues at coordinate 9,172 of CALEYW010000053.1, read as the reverse complement.
GGTTGCCCGTCTACTTCCACCTCAACGCCGCGCCCAACACGGTCCGCGACCTCTACGCGAGCTCGTCGTTCTATTGGCACGCGACGGGATACGGGCAGAGCACGACGCTGCTTCCGGAGCGCATGGAGCACTTCGGGATCTCCGTGGTCGAGGCGATGTCGTCTGGCGCGATCCCGCTCGTATATGCCGAGGGTGGTCCGACCGAGATCGTTGCGAATGGCGTAACCGGGTTTCACTGGCGTACGATCGACGAATTGGTCGAACACAACCGGCGGCTGCTCGACCAGCCGTCAAACGCGAGCGACGCCATGCGCGACCGCGCCCGGGAGGCCGCGCGAGGGTACGATGCGGCCGCGTTCGCTGACCGGCTCGAAACGTTTCTCCGTCCGGGATCGGCGACGGTTCCTCGTCCCTTTCAACTGGCTGCTCGCACCGGCGTCTTGGCGACATAGCGCGGGCGCATGGCAGGCGACAGGCAAACGCACGTTCCTGACGGGACCGGTACGGAACCGATTGGGCCGCGACGCTCTGACTGCTACTACGGCAGCGGGTATTGGAACGAAATCGCGTTCGTTCGCGCGGAGATCAACCGGCGTGTCACCGGGCGGTCGGACCAGGAATGGTTCTCGTATTTTCACGACGACGTAACGAGCGGGCGGCGCTTCGGCCGCGCGCTGTTCCTGAACTGCGGGGACGGCCACATCGAACGGCAGTTTCTCGAGCACGGGATCATCGACAGCGGCGTCGGCATCGACATCTCCGAAAATTTGCTCGCAACGGCGCGCGAGGCGTCAAAAGGACTTCCGCTGCGCTACGTCTGCATGGATACGAACAGCGGCGTGCTTCCCGACGACCGGTACGACCTCGTCGTCAACAATGCGGCGGGGCACCACATCGCAAACCTCGATCGCGTCCTGCGGGCCTGCTGTCGTGCGCTGACGCCCGACGGGTATTTCGTCAACTACGACTACGTCGGCGCACATCGGAATCAGTACCCGTGGCCGCAATGGGAAGCCTGTTGGAAGCTCAATTCGGCGCTTCCAGAGGAGGGGCGCCAACAATTGGCCTACCCGCACCTTCCGACCGGAATCGCAATCGACCCAAGCGAAGCGGTGCACTCCGAACTCTTGCTGGAAATTTTCTTGCGCTACTTCACCGTCGAACATTTCCGGCCCACCGGGGGCGCGCTGGCGTATCCGCTGCTGACGTTCAACGAAGCGCTGAAGTCTTTGCAGCCCGAGGGATCCGAGCCGATCGTGCGGAAGATCATGGAGGCCGACGCGCGCTACTTGGCCGAGCATCCTCACTCGACGCTGTTCGCATTTTGGTGCGGTCGGCCCAAGCACGACGTCCTGCTCGACGTCGAAATGCTCGCGCGTTGGGAAGCCGATGAGAACGACCGCGAAGCCAGAAGCATCGCCGCGGGCGGGCGCTATTACCCGCGCTCGCTGATCGAAGCGCTCATGTATGCCCCCGAGGGAACCGGGGCGAAACGGCAATAGACTCACAGTAGTCACGTACTCGGCAAAAGCGCAGAGACCGCGCGTCCGCAGCAGTAAGAGGTGCGTCCGCTTGCGGCCCTCAAATACGGGTACGAAACGCTACCGATGGACTACGTGACGACTTCGACTCCGCCCGCGTTCCTGCTGTTCTTCGACTGGTTCTCGAAGCCGATCTGGCGCGAGTGGGAATTCCCCGATCCCTTCGACTGGCCGGCCGTCGGAACGCTGCTCGAAGAGCGTGGGACGACGGAATTCTACGCCAAGCAGTTCGAATATATTCGCCGCATCGGAATCGACAACGTCGCTTGGGAATTCAGCTCGGTTGGGCCTGGAGGCGGAGAGCCTTACTCGTATCCATTACCGAACGCTGTCGAGGCCCTGCAACGAACCGGGATGAAGATTGCGCCGCACTACGACCTCGAACTGTCGTTCCAGGTCTACGATCAAGCCGTCGGGCGCCCGGAGATCCTATCCGCCGGTCGCATCAAGGCCGATCTCGACACGGTTCACCTCTTGATCCGAGACCTGCGTGCATTCTATGAACGCATACCCCCCGAACTGGTTTCGCGGGACCGCAACGGCGACGTGGTTATCTTTGTCTTCGGGTACGGGTTTAGCGACGAAGACCCGGATCCGGCTCGTTGGTCGAAGTTCGCGGAAGTCCTCATCGCGGCCATGACGGCGCTGATCGGGAAGAAGTTCAAGTTTTACTGGTCGTGCACCAACCGCGTGTCCCAAGAGCATCTGTTCCTGCATCATCGCGAACACTTCACTCCGTACAACTTCGTTCTCGACACGCCTCAGAGCCAGTTTTCGCACGACAGCGTGACGTGGAACTTCGGGTTCGACAACCTGTACGTGCTTCAACGCTATCAGTCGATGCGGGTTCTGCGGCTCGATCCGCGGTATGTGGAAGAACCGGCCTGGCTCGCGGCAGCAGCCGATCCGGCGTTGATCTTTATCTACAGCTGGAACGAGCCGTTCGAGGGGTCGTTTCTTTTCCCGAGCGCACGTTGGGGTGATCGGAAAGCGCGGATCGCAGAACACTACCTGACGTCGTTGAAGACGGCTCCGCCCGAGCCGCTCCCGCGCGTACTGCTCATCGTCGACGATTTCGCACAGCAGTTCGGATCGCGAAGCGGCGATTGGCATCTCGAACTTCTTCGCGAAACGCTGCTCTACCGAATGCGGCTCTTCGCCCCGCAAGCCGACGTCGTAATGCCGCACGAGGTTGACGCCGCACTGCTCGCGCAGTACGAAGGGATCGTGGATCTCACGTCTGAGAAGGATCCGGGCGTTGTCGCCTTGGTCCGGGAGCGGTGGGGCAGTACGCGCACAATGGTCTTCAATCCGCTCGCCAATCGCGAGCAGACCGGCTACCTCGATCATTTCTTCCAAACCACGGAGTACGTGCCGATCAATGCTCCGGTGCCGATCGCAGGCTCGAAGCAAACCGTCTTCGTGCGCGACGACGTGTTTCTTGGGGAGCCCCACGCTCGCTGCGCGGTCCATCTTTGGGGGGAGTCGCACGACGGCCGGCGACTGCCATTGGTTGTAACCGACGGCATCGCCGTATTCGTGAATTCCTACGGAAACTCCGATGAGGTTATGCGTGCGGCTTTCGAAGCGTTTTACGGACGACCCATGGGCACGAGCATCCTCTACGGTGAAGGGCATGACTCGCAGCGGCTCGAGGAGTCCGCAAACGGAACGATCGCGCGCAAACGATTGCTGCGGTACTCCGTCAACCAGCGCTGGATGATGCCGGAGTGGGCCGAGTGGAACCGCCTGCCGCCGCAGACCGATCCGTCCCACGCAGCGTTTCTCTTCGGCTGGGAAACGGACGCGGATTCCTAGCAGCCCCCGTCGGAGTAACGGAGGCGGAAAGGTTGCTCATCCTGCAAGTGCAGAACGTCTACTGTGTCGGCTGCGGCCGGACGCCGATTTACCCCCAAATGGAGACTAGACAATGATCTCTCTGGCACAGAACGAGGCGCGCTACGCCCTGCCGACACCCGGGATGGACGTGGAGGAGTTGCGTTCGGCGATCGCCGCCAGTCCGTTTTGGTTCCACCGCTTCGATTTCGCGGGCGGCCTCACGACCCCGGGCGCTGACGTATCCGCGGTCAAGCTGCACGCGCTGCGGCTCCCTGAGCGGCTTGACGGGCTGAGCGTGATCGACATCGGCGCGTTCGACGGCTATTTTTCGTTCCAGGCCGAAGCACGTGGTGCACGTTCCGTCGTTGCGTCGGATTGGTACGCCTGGCACCTGCCCGGCCATTGCGCGCTGGAGAACTTCCGCCTCGTGAAGACGGCGCTCGGCTCGAACGTCGAGGAGCAGCACGCCGACGTACCAAGCCTCGACCCGGAGCGCCACGGAACATACGACATCGCTCTCTTCTTAGGTGTTCTGTATCACGCCCCGGACATGGTGGACTACCTGCGGAAGCTCCGCTCCGTGACAAAGGGCATGGCGGTTATCGAGTCGCTGGTGGATATGCTCGACGTCGACGAACCATGCGCCGCGTACTACCCAGCGGGGCTGCTGAACGGAGATCAGAGCAACTGGTGGGGCCCCAACCTCGCATGCGTGGAGGACATGCTCCGCCGCGTGGGGTTTGCGCAAGCGCAGTTCATCGGGCTCTGGGACGTGAACCAGCGTGACGTGCTGGCGGGCAAGCCACCTGGCGGCAAATTGAAGACGGCTCGCGCCGTGTGGCACGCCTACGTCTGACGCAGACGAGAGAGCGCCGGCGCCCGCTTCGGCGTGAAGCGCCGCGCCCCCGTCTTCCGCCTCGAGGGTCGCGTCAAAGCAGAAGGAACGTCTTCATCTTGTAGATATAACGAGACGGGGCGACCGGGCATGAAGCCGGGTGCGCCGCGCATGCGACTGAAAGGATGGAGCGGGTATGGACTCTCCGGTGATCGACTGCGTCCAGTGCGGCACGCAGCTTCGCGGACCATTCTGTTGGAAGTGCGGTGCTGCGTCGGTCGCCGCGGAGCCGGATACGGCGACGGTGCAACTCGATCGGCCTGGCGGAAAACCCCAATCGAGTCGAGTGCGGCCGGTGCTCGAGGGGCTGTCGCTTCGGCCCGCGGCGGTCCTCGCGGTTGCGTTCGTCGTCGGAATCGTCGCTCTCGTCTCGCCCGTCGTAGCTCTGTTGCTGCCGCTGGCGTACCTTGCCGTGATAACGTGGTCGACTGCAAAGGAAACGTATGATTGAATCGAATGCGCCACACCGGGTGGCAAAGACCTTGAACCTATCACGAAGTGCGATTGTCATGGGTGCTCTGTGCAGCGGCCTGCTTTCGGCCTGCTACAGCCCGCCGAAAGTATCCGATGGCGCGGCGAATACACTCACTCCGACGTATCCTCCCGGCGTAGTGACGGCCGTGTCGGGAATATATCAGGACGCGCCCTGTTGCTGGTTGGCGCCCAATGCTGAGTTCAAAGTTGTCGTGCCTGCTGGCGCGAGCCGTTTACTCCTGACCGTGTTCACGCCGGATGACATTCCGAAACTTCGTACGTCGAACCAGCAAGTGACGTTGACGGTTGAGGGACAGAAGAAGACGTTCTCCAGGGTACCGATCGGCTCTAGGACCCTAAACGTGAACGTGAAGCCGACGGCGGCTGACCGTACGGTTGACGTGAAGATGCACATGGCCGTCACCTTTGTGCCGAAGCAGGAGCTCGGGACCGCGGACACGCGCGAACTCTCTGTCTATCTGAAGTCCGTCCGATCTTTTTAGACGGCTTGACGAACGCCGCGTCTTCAAAGGATCTACGATCGTGTTCGCCCTGACGGAATTAATCATCGGGTTGCTCGTCATCCACGTCGCCTGGGCATATTTCTTCGTGTGTGGCTCGCTGCTGCGAACGAGGGGGACGCCGGAGGCCGAGGCGCCGCTGAGTCACGCTGAAGCGGTCCTCGAAATCGTCGTCGGCACGGCCAGCGGTATTGCGATTACCGGAATAGCGACGTTCCTCCTAGGACTCATTCACCTGCTCTACCCAATAACGTTCGTGGGTATGGTCGCGGCGACTGGCGTGGCGTTCGCGGCGCTCGGCGATTCACCGCTACGGCGCTCCTTTTGGACGCGCCGGTTCGCCGTCTGGTGCGCCGCCCTTTCTCCAGCGACGGTCGCCATCTATGCCGTAGCGCTCACGCTGTCAGCCCAGGCAATCTTACCCGACATGGGATCGGACGCGACGGCATATTACTATGCATACGCACTCGAATGGGCGAGGGCGCATCAGATCGTTGTCGACCTGTGGTTGCGATTCCCGTACTACGCGGACAACTGGATCTTACTCTACAGTTGGATGTACGAACTAGGCCTGGGGCGCTTCTGCGCCTTGCTGTCGTGGTTCGCGAGCGCTCTCTCCTTTTTTGGCATCTACGGCGCCGTCCTCGTGTTGACCGCTCCCCCCGCCGGCGAGCGGGCATTCCCGCGGCTGATGCGCCACATCACCGCGCTGATCGCGCCCGCGACGCTGCTTCTCTCGCCGGCGTTTCTGCACTGGGTCGACATCGGCATGGTCGACGTCGCGCTCGGCTACTTCTATTTCGTGACGATGATCTGCATGATCCTCATCGTCACGCGTAGCCGCCGGCCATACCTTCGGGATCTGATCGTGTGCGGGGCGTTCCTGATCGGAATGAAGTCGTCGCTGATCGCGCTCGTACCGCTCATGGCGTTAAGCGTCGTTTTCGCATCGCGCGTGTTGAATTTGTCGACGAAACGGACGCTAGCCCTGGTGGCGATTTTGATCGCGCTAAGTTCGCCGTGGTACGCGAGGAACTTCATCCTCGCGAGCGATCCGGTCGCGCCCGTGTTAAACCTGGCCTTGCACGGTGCCGATCGGCTCGATACCGTAGCGGACCTCCAGCTGATAAAGGCGGATCTGAACGTCGACCATTCGATCCCGGGATTGCTTCGTCTCCCGCTCGACATCATCGTGAAAACGCCGGCGCGGGATTTTCGTGAGCCCGGCGTCACCTGGTTGCTGCTGCTCCTTGGGGTCCCCGGCATCGTCCTAGCATACGCAATTGCGAAGCGCGGGAAGGGCGCCGCTCTCGCGCTCTCCGTCGCCGCCGCATTCATCGTCTACGCCGTCGGCTACTGGAACTTCACCTCGCACCTCGCACGCTATTCGTTGCTGTTCTACGCGGCGCTCGCGACCGTCATTGCTTCGCTCGCAGTGCTCCTTGCGGCGCGGCTCCGGGCGTTTTGCTGGGCGCCGGCCATCCCAGCGGTGCTCATGGCCGTCTTGGCCATTCCGTCGCCGGGCAGCGGCTCGTGGTTGATCGCTCACTGGAACGAAACCAACGGCAGCGAGTGGTACTTCTACCAGGGCCGCGAGAGGTGGCTCGCGCGGTCCCCCGAGATCTCTGCGATCAGGTATACCGGCAGCACGTTGCGCGCGATGGGCAAGTGGAATACGAACGTGTTTGCTCTACACCTATCGTCGTACTTTCTGTTCTTCGTGGAGGAGGGACTCACGGGGATCGGGGACTGGATTGGCCCGGGACGCTACATCGACTTCGTAACGGCGGTAGAAAGTGATCAGCTGCGCGACTACGTGGACCGCTTGCAGATCGGAGCGATCCTCGTGCAGACGCCGGAACGATCTCTGGCGTTCTTGGGCCTGGCCAGATATTGGACCGACGACGACCAGCGGCTCCTCGACGAACAGGCGGCTGCGCTGCATTTCATCAAGAAGCTCGTCCCCGGCGGAAGCTACATCCTTTACGTGCGGTCGTGAACCCCGAAAACCGGCAGTCGCGGGCGGCGCGTCGTAACGCACCGACGCTGTAGCTTATGACCCTACCTTCCTGGCCGTCCCTTCCGGGGTGCGATCCGTCGCCGTCATCATCCCGGCGTATCGGGCCTGGAAAAAACGATTGCACGCGTTATCCCCGCCGCCCTGTAACGGGAATCGAGGGGTACTAGGATGCTTCGCGTCGGAGAGCGTCGTATTGGGTTGGTCGTGTGGGTCGTAAGTGAGCAAGGTTCCATAACGGTCGCGGAGGCGTCCGCATGATGACGCGATCGCTGCCCGTGCAGGCCGACGATGCTGAGACGAGCCGGGCGATCGTCGCGGCCATTATCCCGGCGTATCGTGCGTCCCGAAGCATCCGTGGCGTTGTGGACCGGGCACTCGCTGTTACCGACATCGTCATCGTTGTCGACGATGCCTGCCCCGAGAGCAGCGGAGAGATGATCCGTGATCTCGATCCCCGCGTGCATTTGGTGCGTCATGAGTCGAATCGCGGCGTAGGCGGTGCCATGAAGACCGGCATCAGGATGGCGCTTGAGCTCCACGCCGGCTACATCGTGAAAATCGACGCAGACGATCAGATGGATACGACATACGTTCCACATATGATCGAGATCCTCGAGCGATATCCCGAAATCGATCTCGTGAAGGGGAACCGCTTTGCCGACTCCGCAACGCTTCAGACCATGCCGACGACGCGACTCATTGGCAATGCCGGGCTGACGTTGCTCGTGAAGTTCAGTAGCGGCTATTGGACGATCGTGGACCCGACAAACGGATTCATAGCTCTTCGAGCCGAGACACTGCGGCAGATGAACTTCAACCGGCTCGACGATCGATATTTCTTTGAAATCGATCTCTTGTGTCAATTTGGCCTGCGGAGGCGGGTAATCGCCGAGCTTGAGATGCCGGCTATCTACGCCGGCGAGCACAGCTCACTCTCGATCTCGCGAGTGCTGCTGTCCTTTCCCGCGAAGCTCGTCGCCGGTTTCCTTCGTCGGTTGCTGGTCAACTATGTGATCGTCGAGATTAATGTCGGTTCGCTGTGTGGGGTGCTAGGGCTGCCGCTGTTGCTGGCGGCGGTCGTCTTTGGTGGGCACGAATGGGTAATTTCGATGTCATCCGGAATTCCGCGTCCGACCGGAACCATTGTGCTCGCACTCCTGCTCTTCATGATCGGCTTTCAGCTGTCGCTGCAGGGTCTGCTATATGACGTGCAATTTTCAACTAGAACAGTAAAGCTGCGTCGCGACCGCCACCACGCCGCACCGGTAGGCGAGTTATTCTTTCGATGAGTGCAAAGGGCGTGTACAGGTTCGAGCGCGTCGCAGTCGACGACGACTCGCTTGCGCGCTACGCGGCGATGCTCAACGAGACGTTCTCCGACGGACGCTTCACCGCCGAGCTTCTGCGTTGGCAGTACCGTGACAATCCCGCCGGTCACATCATCGGTTGGAACGCCGTCGCGCCCGACGGTTCGATTGCCGCGCATTATGTCATCCAGCGGCTCGACGCACAGGTCGACGGATCTCCTGAGCGGGGCGCGCTCTCGTTCAACACGGCGACCCATCCGGCGCATCAGGGCAAGGGACTCTTCACCGAGCTCGGGCACCGAACGTACGCAAGCGCAGCAGAGGAAGGATGCGGGTACGTCGTCGGCGTTGCGAACGCGAACAGCACACCCGGCTTCACACGCAAGCTCGGACTTACCCTCGTTCGTCCGCTGGACGCGCGTGTTGGCGTATGCCTTCATCCGCGCGAGGAGTACTCCGTAGCGTTTGAGCGCCGCTGGTCGCCTCAAGTGTAGAAGTCAGGATGTGATCTGACGGTTGACGAAAACTGGTGGTACGTCCTTCCGAGGAGCCATCCATGAACAACGACCGAAAAG
>CALEYW010000052.1 GCA_937927945.1 uncultured candidate division WPS-2 bacterium | reverse complement strand
GTGTATAAGAGACAGGATCTTCCCCAGTGACGAGCGCGCCATCCGCGAGCTCGTGATCCGGCATCTGCTCGAGCCGGTGCACTTCCGCGCGTTGATCGAGCGTCTCTACGCCTCCGGTGTCCGCGCGTTCGTCCAAGCCGGCGTCGGCAGCGTCACGGGATTCATCGACGACACGCTCGCCGGTCGCGACTACGTCGCAGTCGCAGCGAGCGCCGGTGGTCAACCGGGCTTGCGGCAACTGCGGCGCACGGCGGCCGCGCTGTGGGTCGAAGGCGCGGCGCTGCGGCTCGATCGGCTCGCGGTGGAGACCTCGAACCCGGTCATCGCGGAACTCGAAGCGTTGCTGGCCGAGGCCGCGGATGCGGCGCGGGTAGTGACGACGAGGTTCGGCGAGGTCCGTACGAACCGGGCGGTGCGGCTCGAACCGCGTTCGACGCGCTATACCTGGACGTTGCGTCTGGACGACATGCCGTACGTGATCGATCACTGCTTGGTGCGGCAAGCCGTCGAGTGGCCGATCCTCGCCGACCGTCATCCGGTCGTTCCGCTTACGACGACGTTCGAGCTGATGCGCGACGTCGCGCGGCAGCTCGTTCCAGAGCTCACGCCGATTGCGCTACGCAACGTCGCGGCATTGAAGTGGCTCGCGCTCGACCGGCCGCTGGACCTCGACGTCACGGCGTGGTTCGACGGCAATGAGAGCGTCGAGGTCAACCTCGGCGGATACGCTCGCGCGACGGTCGTCGTTCGCGCGGAGTATCCCGACGCGCCGGCCGCCGACACCGCGCCGTTCGTCAAGCAGCGTCCGTCGCCGGCGACGGCGGCGCAATTGTACGCCGATCGCTGGCTCTTTCACGGTCCGCGTTTTCAAGGCGTCGTCGACGTCGGGCCGATGGGCGATGACGGCCTGCGCGGATCGGTTCGCGTCCTCGAATCGCCGGGCGCGCTGGTCGATTGCGCCGGTCAGCTCATGGTGTTCTGGATCATGGCGGCGCTGCGCAAGGATCGGTACGCGTTGCCGGGCGGCGTCGAAGCGGTCGAATTCTTCGGGCCGCAGCCGGCCGCCGGTGAGGCGATCACCGGGACGGTGCGGATCCGGTCGGTGACGCCGCGCGCGGTCTACGCCAACCTCGAACTTGCGAACAAGGAGGGCCGCGTGTACGCGCGGCTGAGCGGGTTCGAGAACCGTCGCTTCTCGACCGACGATGTGATCTGGCCGGTGCTGTGCTATCCCGAGCTCAACACGATCGCCGAATCCGAGCCCGGCGGTTGGGTGCGGCTGGGCGAGCGTTGGGGGGACGCTGCGAGCCGCGAGGTGATCGCGCGGCGCTATCTCGGCGCAGCCGAACGCGAGGAAGATCGGACGCGCGCTCCGCGCGGCCGTCGACATTGGCTGATGGGCCGCATCGCCGCCAAGGATGCGGTGCGGCGCTTTCTCTGGGAACGCGGCGCCGGACCGCTGTACCCCGCCGAAGTCTCGATCGTCAACGACGGACGCGGTCGCCCGATCGTGAGCGTCTCCGGACCGCTGCCGGTGTGCGTCTCGATCTCGCACAGCGGCGATGTGGCCGTGGCGATCGCCGGTGCCGAGCCGGTCGGGATCGACGTCGAGATCGTGGAGCAGCGCGACGCCGGGGTCGAGAAGACCGCCCTCACGGCAGCGGAGAGCGCGCTGCTCGACGACATTGCGCGCGATGCCGGCGGCGACCCGCAACGCGCGCGCGCCGAAGCGTTCACGCGCTTCTGGGCCGCCAAAGAAGCCGTCTCCAAAGCGGAGGGGACGGGTCTGGAAGGCCGCCCCGCCGCGTTCGTCATCACCGCGGCCGAAGGCGAGCGGCTGCGCGTCCTCTGCGAGGCGGATGCGCGCGAATACCTCGTCGACACGACCGTCGTCAGCGGTCCGCCGGCATCCGGCGAAACGCCCGCGGCGTACGTCGTCGCGTGGACGCGCAGCGAGACGGCGCGCTTCATCACGCTCCCTGCAAACCACGGAGGAACCCGATCCTGCGAGACAACGGCCCAGACGCAATCCTCGCCTACATGAGGCGGCACCTCGGCGCGGTGATCGGCGATCCCGAGCTGATCCACACCCCGATCACGATGGACACTACCTTCGGCAGCGACCTGGAGCTGGAGAGCATCGAGTTCGTCGCGCTCGCCGACCGGCTCCGAACCGAATTCGGCGCACGCGTCAACTTCGTCGCGTTCCTCTCGGAGAAGAACGTCGACGACATGGTCTCGCTCACCGTCGGCGACGTCGTGCGTTACGTTGCGGAGTGCGTTCGCGAAGGCGCCGTGGAGACGAAACCCGTTGGCTGAGGTCCTCGCCAACGGCGTGCGTCTGCACGTCCAGCGCCTCGGGCCGTCGCCGGAGGTTCGACCGAGCGGCGAGACGATCGTGCTGATCCACGGTCTGGTCGTCGACGACCTTTCGAGTTACTACTTCACGCTCGCCAACCCGCTCGCCGCGGCGGGGCACGACGTCGTCTTGTACGACTTGCGCGGACACGGGCATTCGGAACGGCCGCGGACCGGCTATACGCTGCGCGACGGGATCGCCGATCTCGACGGCCTGCTGACGGCGCTAGCGATCGATCGGCCGATCCATCTGGTCGGGAACAGCTACGGCGGCGCGATCGCGATCGGGATGGCGCTCGATCATCCGGACCGCGTCGCCGACGTGACGATGATCGAGGGGCACTATGCGACCGAGGGCTTCGGCGAAGAGATGGCCGAGACGCTGCGGCTCGTGACCGTCGGGATCCAGCACGAGAAGTGGCGGAATTGGATCGTGGAGCGCGGACGCAAGACGATGCGGCTCGCGCGCCGCGGCGTCACGCTGATCGAGGACACGTCGATCGAACTGGACGTGCTCGACATGGCGCCGCCACTACCGAGCGCGCTGCAAGCGCTGACGATTCCGATTCTGGCGATTTACGGCGGTGCTTCCGAAGTGCTCGAGCGGGGACGTGAGCTCGAGCGGCTGGTGGCGGGGACGCGGCTGATCGTGCTGCCCGACCTCGATCACCGCGTGCTGTTCAACACCGCGCCGTATCTCTGCGAGGTGCTGCTGTGGTGGTACGCCGGGCATGTCGGCGAGCCGCCGGTCTTCGTTCCGCCGGACGTACCGTTCGAGCCGGCGCCGCTTAGCCGCGCGATGCTTCCAAGTGCGTGATGAGCCGGTTTCTGTTCGTCGTCCCGCCACTCGCCGGTCACGTGAACCCGACCGTCGCCGTCGGCGCCGAGCTGGCGTCGCGCGGCCACCGCGTTGCGTGGGTCGGCCATGCATCGGTGATTGCGTCCCTGCTTCCCAGCGAAGCCGAGATCCTGGCGACGGACGAAACGCTGCCTGCCGGCGATCTGGCCGCGATCGTCGCGCGCTCTCACGGTCTGCGCGGTGCGGAAGCGTTCCGCTTCTTGTGGAAAGATTTCATCCTCCCGCTGGGCGAGGCGATGCTCCCCGCGGTGGAGGCGGCCGTCGACCGGTTTGCGCCCGACGTGCTGATCGCCGATCAACAAGCGATCGCCGGCGCGCTCGTCGGCCGCCGTCGCGGGCTGCGTTGGGCCACGTCGGCGACGACGTCGTCGGAACTCGCCGATCCGTTCGCGGTCTTCCCGTTGTTCGGAACCTGGATCGCAGATGAGCTGCGCGCGTTCCAGCGCCGCGTCGGTATATCGGAGCGCGAAGCGGAGCGCGGCGACTTACGGTTCTCGGCACACCTCGTCTTAGCGTTCAGCACCGAAGCGCTGGTTGAGGGCGGTCCCTTTCCGGGCGAGTGGCGATTCGTGGGTCCCGCGCTCGGAACGCGTCCGCCATCGGCGGCTTTTCCCTGGTCGTGGCTCGATCCGCAACGCCGTCATATCTTGATCACGCTCGGGACCGTCAACGCGGCGAGCGGCCAACGCTTTCTCGACGCAGCCGTCGCCGCGGCGGCACGTCTCGCAGAGCGGCTGCAAGCGGTCGTGGTCGCTCCCGACGGCCTGATCGAATCGGCCGCACCGAACGTGCTCGTGCGGCGCGCGGTCCCGCAGCTCGAGCTGCTCGCGCACCTCGACGCCCTCGTCTGCCATGCGGGCCACAACACGGTCTGCGAAACGCTCGCGCACGGCATCCCGCTCGTCGTCGCACCGATCCGCGACGATCAGCCGATCATCGCGCAGCAAGTCGTCGACGCGGGCGCCGGCGTTCGCCTCAAGTACGCACGCGCCGGGGCGAACGAGATCGCCGATGCGCTCACGACGGTGCTCGAGGGGGAGTCGTACCGTGCCGCGGCGAGAGGGATTCAAGCGTCGTTCCGCGCTGCCGGCGGCCCGCATGCCGCCGCCGACGCGCTGGAGTCGCTCGTCGCCGGCTCGACGGAAGCGATGTCGACACGGTGAATCCCGCCGTCGCGTTCGTCTTTGCGACGGTCTTCCTCGACATGCTCGGATTCGGGATCGTCGCACCGGTCTTACCGAAGCTCGTGCTCTCCTTCACCGGCCAAGATGCCGCGCGCGCCGCAGCGATCTTCGGCGTGTTCGGCACCGTCTTCGCGCTGATGCAGTTCGTCTGCTCACCGCTCCTCGGCGTCCTTTCCGATCGCTTCGGCCGTCGCCCCGTGATCGTGCTTTCGAATTTCGGTCTCGGACTGGACTTCGTGCTGATGGCGCTCGCTCCGACGCTCGGCTGGCTGTTCGCAGGACGCGTCATCGCGGGGATCACGTCCGCGAGCACGACGACCGCGAGCGCGTACATCGCCGACGTCGCGCCGCCGGAAGAGCGCGCCGCCGGTTTCGGTGTGCTCGGCGCGGCGTTCGGGCTCGGCTTCATCCTCGGGCCGGCAATCGGCGGTTTGCTCGGCAGCGTGAACCCGCGGCTGCCGTTTTGGTCGGCCGCCGCGCTGGGTCTCCTCAATGCGGGATACGGTATGCGCGTGCTGCCGGAATCGCTTCCGCGCGAGCGGCGGCGGCCGATCGACTGGCGACGCGCGAACCCGTTCGGCGCGATGGCGCTGCTGCTCTCGCATCGCGAGCTCTTCGGGCTCTCGGCGGTCGCGTTCCTCAGCGTTCTCGCCGGCGCGGTGCTGCCGAGCATTTACGTGCTCTATGTCAGTCACCGCTACGGATGGGACGATCGCGCGCTCGGCATCTCGCTCACGGCGGTCGGGGTGTGCTCCGCGATCGTGCAAGCAGCTTTGGTGAAGCCGGCTGTGCGGTGGTTGGGAGAGCGCGGTGCGATGCTCGCCGGCCTGATCGGCGGCGCCGTGGGGATGGCGATTTTCGGAACCGCGACGACGGGCGTGCTGTTCGCAATCGGGATGCCGATCATGGCGCTCTGGGGACTCGCGCCGGCCGCCGCGCAGGGGATCATGACGCGTCGCGTCGGCGTCCCGGAGCAGGGCGAGCTGCAAGGCGCCCTCGCCAGCCTGGCAAGCCTCGCGTCGCTCGGCGGACCGGTACTCTTCACACTGACCTACGCGCGCTCGATCGGCGCCGGCGCGTGGAACGTTCCCGGTGCCGCGTGGCTGCTCTCGATGCTCATGCTGCTCGCCGCGGCCGTTCTCGCGCTGCGTGTGACCAGGCACGCCGGCGTAACGTCGCGGGTGCCCGCTGGGCGCATTCCCGTCGCGGAATTCTCGGACTCGTAGGGTCAGCGCGATCAGTGCGTGAGCACCGCGACGAACGCCTTTACGGCAGCGCGGGAATCGGGCGCGTTCACGATCTGGTCGTGCGTGAGGCCGGGGCCCTCGACGAAACGCTTGCGCGGCGAGGTGCTGGCCGCGTAGACTTCGCGCCCCTGCGCGATCGGGACGTCGGTATCGGCGGTCCCGTGCAGGGCGAGCAGCGGCACTTGGAAACGGCCGACGAAATCGGCCACCGCGAACGCGGCAACCGCGTCCGGAGCCGGCGTGATGGTTGAGGCCACGCTCCCCGGCACGCCGCTGCCCAGCAGGGCCACGGGGATCTCTTCTTGCGCGCTCGCCATCGGCGCAGCCAGGATGACCCCCGTCACCGTCGTTTGCGAGGCCGCGTACGCAGCGACCGCGGTGCCGATCGAAAAGCCGTAGACGACGACGCCCCGCGCGCCAGCGTCCTTCGCGACGCCCTCGACGATCCGCACGGCGTCCTCTTGCATGAGGTGCACGCCGGGGATGCCGACGCTGAACCCGTAACCGCGGTAGTCGTAGGTGACGACCTGCGGTCCCAGCGCCGCGATTGCGCGGTAGGTCGCATCGTTCTTGTCGATCGTGGTCCCGTTCTGGTTGAAGAACACGACCGTCGGCGCTTTCGGATCGGCGCCCGCATACGACCATCCGCGCAGGGTCGCGCCGTTCACATCGAGCGTCGTCGTCGTTCGCCCTTTTGCGCTCGTCCAATCCGCGATCGGTGCGGCCGGAGGCGGGTCGGGGATCACCGCGTTGGCGTGCAGCTGCCGGGACGTCTGAGCCGGGGCCACACCGGTCGCCGCCAACGCGAAGAGTGCGGCCAAGAGAACCGTTCGCATGCTTCACGATACGAACGAGGAGGTCCGATCGTTCCGCGTGAGGCTCGGCGAGTGCGCCGCGAGGGTTCCCCAAGCCGGACCGGGGATCCGGGCCGTCGATCAAATCAATGCACGACGAGAAGTCCCGTTGTCGTCCATACGACATCACCTGCGTTGTAATACCCGGGCGGTGCAGGCTTGTGCATCATCACATCAAAGTCGTTCCGCGACTTTACATCATGCACACCCGATCGGATCGCGTCGTCGGCAAATTCCTCGGTTTCCTTGGGCCCTGCCGCGGACTCAAATGTCGCCATGTAGATGCCCGGTTCGTCGACGTCGACGACGTACGGTAACGTTTCGGTCGATTGCCCTCGAAGATGCAGAAGCCGCGTCTTCATAAGTCCGCGCTTTTTGTCCACCTCGATGAACGAGTCTGCCCGAAAGGTACGCTCAACTGAGGGGAGTTCCGGCGTCCGCATTCTGAGCCGAGACAATCTCAGCGGGTGCTCGCGCAGATCGAGGACGACACCGCGAGTGCCCGCGTTCGTCAGAGAGACGCGGACGAGCAGTATCCGGTGCGTCTCGTCGCGCCCGGGAACTTGCGGAAAATCGATCGTCCCTTTGATCGTTGGTTCGCCCGCGAGCTTTCTCTGAAGCTCTTGCGTCTCGGCTTCTGCTCGCGTGTTCTCGTGTAGCGCACCGAACGTATACAACGTCCAAGCTCCGCCGATCAAGACCGCGCCGCCCACGACAATGGCTTGGATGCCGGTCGTGATGTGTTCGAAGTCGGTCCACTTCGTATCGCGCGGGTCGTCCATCGTTCGAGCAGTTGGCCTCCGCTAGCTTGCTTTTTCTGCAGAGCGTGCCAAACATCGGCGAGCCGCGACGCAACGGGCATCGCCGTCAACATTACCGCGGCACGAGGTTCACGATGGGTCCGCAGACCGCCGTCCGTTCGTTCGGTCCGACCGTCGTGCCGCGGATCGGGTCTGAACGACCTCCGCCGCGTCGGCGTCATCAGCGATCGCCGTCCCGCGCGATACGAATCGGAGGAACGCCTGGGGGGCGACGTGGATCGCCAACTGCTCGGACGGGGCCAAGCTCGAGCGGTCGAAGCTCGTCCGACCGGCGATGGAACTCATCTTGATGATCGATTCCATCGAACGCGCGCCGTACCGGTAGCGCTGCACGCACAGGAACGCCTCTACCAGACCGCTGTCGATGTTGAGCTTCTCGCGGCCGACGCCGCCGACGACGTCCGTCTCGCGCAGTTGGGGCGCGAACTTCGTCAGCAATGCGTGGAGAAGGATCGCGCGGCGGAACACGATCGACCGGTCGACGACGCCGGGCACGGGATGGTCGAGTTCGGGGACGTTGACGAAGCCCTTCAGCCGGCTGACAAAGTCCGTGCCCTACTATGTGATCTGACAGTCGTACGATTTTCCGGTGTCTGTCAGATGTGTTGTTTCAGTTTATGCGATCTGCTTCTCTTTCGCAAGCGCAGCGCTGTCGACGAATGTCTGCATCGGCGTCTTGCCGTAGCACCAACGTCCTTGATGCGGACGCTGCGTATTGTACTCATCGAGCCATGCATCGAGATCACGCTGCAGCTGCTCGATCGACATGTAGATCGTCTTACGAAACGCGATCCGGTAGAACTCATCGAGCATCGTCTTGTGGAAGCGTTCAACGATGCCGTTCGTTTGTGGATGACGCGCTTTGGTGCGAGTGTGGTCGATGTCTTCGATCGCCAGGTAGAGCTCGTACGGATGACCCTCGCGACCGCAGAACTCCGTACCACGA
>CALEYW010000051.1 GCA_937927945.1 uncultured candidate division WPS-2 bacterium | reverse complement strand
ATACGGCGCGCGCGCGCGCCGTATACGCATGGCTCGATGGTCGTGCGGATCTGCGCGTGACCTTGCCGGCGAACGGCATCGCGGTTGACGGGGTTCCGGACGTGGAGTGGAACGCGATCGACGTGGCCGAGCTGGACCGGCTGACGCGCGGAGTGTCGGCCGTTGCCCAATCGGCGAACGGGAAAGCCTACGCGGGTGAGGATCTCTCGCGAGCCGACTTGCGCGTTGCGATCCGTCGCCGCCTCTCCGGTGACGAGTCTGCGGCGCGGTGGGGGTTCGCGCCCGTCACCGCGGACGATGCGCGCGCGTTGCGCGAGATGTACGCGTTCATCTCGGCGCGAAGCGATGGCCCGACGGTCGAAGTCCCCTCGCACGTGGTGTTTGACGGTCGGCCGGACGTCGATTGGAACGGGATCAGCGTTGCGGATCTGACCAAACGCGTTCGCAAGGCGTACGGCGCGCCGGAGCGGGACGACCCAGCCTCAGCGGCGCCATCAGGCGCGCAGCACGCCGGCGGCCGCGTGCGCGACGACGTCGCCGGCGCGACGGTTCACGACTCGTCATCCTTCGCGGCGTTCATCGAGGGGCGTACGCGTCGACGCGATGAGGAGAAAGAGCGTCTCCTCGGCGAGCGCGCGCGCTTTCGCGCGGAGGCGGAACGCATCCGCGAAGCGCATTTCGAGGCGGCCTCTGATCTGTTCGACGCGTCGACGCCGCGCAGCGTGCGTGCGGAGGCGCTGCGGCACCATCGTCAATCGCTCGAGCGCGAGCTTGCGGAGCACGCTCGCGAGCGGGGCGAGGTCCTCGGGCAAGGTCGGCCGTGGTACGGCGCCATGCTCGACCGCTGGCGTACCGAGCGCGGCGATCGGCGGGACTACGCGAACGCGCTGAAGGCGCTCTACGACGATCGCACGGAGGCGCGCCGCGCCGGCGCTGCGCCGACCGCGGTCGGGCTCGACCCGGTGCTGGTCGGGATCCCAGGCGTGCGCCGGTACCGCCAGGACGGTGCGTTCGTCTACACGCGGCGCGTCGGCGGTGGCGACGCGGAGATGTTCCGCGTGTACCCAGAGACGCGCGAGGTCGTCGTGCGCTCGACCGATTTGGTCGCAACCGAAGCTGCGATCGTCAAGGCGTACGAGCTCGACGGCCCGCCGCTGACCTTCGAAGGCTCGGACGAGTTTCGCGCCCGCTGCGAGACGATCGCCGCCCGCCACGGCTTCGAGGTCGCGGCACCGGCGCCGGACGCGCAGCGCGCGCCGGCGCCTGGTGGCCCGGCCGCCGCGGCGGCTCCCGGCCGCCCCGCTGCGGCGACCTCGCCGTCCCCCGAAAGCGGAGCTCCTGTCGCGAACCTGGACGAGTACGGCGACGTCGTGGCGTTCGTGAAGGAGCAGACCGGCGTCGATTTCGTCGTAGCGCTTGATCCCAAGCACGCCGTGGCGATGGAGCCGGTCTACTGGACGCACACGCCGATGAAGCAAGGCGATTTCGAGTTGGTGTTCGTGCAGAAGCCGGGCGTCGAGGCCGTGAGCGGCATCGTCTTACCGAAGGGCACCGTACCGGCGGGCGCCGTCGCCGGCGAGACGCGCGTGGATCTGTCGATCGAGAACGGCGCGTGGAAGGCGCGGTTCGATGCGCCGCAGCAGGCGCAAGACGGCCCGGAAAACGATATCGGCCGCTCGCGCGGCCGATAGGTTAGTTTCCGGCTCGAGCCTTTCGAGCTCGTTGCTCGGCGTTGAAGTGCGTCTTGAGCGCGTTCACGTCCATGCGTAGCTTCGGAAGCGATGCGAGAACCTGTGCCCACGGCATGCGCGCGGCACGCTTGCGTTCGATCTGCGCGTACGCCGCGACAACCGCTTTTCGTTTGCGGTCGCGTTCTTCTTCTCCGAAGTAAAGCATCAGCGTGCGCAAGCCGATCGGCACCTGCGCGTTGATCGCTTTGTGGATGACCGGCCACGAGACGTTCTGTTCGCGCTTCTCGTGGATCACGTCGAAGAGACCTACGACTAGAGAGCGGAGGTTCTGCGTCGTGTCGATTGTTGGAAGCTGACGAAGCTCGCGTCGCGCGCTCTCTACGGATCCGCGCGAAAAGTAGGATTTCCGGCGACTAAGCTCCGGCGGCGCGCTATGCACTCTTTCGGCGACGCGGCGCGCGCGTGCCGGCGGGTTTGTTCACGGCGTCTTTGCCGTACAGATAACCCTTGAGGGTATGCGGCGAAATGTCGATGTGATCGCGGATGCGTTCAGCGATCGCTTCGAGCGTGTAGCCCTTCTTCATCGCGGCTCGAATGTCGGGCTCGAGCTCGGCGACGGCCTCGCGTGCCGAAAGAAACTGTTGCTCGGGTTCGAGGGAACGCAGCGTGCTCTGCACCGACGAAATGACGCGCTTGTCGACGTGTCTGCTCATTTAGTGCTCTATTATTCTGTCACTGAGGGTGGTTGGTCCTCGCGTATATGGCAAGGATACCGTAAGAGGGGGAGCGGGTCACTTTTCCCGGCTGCTCCATTGTACCCTGATAACGACCACGGGAGGGGATCACTGCGATAATTGTTCGCTGTCACGTTGCAGTAGAGAGCTGCCGGGGCTTGGCGGTGCAAGGTCCACCCAAGACCTGGCATCACAAAGCATCCGACAGGTTCTTTCGCCGCCCAAGCCCGGTCGCCTCGTTCGGGACTGCAGAAGAACCCCCGATGCGTCCCTC
This sequence comes from uncultured candidate division WPS-2 bacterium, assembly GCA_937927945.1. Lineage (GTDB taxonomy): Bacteria > Vulcanimicrobiota > Vulcanimicrobiia > Vulcanimicrobiales > Vulcanimicrobiaceae > Vulcanimicrobium. The sequence continues at coordinate 13,543 of CALEYW010000051.1, read as the reverse complement.
CCGCGTTTGACCACGATACCCCCGGGGTCGTCCTTTATGGCGTCGCCGTTCCGCTCTCGCCGATTTTGCTGACCGCGCCGGCGCTGCGCGCCGTCGCTCCGGCGAGCGGCGCGTCCCGCGCCTGTACGGAGCGTTGAAAGGCAAGACGCGACCGGCACGACGCGCTACCGCGCGTTGAACGAGGCGCGAGCCCAGAGGGGACCGGCAGGTCGCGCTACCGCGCGTGCGTGGGCCGTCGTGGGGCGCGTCGACATCACGATTGGGACCGGCACGTCGCCGCGCTCTGCGCGGCGTTAGCGGTGCTCGCGCACGCGCCGTGCTGTGCTAGTGTCGCTTCAGTTGATGCAACGAGAAGACGACGGCACTGAGGGAGCGGCCAGCCCGGTGCGCCTTCGAGCGTGCGGTGCGTCCATCAGCGAGCCGCCGAACGGCGCCGGCCTAGCCGGTTGGCGCCCGCGCTGTGAACGGTGCTCCTCCCGGTCCGGCGCGTCGCGCCGTCGGCGCGTGACGTCTTCGAAGGCACGGTCCTGGCTGGCCCGTGGGGATCGTGCCGTCTGCGGCTCGGCGACAAAACGCCGTCGCTACGCGTCGGCGCACCGATCCCCAGCCGTCCCGACGCCCCCGGCAAGAGCAAGGCGCAGCGCCTTGCTGGGCACCGGAGGGTAAGTGATGAAAGTCTTAGTTCTTCTCGTGGCGGGTCTGTACGGTTGGTCTTTCGCTGGTTCGTGGATGCGGACGCACGGCGACGTGGTTCAGGGCTCGGTGCTCGGGACCGTCTCGACGCTGCGGGATCTGCACGGTCTCGAGCTGCAGCAGCAGCGCGATTACGTCGCGTGGCTGGAAGGCCGTACGCCGGAGGCCGTGGTTCGGGCGGATGACGCGCGGATCGCCGAGTACCGCAACCGGCTCGTGGTGGCGATGCGCTAACGGCTGCGCCCGCCGCGTTTGCGGCCGCGCGTCGGCTTGGGCTCGGGCTCGGCCGGCGTCGGCGCGATCGTGATCGCGGGCCGCGGCGCGAGCTGCGCGAAGAATGCCTCGAGCGCGGAGACGCGTTCCTCGTAGGTGATCGTCGCGCGCTTGGGGCGCATCTCCGCCAGGCGGCGGGTGACGTACGGGCTCGTGGTCGGTTCGCGGTAGGCGACGTCGCCGGCGACGAGCCGGTCGACGATCGTCACGCCCGGGATGGCGGCGATCTCGCTTGCGAGCTGGTCCCGTTCTGCGGGCGTCGCGCGGCGGTCCAGCAGCACGACGGCGCGATCGCCTGCGACGAGAGCCGGAACGATCCCGGCGGCTTCGAGGCGCGCACGGACCGGTGCCGGCGCCTCGAGCACGATGGTCGGTTCGGTGAAGGCGATCGTGGCCGGACGCGCGTCGTCCGGCCTCAGGGCGCGCGGATGCCGCTCCGCACGCTCCGGTAGGAACGGGCGTCCGTCGAGGGTGACGCCGCGACCCAGGTGGCGGGTGATGGCGGTCGCGACGCGGATGGCGCGCTGCGCGGGCACCTCGGGCGTCGCGACCGCCGGCGGCGGCTCGGCCGGCGCGAGAAAACGGTAGCGGACGCCGAGGGCACGGGCCTCGCGTTCGGCGGCCGCCCGGAAGTCGGGATCCCCTCCGATCTCGACGGAGCCCCAGCGCTGCGCAGCCGTCGTCAGCGCGGCTGGGAGCGCCCGTTCGTCGCACACGCGCACGACGTCGCCGGCGTCGACGGCGAGCCGGCGGCGATCGTCCCACCACTCGGACGTACCGTCCTCGATGCCTGCCACGACGCGCAGCGCGCCGAGCCGCGTCCCGGGCGTCATCGGCGCCGCGGCCGGGGCTCCTTGCGGGCCGGTGAGCCGCCGCGGATCGGCCGGACGGTCGTCGCGCTGGCGCAGCCATTCGAGCAGTTTCGAGGTCGGCCGTTTCGCGAACGGCAGCGCCCGTAGGTCGCTCCGCTCGGCCTGTGCGAGCTCGCGAAGTGCCTGCTTTTCGCCGGTCTCGTAGGCGTCGATGACGGCGTTCGCGAGGCGGCGCTCGGGGCGGGTCGTGGCGGTCGCATCGCGCGCGATTTTCAGCACGCCGACGCGCTCGGCGAGCTCGTCTTTCCGCAGCGCTTCGCGCGCTCGCTGCTCGCGATCGCGGGCCTCGCGAACGGGCAGCCAAGTCGCGCGCCAGGCAGCGTGTTCCGCCGCGAAGGTGCGGCGGTCTTCATCGGTGCCGAGCGACAGCCGGCGGCCCTCGTCGTCGTTCCCGTAGGCACGCGGATTGGTGCGGGCGTCGGCCGGGACCGGGAAGGTTTGGAGCGGCCCGAAACGGCGTTCCAGGACCGGCAGCGAGAGTGCGAACGAGAGCGCGCTCGCGGGCACGCCGCGCGGCGGATCGACGCTGTGATCGAGCAAGACGCCGCCCCGCGCGCCGCGCACGTATTGGAGGCCGTACTCCTCGAGCGTCGCGCCGATCTCGGCGGCGCTTTGGGCGCGCGCAAGCCGCTCGGCCACGGCCGGCGCGACCTGTTCCGCGAGCCACGCATAGCGCGATCGCTCGCCGTGCCACACCCCCATTGACCGGGCGCGGCGTGGCTCGCGCCGCCGCGCCCGGTCGTCCGCCCGCGGCGGGGTCAGTCCGAACGCGGGGGCGACGTCCTGCGCCGCCTCCCACAGCGCCCGCGAGAGGCGGCCTAACGGGTACACCTCGCCGGTCTGTGGGTCGCGTAGCGTGAACTCGACGTGGCCGTGCAGCAACCGCTCGTTGTGGGCGACGCAGAAGTAGGGGCGGGAGTCGATTCCGACTGCTGGGTGTTCGAGGATCGCGCGCGTGGCGGCAAAGAGGGTGTCGAGGGTTGCTTCCTCGGCCGGCGCGAGGCCGACCGCGAGCTGGGTGACGGCGAGCGCGAGCGGCCCGGCAGCGTCGATGGCGCGGAACTCTTCGACCTTGGTGGTGAGGTCAGCTCCGTCGTTCGTTTCTACGGCGAGATGGCGGGCGTCGTGCGTGAGGTATCGCACGGACCCTGCCAGGCCGCTTGTCGGGAACGATCGGATGACGATGGCGTTCAAGGCACCTCTTGGTTAGGGGCTTGAGCGGGAGTCGTGTGCAAACGACAGCGCTTCGTGAAGGGGGTCAACTTGCAAGAACAGTATACACTCAGGAGGGTTCCGAGATGTGTTCCTTGCAATCCTGCGGGACACCGTCATGGAGGTATCCCAGGGAATGACCAGGACAGCGGGTGCATCGCCTCGTCGTCGTCGTACGTCGAGGCCGCAACTAGCCGGGCGCGAGGCGTTTGATAAGGCGCTCACAGAGCTAGATCAGTTACAGCCCAAAGCGGCCAAAGAGAACATCGCGAGTGAGTACCTGCCGCGCTTTGTGAACAAGCTGCGCGAGCTCGGCTACAAACAGGACGACATCGTGAAGACGATCGTCGCGATGAATCTCGGCGTAACGGAGCGTCAGATTCGTCTTGCGGACAGCGCGTGGACGAAGGAGCACGGAAAGGCTCGTGCGGGCTCAACAAATGGGTCCGGCGGCGGCGGCGCTCCACGTCGAGCACCCGACGGCGGTTCGGGTGCGAAAGGTGGAGGCGCCGGAGGCGCTGGTGGTACGCACGCAGGTCTTGCTGGTGGGGAGGCGCTACGTCGATGAGTACGCATCGTAAACGGCTCGTGATGACCGTCTCGCAAAAGGGCGGCGTCGGGAAGACGACCGTCATGCGCGGCGTCGTCGAGATCGCTCGCACGCGCGGCGGCAAAGTCGCAGCGTACGACGCTGACGGCGGAGTCGGACAACTCCTCAAGCACTACGGGACGAAGGCGGACGGCGGAGCGGTCTTACCCGACCAGAACCCGTTGCAGGGAGTCGGGTACTTCAACGTCCGCGATCTACGCGACAAAGAGGCCGTCAGTCGTCTTGACGGTGAGGGCGCGGATTTAGTCGTGCTCGACATGCCGGGCGGCACGCTCGATGTGCTCGCAGACGTGGTTCCCGGCGGCCTTCGCGGGCTCGTTGAAATGTACCGCGAGGAGGGCTGGGAAGTGTTGGTGCTCCTGGTCATCACGCCGCTGCAGAATTGTGCGCTCGAAGTGCTGCGTTTGATCGAGCACCTCGGCTCCGCGCAAGGGCTCATCGTCGTGAAGAATCCCGGACACTTTCCGTCGCACGCGTTCTATCAGTACGCGGGCGATGATGAGCACCCGGAGTACGGGGTCGCGCGTGAACGGCTGCTCGCAGCCGGCGGGCGCGAAATGACGATGCCGCCGATCCGGTGGCAGACGTACCTGTACTTGGACGAGCACTCGCTGTCGTTCGGCGATGCGCTCCGTTCGGAGAGTGCTCGGCACCGTGGCGATCGCAAGTGGGTGCGCGAGATGCTGGCGGGCCTAGCGACGGACCTCGAAGCGGCCGGTGTGTTGTGAGCAAGAACTACATCGAGCGGATCAAGACGGCGTTGGGTCCGGAGCGCGCGATGATCTTCATGGAGACGGTCAACGCCCTCGATCTGAACCCGGACGATCCCGAGCTGCTCTTGGCCGCGGCCAACGCGAGCTTCGTGGTCTCGTTGGCCGAGATCCCGAAGCTCATCGCGTCCGAGCGCGAGAAGCTCGAAGGGGTCTTCGCGCGCTTCCTCCAGGACGCGGACCTCAAGATCGCCGAGGGCATGACGAAGGCGGTCGATGAGATGCACAGCGAGGTGCGCACGATGGCGCGGGAGCTCGCGCAGGGTGAGTACACGGCCGCTGCGTCCCTACGGTCGACGGCCATCATGGACGAGGTGCGCGCGTTGAAGGGTGCGGCGAACGAACTCGAGCGAGAGCGCCTAGCGGCGGATGCGCGCGGCATCGCGGTGGGCGGCTCGGGCCCCGAAGGCGGCCCGGCGCATGTGCGCGGGGGCGGAGGCGGGCTCGCGCCCCGGACCTTCGTTGTGTTCGCGGTCATCCTCGTCGTAGGCGTACTCATCGGAGCGTTCCTGACGAAGCGCACCTACGACGGCTGGCGTCCGCCGGCGCGGCACGCGGCGGTGGTGCCGGTTCAGAGGCAGGCGGCGTCTTCGGCTGCGACGCAGTCGCGGGCGTAGACGGCGGCATCCTCGGGCGACGCGGCGAGAGCGGTCGAGAGCCAGATGGTCAGCCAGCGTCGGTGAGCTTGCTTCCCGCGGAGGTAGGCTCCGACGCGGCTGTTGCGCACGAGTCCGCGACGCTCGGCGCGGATGAATGCGTTGGCGATTGCGCGGGCGTCCGCGTCGTCGCCATCATCGCGCGTGAGCGCCGCCCAGGCGTCGTCGGAGGTGAAGGCGGGGCGGTGCTGCGCGAGCGCCTGGACGGCGGCGAAGGCCGCGTCGAGCAGCGGCATCGTCAGGCGCTTTCGGGCGCTGCGTCCAGGTGCGCTCTGAGGTTGTCGAGCGCTTCGGCGAGGGCGTCGTCGAAGGCGCCGCACTCGACGGCGGAGCCGACGACGGGCGGCTGCGGCGGCCCGAACTTCGGGACCGCCGCGATCGCGACGCCGTCGACGTCCACAGCGTTGACGACGATCGTGACCGTCGCCGTGAGGTCGCGTGCTGCGGCGAACGTGGTGACGGCGTCGAGCGCAGCCATCAGCGCGTCGCGGCGCCGACGAGCACGTGCGCTTCGGTCTCCATGTAGCCCTGACGCACGAGGGCGGCGACGCCGCTCGTGTGGTAGGTGCCGATGCGTCCGCCCGCGCGCTGGAGGCGTTCGAGGAAGTCGCCGGTGGCGAGCGTTCGCCACGGCCGCCATGCGGACGCGGGGACGGCGTATGTCTCGCGGTGCCAGTGCAACGGCGAGACGGTGACGAGCGGAAGGATCGGCCGGCCCTCCGCAAGCGCGATCATCGCCGCGTACGTGACGTCGGTCGAGTAGTGCGTGCGGCCTTCGTCGCACGGGAAGGCGACGGCGAGCATCGGCGGGCGCTGCGGGTTGCGGCGCGCGTCGAGTGCGCGCGTGACGAACAGCGTAGCGGGACGGATGACGAAGCGGTGGATGAGTCGGCCGAGGTGCGGCATGACGAGCCCTCCGGGAGCGGTGGCGGTGGAGCGGGGAAGGTCAGCGCAGCAGGCGCCACGCGCACGCGACGAGCGCGAGCACGATGAGGACGCCTAGAGCGATCGCAACGCCGTCGAAGACGGGTTGCGCGGCGGCGAGCTCCGCTGGAGCGGGACCGAGCGGCACGCTAGGCCGGCGTCGGTTCCGCGGCTGCGTCGGCAGGCACGAATGGCGTGTCGCCGGCGTAGTTGCGCAGCGCGGGGACCTCGATCGGAACGACGATCCAGGCCACGGCGTCGGGCGCCGGCTCGTCCGCGTTCTGGAAGTACGCCCATTCGACCGCGTCTTCGCGCTCGAGGAAAAGCTCGTCGTGGACTTTCGGGTAGCGGCGCTTGTTCGGGCCGATGGCCTCGTGCGGCTTCGTGGGCATGACGCAGACGTAGGCGGTGAATGTCATCGCGGATCTCCGAGGGAGCGAGGTTCGTTGACGCGCTGACGCCACGCGGGCGTAGGCGAGCGCGGGGCGCCCGGCGCGTGCGCCGGCGCCTCGTCCCCGCGAGCGCCGAAGCCGCGTGGCAAGGAAGAGGGCAACCGCGTGCGCGGAGCCCCCTCGATGCGTTAGTGGTTCAGCGCGATGCCGGCGGCCGTGAGCGCTGGGCCGATGGGCTCAGCGACGACGATGCCGGTGATCGATCCCACGTCCTCGGCCGATTTCGAGACGATGCCGAGCAGGTGGCCGCGCTGGTCGAAGACGCCGCCGCCCGAGTCGCCGACGGCGCAGGTCGGACAGGTGATCGCGAACAGCCCCGGAGCGTTCTTGATGTTCTCCGTGAGGAAGTGCGCCTCGGAGAGCACAAACGGCTTGCTGTGCGGGTGGCCCCACACGTACAGCGGAGCGTTGTCGGCGACTTGGTCGTCCGGCGTCGCGACGTGCAACCCGTCCTCGGGCAGAGTCGTGCGCACGAGCGCGAGGTCGTGCCCGGGGACGAAGACGGTCGATCCGACGACGTCGAGATGCGTGCCGGCGGCCGTCTGAATCGTGATCGACTTCGCATCGCGTACGACGTGCGCGGCGGTGACGATCGTGAGCGAGCCGCTGGCGCGGATGATCACGCCTGCGCCGACGTGGAAGAGGTTGGGGCCCAGCTGCGCGCCGACGAGAACCGTCTGCGGTTGCGTCGTGAGCGTCGTGTCGCCGGCGAGCGCGGGAAACGGAGCGCCGAGCGCGATGACGAGCGCGCCGATGAGGACTCGGAACATGGTGGGACACCTCGAAGGGGTAGGAGAGTGCTGCTCGCCGCGCGGCGCGGGCGAGAAAAAGGAAGCCCCGGCGGGTCAGGCCGAGGCGGGACGGGGGAGTCGGCGGTGCGCGCTAGGCGGTAGCCGCCATCGCGATCGCGCTCGCGCGCACGAACAGCTGCCGCGCGCGTTCACGTGCGATGCCGAGCGGCGTTGCGATCTCGTCGTAGGTCTGCTCGAGCACCGCGCGCGAAATCAGCACGCGGCGGCGGCGCGGGTCGAGCGGTGCGAGTGCGGCGTCAACGGTGATCTTGTTGACGGCGAGATCCTCCGGCGTCGGCGATGGCGTGGGCGGCGCGATCGCGTCGTTGAACTCGCCGACGTTCATCGCGGCGGCCGCGCAGAGGTAGCCGGGTACCGCGGCGTCGATCGTTTCATCGCTCGGCTCGCATCCGTGCTCTGCGACGTACGAATCGCGGAACGCGTCGGCGGTGCCGAGCGTGGTGAACGTGCGCGACTGGCAGCCGACGAAGCGGCGAGCTTCGGTGAGCGCGCTGTTCATGGCGCACCGGTACGCGTAGGTTGCGAGTGCCGCCCCGCGCGATGGGTCGTACGAGTGGACGGCGCGGATCGCGCCTTCCCAGGCAGCTTGGCGCGCGTCGGCGATCGGGAAGCCGTCACCGATGCTGCCGGCGACGCGCAGCGCGACGTTGTTGACGGTCTTTGCGAGGCCGAGGATCTCGGCGTCGGAGTGCGGTGCAGCGGCGTTCATCGGTGAAGACCTCTATGGGTGAGCGAGAGGTCTGTATCACGCCACGCGCGCGCAGGTGAGCGGCGGGCGCCGGCGCGTCGCGTCCGGCGCTTCGTCCGCGCCGCGAGCCGAAGCCGCGTGGCCTAGCAATAGAAAGGGCGCATGGCGAGCCGAAGCCCGACGACACGCGCCCGGGTGTGGCTGTTCTACTGGCTTTCCGGCGAGTCGCTCGACTGCGGGGAGAGCATCGTGGTGTAGACCGAGACGCGCCACCCGCTTGGTCCGTGTCGGACCTTTGTGTCGGTGCAGTGCCGGTACAGGTAGGCCGCGCGAAACGCGGTGAGCTCGTCTTCGACGCCGAATGCGAAGCCGTCGTGGAAGGTCGCGAGGTCGGTCGTCTCGATCGTGATGGGGGCGCCGGTCTGCTCGTGCCTCGTCGTGAGCACCAGCGGTCGCGCGACGTCGACGTGCATCAGCGGACGGCGTCCCAGGCGGCGGCGCCGGCGTCATCGGCGAGCAGAATCACGGCCGCCGCGGTGACGAACGTGTCCGAGAGCTCCGCGGTTTCCGCACTCGATGCCCGATCGAGCAGCGCGGCCGCGTCGGAGGTATCCGCGTTCGTGAGTGTGCCGTGGCGCTTGCGGTGCTCGAGCATGAGGTGGCAGTCGGTCGCGGTGGCGCGGCGCGCGTTGTCGATCAGCTCGTCGTTGCCGAAGCTGTGCATGGTGAAGCCCTCGTGGCGGAGTGAGCGCGTCGCTTGAGTGAGGGTCGGACGGAGAGAGCTCGTCCGGCCCTCGCTGAAGGGACGTGCGTGGGTGGGGTGGCGCCGCCGGCGACATTGTCGGTTGTCAGCGACGGCGGCGCCCGGATGCGTGCCGGGGCGAATGTCAGCGTCTCATTGTTGCGATCTCCGGGTGAGGAGGTCCGAGCGCGCGCGCCTCTTGTTGTACGTCCCGCCGCCCTTGTCGATCGCGTTCTGCAACGCGACCCCCGCCTACGGAAAACTGTCCGAGGCTCGTCAGGTTCGACCCAAGGTGCGGCGCGGAAACCCCAAGGAGTGAAGGGCAGGCGCGCGGGCTCGGTGAGCGCGAGGCTCGCTGGAACGCCGTCCGTGACGGCGCTCGGGCAAACCGCGTGCGGGTTCGCTTACGAGATCGAGCCTCGCAGCGACCGAAGGGAAGTCTTTGGCGCGGGCGTCTGCTCTGCCGCAGGTGCGCCGAACAGCGCTGCGCGAGCGTCTTTGCCGCTGCCGCGGCGCAAGTCGTCCAGCGCCGCGCCCGTGTAGACCGCGAAGCCGTCCGTGCGGCCGGCGATGATGGCGTGCGCCTCCGCGAGCGAGCAGCGCACGATCACGAGTGCGGTGTCGTCGGCGGCGGTCGCGGGTCCGACGGGAGCAAACCCGCCGAACACCAGGTCTCGCACGGCCCACTGCCATGCGTCGGCCTCGCTCATCGGATGGTGGCCAGAGTGAGCGGCCGTCGATCGGTGGTCTTCCGCGAGCTGGGCCAACGTGCGGGGTTCCCCGCTGTCGTCCGCGACGACCGTCTCCGGCGTGATCGACGCGAGCGTTGCGCGCAGAGCCGCGACGCCTGCGGGGTCGGCCGCCGTCGAGCGGGAGATGAAGTCGGTCGACGCCAGATCTTCGAGCGTGAAGCGCCGCGGCGCAGCAGGCTCGCTCACGACGCCCCCGCGTGGATCTTGGCGACGTTGGTGAAGTTGACGATGCCCCAGGTCGCCGACGCGCCGCGTTGGCGCCCCGTGGGACTCTTCGCGACGAGCGTCTCGAATCTGACCTGGCTGCGACGTGGGCTCGAGAGGTTCACCTCGACGTGCGTCACGCGGACGATTTCGCCGCCGAGGTTGTACGATTCGCCCGAGCGCACGTCGTCGGCGCGCAGTTTGCGGGGCTTGGTGCTCGTGGTTTTACTCACGTGCGCGGGCTTTCTCCGGCGGTGCCGGCCGTGGCGACGCGTCGCTACCGCGCGTTACGCGCACCTCTCGCGACGGTGTGGTGTCAGCGGCCGAAGCCGGGTCAGCTGCGCACGCGCACGAGCGCCATTTGCAGGCCCTGCGCGGTGTTCGTCGCGACCGTGTAGCCGTCGTCGTTGCGATCGACGACTCGGAAGCCCGCTTTCAGGGCTGCGGAGAGGGACGTGAAGACGAGCACGCCGGCCATGATGGCCTCCTTCGGTGAGCGAAGTGATCCCGAGCGGGATGCGCACTCCTCGCCACGCGAGCGCAGCCGGGGCGCGCGCGACGGCGCGTTGCGCCGGCGCCTCTGCGCGCTGCATCCGGCGAAGCCGCGTGGCAAGGCGAAGAAGGTGGGTCACGGATTCGGACGGCGCCGTGCGGCGCTGCGCGCGTCCATCTCGCGCATGATCGTGTAGTGATCGTATGCGGTCGAGAAGCGGCGCATCGTACCGTGTTCGAGCGCGAATTGCATGCGCGGTACGGGTCGCTCGTTCACGAGTACGGATGTAGCGCTCAGTGGTGTTACGCGGTAGAGTCGCACGACGACCGCGGCGATCGCGATCGCCTCACCGTCGCTGCGCGTGAGCGCGAGCGAGCGATCTCCGGGCGTCCAGCCAAGGGCGGCGGCCTGCTCGGCGTAGTACGCGTCTGCGCTCGGGCTCCCGCTCGTGTATCCGAGCGCCAGCGCGTGCGCTAGAATGCTGTTGGCGGCGCGCTGGCTGCGCGAGGGGAACACGCCCGCAATCCGGTGCCTCACGAAGTGGTCCGCCCGCTACCAGACCGCCGAGACGGCGCCGCTTTTGCGGTCGGCGTCCATCGCAGCGCGTGTCGCCTCGCGTTCCAGAAGCTCCTCGCGTTCGGCGGGGACCTCTTCGTTCAAGCCGCCTTCGAGGTCCGCGTCGACGAGCTCGACGTCGACGGTCACGCCGGTCGTGGCGTACACGGTCTGCATCATGCCGCCGTCGATATCGACGTAGACTTGCACGCGATCGCGGGGGTCCGGCGTTGCCTGCAGCGCGCGGCGCGCGATGTGGTGGACGATGTTCGCCGCGGGCGACGAGCCGTACTCGGTCCCGTTCGCGACGGCGATGCACGGCGCGAGGTCGTCGGCGCTGAGGATCACGGCGTGCGAGGACGGCGCAGGAGCGGCGTCGTGCGCCGCGGTTGGGAACGTTAGTCGGAGGTAGGCCGGATCCGCGATCGCAGCGGCGAGGATGCGCGCGGCCGTCGGCCAGTGCTGCGTGCCGTCCGCCGCGCACAGGCGCTTCGCGATAGCTTCGCACGCGGCCAGTACGTCGGGCTGTTGCAGGTCGGGCGGATTAGCGGTGGTCGTCACGGCGGTGTCTCCTGGCCGGGGCCGAGCTGCTCGTCAGCGGCTCGCGAGTGGTGCGGCGTGGGGCTCTTGCGTAGTGGGCGCGTTCCGCCGGCGTCGCGCGCCGGACGGCGTACTCGTCGCCGATGCGTCGGAACAGCAGGCCCCACGCGACGAACTCCGGTTCGCCGTGCTGGATGGTGCTGGGCACGAGGCGTACCTCCGGTGGAGCACGGCTAGTTGAAACCGATCTCGGCGATGGGTTCCGATGCGTTGAAGGCGAGATGCGTGACGGCCATGCGGCTCATCCCGCTGTTGGCGCACTCGAACGCCCGCTGCGCGACGAGCACGACGAGAGTCGCCGGAACGGCGCCGCGGTGCGAGTCGGTCAGCGCGCGATCGCCGAGGTTGAGCTCGCGCAGCAGCATCCGGCGGCTCCGCGCGCGCAATACCGTGTAGAGTGCGGGATCGGGCGGGTCACCTCGTCGCGCACGCTCGTGCTCCGCGTCGGTGAGCGATTGCTCTCGAGCGCGGTATTCGAGATACGCGAGGAAGTGGCGCAGCGTCACGTCAGGCCGCGGCGCGGAGCGCCTGCGCGGGCGCGAGGGCGTCGAGTGCGGCTTGGAGCGCGTTGCGCGTGTACGTCTGGTGCGCCGCGATCACCGGGATGGCGGAGTCGTAGATCCCCTGGATCGCGTTCTCGAGCGCGAACGCCGTCGGTCCGTCGTAGCGGCGCAGGTCGAGCGGCGCGTGCGGGTCGGCGATGATCGGGTAGTCCATGATCGCGTCGAGCACGACCAGACCGGCCAGCGTCACGCGCACGCCGTAGGAGTTGTAGCTCTGGCCGCGGTTGCTGAAGGTCTGCTGGTGGCGCAGCAGGACGACGATCTTCGGTGCTTGCGTGGCCGAGAAGCGCGTCCTCACGGCGTGGCCGTCATCGAGCGAGGCGCGGTCGACGGTGAGCTGCGGGACGATCGGAACGATGTTCATGGCGGCGGTCCTCGTATGGTGGGAGCGAAGATGCTCAGACCACGCCGTGCGCGCGAAGCCGGTGCGCGCGCGCCGTCGCGAAGCGGCGGCGCCTCGGTGCGCGCATCCGGCGAAGCCGTGCGGCCGGGCGATTAGAACGGGATGGTGTCGAGCTCGGTGTCCCACGACGTCTCGGAGAAGCCGAGCCACGTCGCCGGCGCCGGATCGACGCTGCCGTGGAAGCGCACGGCGTCCGCGCGGTAGAACAGCGCGTCGCGCGCGCATTCCAGGCCGCGGCGCGAACGCAGCGCTTCGCATTCCAGGCGCAGCGCCGTGATCTCGTCCGGCGGACGCTCGTACTGACCGGTGGTTATCTCGAGCGTGTCGAGGTACAGGAACGCGGCGGCGTCGGTCGCCTGGCGAACCACGCGCAGTGCGGCGGCGAGGTGCGCGAAACGCTCGTCGATGCACGCCTTCGGCAAGCCGAAGTCGGCCATGAGCCGGTGCCCGATGTACCGCATCTTCGCGGCGAAGCTCTCCTCCTCGCTTGCGGTGTCGCGCTCCCACGCGGCAGCGTCTCTGCCCAGCACGGCCGAGGTGATCCGGTTCGCGTCGCAAGTCATGAGGCCGTTCTCCGCGAGGTCGAACCAGCGCAGGAACGCCGCGAGGACGGTCCAGTCCGTCAGACGGCCGGCCGGTGTTCCGACGTCGTCGGCGCCGTCGGGATGCTCCGGGAACCAGAGCCCGATCTCGCGTCGCGCGGCGTCCGGGCCGTCGGAGGCATGCACGCAGTTGCGGCTGATGAGATTTCCGAAGTCGCCGCGAATCGTGCCGGAGGCGGCTTTGACGGGATCCGTCGCGCCGTTCGTCGCGCGTGCGATCGCGATCGCGCTCGGGCCGACGACGAGCAGCGCGAGGACCGGTGCGTCTGCCATGAACAGCACGAGCGATTCGATCAGCACGGCGTTGCCGGCGTGTTCCGCGTAGTGAGCGCGGATCAGCTCCTCGCTCGGCGCGAGCAGCTTCATCTGCGCGATCTTGAGCCCGCGTCGCTCGTAGCGCGCGAGGATTTCTCCGACCAGGCCGCGTTCGATTGCGTCGGGCTTGATGAGGACGAGGGTCTGCTCGTGCATGGACGTACTCCCGAGAGTCCGCGCCCGGGCCTCCGTGGGTCCTCGGTGCGGGTGGTTGCTATAATTAGGAGGGACCGAGGAGGGTTCCCGCTGCAAGGCGGGCCGGACGCCCGTCGGTTCAGCCGAAGAGCGACAGCTCGAGGGCTGTCTCTTATACACATCTCCGAGCCCACGAGACAGGCAGAGATCTCGTATG
>CALEYW010000050.1 GCA_937927945.1 uncultured candidate division WPS-2 bacterium | reverse complement strand
CCGTAGAGGACTCTCACCTCCAAGTCAAGCGTCCATGCCGGGCGCACAAGAAACGAGGCCGCCGATTTCTCGGCGCCCTCGTTCGCGCAGCAGGCCCGCAGGGAGTTCGGCTACGGGCTCTGCTGGTTTTGCTGCTGGTTCTGCAGGTATTGCTGAACCGGCTGTTCCGCAAGGGTCGCGCTGACGTTCTTCTTCACGCCCTGCGACCAGACGCGCATCGTCACTTTCGTACCGGGTTTCATCGAGCTGATCGTCGAGACGAAGTCGTGGGCGGTGTTGACCGGTTTGCCGTCGATCGTCTGGATCACGTCGCCGGGTTCGATCCCCGCCTGATCTGCGGGCGTTCCGCTCACGACGTTGCCCACGGCAACGCCGCCTTGATCGGTGTAGCCGCCGAGCTGCGTGCGGACGTTGTTGTTGATGTCGACCGGCGCGATGCCGAGGAACGCTTTCCCGGTGCCGGTGCCGTTCGCGTCGAGCGTCTTGCCCGGATTCTTCACCAGCGTCGAGGCAGTCGTGGCGACGGTGCTCGACGGGATGGCGAAACCGATCCCTTGGGCCGACGCCGGGTTGGCCGTCGACTGGTTGACGCCAATCACGCGGCCGTCGTAGTCGATGAGCGGGCCGCCTGAGTTGCCGGGATTGATCGGCGCCGACGTCTGCAAGAGGCCCTTGAAGAGCCGGACTTGCTGGTCCTCACCTTGGATCGGTTCGTCGCGGTTGAAGCCGGAGACGACGCCGACGGTGACCGAGTGCTGGAGTTCGAGCGGCTCGCCGATGGCGATCGCCCATTGACCGGAGCTGACCTTGGACGCGTCGGCGAATTCCACCGGCGGGGGCAGCTTGGCATAGCCGTCAACCTTCACCAGCGCGAGATCGACGGCGGGATTGGAGGCGAACACGTGCCCCTTCACCTTGTCGCCGTTGTTGAAGACGACGGTGATCTCGCTGGTGCCGCGCGGAACGACGTGCGCATTGGTGAGGATAAGGCCGTCTTTCGAGTAGACGAAGCCGGAGCCGGAGGCGCGCTCGTGCACCTTCTGCCGAATGACCGGGCCGCCGCCGCCCATCATTTGACTGATCGGATCGACGGGCACGAGCCGCGTGCCGTTGACGACGACCTCGAGGGCGACGACCGACGGCTGAACCCGACGAACGGCATTCACGATGCGGTCCTGATCGGTGGTGCCTCCCGTAGCCGGGAGGGGGGCTGCGCTGACGGATGGTGGCGTATTTCCGGGCCCGGCGACTCCCGCGAAATGCGTACTCGCGAAGAGCATCATCGAGAAGCTCCCGATGATCGCGCCGATGAGCCCGACGACCGCCGTCCCGAAAACACTACGAGACTTCACGATGGTTTGGATGCTCCTGTCTGGGGGTGAACGAAACCGCTCTACCAGGGAATGGACGCCATGGTCTCGTTTCCCGTTGGTTTTTTCCCTTACTTTTAACCTCGAACCGGTCGGATCTTCAGCCTCGAGCGGTGGCCTGGTCGTCGACGATCCGGCCGTCCCGGACCCGGACGATGCGCTTGGCATGAGAGGCGACGTCTTCGTCGTGGGTGACCATGATGATGGTCCGCCCACCTCGGTTGAGGTGTTCGAATAGACCCATGATCTCCTCGCTTGTTTGCGAGTCGAGATTGCCGGTCGGCTCGTCCGCAAGCACGACAGCCGGGTCATTGACCAGCGCCCGAGCGATGGCCACCCGTTGCTGCTGGCCGCCCGAGAGCTCGCTCGGCTTGTGGTCCATCCGGTCGCCGAGGCCCACCTCGTGCGGCCGGTCCGACGCGGCGGCGTTCCGGGCCTTGCTCGAGAGCCCGGCGTAGAAGAGCGGTAGCGCGACGTTCTTCATCGCGCTGGTGCGCGCCAGCAAGTTGAAGCCTTGGAAGACGAAGCCGAGCTTCTTGAGCCGGATCGCCGCGAGCTGGTCGTCGCCGAGCGTCGAGACGTCGGTGCCGTCGAGAAAATACTGCCCGCTGGTCGGGCGATCGAGGCAGCCGACCAGGTTCATCAGCGTCGACTTGCCGGAGCCCGAGGGTCCCATGATCGCGACGTACTCGCCGGACTGAATGGAGAACGACACGCCGCGCATCGCCTCCACCTTCACCTCGCCGAGCTCGTACGTTTTGGTCACGTTCCAGAGCTCGATCGCTTGGCGGGAGTCATTCATACCGAAGGGCCTCGATGGGGTCGAGCGTCGCGGCGCGCCAGGCCGGATACGTGCCGAAGACGACCGTGACGACGGTCGCGAAACCCGTCGCGACCAGGATGCTGCGCAGCCAGGGAATCGGCGCGACGACTCCCGAGAGTTTGACGATCGCGAGATCGTTGACCAGCGCGCCGATGAGAATCCCCAGCAGCATGCCGACGACGCATCCGAACGCCGAGAGCGAGAGCGCCTCGATGAAGAACTGCAGCAGAATTTGAAATCGCGTCGCGCCGATCGCCTTGCGCAGGCCGATCTCGCGCGTGCGCTCGGCGACGCTGACCAGCATGATGTTGAGGATGCCGATCCCCGCGACCAGCAGCGAGACGGCGTCGATCAGCGCGACGATCAGCGTGATGCCGGCGAAGATGCCGTCGACGGCTTTGGTGAACGACTTGCGGTCGAAGGTCTGGTATTCGACCCGCGTCGGGTCCTGGAGCAGAAAGCGCGCGAAGAGGATCGCCCGCCCGCGCGCGAACTCGCGCTCGTACGTCGTATACGGAAACGTGACGTCTTGGTTGAACGAGATGGGGAGGACCCCGGTCTGGTCGACGCCGAGCACACCGATGATGGTGAAGCGGCGATCGCCGACCCGCAGCGAGCCGCCCGTCGGGTCTCCGTTGACAGCGAGCTTCGTGTACGCGCGATCGGACAGCACGCAGACGTGCCGGCCTGCGCTTATGTCGTCCATTGAAAGTTTCCGGCCGTAGCGCAGCGGCGTCGCGGTCGCGAATCGTTCGTCGGCGCCTGCGCCGACCGTGACGCGCCGATTCTTGTGACCGTACGCCGCCCCTAGCAGGTCGCGGAAATAGGTGAGGTTTTCGGTGCCTGGTAGGGCCTCATGACGA
>CALEYW010000049.1 GCA_937927945.1 uncultured candidate division WPS-2 bacterium | reverse complement strand
CCCGCCATGCGCATATTATACCATCGGACCGTCAAAAGTCCGACAAACTCCTAGAGTATCCCGGCATCAGCTCCACGCTGATCTTCAACTCGCTCGACGAATTCTATCGGAAGTTCTATTTCCGGCCGCGGAAGATGTTCTCGCTGTTCGGCGGGATGCTGCGCGATCCGCACGTGATGAAGCGGCGGCTGCGCGAAGGCGTCGAGTTCTTCAAGTTCCTGCACGATCGGCAGACGACGGCACCGGAGTGATCCCGGCGAAGACCTCGCCGTGCGCCGCGCGCAGTTGGTTCTTCTGCACCTTTCCGGTTGCGGTCATCGGCAGGCGGTCGAGGATGCGCACCGCTTTGGGCGTCTCGAAGCCGCCGAGGCGTTCGCGGCAGTGCGCGATGAGTTCGTCCTCCGTCGCACTCGCGCCGGGTTTGAGCGCGACGCAGGCGAGGACCGCTTCGCCCCAGCGCTCGTGCGGGACGCCGACGACGCCGGCGCTCGCGACCGCGGCGTGCGCGAGCAGAACCGCCTCGACCTTCACCGATGCGACGTTCTCGCCGCCGCTCTTGATCAGGTCCTTCTTGCGATCCACGAACAAGAGTTGTCCGTCCTGGTCGAACAGGCCGAGGTCGCCGGTGTGGTGCCAGCCGAAGCGCCGCGCCGCGGCGGTCGCCTCGGGGTCCTTGAAGTAGCCTTCCATCACGTTCGGTCCGCGATGCACGATCTCGCCGACCTGACCGCGTTCGAGCAGGCTGCCTTCGTCGTCCATGATCGCCGTCTCGTCGACCGGCGTCGACGTGCCCCAATAGTTGCCGAACCGCCGCAGCTGCTCTTCCGGCCGGAAGACGACGGTCGCCGGATACATCTCGGTCTGTCCGCTCGAGAGTTGAAAGTTCGGACAGATCTCGGCGATCAGCCGGCGCCGGACCGTCTCGGAGATCGGCGCCATCGCGTAGAGGCCCAGGCGCAGCGCCGAGAGGTCGAACTTCGCGCGCTCGGGATGGTCGAGGATCGCGCTCCACATCGCGGGCAAGAGGAAGGCGAAGGTCACGCGCTCGCGCTCGAACGCCGTCATCATGCGCACCGGGTCGAAACTGCGGAAGATGATCCCGCGCGCGCCGACGAGCATCCCGGTCAGCATGATCGCGTGGGTCGCGCAGTGGAACATCGGCAGCAGCAGCGGCGTCGCCTCGCCTCGGCGCATCGGAAGGTCGGCGAGGTTCGAGAGCGCGGCGGTGAACACGGAGAGGTGCGTGTGCATCACGCCCTTGGGGCGTCCGGTCGTTCCGCTCGTGTACATGATGAGCGCGAGGTCGCGGTCCCCGATCTCGACGTCGACCTCACCGGCCGGATGCGCCGCCCGCGCCGCATCGAAGTCGACGACGCGGCGGTCCGCCGGCTCGTCGCCGAACGGCAGCGCGACGATACGCGGGACCACCGCCTCGAGCGCCGTGCGAAGCGGCGCGTCGGCGTAGAGGGGAGCATCGATCAGCGCGAGCTTCGCCTCGGCGTGCTCGGCGACGTACGCGATGTCGGCCGGCGCGAGCATCGTGTTGATCGGCACCCACACCAGACCCGCCTTGTGGATGCCGAACATCGCGATGACGAAACGGTACGTGTTCGCGCAGACCATCGCGACCCGGTCGCCGCGCTGCAATCCTTCGGCGAGCAGGAAGCGCGCGAACCGATCGCTCTCCTCGTCCAGCGCGCGGTAGCTGATGCGAACGTCGCCGTCGACGAGCGCGATCTCCTCACCGCACGTGCGCGCGGCGCGGGCGATGACGTCGCCGAGGGCGATTCGCCCGATGCGCCCGGTGGTCGTCATGGTGTTCCCGCGAGGACGGCGGTGCGCTGCGGCGGGCGCGCCGGCCGCGAGGCGATTCGCATCCCCTTGGCGATGATGCCGAGCATGATCTCGTCGGCGCCGGCGCCGATCGACAACAGCCGGGAATCGCGGTAGTAGCGCGCGATCGGCGTTTCGTTCATGAAGCCCATCCCTCCGAAGAACTGCAGGCAGCTGTCGGCGACCTCGCGCGCGAGGCGCCCGGCGGTCAGCTTCGCCATCGAGGCCAGCTGCGTGACGTCGCCGCCCCCGACGTACTCTTCGACCGCGCGATAGGTGATCGAGCGGAGCAGTTCGACCTTGGTCTGCAGCTCCGCGAGCTTGAACTGGATGACCTGATTCTCGAGCAGCGGCCCGCCGAAGGCGACGCGCTGGCTCGTGTGTTCGATCGTCTGCGCGATCGCGCGCTCCATCGGATGCAGCGACCCGGCCGCGCCGTGCAGCCGTTCCTCTTGGAACTGCTGCATCTGGTAGACGAAGCCGAGGCCTTCTTCACCGATCCGGTAGCGCTGCGGGACCCGTACGCCGTCGAAGTAGAGTGACGCGGTGTCGGAGGAGTGCATGCCGAGCTTGTCGCGGAGCTTCGCGCGCGTGACGCCCGGCCGGTCGAGCGGTACGACGATCAGCGACTTCGAGCGATGGATCGGGCCGTCGCTGGTGTTCACGAGCAGACACGTCCAATCGGCCTGCATCCCGTTCGTGATCCACGTCTTCCCGCCGTCGATCACGTAGTCGTCGCCGTCCTTGCGCGCGCGGGTCGTGATCCCGGCGACGTCGGAGCCGGCGCCCGGTTCGGAGACGCCGATGCAGGCCACGTGCTCGCCGGTGATGCTCGGCACGAGAAACTCGCGGCGCAGTTCGTCCGAACCGTAGCGCGCGAGCGCCGGCGTCGCCATGTCGACCTGTACGCCGATCGCCATCGGCACGCCGCCGCACGGGATGTCGCCGATCGCTTCGGCGAACGCGCAGGCGTAGCTCCAGTCGAGACCTTGTCCGCCGAACTCCTCGGAGCGCGTGATGCCGAGCAGTCCGTGGGCGCCGAGCAGCTTGAAAACCTCGTGCGCCGGAAAGGCCTCGGCCGCTTCCCACTCCTCGACGTGCGGGGCGATCTCGCTTGCGATCAAACGCGAAACCGTGTGCATCAGTTCCCGGTGTTCCTGCTCGTAGATCACGGACGGACCTCCTGGGTGCGGGGTTGCGCGGCCAGCGCGCGCTCGACGATCGCGAACAGCGCGTCACCGGCTTCGCTGGCCGACATGCTCCCCTTGTCGTGGAACCAGAACGGGACGGTGTTGATCGCGCCGAACAGCGCGAACGCGGCCATCCGCACGTCGCACGGCGCGATCGAGCCGTCGGCGATGCCTTCTTCGATCAATGCGCGCGCCAGCGTGTCCATCTGCCGAAAGCTCGCGTTGAGCTGGGCGCGCGTTTTCGGCGCGAGCGGCGTCGCGCGCATCGTCAAGAGACAGCGGCCGGGCGGGAGCGTCATCGCTTCGACGTAGCGACGAGCGAAGATCCGCAAGCGAGCGAGCCCGTTCCCTCCCTCGCTGTGCGCCGCGTCGAACGTCGCACGCGCGAACGCGAGCGCGTCGGAGAGGATCTGCACGAGGATGTCCTCTTTGCTGCGCACGTAGTAATAGAGCGTCGGTTTCGTCACCGCAAGCACCGCCGCGATGTCGTCGAGCGTCGTTTCATGATACCCGCGCTCGTAGAAGAGCCGCGCGGATTGATCGAGGATCGCCTGGCGTTTGAGCCGGCGGCGCTCGTCGCGGTCGGGGATCGCCTCGGTCCACGGGCGCCGGGCTCGGACCGTCGCTCTCATGCGCGCGGGTTACCCATTGACGCACGATGTTTCCTGCTGGTAACATTCGGCCACGATCGGGTTCGTTCGCGAAGGGATCGACAATGGCCGAAACGCCGGTACTGTACACGTTCTCGGACGGGGTCGCGCGCATTCGTCTCAACCGGCCGGAGGTCGGCAACGCGCTCGACGGAGCCGTCGCGCGCGCGATCGCGGAGGCTGTGGACGCAATTGCCCTCGAAGCCGGCGTGCGCGTCGTCGTGCTGTGCGCGAACGGGCGCCATTTCAGCGCCGGCGGCGACATCGGCGAGTTCTTGCGCGATCGCGAACGCCTCGCCGAGTCGATCGGCGACGGCTTGCTCACCTTCAATCGCGCGCTGGCAAAGCTCGCGCGACTTCCGGTACCGGTCGTCACCGCCTTGAACGGCCCCGTCGCGGGCGGCGGAATCGGCCTCGCGCTGACCGCCGATCTGATCGTCGCCGCCGAATCGGCACGTTTTCGCTCAGGATACAGCGGGATCGGCCTCTCGCCGGACTGCGGCGCGTCGTTCTTTCTGGTGCGCGCGCTCGGCGCGACGCGCGCAAAGGAGCTGATGTTCACCAACCGCTCGCTCTCCGCTCGAGAAGCGCTGGAGTGCGGCCTCGTCAATCGCGTCGTGCCCGATGCCGACCTCGAGAGCGCGACCGAGGCGCTGGTCGCCGAGCTCTCGGCCTTGCCGCGCGGCTCGCTCGCCGCGATCAAAACGCTGGTCGGTGAGATCTCCGACGGCTTGTACGAGCGCACCCTCGCGCGCGAACGCGAGCTGATGATGGAGAACGCCGCCGGCGCCGACGTGCGCGAAGGAATAGCGGCATTCGCGGCGCGCCGCGCGCCCGTTTTCGCGTGAGCGACCGAACCGTCCGCATCGGCGGCTTCTCGGCGTTCTGGGGCGACAGCGACGGCTATGCCGAGCAGCTCGTCAGAAGCGGCGGCGTCGATTATCTGATCGGCGACTATCTGGCCGAGATCACGATGTCACTGCTCGCGCGCGCAAAGGCGAAAGACCCGCAGGCCGGCTACGCGACCGACGTCGTCGGCGCGCTCGGCCCGCTGCTCGGCGAATTGCAGGCACGCAACATCGGGGTCGTCACGAACGCCGGCGGCCTCAACCCGCGCGCCGCGCGCGAAGCGCTGCTCGCGGCGGCACGGGAGCGTGGCGTCGCGCCCCGCATCGCGATCGTCGCCGGCGACGATCTCCTGCCGCAGCTCGATCGCGTTCGCGCGCTCGAACCGCGCCAGATCGGTTCGGGCGCGCCGCTCCCGGCGCGGCTCGTCAGCGCGAACGCGTATCTCGGCGCGATTCCGATCGCGCGGGCACTGGACGCCGGCGCGCAGATCGTCCTGTGCGGTCGGGTGGTCGATTCGGCGCTGACCTTGGGCGTTCTGATGCACGCGTTCGGATGGCGCGCCGGCGACTACGATCGGCTCGCGGCGGGCAGCCTGGCCGGACACGTCATCGAGTGCGCGGTGCAGGCGACCGGCGGGCTCTTCACCGATTGGCGCGACGTCCCGGGCTGGGACGACATGGGCGCGCCGATCGCGACCTGCAGCGGCGACGGCAGCTTCGTCATCTCGAAGCCGACCGGGACGGGCGGCCTCGTTTCGCCCGCGACGGTCGCCGAGCAGATCGTCTACGAGATCGGCGATCCCGCCGCGTACGAGCTCCCCGACGTGACCTGCGATTTCACCCAGGTGCGGCTCGAGGATCTCGGCGGCGACCGGGTCCGTGTCCGGGGTGCGCGCGGCCGCGCGCCGACGGCAACGTACAAGGTTTCGGCAACCTATCTCGACGGCTACCGGATCGCGGCGACGATGCTGATCGCGGGCGGCGAGGCCGCGGCGCGCGCCGAACGTGCGGGGCACGCGATCATCGCCCGGGCCGCGCGGATCGCGGCGGCGCGCGGCTTCGCGCCGTTCGCGGAGACGAGCGTCGAAGTCGCCGGCGGCGGCGCGATCGTCGGCCTGCCGGCACTCGCCGAATCGGCGCGCGAAGTCGTGCTCAAGCTCGCCGCCCGCCACGTCGAACGCGCACCGCTCGACGTGCTCGCACGCGAGATCGCGCCGGCCGGCTGCGCGATGGCGCAGGGCTTCACCGGCCTGATCGGCGGCCGACCAAAAGCGACGCCGGTCATTCGGCTGTTCTCGTTCCTGATCGACAAGCGCGTCGTCGATGCGGTGGTCGAACTCGACGGCGAGCTGCTCGCTGGAAGCGAAGCGGCGGCGCCCTTCGACCCTTCGACAAGGTCAGGGCAGGCTGAGCTCAGGGTGAGAACGGATCGTCTCGAGGTGACGTCGGAGAAGCCCCGGCTGACAGCGGAGGAGCTCAGCGTGACGACGGAGCCGTTGCGGGTGATCGCGTGGGGGCGCAGCGGCGACAAAGGCGACTCGTGCAACATCGGCCTCATCGCGCGGCATCCCGCGTTCGCCGCGCTGATCGCCGAACAGGTGACCGCGGAGCGCGTCGCCGCGCGGTTCGCGTACGTCGCGCGCGGACCCGTCACGCGCTACGAGCTGCCGGGGTTCGACGCGTTCAACTTCGTGCTCGAGAACGCGCTCGGCGGCGGCGGAGTCTCCTCGTTGCGCTACGACCCGCAAGGGAAGACGTTCGCGCAGATCTTGCTCGACGAGCCGGTGCTCGTTCCCGCCGGCTGGCTCGACGGCGACGGCCGGCCGAACGTCGCGCACCTCGACGCCGCGCACGCGCTCGCCTGATGCCGGTCCTTACGACCCGCCTGGATGCGAACTCCGCCGAGTTCGCCGCGAACCGCGCGCGCATGCTCGGGCGCCTCGAACGGCTGCGCGAACTCGAAGCGCGCACGCGCGCAGCCTCGGCGCGGGCGAAGAAGCGCTTCGACGAGCGCGGCGCGCTGCTGCCGCGCGAACGGATCGGACGGCTGCTCGATCTCGGCTCGCCGTGGCTCGAACTCTCCTCGCTCGCGGGCTACCTGCAAGACGACTCCGATCCCGAGAAGAGCATCCCCGGCGCGCGCATCGTCACCGGAATCGGCTACGTCTCGGGGACGCGCGCACTGATCGCCGCGAGCGATGCGGGGATCGACGCCGGCGCGCTCGGCGCGATGTCGCTCGAGAAACTCCTGCGCGCGCAAGAGATCGCGCTCGAGAACAAACTGCCCTTCGTGCACCTCGTCGAGTCGGCCGGCGCGAACCTGTTGTCGTACCGAGTCGAAGGTTTCGTCCTCGGCGGCGCGCTGTTCCGCAACCTCGCGCGGCTCTCGGCAGCCGGGCTGCCGGTCGTGACCGTCGTTCACGGTTCGTCGACCGCCGGCGGCGCGTATATGCCGGGCCTCTCCGACTACGTCGTGATGGTGCGCGGCCGCGCGCGCGCGTTTCTGGCCGGACCGCCGCTGTTGCGCGCCGCGACCGGCGAGATCGCTACCGAAGAGGAACTCGGCGGCGCGGAACTGCACGCGCAGGTCACCGGCTTGGCCGAGTACGTCGGCGAGGACGATGCCGACGCGCTGCGCATCGCGCGCGAGATCGTTTCGCGCCTGCCCTGGGCGCGCGCGCCGCTGCCCGCCGGACCGCTGCCGCGCTACGATCGGGAAGAACTGCTCGGGGTGATGCCGGCCGATCCGCGGCAGCCGGCCGAGATGCGCGAGGCGATCGCGCGCATCGTCGACGGTTCCGAGTTTCTGGAATTCAAGCCCGATTACGGCTCCGCGACCGTCGTCGGTCACGCCGCGATCGACGGGATGCCGGTCGGAATCCTCACCAACAACGCGCCGCTCGATCCTCACGGTGCGACCAAGGCGACCCACTTCATCCAGGCGTGCTGCCAAACCGGAACGCCGCTGATCTATTTGCAGAATACGACGGGGTACATCGTCAGCACGGCATCCGAAGCCGACGGGATGATCAAGCACGGCTCGAAGATGATCCAAGCCGTGACGACGGCAAACGTTCCGCAGCTCACGGTCATGTGCGGCGCGTCTTTCGGCGCAGGCAACTACGGCATGTGCGGGCGCGGCTTCGCGCCGCGCTTTCTCTTCTCGTGGCCGAACGCCGAGACCGCGGTGATGGGACCGCAGCAGGCGGCGACGACGATGGGCATCGTCTTCGAGGAGGGCGCGAAACGGCGCGGTCAGCCGGCCGACCCTGCGCAGATCGCCGCTCTGCAGGCGCAGATCGTCGAACGGTTCTCCTCGCAGATGGACGCGTTCGTCACCTCGGGCCGCATGCTCGACGACGGTGTGATCGATCCGCGCGATACGCGCCGCGTCCTCTCGTTCGCCCTCTCCGTCTGCGCCGACGCCGACCGGCGCAGCGTGCGGCCGGTCCAGTTCGCGGTGGCACGTCCGTGATTCGTCGCGAGCTGCACGGCGGCGTCCTGATGTTGACCTTCGACCGTCCCGAAGCGCGCAACGCGTTGACGTCCGAGATGCTCTGTGTACTGGCGGCCGGCTTCGACGAGGCTGAACGGGACCCGATGGTGCGGGCCGTCGTGCTGCGCGCCGCCGGGCCGACCTTCTGCGCGGGCGGTGACTTCGGCGCGTTTCGCCGCTTGATCGCGGAAGCGGCGCCCGCCGGCGGGCCGGATCCGATCGTCGGCTACAATCGCGCCTACGGCGCGGTGCTCGAACGTCTGGCCGGCCTCACGGTTCCGACGATCGCGGTCGTCGCGGGCGCCGCCGTCGGCGGCGGTGTCGGCTTCGTCGCCGCGAGCGATTTCGTACTGGCGCGCGCGGACGCGACGTTTCGGCTACCGGAGGTGACGCTCGGTCTTCCGCCCGCGCAAGTCGCGCCGTTCGTCGCCGACCGGATCGGCCGCGTGCGCGCGCTCCAGGTGATGCTCAGCGCCGAAGCGCTCGATGCGGACGCGGCGCTGCGGTGCGGACTGGTCGACCGCGTCGCGCCGAACGACGCGGAGCTTGCGGCGGAACTCGCGCGAACGCTCGCGGCGCTCGAACGCGCGGAACCGGCGGCGGTCCGCGCGACGAAGGCGATCTTGACGCGCGATCGGGCCGGTGAGCGCGGCGCGACGCTCGACGTCGCCGCCGAGCACTTCGCGCGCGCGCTGCGTTCCGGGGCGGTGAGCGAATGGCTCGCGGCGCGGTCACCGTCATCGTGAGCTTTGGTCCGTTCGAGAGCGGCGTTCTCGTCGCGAATCGAGGCGAGATCGCGCTGCGCGTCATGCGCACCGCGCGGCGGCTCGGCTATCGCACCGTCGCCGTGTACGCACCGGCGGATCGAGCCGCACCGCACGTCGCGTTCGCCGATGCCGCGGTGGAGATCGAATCGTATCTCGACCTCGAAGCGATCGTCGCCGCCGCGCGCGCGACCGCCGCGGAGGCGATCCATCCCGGCTACGGTTTCCTCTCCGAGCGCCCGGAGTTCGCCGCACGCTGCGAACGCGAGGGACTCGTGTTCATCGGGCCCAGCGCGGCCGCGATGCGCGCGCTCGGCGACAAGGCGGCGGCGAAGCGCGTGCTCGCCGGGTCGGGCGTTCCGTTCGTGCCCGGCTATCACGGGGCAGCGCAGGACGACGCGAGCCTCGCGGGCGCCGCCGGCAGCCTCGGCTTTCCCGTCATGGTGAAGGCGGCGGCCGGCGGCGGCGGGCGCGGGATGCGGCTTGTCGACGCGCCGTTAGCGCTTGCGAGCGCGCTCGCATCGGCGCGCGCCGAAGCGCAGGCTGCCTTCGGCGACCCGACGCTGCTGCTCGAACGCGCGCTCGTCGCGCCGCGGCACGTCGAGGTGCAGATCGCCGGCGATCGCTTCGGGGGCATCGTGCACTTCGGCGAGCGCGACTGCAGCGTGCAGCGCCGCTTCCAGAAGCTGATCGAGGAGAGCCCCTCGCCGGCGGTCGACCCGGTGTTGCGCGAACGGCTCGGCGCAGCAGCGGTCGCGGTCGCGCGTATCGCCGGATACGTCGGGCTGGGAACGATCGAGTTTCTGCTCGACGCGGACGGCGCGTTCTACTTCATCGAGGCCAACGCGCGCTTGCAAGTCGAGCATCCGGTCACCGAGGCGATCGCAAACGTCGATCTGGTCGAATGGCAGCTCCGCATCGCGCGCGGTGAGCCGTTACCGCTCGCGCAAGCCGCGATTCCCCTCGAGGGTCACGCGATCGAAGCACGCCTGTGCGTCGAGGATCCGGCGAACGACTTCTTGCCGCACAGCGGAACGCTCGTGCGCTGGGAGCCTCCGACCGGCGTTCGCGTCGACCACGCGCTCGTCTCGGGGAGCACGATCTCCGCCGACTACGACTCGATGATCGCAAAGCTGATCGCCCACGGACCGACGCGCGACGACGCACGCCGCGCGCTCGGTCGCGCCCTCGAAGAGACGATCGCGCTCGGAATTCCCACGAACGCGGCGTTCCTCGCGGCGTGCTTATACGACGAGACGTTCGTCGCGGGGCGCGCGACGACGGCGTTCATTGCCGAGCGCGCGCTGCGAGCGACGGAGGGTTCGATCCCGCCGCACGCGGCCGTCGCACTCGCCGCGGTTCTGCGTTTCGCGTGCGCCGCACGTCGCAGCGGGTTCGGCACGTGGAGCGCCTGGAGCACGGGCTCGTATCCGCCGGCGACCGTGACGCTGGCCGGTGCACGCGACGGCACGGTCACGGCGGCGCGCATCGAGCTCGAGACGCCGAACCGGTTCTCCGTCACGGTCGGCGAGACGACGCACCGGATCGAACTTCCGACGGAGCTCGACGCCGCCGCGCGCGTCCGCGTGCTGCTCGACGGGGTCGCGCACGCGGTCGCATATGCCGAAGACGGCGACCGTTGTTTCGTCGCAATCGGCCCGGAGACGTTCGCGTTCGACGACCTCGCGCGCGTCCCGGCGGCCGCGCGCAGCGAGGGGAGCGGCGACGGCGTCGTGCGCGCGCCGACGAGCGGCAAGGTGCTCGACGTGCGCGTGCGTGTCGCCGAGCGGGTCGAGCGCGGCGCGGTCGCCGTCGTCCTCCACGCGATGAAGATGGAACACGCGGTCACCGTCACCCGCAGCGGGACGGTGCGCCAGGTCGCCGTGCGGATCGGCGACCAGGTCTCGCCCGGCAGCGTCCTCGTCGCGCTCGAGCCCGACGGATGACGTCCCTGGACGCAACGTTTCCGGTTCGTTAATCGAAAGTTCACCTCGCGCACGTAACCTGCGTGGTGATGATGACGATCGTTCGCTCTCCGCGCCCGTGGGCGGCTGCCTTGGCCGCCGCGCTGTTCGCCGCGCCCGCATTTGGCGGGGCGGCGGTAATCCCGGACGGCCGCACCGTGACGCCGGTCGGCTTCACCATCCCGGTCGAAAGCTTCGCGTCCGCCGAAGCACTCTCTCCCGACGGGCGCTGGCTGGCCGTGCTCTCGCTCGACGGCGCTGCGGTCGACGTCATCAGGATCGGCGGAACACCGGGTCTCGCGGAGCGGCTCAACGTCCCCGGCGCGAGCGGGATGACCTGGACGACCGACGGCCTCTACGTGACCCGCGGATACACGGGGACGATCGCGCGCTACGGCTACGACGCTGCCTCAAAGCGCAGCCCGGTGTTCACGAAGAAGCCCGACCTGCAGATCGACGCCGCCGGCTTGCTCAACGGGATCGCGGAGGATCCGGCCACCCACCGCATCGCCGTCGCGCGCACCGCGAACCGTGAGGTCGTCGTCGTCGACGATGCGAGCGGCGCGACGCTGGCGACATTGAGGACGACGGGGCAGCCGTACGCGGTCGCGTTCTCCGGCACCGCGCTGGTCGCGTCGCTCTACGACAGCGACCACGTAGACGCGTGGGCGAATGCGACTACTGCGGCAATCTCGATCCCGACCGGGCCGCATCCGACCCAACTGCTCGCCGACGGCACGACCGTGTACGTGGCGAATGCCGACGGCCACGACGTCGTCGCGATCGACATGCCTGAGCTCAAGGTCACCCACCGCTACGCGCTCGCCGTGGGGAACGACGCGCCGCCGGGGCAGACGCCGGCCGGGATGGCGCTCTCGACCGATCGCACGACGCTCTTCGTGGCGGAATCCGGTTTCAACGACGTCGCGGTCGTCGACCTCGCGTCCGGCCGCGTCCGCGGCCGCATTCCCACCGCCTGGTACCCGACCTCGGTGGTCTTCGTCGGGAAGGCGACGGGATCCAAAGATCCGCGTGTGCGCGAGCAGCTCTGGATCGCGAACGCCAAAGGCCTGGGGTCGCAGCCGAATCCCGGCGGCGAATGGGACGGTACGTATTCGGGTCTCGTGCAGCACTTGGTCGTCGAGCCCGAGCGGCTCGCCGCCTGGTCGGCGCAAGTCGCACGGAACGATCGCTTCGCCGTGGCCGCGATCCCGCGCGCGTCGCTCCCAGCGGTGAAGCACGTCGTCTTCATCGTCCGCGAGAACAAGCACTTCGATGAGGAGTTCGGCGACGAGCCGCAGGCGAACGTCGATCCCGCGCTGCTGTTGTTCGGACGGCGCTACACGCCGAACGCGCACGCGCTCGCCGAACGGTACACGCTCTTCGACGACTTCATGACCGACGGTGAAGCGAGCATCTACGGCCACGCCTGGACGACGCAGGGGATGGCGAACGACTATCAGGAGCGCAACGGGCACACGCGCGACGACGCGCCGGCGAAGCTCGACGCGCGCGTCGCGACGTCGATCTGGCCGTACCCGCTCGCCGGCGAAGACAGCGCCGGCCCCGCCGACATGAACGTCGACTGGTTTACGAACCTCGGCGATCTGCCGAAGGGCCCGCGGATCAACGTCAGCGGCGTCTTCGGACCGCGCGGCGAGCTCGTCGACGCGCTGAGCCGCAAAGGCATCGGGTTCCGCGTGTACGGCGAACAGCTCACGATGCGCCCCGACGGCAGCATCGCGCGCGGACTCGCGGCGCACGCGGCGCGCAACTATCCGGGCGCCCACATCGACTTCGGCGTGCTCGACACCGACCGCGCGAAGCTCTTCCTCGATGACGTCACGGCCCATGGCCTCGCGCCCTACTCGTACGTCACGCTCCCCGACGACCACACCGCGGGGACGCGCGCGGGCTTCTACACTCCGGCATCGTACGTCGCCAACAACGACGAGGCGTTGGGGCGAATCGTCGCGGGACTCTCGCGCCGTCCGGAGTGGAACGACACCGTCGTGTTCGTCACCTGCGACGACGCGCAAGGGACGGGCGACCACGTCGACTCGCATCGCATGCCCGCCTTCGCGATCGGTCCCTTCATCCGGCGCGGTTTCGTCGACCACACGCGCTACAGCCAGACTTCGATTTTGCGCACGGTCGAACTGCTCTTCGGCGCGGATCCGCTCAACGTCTACGACGCGGCCGCGACGCCGATCCTCGCCGCCTTCGCGCGGCAGCCCGATGCCGGGCGCTACGGCGCGCTGCCGAGCAGCATCGCGATGGAGAAGAATCCGGGCAAAGCCGTCTCGCTGACCTTCCCGCTCGACGGTCTCGACGCCGCGGCGATCCCCGACCAGGAGTGGCGCACGCTGCGCGGCGACGTCTCGCTCGCACGGCACCGCCGGTACCTGGGCGGCCTCGGCGAGGCGCAGGTCGCAACTGCGGGCGACGGAGACTGACCGCCGCCGAGGCGGTACTAGGAGTTCGTCTGACTTGACGTTGCGCAGTTGCGGATTTGGGATGGCTTATG
>CALEYW010000048.1 GCA_937927945.1 uncultured candidate division WPS-2 bacterium | reverse complement strand
CCCGCCATGCGCATATTATACCATCGGACCGTCAAAAGTCCGACAAACTCCTAGACAGACGGCTTTTCTCGTGCGACCATACCCAGCACCACCAGACGGATGGGCTAGCACGAGTCTCGGCGGGTTCGAATCCCGTTGGGGCTACCACGAAAACCCTGCTGTGGCAGGGTTTTTTCTTTACGGTTTGATGTACGCCCAGCCGAGTTCGTGGAGTTGGGTCAACCGGACAACGCCCGCCGGGACGACCCGCGCTTCTGGGACGATGGTGATGGCGTGGCCTTCCGCCTTCTCCATTGCCGTCTTCGTGACGTTGCACGCCGAAAAGACCACCTCCGGGATGCTGCGTTTGATGAACGCGAGCCGGTCTTTCACCGGGGACGTGTCCGCGCGCAGCATATGCAGGCCCGGTCCGTACGCGACGACTTCGATGTCGACCGTTTCGCCGATGCCGGAATAGTACGTAGCGAGATTGGCGATGTTGTTCAAGGCTAGGTTCATAACGGCGGGGTCGTTGCGGTCCACGTGGAACGAGACGTGGTGGTCGCTTCCCGCAGCGTTAGCCTGGGAAGCGGTGCCCAGAAGGGCGGCGCCGGCCGCGAGAAGGCGAGCGAAGCCTGGACGTGTTATCGAAGTCTTCATTGCCGAATACCGTTCTCGCCGCTACGGGCGCACGTAGTGCCAGCCCGCGACCTCGAGCTCGACGATCGCCGGCAGGCCGTTGGGGACGACGCGCACTCCCGGAATCACGTCGTTCTTGCTGAGGTGAATCGTCCGCAGTGTGGCGTCGCAGGCCAGAACGTCCACCCCGATCGCGAGCAGACTGGCGATGCGGGGACGAACGGGATTGTCGTTTTTGAGGACGGCGTGGATGCCGGGCCCGAACACGACCAGCGCGATCCGGACGTTGTCCGTCCCGTAGAACTTCTGCACGTTGCCGACATTCGAGATGATTTCGTTTACGCGGTCCGGTGAGCGCTCGGAAAGGCTCATCACGACCTTGCGCTGATGATCGAGCGTCGGCAGTGGGCTCGCGAAAGGATTCGGGAGGTCAACGCTCTGCGCCAACCCAGGGATAGGAAAGGCGAGCATGAAAGCCACCGCGATTATCAGGGGGCGCCGTCGAGTCATTTGATGGGCGCCCCTGCGGCGATCCACGTACCGAGCAGTCCTCGCTCTTTGTCCGTCATGTGCGTCATGTTGCCAAGCGGCATCTGACGCGACGTGACCGTCAGTGCTTTGATCTGCGCCACCTGCGCCTTGATCTCGGCCGGCGTGTCGAACTTCACGCCCATGGGGGCGCTCGAAAAGCCCGCCTGCGTCGGCTTTCCGGAGTGGCAGACCGTGCAACGCTGTGCCATGATCGGTTGCACCTGCTCGAATGTCGGTCCGGATGCCGCTTTGGCGCCGGGGCCCGTTCCGTGCGCGGTCGTCGCCGCGGCGGCGGTCGTGTCTGCCGACTCCTCGATGTTCCCGCGGTCGACCGTCGATCCGACGTTACCGACTTCTTTCTCCTCGGGAGTGACATGCAGGTTCACGAGGTCGCTCGTGATCTTCACGGGCGCGGGAGCGCACTTCGACATGCAGACGACGTTCTTCGTGTCCCACTCGGCCTTGATGAACCCGTCTCGGTTCGGCATCTTGATTGCCGCGAGCGCTTTCGCATCCACCATGGCGTCCTTGGGCACGACGTCGTTGAGGTTGAGAACGTACGCGGTGACCGCGTAGACCTCGTCGTTGCTCAGCGACTGCGGAGCTGGGAACGGCATGGCGCGTTTGATGTAGTCGAAGAGCGTTGGCGCATACGGCCAGTAACTGCCGACCGTTTTATCCGGCCGCTCCGCCGTCAACGTTCCCGTTCCGCCGGCGATCACCGGAAACTTCCCCGCCCCTTCGCCGAACTCGCCGTGGCACGACGAGCACTTTGCTTCCCACACCTTGGTGCCTTGCGCGACGGAGCCTTGGCCCGGCGGCAAGCCGGCTCCGGTAAGGCCATTGACGTCGATGTCCCAGGAGGCGATGTGTGCTTCCGTGACGGGCTTTCCGATGTTGTACTGCTGACCCGCATCCGCGATCGCGAACCCCGCGAGCGCCACGATTCCGGCGAGCGCGGCCGCATACTTAACCGACTTGGACACTGTCCACCGTCCCGTTGGGGTTCACGCGCCAGGTCTGGATCGCGTTGCGATTGTAAATGGCGTTTCCGCCGCGCGCGGCGAGCAGCTGAGCCTGCGTGGGCTGCACGTGCCCCTTGTCGTCGACGGCGCGGCTCTGCAACAGCGCGGTCTCGCCGTCCCACTCCCACGGTATGCGGAATCGTGTCAGCGCCTTGGTGTAGATCGGCTCTTGGAGCGTGGCTTGCTTCCAGTTCACGCCGCCGTCGAAGGACACGTCGACGCGCGTGACTGTGCCGTATCCCGACCATGCAAAGCCGGTCACCTCGCGAAAGCCCTTCGCCATCATCGGCTTTTCGGGACAGGGACCAGTGATCACGGACTTGGTGCCCATGACCCAGTCGAACTGGCGCGACTTCCCGTCGGGCATAAGCTCGGTGTACTTGGATGTTTCCTCGCGGGTCTGCCACGGATCCGGACCGAACTTGAGGCGGCGCAGCCACTTCACGTTGAGGTTCGCCTGCCATCCCGGCAACACGAGACGCAGCGGATAGCCGTTCTCTGGCCGAAGCCGCTCGCCGTTCTGCGACCAGGCGATCAGCGCGTCGTCCAGCGCCTTCTCGATCGGGACGCTGCGCGTCATCGCCGCCGCATCGGCGCCCTCCGCGAGCATCCACTTCGCCGTTGATTTGACGCCGACTTGATCCATAAGGACGGAGAGCTTCACTCCCGTCCACTCGCAGCAATGGATCATCCCGTGGGTGAACTGGACCCCTTGCATCTGCGCACCCTTGTAGTCCATCCCGCCATTGGCCCCGCACTCCATGAAGTACACGTGGCTCTCCGAGGGCAGCCGGATGAGATCGTTCATCGTGAACTCCAGCGGGCGGTCCACCATTCCGTGGATCACCAGCCGATGCTGGAGCGGATCGATCAGCATCGGTGATCCGCCGTGATCCCGCACAAAGCACAGGCCGCTCGGCGTGATGATGCCGTCGAGGTCCTGCAGCGGCGTGAAGCTGACCGATGACTTGTCATCGGCGGTCAGGAAAGGTACGGTCCGTCGGACGACGTCGCGTTCGTATTTCGACGGCATGCCGTAGGGCGTATCGTTTACACCGGCGCCAAGTGTCTTGTTCGTCTCGGGTATGGCCAGCGGCGCGTCGCCCGCGTCTGCCGCTATCGCTCCAGCTGGCGCCATTGCCCCAGCGAGCATCGCGCCGCCGGCCAGCGCGCCGCTACGAAGAAACTTCGCGCGGTCGAGCCGCCCTTCGCCCTGCGGTGCCTCGTCATACTGGTTCTTCCGGTTCAACTCGTGGTCTCCCATCGTGGAGCGGTGACGCTGGAAGTGGTCAAGACGAGACACCCCGGGCATCCGCGCCGTGTACGCGGACCGCCTGACGATCGGGAACGCTGACGACCTTCTGTGCTTGGAGGTATTTGGTCACGACGTCGTACACAGGCGGGCCCTCAGTGCCTTGGTTCACGGAGGCCCAGCCCGCGACGACGTAGTTCTTCGCGGAATCGATTGCTGTGCCGTCAGCGAGGCGCATCTCGGAGATGCGTTGCCCGACCGATTTTGCGACGTCGATCGCGTACGACATCCCGCCGACGCGGACCATGTCGCCGCCTTGCTGATAGTACGGATCGGGATTGAAGAGGTTGTCTGCGACGTCTTCGAAGATGCTCTTCAGTTGCGCGCCGCTTATGGTGGAACGGTACGCCGCCGGATACGTGATCGCGGTCTGGTTGTAGAGGTCTTCGAGGCGGATTTCCTGACCGGGGAGCAGCGAAGAGCCCCAGCGGAAACCTGGCGAGAGCGCGATCTGCGCGTCGCGCTCCTTAAGCAGAGCGTCGCAGATTAAGTCGTCAAACGTGCCGTTGAAGTTTCCGCGGCGGTAGAGCAGCGAATCGGTGCGCGCCAGCACGCGGTCCAGGTCGGCCTTGTACGGAGCGCGGAGACTCGCGATCAGTGCGCCCATCTGTGGATCGGGCGCGATTGCGTCGGTGAAGATGGGGATCAGGCGGAAGCGGTGTTCGACGACGCGTTTGCCCTTGACGTCCAGATCGAGCCGGCCAAGGAACTTTCCATGCGAGCCGGGCGCCGTCAGGATCGTCTTGCCGACGATGACGGATTGCGGGATGGCGTCGTGGGTGTGGCCCGTGAGGATGACGTCGATGTCTTCGACACGCGCGGCGAGTTTGCGGTCGACGTCGAATCCGTTGTGGCTGAGGAGCACGACGACATCCGCGCCGGCCTTGCGCGCGGCCTGCACCTCCGCCCGCACCCGATCCTCTTCGATGCCGAACGACCAATCGAGAATGAGGTAGCGCGGATTGGCGATGGGGGTGTACGGGAAGGCCTGTCCGATCACGGCCACCTGCACGCCCCCGCGTTCGAACACCTTCGTGCCCTCGAAGATCCGTTCGCCCCAGGTCGCGTCTTTGACATTTCCGCACAGAAAGGGGAAGTTGAGCTTGGCCTTGAGTTCCTTGACGCGGTCCTGGCCGTACGTGAACTCCCAATGCGCGGTCATGGCGTCGACGCCGAGGAGGTTCTGAGCGGCGACCATGTCGGCACCGCGCTCCTTGAGCGAGGTGTACGAGCCTTGCCAGGTGTCGCCGCCGTCGAGCAGCAGCGTCTGAGTCGGACGTTCGGCACGGATGGCTTTGATGAGCGTCGCCATGCGGTCCAAGCCGCCGAGTCGGCCATACTCCTTGGCGAGTGCGATGAAATCGAGCGAACTCAGCGCGTAGGCTTCACGCGACTCCGGCGCGATCTTGAACGCCTTGAGGAACTGATCACCCGTGAGGTGCGGCGGGAGCCCGGCGTCCGGCCCGACGCCGATGTTGACGGAGGGCTCTCGAAAATAGATGGGCTGCAGTTGCGCGTGGAGATCCGTGAAGTGCAGCAGCGTGACTTGCCCAAGCGGCTCGAAGCGCAGCAGGTCGGCCTGCGTGATGGCCTGCGTTGCGGCGGCGCGCGCCAGTCCGGTCCCGGCACCGATAAGGACCCCGGTCGCGATTGCGGCCTGAACGAAATCGCGGCGAGTGACCATTACTTGCGAACCGCGGGTGTCTCGACCGGCAGTCCATTCCCTCGCGATGCGAGGTACAGCTCGAGCGCGACGTACTGAGGCGATCCGTACGGCAGCGGTTCCGCGCGGACTTGCTCGTTGCAGCCGCGGAAACGGCGCTGCGCCGACCCCACGGCCTGCCAGTCCAGGCGGTAGGTCGGAAACCCGTTGATCTGTCCTTGACTGAGCGTTTCGCTGCGCAGTTTGCGGTCGTTGTTCTGCACATGGCATTGTGCGCACGCCATGTCGAGCTGCCCGCGCCGTGCCTCGTAGAAGGCCTTGCCTTGCTCCCACGTCGCGTGCGCGGGTCCATCGGTTGCGACGGCAACCGACATGCCGTGCGACTGCGCCTTGACGTACACGGTCATCGCGAGCAGTGGTTCGGACTCCCACTTCCAGGGCGTCGCGCCCATGCGCTCGCGTTCGAAGTTGATACGCTCTTCGATGTCGACCACTCGTCCGATCTTCGCGTCGTACTTAGGATAGGAGGCGCCGACGCCTTTCATCGACGTCTCCGCGGCGTTGTGGCACGACGCGCAGCTCTTGCCCGCCGTGCCGTCGACGGAGTTCCACAGGGCCTTCCCCTTATCGACCCATAGGGACCCCGGGTTCTGAAACTCGTCGTCCTCCATGGCGCGCGTCTGCGCAGTCGCATACACGTAGCCGGACTTGGCCTCGCCCGCCGTGTACTTCGCAAGATCCCCTTGGGTCAGCGAGCGCACGAGCGGTGCGATTCCAAAGGCAACGGCGAAGCCGAAGGCGACGGCCGCCGGAGTCGCGAGCAGACGGGCGCGCACGTCAGGAGACCGTGATCTTGGCCGAGTCCTTGTAGACCTGGCCGTTGTCGTCGACCCACTGGAAGTCGAAGGTACCGCTCTCCTGAACCTTTACTGGAAACGAGATGAAGGGGTTCGCGGAGATCGCCGGCTCAAGCTTCATCGCGAACACTTGCTGTCCGTTAAACGAGCACGTGAACGTGTTGATGATGTCGCGCGGGATGGTCTTTCCGGACGCATCCTTCACGAAGCCGGAGTTCATCGGGTGCGAGATCAGCGACTTGATGTCGATGACGTCGCCTTTCTTCGCGGTGGTGGGGACGCGCAAACGTGCCTCGACGTTGGTAGCCATATCGTTATCCTCTCGCTAGCCGCCGCAGCCGCCGATGGTGACCTTGACGTTCTTCGTCGCGGTCCACATCGAACCGTCGCTCATGAGCGCGACCGCGGTGATGTTTTGGGTCTGGGCAAGGCGGATGCGGAACTCCACGTGCGCCCTGGCGTTCACCGGCGAAAGGTCGAAGCGCGCCACGCCTGGCAGCGGGTTGCCGTCCGCCACCATCATGATCGTCTTCACGTACGACTGCTGCGTCATCGGGCTGTCGACGTCGAGAACGATGGGGACCGTGTTTCCGTTTTCCGCGATCTCGGGAGCGTTGATCGTGATTTTGCCGGGCTGCGGGGTGCCGGGACCGAGCTTCTCCAGCGCCGCCTTGGCGTCGGCCGGAGTGGCCCATGCGCGGCTCGGGAAGAGACACGCCGCGATCGCCACCGCGCTGCCGCTCAGGGCCAACGAGAGGACGTCCCGGCGGGTGGGACCTGTAGTAATCATCGCGATGTTCCCTTTGTGGTGAGTGTTGCGAGGTACGCGACGAGGTCCTCAACCTGTTGAGGGTCGAGGATCGTCTTGCCGACAAAAGCCTTGCCGACGTCGTGCAGCCCGTCCACGCGGTAGTAGGCCGGCATGATGGTCTGCGGATCGAGCACCTTCATGTTCACGACTCGCAGCCGGAGTTGCGCAGCCTTATAGCGTGATCCGACGCCGCGCAGATCCGGGCCGACGTTGCCCGGGTCCGCGGCCTTCAGCGGAAAGGCGTGGCAGCTCAGGCAGTTGCCGAGTTTGCGGTCCTCGACGACCTTTTCGCCTTCGACCGAGTTTCCCGGACGTGACGTCAGTGGCGTCGGAATGCCGTCTGCAACGACGTGATAGCGGACGAGCGCGGGGACTTTGTCGTTGTCCGCGCCCACGCCGTAGAGCGGCACGAATGCGAACACGGCGATCCCCGCCAGCGCCGTCACCGTTCGCTTTTGCGTTGCGCGTTCGCCGCAGAATATATCTTTCGTCATTTCGCGCACGGTGCTCCGTCCTTGACCGCTTTGACCGCTTCGGCCAGCAGACCCCAGAACTGCTCGTCCCCCGCATAGCCGGTGATGCGGCGCAATTCACGGCCGCAGTGCGTGACGACGAACGTCGGCGTGAAGACGACGCCGTGGATCTGTTCCAGATCCGACGGTCGCGTCGCATAGATGTCGACGCGGCGAAGAGGGAGTATCTTGGCCTCGTCCGTCTTTGCGTAGATGCGCCCGACGTGTCGATCCCAGGCGGCGCAGTACGGGCATCCCTGTTGCTGGAACATCACCAGCTCTCCCACGGGGCCAGGGTGGGCTGCGGCCGGGACGCCCGCGACAGCGCTAACGATAGCCGTCGACAAGAACAAGCTCCTGCGCAGGTGTGTCACGATGCCTATGACAGCACCGCGATACGGACGTAGCCGACGCGAGGCTATGAGAACGGCGACAAGCGTGAAAGTGCAGAAGCACCACACCGCCCGGGCAAGGACCGACATCGCGTGGAGCGTTCGTGAGGTACGATGAAAGCCGCCTCGCGCGACCCATCGCACTTGAAGATGGCCTCCATCGCCAATGCCGATGGGCTTTTGCCAGGCCCCGGCGCCCAGCGCGTCCCAGCGCGTGGTGCGAGGGCCTCGTCGGCGGATTGGTCGCCGCGCTCGGGTGTCCGCTGACGTCTGCCCCACCGCACGCTGGGAGACAACGGATGCTATCACGCCTCAACGGATCGGCCGCCTCGCTCAACTATTCGTTGCTGCGCACCTTCGTCCGGGTCGTCGACGGGCAACATCTCCGCTGCGGCGCGATCGCTCTATGTTGCGCAGTCGGCAATATCGGCGCAGGTGGCGACGCTCAATTGGCTGGCGGGAACGCTGCTGCTCGAGCGGGTCAGTGGCCGATGGAAAACCACCGCCGCCGGTGCCATCTTTTACAAACGAGCCCGCGAGATGCTGGCGCTCCTGGAGCAAACCGAGAGGGACTTGACGGACGCGATGCTCCGGGTCGCGAGGCATCTGGTGGTCGGCTCCACGCGTACCGTCACGGACACGATGCTGGCCGAGTTGCTCCACGCGTTCGCGGGAAGCCATCCCGACATCCGGGTCGTCGTCAAATCGGGCAACCGCGACGATGCCGAGCGGTGGCTGGCAAACGACGATGTTGACGTCGCGCTCGTTGCCTTGCCGCTGGTCATGCGTGGCCTCGAAGTCCATGTCTTCGGGCACGACGAGCTCGTCGCAGTCGTGGCGCCGCACGGCCCCCTGGCCCAGCACGATGAACTGACGATGTCCGCCCTGGACTCCATTCCATTCGTGTCCTTCGAACGGGGTTCGGGGGTGCGCGCTCTGCTCGAGGACCGGCTCGGAGAGCAGTTCGGCCGCCTGGACATGCGCATGGAACTCAACAGCAACGACGCCGTGGTGTCGTGCGTGGAGCGCGACATCGGATTCGCGTTTCTCCCCCGACGGACGGCCCGACGGTGGGCTCGATGCGGCGCGGTCGCCTTCGCGCGCATGTCCGACGTGGACCTCAAGCGCGAACTTGCCCTGGTCGCTCGAAAAGAGCGTGTTCGTTCGCTAGTGGCGTCGACGTTCATCGAGTGGCTCGCCTCGCACGAGATCGAAGACGCGGAGCAGGAGACGATGCCGCCAACACGTTCCTCTTCGGTGACGTAGAGAGCACGGGCAACGGGACGGCGGAGTCGGGGCCGACGAACGCTTCACGCCGGGCTCGCTCCCGAACGCGAGTTCATCGAGGCGGGCCATCCGTGTTCGTCCTCAGTGGACACGGACAGGAATGATGCCGAGGGCGCTGCCCCCAATAAACAAGCCGACGGCGATCACAAACACGGCGAAGATCCCTTTGAGCAGTCGCTGATCGAGCGATCGCGCGCCCAGCGCGCCTATGACGTTCCCGAACATCCCGCCGACAAGGAAAAGCACAACGACGTCCCAGTGCACCGGGGAGACGGTGGCTCGGGTGATCAGGCTCGCAATCGAGTTCAAGGCTATGACGAGCAACGAGGTCGGAATAGCACGCTGCATCGGGAAGCGCAACGCCAGCATCAGGGTCGGAACGACGAGGAATCCGCCCCCTACGCCGAGGACTCCGGTGAGAAATCCGAGCGCAACACCCGCGGCTGACACCGCGGCGAAGTGCGGAGGCGCGTCCGTATTGGCCGGCTCGCGCCGCGTCCGCAACATGGCAACAGCCGCGAATAACATCACCGCCGCGAACAGCATCAGCAAAACGCGCCCGGGTACGTGCTGTGCAAGGAAGGATCCCGGGACGCTGCCAACGAGCCCCAGCGCGCCCAGCACGAACCCTGTCTTCCAATCAACTTGAGCCTGCTGCCCCACCATACCTCGAAGCGCGATACCGGCGACGACGGCCAGCGACGTCCCGATCGCATCGTGTACCGTCTCGCCCACCAGGTAGACAAGAATCGGCAAGGTGACAATAGAGCCGCCGCCTCCGGTCAGCCCGAGTGCAAGGCCCACCAGTGCGCCGTACAGCGCGTCCACGAAAAGTTCCACGTGGTGCTCCGACACCAAGGCCGGGACACGCGTTCCGCCTTCTTTGGCGCAGGCGTTCTGGACTCGCGATACCACCTATGTGAATTTGCGGTGACTCGGCACGCCATCGTCGCTCGCGAAAGCAGGTATCGCGAATTCCGCGGTACGGGACGCCAGGCGGCGCATCTTCCGGATCGCGTCCGTATGTCCTCAAGAGAACCAATAGGGGATTCAGCCACGATGTACTTCAAGCAGTTCTATCTCGGATGCCTATCGCACGCTTCGTACATGCTCGGCTCGGGCAGGGACGCGGTCGTGATTGACCCGCAGCGAGACGTCGATCAATACGTCGACGAGGCGCGTGCGGCGGGACTTATGATCCGGTACGTCATTGAAACGCACGTCCACGCCGACTTCGTGAGCGGCCACCGCGAGCTTGCGCAACGGACGGGGGCCGAGATCGTGCTCGGGTGGCGGGCGGCGGCAACCTTTCCGCACCGCGCCGTGCACGACGGCGACGAATTGTCGATCGGCAGCATGAGCCTTCGCATCATGGAGACGCCTGGGCATACGCCCGAGGCCATTTCCATTCTGGTGACGGACGCGCAAGAGCCCGGCTCAGCGCCCAAACTGTTCACGGGCGACACGCTCTTCATCGGCGACGTCGGCCGTCCCGACCTCGTGGGCTCCAAGGGGCACACCGCCGAAGAGATGGCGTCGCTGCTGTATGATTCGCTGCACGACAAAATTCTCACGCTCGACGACGCCGTCGGCGTCTTTCCCGCGCACGGCGCCGGTTCGCTGTGTGGGCGCAATATTTCGAGCGAGACTTCTTCGACCCTTGGCGAGCAGCGCAAGAGCAACTACGCCTTGCGTCCGATGGCCCAAGATGCCTTCGTGAAGATGATGACGCTGGGGCTTCCCGACGCACCCGCATACTTCAGCGTCAACGCCGACCTGAATCTCGGCGACGTCCCGACGCTCGGCGACATCACCCGACCCCGGGCGCTGCCCCCTCTGGAGGTTGCCGATCACATCGGAACAGGCGCGCTCGCTCTCGATGTGCGACCATCGGAGCAATACGGTAGCGTGCACGTCGCCAACTCGCTCAACATCGGGTTAGACGGTCAGTTCGCGTCATGGGCCGGCACGTTGATCGCCTACGATCGTCCAATCATCCTTATCGCGGACGGCGACGCGCAGGTCGACGAAGCGGTCATGCGACTCGCGCGCGTCGGCTTCTCGTCGGTGATCGGGTATCTGGAAGGTGGCGTGGAGGCCTGGGAGCATGCTAGCTTGCCGACCGCGTTCATTGCCCAGATCTCAGTCGCGGAGTTACACGATCTCCTCGAACACGGAAAGCCGCTGCAGTTCCTCGACGTACGTCGGCCGGCGGAGTTCGACGCCGCCGCGGCTCCGGGCGCTATTTCAGTTCCGCTCGCCGAGCTCGAGCGGGGGATTCCGAGGCTGGATCCCGACGAGCCGACCGTGGTGCTGTGCAGCAGCGGATACCGCTCGAGCATCGCAACGTCGCTGCTCGAGTCGCACGGATTTCACACGCTCAAAAGCGTCGAAGGCGGCATGGCCGCGTACAGCCAGGCCGGGTATCCCACCGTGGAGCAAGCCCCCACCATGCCCCGCTAGGGTATTTCGAACCGTTTTCAACGAGGAGAATATGGAGCACTTCACTCCCGTATCTGCTGTCATAGGCGGACTGATGATCGGTGTCGCGACCGTGCTGTACCTTTTGCTTACCGGGCGCTATGCGGGGATCAGCGGCATCATGCGGGGCGCCGTATTTGGCGATCCGGATCGCTCGACAGACGTGCTGTTCGTCATCGGCTTGCTGCTTGGCGGAGTCGCATGGCGCTGGGTCGGGCCGCACGAAACCGCGCGAGCCGCGAATTCACTCTGGATCGCCGCTGTGGGCGGGCTCTTGGTGGGCGCAGGTACGTCGCTCGGAGGCGGCCGCACGAGCGGGCATGGGGTGTGCGGGCTAGGTCGGTTATCGTTGCGCTCGCTCGTAGCCGTCGTCTCGTTCGTGGCGGCAGGTATGGTCACGGTCTACCTGACCAATCACCTGCTGTGGCGCAGCGCATGATCCTGCGCGGCGTCAGCGCGCTCGGGTGCGGTCTACTCTTCGGAGCGGGGCTAGGCATTTCGCAAATGTCAAACCCCGCGAAGGTCATCGGCTTTCTCGACGTCGCCGGCGAATGGGACCCGAGCCTGCTGTTCGTATTGGTGAGCGCGGTCGCCGTCACGGCGATTGCCTTTCGTTTCGTGCCACGGCTTCCGCGGCCGCTCTTCGATCGCGCATTCGAGCGGGCCGCGCCCGAGAACATCAACGCGAGGTTGATCGCCGGCGCGTCACTCTTCGGCATCGGCTGGGGCTTGAGTGGGTATTGCCCGGGGCCCGGCGTCGTCGCACTTGCCCGGTTTGCGCCCGACGCCACGCTCTTCGTCGGCGCGTTCCTCGTGGGCTCCTGGCTCTACCGGTTCGCAAAGAATCAGCAACTCGTGGTGAGGTCTGAAACCCGCTCTGTGTCGCTTGGGGAAGTCGCGGTCTGCGACCGGGTTGGGGACATTGAGCAGAAAGGCCAAGCGACTAGTGCTCCCTTCTAAGATCGACCCGGAGGAGGCGCTACGTCGCACCGCCGATGGCAGTGCAGTCCTCATCGATGTTCGCGAACAGGATGAGTTCGATGAGGCGCGCGTTGCCGGAGCGCGGCTGATCCCGCTAGGCGACGTCGCCGCGCGCGTCGCCGAGGTTCCGAAGGATCGCGACGTCATCGTGATGTGTCGCTCGGGGCGCCGTAGCGGCGAAGCACAAAAAATCCTATTGGAGCGCGGTTACCAACGGGTCGCGAACCTCGAGGGCGGGATCATTGCCTGGGATGAGGCGGGTCTGCCGCTCCAACGCTGACACTCGCAGGCCGGTCATATCGCGACGTTCGATTCGCGGTATCACGAAGCGCGATGGCGCTAGCGCGGGACCCGCTCGCTGCCGCGGAATGACTGGACCATGCGCTTCTCTCCTGGGTCGGCCGGTGTCGCGTCGATGGTCACCCTCGGGCTGACACTCGCTGGATGCGACGGCGGTGCGAAGAGTTCCTCAGCGCCGGTGACCGCGGCTTCGACGAGCGCACCAGCCGATTCGGCCGTCTCCCCGACGTCTCAGCCTATGCCGACCGGCACCTACGGCGCATTGGTCCGGTACGGACGCGACATCATTGAGAACACGCACAAGGACATGCCGGACAATGTCACGGCTGGGATGTCATGCGAGGCGTGCCACATGAACGGCGGCACGAAACCGCATGGCGGTTCGTTCGTCGGCGTCTACGCGGAGTTTCGGCAGTGGAACAAACGCGCGAACCGCTTCATCGCGCTCCAGGACCGAATCGCGGAGTGCTTCCTGTACAGCATGAACGGTCGACCTCCCGCGTACACCAGTCGCGAAATGGAGGCGTTGACCACGTACATCGCGTTCCTCTCGAAGGGACAACCGGTCGGTGCGAAGCCTACCGGATACGCGTACGAACAGTTCGAACCCAATCACAGGCCCGATCCGCAAGCGGGGGCTTCGGTGTACGGGCAGCGGTGCTCAGCCTGCCATGGTGCGGACGGCGGGGGATTAGACGGGCACTACCCGCCGCTGTGGGGTTCCAAGTCGTTCAACGACGGAGCAGGGATGCACAGGCTCAACACGATGGCCGAGTTCGTACGCTACAATATGCCGTGTTGGCGCCGGGATAAGACGGACCCAGTTTGGTCGCGTTAAGACGGACCCACC
>CALEYW010000047.1 GCA_937927945.1 uncultured candidate division WPS-2 bacterium | reverse complement strand
CGGCGTAGAAGCAGGAAGAAATGCCTGGAATAGATGTCCATGCAAATCAGAACGGATCCGACCCAAGCGATGTCGTACCCATGGGTTCGGGGTGATGCCGTACGAAGGGGAGCAAGGAATGTCTCAACGGTCGGCCGCGTTCGCAGCGGCCATTCTCAGCATGATGCTGTTCGCGCCGTCCGCGAGCGGTGCGATGCCGCCCGACGTGAATGCGCCGCCGGTCGCGTGGCCCGACGCGGGCGCACAACCGTTCGTCCGACGCGACGCGGCGAATCACCCGACGGCGATCGGCCTCGTCATTCCCGCGGCAACCGTGAAGGCATTGCCGGCCCGCCGCTCCGAGGCGGTCTATCCGCTCGATACAGCGGGACTGGTCCGCAGCGCGAACCTGCAATGGCACCCGCAGGGCCACGAACCCGCGCACGTCTACGACGTTCCGCACTTCGACGTGCACTTCTACACGATCGCCGAAGCCGTCCGCCGCACGATCGTCCCCGGCTCGGCCGCCGGCACCGTGAAGCCGGCGAAGGCGATCCTCCCGCCCGGCGTGATCCTCGCGCCGGGCTTCGTGCCGATGATGGGGA
Source organism: uncultured candidate division WPS-2 bacterium (assembly GCA_937927945.1). Taxonomy (GTDB): domain Bacteria; phylum Vulcanimicrobiota; class Vulcanimicrobiia; order Vulcanimicrobiales; family Vulcanimicrobiaceae; genus Vulcanimicrobium. The sequence goes on along the minus strand of CALEYW010000047.1, from coordinate 16,771 downwards.
TGCACGCGATCCCCGCGGCGCAGCCCGAATTCAACGGCGGAAAGTTCGCGATCTCGCCGATCATCGGCTATTGGAACGGCGAACTCGCGTTCTTCGAGGTGATGTTCACGAAGGCGTGGCTGCAGTCGAACACCGGCCGGGACGCCGCATTTCCGCAGCCGGCGTCGGTCCATCAGCACGGTTGGTATCCGACGCGCTATTCCGTCCACTACGACAAGGCGAAGGACGCGTACACGGTGTCGCTGACGCACTTCCGAAACCGCTGAGGGGCGACCGCCTCAATACGCTGCTGCAGCTTCGATCGACGGGCGGGGACGCGAATCGATAGATCGCTCAGACGACACCCGCGCGCAGCGCGCGAACCGCTGCGCTGACGCGATCGTTCACGCCGAGCTTGCGGAACAGACGGATCACGTGGGTGTGGATCGTCGCCGTCGCACTGCCCAGTTGCGCGGCGATCTCGGCGTTCGAATAGCCGTCGACGATCAGTCGCAGAATCGCGCGTTCGCGCGGCGAGAGGTGCGCGGCGTCGAAGGCCGCGCGCGGGCGCAGCAGCACCTGCGAGATCTCGGGGTCGAGCCACGTGGCCCCGGCAGCGACGGCCTTGATCGCTTGTGCGAGGCGCTCGAACGGCGTGGTCACCAGACAGCACGCGTCGGCGCCGGCGTCCAGCGCCGCGCGCAGCAGCGCTTCGTCGACACCCCGCTTCAGCGAGAGCACGCCGACGTCGGGTCTGCGCGCCTTGGCCTCTAAAATGAACGCAACCCCGGGCGCGGGTGCGCCGCCCTCGCCGGCAAGGCTCAGGTTCACCAACAGCACGCGCAGGCGGGGATCGTTCAGGAACGGCTCGGCGTCGACGGGCTCCGCGGCGGTCCCGAGCGTCTCGAGCTCGTTGTCACCGGCGAGGAGCTGCGCCAGGGCGTCGCGCGTGAGCGATTGGTCGGAAATGAGCGCGACCGCTGTTCGCGTGCCGACTAGGGTGCCTGAAGCAACCATCCTCCACCGGCCTCTTGTACGGTTCTCGTCTCCGATGGTCGACCATTTGGTCGACTTGCAGAGAATATTTCCGAGACGTACACTTATTTTTGGCAGCTCTTTGCCGGCTCCCTTTTGCGCCGCTTTCGGGAGGAATCCCATGCGCCGACTCGCCTTCTTCGTTCTCTTTGCGATGGCGCTGGCGGTCGCCGTCGCAGGGTACCGTACGGTCGCCGCCCAGCAGCAGCGCGTCGCGCTCGCCGACATGGCTCAGGATTCGGGACAGTGGGTGATGCCGTCCCAAAATTACTCGAGCCTCCGGCACAGCGAACTCGACGAGATCAAGACGTCGAACGTCGCGAACCTCAAGGTCGCCTGGACGATGTCGACCGGCGCGACACGCGGCCATGAAGGCCAGCCACTCGTCATCGGCGACACGCTGTACTACCAGAGCGCGTGGCCGAACCACGTCTATGCAATCGATCTCAACGACTACCACATCAAGTGGCAGTATACCCCGAAGCAAGACAGTTTCGCCGTTTCCGTCGCGTGCTGCGACTTGGTAAACCGCGGCGTCGGCTACGGCGACGGCAAGATCATCGTCGACACGCTCGACGACCAAGTGATTGCGCTCGACACGAACACCGGCAAGCCGGTTTGGACGGCACGCAACGGCGATCCCGCGATGGGTCAGACGCTGACGTCCGCCCCGCTGATCGTCAAAGAGAAGAACGTGATCGTCGGCGTCTCGGGCGGCGAGTTCGGGGTCCGCGGCTATCTCACGGCGTACGACCTCAAGAGCGGCAAGCGCGTCTGGCGCGCGTACAGCGCAGGACCCGACCGCGATACGCTGATCGGTTCCGGCTTCAGCGGCCCGAAGAACGCGGGCACCGCGACCTGGAACGGCGAGCAGTGGAAGGTCGGCGGCGGAACGACGTGGGGCTGGTACTCGTACGATCCCAAACTGAACCTGATCTACTACGGCACGGGGAATCCCGGCACGTGGAATCCGTCGCAGCGGCCCGGCGACAACAAGTGGTCGATGACGATCTTCGCGCGCGACGCCGACACCGGAATGGCGAAATGGGGCTATCAGATGACGCCGCACGACGCGTGGGACTACGACGGCGTCAACGAGATGATTCTGGTCGACCTGAAGATGAACGGTCAGACGATCCCCTCGCTGGTGCACTTCGACCGCAACGGGTTCGCCTACGAGCTCGACCGCCGCGACGGCAAGTTGCTGCTCGCCAAGAAGTATGACCCGTCCGTGAACTGGGCGACGCACATCGACATGGCGACCGGACGGCCCGTCGTCGATTCGAAATACATGACGAAAGCCGGGACCAACGTGTCGGGCATCTGCCCCGCGGCGATGGGCAACAAAGACCAGCAGCCTGCGTCGTACGATGAAGAGACCGGCTACTTCATCGTGCCGACGAATCACAACTGCATGGACTACAAGGCCTTCGCGGTCAAGTACAAGAGCGGGTTCCCGTTCGTCGGCGCGATCGTCAAGATGTATGCCGGGCCCGGCGGATACCGGGGCGCCGTGATCGCATGGGATCCGATCAAAGGCGAGATCGTTTGGAGCGACCACGAGCGCTTCCCGGCGTGGGGCGGAACGCTCACGACCAAAGGCGGCGTCTCGTTCTACGGGACGATGGACGGCTGGTTCAAAGCCGTCGACACGAAGACGGGCAAAGAGTTGTGGAAGTTCCACACGCCCTCCGGCATCATCGGCAACCCGATCTCGTACACGCACAACGGGAAGCAGTACGTCGCGATCCTCTCCGGCGTCGGCGGCTGGGCTGCGCTCGGACTCGCGGCCGGGCTGACCGAACCGACTGCGGGACTCGGCGCCGTCAACGCGGCGCAGGACCTCTCACAATATACGCAGCTCGGCGGCGACCTGGTCGTCTTCCAGCTCTGATGCTGCGCAGAATCGCCGTCGCGGTTGCACTATTGCTCGCCGCGACGGCGGCCACCGGCGCACGCGCGGCGGCCCAGCCGTTGCGCGTCTGCGCCGACCCCGACTACATGCCCTTCTCGAACCGCGCGCGGCAGGGCTTCGAGAACAAGCTGGCCCTGGTGATGGGGCACGCGATGGGCGAGACCGTCAGGTTCGTCTGGCACTCTACGCGCGGGCCGGGCGGGTTCGACCAGTTCCTGCACGACACGCTCAATGCCGGACTCTGCGACGTGGTGATGAACGTGCCATTCGCGAGCGACAACGTTCTCGCGACGCGCCCGTACTACGTCTCATCGTACGTCTTCGTCTACCCAAAGAAGGGCAACTACGAGATCACGTCGATGGACTCGCCGGCGTTGAAGCAGCTGAGGATCGGTTTCGAGCAGGACACGCCGCCGGAGAACGGATTGAAGCTGCGCGCGCTGATCCTCCACGCGACGCCGTTCGACATCGGTGACACGCCGGGCGAGTCGCCGGCCGAGATCCTGACCGCCGTCCACACCGGCAAGATCGGCGTCGCGGTTACCTGGCAGCCATCGATCGGCTATTTCCTGCGCTCGTTCTCCGGCCTTGCGGTCGTCCCGGTCCCGAACTCGCGCGCGCTCGGAACCGTCGAGCAGTACGTGTTCCCGATGGCGATGGCGGCGCGGAAAGCGGACACCCGAACGCGCGACGCTCTCGACGCGGCGATCGCCAAGAGCAAGCCCCAGCTGCAAAGTGTCCTGCGCTCGTTCGGCGTGCTGATTTACGACGGTTCGGGCGCAACGGGAACGTGAAACGATGAGCGAACGGCAACGGGTCGGCTTCGTCGGCGTCGGCCGAATGGGTGCGAACATGGCGCGCCGGCTGAACGAGGTTGGTTATCCGGTCGTCGCGGTCTACGACGTGCGGCCGGATGCCGCACGGGAGCTCGCGGCGGAACTCGGCGCCGAAGCGTCGTCGTCGCTCGCGCGCGTGACGGATCTCTCCGACGTGATCGTGACGGTCGTGACCGACGACGCGGCGATGCGCACGATTTACGGCACGACCGGCGACTCGCTGCTCGCGAACGCGCGCGGAAAGATCTTCATCAACTCGGCGACGATCACGCCGGACGTGCACGTCGACGTGCAGGCACTCGTGGAAGAGCGCGGCGCGTCGAGCCTCGAGGTCCCCCTGGCGAGCTCCATCCCGCAGGCGCGCGACGGGACGCTCTACATGATGGTCGCCGGACGGCGGGCGACGTTCGAGCGCGTCGAGCCGATGCTGCGCACGATGAGCAAGAGTCTGCGCTACATCGGCGAGGCGGGGCAGGCCGCGAAGGTCAAAGCGCTCGTCAACATGGTGATGAACATCAACACCGCCGGGCTCGCCGAGGGACTCGGACTCGGTGAGGCGGTGGGGCTCGACCTCACCGTGCTTCGCGAGGTGTTCGCCGAGACGGGTGCCAACTCGCGCGTGCTCGAGACCGACGGCATCGACATGCAGAACCGCGAGCACGACACCTACTTTTCCGCTGCGCACGCCGCCAAGGACTCGCACATCGCGACGGCGCTCGCACACGAGGCGGGACTGCCGCTGCCGCTCGCCGAGGCGACGGCGAAACAATACGATACCATGGTGGAGCTCGGCCTCGGCGAGCTCGACAAATCCGGCGTCGCGGAGCTCACGTTCGCTTCGCGCCGTCCACACTCACTCACGACGAAGTGATCGCGGAGGACACATGGAAACGACGACCTCGACGAAAACCAAGGTCACCCCCCTGATCAGCTCCGGTACGGCCGGTCCGCTCGGCGCCGTGCACCTGCCGCGCCTGTGGGCGAAGCTCACGCTCGGCGCCGCCGGTGTGCTCGCCGATGGCTACGATCTCTGCGGCACGGGCTTCGACCAGATGACGATCGACGCGCTGGGCCTCGATCGCGACGCGACGATCGCGTTCGTGCGCGAAAAGAGGCCGACGTACATGGAGTTCGAGCGCTACGTCGTCCAAGTGAACGGCGGCGACCTCTCGCAAGACAAGATCGCAAAGCACAACGCTGCGATCCGCGGCTATAACCACTCCGACGAGTTGGCCGCGCAGATGCGGGCCGCGAGCGGGGTAACCGACGCGTCGATCAAGGACGCCGTCACGCTCAACACGCTCGAGGATCTCGACGAGCTGCGAAAACGCGCCTCGGGTGGCTGACGCGTTCGCCCGACGTGCCGCCGTCGCGGCGGTGTGCGGCGCTGCGCTGATCGCGCACGCGCTGCTCGGCGCGACGGCGGCGACATCGGCCGGCTTACCCCCTGCGCTCTACACCAAAGCGCAAGCCGCGGCGGGCGCGAAGCTCTACTCGAGCACGTGCGTGCAATGCCATGGCGACAACCTCGAAGGCGGCGTCGGCCCCGCCCTGCGCGGGCCAAACCTCGTGCGCCTTGCGACGAAGACGAAGCTCACCGTCGGCGACTTCTTTGGGTTCATGTCGCTGCAGATGCCGCTCAACGCGCCGGGGTCGCTCCCGAAGGACCAGTACGCGTCGATCATGGCGTACGTCCTCGCGCGCAACGGGTACCCGGCCGGCCCGAAGCCGCTCACGTACGCTGTAGCGACGAGTTCGAACGTCATCATCACGACCTACGGGGGACGCTGACCGGCGCGGCCGCCAACGCCCACCTTCGTACGGCAGGGCGCACGGCGTCACAGCCGGACGATCGTCCGCCGGATCCGCGTTTACCTCGTTCACGTCATCATCACGGAGCGGTACACGCAACGTCCCCGCTCGTCTGAGGCGGCGTTGCAAGATATAACGGTATGGAGAGACGCCGTACGTCGCCTTGAATGCGTGAGAAAAATGCGTGACGCTCAGGCCGACAAGCGACGCCAGCTCGATCAGGCTGAGGTCGCGATGCAGATGCTCCTCCACGAAGTCGAGGACGAGCTTGAACCGCGCTGACCCCACGTTTGCAGTGCCTGGGGCCGGAATCGGCTTCGTACCGTTGGCTCGGAACAATATCGCTGCGACCCATAGCCCTTCTTCGCGGTGTATCGCTGCCCTCTCGGCAGTACCACGCACTCATCGATCGCGCTTCTGCTCCGCGTCATGCCGCACGGGAATTCACGCCCTCCTCGATGACGGTTTCGCCTTCGCGTTCCAGCCCGAACACAAGGGCGTGCCGCGGTACGAGCACCTCTCCTTCGGCGGTGCCGCGATACGAAGCCGTGTGGATAGAACACGTGAGCCCGGCGACCCAAACGTTCCCTCGGTACCACGTCGTGCGTTGAAGTACCGTCCACGATCGATACCGGCTTCCACGATCCCGTGCACGCGGCGCTCAGTCGGCGACTCGCCGAGGGACCGGTTCGGTTGCAAGCGTTGAAGTGGCATACACGAAATTCTTAGGTTCGTTCTTTTTTTGCTCGTCCGGACTTCGCTGGTGTACCTGACCTCCGCCGCGGGGGCAAGTCCACCATTTGGTGGACGGCCTCAAGTCTTCTCGCGGAATCCCACTGCAACTCAACCGCGACCAGCTAGTCGACTATGGACGTTCGGCCTCGGAGATGGTATCGTCGCAGGTCATCATGGACATCACCCAGCTCATTCTCGACGATCACCACGAGCAACGACGGCTCTTCGCCATTCTCGAGCAGATCGATCGCACCGACACCGCGACGCTCGCGGCCGTCTGGGCGCGTCTGTCGGCGTTCCTCGAGGTCCACGCCGAGGCCGAGGAAGAACTTTTCTATCCGGAGCTGCTGCGCTTGGGAAAAGGCGCCGGCGGCAAACACACGTCCGTTGACGAAACCAAGGACGCGATCCACGACCACAACGAGATCCGCGACGCGGTCGGCGCGGTCGCCGCGCACGAGCTCGGCAGCAATAGCTGGTACGACGCCGTGGCGCGCGCGAACGAGGCCAACTGCGATCACATGGGAGAGGAGGAGCGGGAAGGCCTCACGGACTTCCGCCGTCACGTCGGACTTGCGCAGCGTCACGACCTTGCCGTCGCGTTTGCGGCGTTCGAAGCGGTCCATATCACCGGCGTCAAGGCGGTCGATAAGGACCCCGACGAGTACATCGCGGAACACCAGTGAACCCGCAGAGTCGCTTCGGCTGAGGGTTCACGCTCGGCGTTCTGCGTCGGGCGACCGCAGATGGTCGAGCTGGAGTTCTTCCATGTCGAGTGAGGTTTGCATACGGCGCAGAACGGTGTTGTCGATCAACCCCCGCTCGCGCGCCTCGATCAGCGTCTCCCGCTCGACGTTCACCAGCTCGCGCACGACTTCGTGATTCGGCGTCCCGCCGTCGGCCGACGGTTTGCGGCGATTCACGTACCGCCGCAGACGGAGCGCGTCGTCGGGGACGATGCGGCCGTCGCGTTCCAACTCGTCGACTCGCCGCAACGCAGCGGTCTGCATCGCGGCGATTGCTCGCCGCTGTTCGTCCTCCTCCGCGACGTCATCGTTTGAGCCGATGCGTGAGACGACCCAAGGAAGGCTGAGCCCTTGGCCGACGAGGATCACGAGGATCACGCTGAACGAGACCAGGATGATGAGGTCGCGATGCGCGAACGGCGTCCCGTCGGAGACGGTCCGCGGCAACGCGAGCGCCGTAGCGAGCGACACCCCTCCCCGCAAACCTGCCCACGACGCGATCGCGCGATACTTCCAACGGCGTTCGCCCTTCGCCGGACCGGCGCGCCGAAGCCGGTCCGAAATGAACCCGCCGGCGAAGATCCAGAGGAAACGCAGCGCGATGACGGCGGCGTTGACGGCCACGATCGCTCCGACGACCACCGCTATGGGATAGCGTCCGAGTGTCGGAAGCGTATCGTGCAGATGAAATCCGATCAGCACGAACATGATCGCATTCATCAGCAGAATCGTCGTCTCCCAGAATCCCGCGGTTCGCTGGCGCGCCTCCGGCGTGCCGAGCTTCGGCGAGGTTCGGTTGACCCAGACGCCCGCGGTGACGACGGCGAGCACGCCGGAAAGGCCGATCTGCGCGGCCGGCAGATAGGCGAGGTACGGCGCGATCACCGAGATCATCGTCTGCAGTTGCGGGTCGCGGATGCGGCGCCACGCGAGCGAGACGACGTGACCGGCGAGCATCCCGATCGCAATCGAGCTCGGGACGATCCACAGCAAGCGCAGCCCGGTGCTCGCCGGCGAGAACGTTCCCGACACGACCGCCGTTACGGCAACGCCGTACAGGATGAGCGAGGACGCATCGTTGAGCAGCGCTTCGCCGCCGATCAATGCCGCGACGCGTCGGGGCAGCCGAAGCCGCTCCGCTACCGTCCAGAACGCCACGTCGTCCGTCGGCGCCACGATCGCACCGAGCACGATCGCCGCCGGCCACGCGATCGCTGGGACGATCGCTTTCGCGATGAGCGCGACGGCCAAGGCGGTTGCGAGCACGAGACCGATCGCGAGCGAACCGATCGAATCGAGGTTCGCGCGCATCGTGCCGGTCGGCGCCGTGACCGCTTGCCAATACAGCAACGGCGGAAGGAAGACCGTGAATACGAGCTCGGGATGAATCTCGACCTGCGGCAGTCCCGGGATGAAACACAGCACCAAGCCACCGAGCACGAGCAGGACGGGGTATCCGACCTTGATCGTTCTCGCGAGCGCGACGAGCGGGATGCTCACAGCGAGCAAGGCGACGACGATGTCTATCCGCGGCATGACTCGCCGAACATACCCGCATCAGGTTGGAAAACGATGGGCTGCACATTGGCCGAACATGAAGACGACGGAACGGGGGGCGTGAACGTCTGCAACGCCTGCCCGGCAGAATGAGCGTACGCTCCCTCACAGCCTTTCGGGGCGCTCTCTGATTTGACTCCGGTAGCGGAGCCATACTGAGCGGCACGATGAGAAACGGGAAGCCCGGGGACACCGAGTGTACGTTGACGCTGCCCGCAAGGCGAAGCGATAGATCATCTCTTCACGGCAACGCCGGCATGGCGCATGCTGTGTGCTGCGGCTGGCAAGTCGTTTTCGCTAGACGGGTACACGAGTTGATCGAACGTTTCTCAAATTGGCGGCTTGCAGCTGCTTCGCTCGTGCTTGCAGTCCTCTCGACGGGCTGCGGCAGTTCGCAGGCGACCCAAAAGGTTTCGGCGGCCTCGGTCCCGGTCGTCGCGGCGCAGCAAGGGACCGTCTACCCGCGCACTGTGCTCCCGGGAATCATCGCGCCGCTCCAAAACGTCGGCATCACGTCGTCGCTGGTGGAGCCGACCGACGCCGTCTACGTCAAAGAGGGCGATCGCGTCCATCGCGGAGAGCTCATCGCGCTGCTCGATACCGCCGACCTGCGCACCCAGCTCGCGCAATTCCAGGCCACGGTGAGCAGCAATGCGGCGCGGGCGGCGTTTCAGTACGATCAGGCAGGGCTTACGATCGCTCAGAACAGTAACATCGTCAATCAAGCCCGCGCCGCAGTACGTCAGTTCCAGCAGACGCTCGCGACCGACACGCAGAATCTCACTCGGTACGCAGGGCTGCTCCAGAACGGCTACATCGCGCAGCAAACGTACGACGCGCAGGCGACGCTGGTGAAGAACGACCAGCAATCCGTGCGCTCAGCGCAGGTCACCCTGCAGAACGATCTTCAGCAAGTAAGCGCCAACGGCACGACGACGACCGGGCTGCAGGGCTCGCAGGTGGTCGCGGCGCGCGCCACCACGCTGATCTCACAAGCGCAGGCCGATCAGATTCGTGTCTCGATCGCCAAAGCGAGAATCGTCTCACCGATCAACGGGGTCGTCGTGAATCGCAATCTCAATCCCGGCGAGTTTCCGGGGGCGCGCCAAATTTTCACGCTCCAGGAAACCGACAAGGTCTATGCCGTTCTGAGCGGAGCAGCCTCGCAGGTCGTCGGCATGCGCCCCAACGCCACGGCGACGATCTCTTCCTCGAGTCTGCCCGGCATGCGGTACACAGGCCGCGTCGAAGGCGTGCTCAACGCCATCAACCCGGGTTCGACCAATTTCATCGTCAAGGTGCTGCTGACGAACACCGATGGGAATCTGCGTCCGGGAATCCCCGTCTCGGGCGCGGCTCGGCTTCCCAGCGCGAGCGGTGTGAAGATTCCAACCACTGCATTCCTCGACACGACGAATTCGACGATTCAGACCGTCAAGGGTGGCATCGTGCAGACGCTCAAGGTGACGATGCTCGCCGACGACGGAGCGAATGCGATCGTCACCGGTATCTCAACGGGCGTCCCCGTCGTGATCAACGGGCAAGCCGGGCTCACCGACGGTCAGGCGGTCGCGCCTCAGCAAGTCGCGCAGAGGTAGCCCGCGATGTCGTTGACGTCCGTTTTCGTCCATCGTCCGCCGCTCGTCTTCGTTCTGCTCGCCCTGATGGGGCTGGCGGGGACGATGGCGTATCGCACGCTCGTCCAACAGCTCTTCCCGAACGTATCCGTTCCGACGGTCAGCATGCAAGTGACGTATAGCGGCGCGTCGCCGACGATCATGCGCGACACGATCGTGCGGCCTATCGAAGACGCCCTCGCCGGCACCCCCGACCTGCAGACGATGAGCTCGAACATTCAGGCCGGCCGGGCGACGATCTCCGCAGCGTTCTACATCACGTCGGACGTGAACACGGATCTCGTCAACGTGATGAAATCGCTGCAGATCGCGCAGCGCCAGCTGCCGCTCGCCGTCCAGCCGCCCACGGTCAGCGTGCGCGACCCCAGTGAGGCAACGGTGGTGACGCTCTCGATGACCTCCTCGAAGCTCACCGAGGGCCAACTCGCGCTGGTTGCAAACAACGAGGTCTCTCCCGCGATCTCCCAGATTCCCGACATCTCCTTCGTCACGGTCGGCGGCGTAGCGAATCCGGCATACGAGGTCGTCGTCGATCCGCAGAAACTTGCTGCGGCCAACCTGACGCTCAACGACGTCGTGACCACCGTCGGTTCGAGCAACACGCTCGCTCCCGGCGGCATTGCCTACGGCCGTAATCGCCAGACGCAGATCGAGGTCCGCGGCGATATCTACCAGCCGTCGTCGATCGCCTTCCTGCCCATCTCCCCGCCGGCGAGCAGTACCGCTTCCACCACGACCACGCCTGGAAGCACCGGCACGAGCATAACGTCGGGAAATCTCACCGCCGGGACCGGTACGGTCAATCCTTGGACGGCGGGGAACTCGGTGATGCGCATCGGGGACGTGGCGACAGTCGTCAACGGGTACGAGCCGCGCACGATGAGCGCCACCGTCAACGGGATCAACGGCGTGTTCCTGTCCGTGCAGAAGAGCTCGACCTCCTCGGAGGTCACGGCTTCGAACAACGTGGTCGCGGCGCTTCCCCGTCTGCGGGCGCAATATCCCGACGTCACGTTCGGCATCGTGAACGTTCAGTCGAAGTTCACCGAGCAGCAGATCCAGGGCACCGTCAACACTCTGATGGAGGGGATCGCGCTGACGGGCATCGTGATGCTCTTCTTCCTGGGGTCGTGGCGCAACGCGATCGTCGTCCTGATCGCGATCCCGGCGTCGCTCTGCACCGCGCTCTTCGTCATGAAGATGATGAACCTGACGCTCGACACGATCTCGCTCCTCGGAATGACGCTCGTCATCGGAATTCTGGTCGACGACTCGACCGTCGTCCTGGAGAACATCGAGCGCCACCACGAGCTCGGAGAGCCGCCGGATCAGGCCGCGATCAAGGGTCGAAACGAGATCGGGACGGCCGCGCTCGTCATTACCATGGTCGACGTCGTCGTTTTCCTGCCGATCGCTTTCCTGCAGGGGCAGGTCGGCCGGAACCTCGTCGAGTTTGCGATCGTCATCGTGATCTCGACGCTGACCTCGCTCTTCGTTTCCTTCACGATTACGCCGTCGCTCGCCGCAAACTGGGCGCTCCACGGGCGCTGGACGCCGTTCGGCGTCATCCGTGCGTTCGAGCGCCAGTTCAACCGCGCGCGGTCACTCTACGCGCACCGCATCCTCCCGTGGGGTTTGCGCCATCGTATCCCGTTCGTCGCGTTCTGCTTCGGCTCACTGATCTTCGCCGTCGCGCTGGTTCCGCTCGGAGTCGTCGGGGAGACGTTCATCCCGCCGATCTATAACGGCCAGGTCTTCGTGCAGGTCGCCTATCCGGTCGGAACCCAGCTCGCGACGACGAACTCGGCGATCATCAAACTCGAGCAAGAGCTCCGTAAGCTCCCCGAGATCGCCTCCGACACCGCTCTCGCCGGCGGGTACTCGTCGCCCTACGCCGGCCTGCTGGTCGAGAGCAACGTCGGACAGATCCAGATCTTCCTTACCACCAAAGGTATGCAGCGGACCGCCTACTGGGTGAACCAATACAAAACAATTGCAGCGAAGACGCTGCCCAATGCGCAAGTCCTCGTCATCCCCTCGACCGGACAGACCGGCGGCAACGCTCAGCCCCTCGACGAGCTCGTGACCGACGTCACCGGCGGCGACCCGACGTCGTACGCACAGAAAGTCTACGCCGCGATGCTGCAGACGCCCGGTGCGGTGAACGTCAACAGCAGCGTCTCGGCGCTTTCGCCGCAGGTCGAGCTCCTCTTCCAGCGCGCCAAGATGCGCTCGTTGAACGTCAGCCTCGGCACGGCGACGACGGCCGCGGCCGCAGCGTTCGGCGGCGCGATCGCCACGCAGTTCGAGAGCCCTCAAGGCCTCATCCAGGTGCAGGTGATCTATCCGCGCGATCAGCGGAACGACCTCTCGGCCGTCATGCAAATTCCGGTGCGCTCCACCAGCGGTCAGATCGTTCACCTCGGCGATTTCAGCACGTTCAAATGGTCGCCGACCCCTCCGCTGATCACGCGGGTCAACCGCAACACGGTCATCGACATCGGCGCGAACTACGCGTCGAGCACTTCGCTCTCCAACGTCCAAAACGCGTTCATGAAGCGCGTCGCCGCGCTCCATCTCCCGAACAACATCCAGGTTCGGCCGCGTCCGCTCGGACAGCAGGACCTGATGAACCAGACCCTCCTGGGTTTGGGGGGCTCGCTGATCCTCTCGGTCGTGCTGGTCTTCTTGCTGATGGTCGCGCTCTACAACAGCTATATCTCCCCGCTCATCATCATGTTCTCGGTCCCGGTCGCGGCGGTCGGCGCGTTGGGTGCGCTGGCGCTCACGCACCAAACGCTGAACCTCTTCTCGATGATCGGGACGATCATGCTGGTCGGGATCGTTACGAAGAACGGCGTCCTGCTGGTCGACTACGCGAACACGCTGCGCAGGCGCGGCGAGGACAAGCTTGCGGCGATCCAGGAAAGCGCGTTCACGCGTTTCCGGCCGATCATGATGACGAGCATCTCGGTCGTCGCGGGAAACGTTCCGCTGGCGTTGGCGCTCGAGCCGGGCTCCGGCGTCCGCTCGAGCCTCGGCATCGTCGTGATCGGCGGCATCCTGAGCTCGTTGTTCCTCACGCTCATTCTGGTTCCGATAATGTACATGTGGCTGGCGCCGAAACACTTCCCGGCCACGGAGCAAGCAGCGTCGCCTGCCAGACCGAACGTAGGGGATCCACTCCCGTCCGGTGCGTAATGCGCAAACCGACAACCGGAAGGCGGCGTGACCGATGCCACGCCGCCCGTTCCGGCATAGCGCAGGTCGCGCGGCAAAGTGCTGGAGCGGCGTTAGTCGCCTTCGGAATCGACGAAGCGAATATCGAGCGGTTTCGGCCACAACACGATACAGCTCGTGCTGTTGATTTTTAATCGACAGCCGAACAAAATGGAATCCCGGGTCGTTTACGGTCATGTTCTCCATCTCAATAACTGTCCGAAGCCTATGCCCGACTTGCACATCATCAAGCTCGAGCTCCGTCACAGACAATTGCTTACTGTCGGGGGCGATGAACTCATATCGACAGCTAGTGCGCGGCCCAGACGCAACGGCTCGCCAACCCGACACCACGAACATCGAGATAGACAACTCTCTCAACCCGTCAGGATTCACCGCCTCGGAACCAAGGTTCAGCTGCTCTATAACATCGATCAATGATATATTGCCACTTTCCTTATCCGTAATCGGCCGCCCACAAATCACGGACCAGCCGTGCTCCATGTTCATGAAGCCTTGCCTGAAAGCGTGTGCCCACCTCTACCGTACAGAGACACTTGATTGAGGCCAACACGCTTCAACTTTCGATAATAAGCTGTTGCGCGCCGTTTCGACGACCACGCAGCTCTTTCACGCGTCACAGATTTGTACGATACCAGGACGTCGTCACTCGCAATCATACGTGCATAATTCGTGACCGGCCACGCAGGCGCAGTAGCGACATTAGACAGCAACTCCACTGACGATTTGCACTCAACGGCCTGCCGATGTTTCACGGCATATTTGCGCGCCCAGTCGAGCGCCTTCTCATCGGCCACATGCGCCAAAAACATTTCGGCTCGTCTTGGAGCAAATCGAACAACATGGTGCAGTAAAACAAGAATCGCTACGTCTTGGTCCGCGACCGTTTCTTTAACGTCTTCGTCATGAGCTTTAGCAATCAATTGCTTCAAGCGCGCCGCAACAGTAATCCCGGCTTCTTCATCCTTGTTCTCACTTAACTTGATAACTTCTCGACTAGCGGTCGTGGCGGTGACAATGGCGTCGAGGGACGACGCAGCCAAATATCGCGCTGCGAACGCGATAGATTCAATGGTGCTCAGAAGGTCCAGCAACGCTTTACGTTCCATGATCAAGCCTCGCTCCGGTCGGTCCAGAATTCGGCGGGACTGCCGAGATAGTCCGGAAGGTCTTTCACTCTGTGAATAAATTCGCCCGATTTTCCCCATTTGCTTACTACCGTTAATTTATCGAGGATGTCGTGTGGCGCTCGATCGTCCACTACCGTCGCGACGTGTTCATACGCGCCATTAGACGACTGATACACTACAACGTCGCCGAACACGAGTTCCGGCCAATTGATCTTCCGATACGCCTTGATCGATGCGTGCGTCTGTGTCAAACCTTCATGGATATCCCGGACCGAGACGGATCGCGGTTCAGCCCGGGCGGAGCAACGGTCGCCGGTTCCCGTTCGCGTGCGGGAGCCGAATCGTGAACTGCGTCCCCTCCCCGGTCCGACTCTCGACCGCGATCGTTCCCTCCGCGCGGTGTACGGCGCGCTTCACGATCGCCAGGCCAAGTCCGGTGCCTTCCACTTCGGCGATCCCGCGCCCGCGGTAGAAGCGGTCGAACGCGTGCGCCTGGTCCTGCTCCGACATCCCGGGCCCGCGATCGCGAACGACGACGACGACCTCGTCCCCGTCAACGATCGTGCTGACGGCGACGTCCGATCCGGGCGCGTACTTGAGCGCGTTGTCGACGAGATTCCGCACCGCTTCGACGATCTCGGCCTCGTCGGCGACGACGCGCGCATCGGGAACTGTCGAGACATCGATCCTCGCGGATCCGTCCACGGGCGCGAGCGAAGTCGCGACGCGCGAGACGACCGCGGAGACGTCGACGATCTCCCGCACGTTGGCTTCGCCCCGTTCCAACCGCGCGAGATAGATCAGCTTCTCGATGAGCAAGCGCATCCGGCGGCTCTCTTGCCGCAGGGTAGCGAAGACGCGTTCGCGGATCCCCGGCGCATCGACCGCGCCGTCCTCCAATACGTCGAGATAACCCATGATGACGGTGAGTGGGGTGCGCAGCTCGTGACCGGCGTCCGCGATGAATTGGCGGATCTCCGCCTCGCTGCGATCGCGTTCCGCAATTGCGATGCGCACCTGATGGAGCGCGCCGTTGTACAAGTGGGCGAGCTCGCCGATCTCGTCGTCACTGGTCGAGCGGATCGGTTCCGGCCGGAAGTCGCCCCGCGCGAAGCGCCGCATCGCGGCGGAGATCTGTGTGACCGGCAAGACCGCTTGTCTCGTGATCACCGACCCCGCTGCCCATGCGAGGAGGATCGCGAGCACGCTCAAGGGCACCATCAAGGTCCAATACGCGCGGAGCGTGTCCTGCAATTGCATCAGGTCGGCGCTCACGAGCACGAAGCCGTTCGAGACCGGGATCTGCGTCTGGTGCAGGTCCATGAGCGAGGCGATCGCCCCGACCACTCCGGTCGTCCTGCGCAGCGGTGCACTCTCGCTGAGAAGCCTGTGTTCTTGGTCGTATACGGCGACGCGAATTCGCGGCCGGTACAGTTCCGCGGTGAGGCGGGGCGCAAGGGTCCTCAAGGGAACCTGCTGCGCCTTATTGGCGGCGATACGCCCCTCGATCGTCCGCGATGCCGCCGCGATCACTTCGTTCGAGGTTCGCGCGTACAATTGGAAGGTGAAGATCGACGATGCGGATCCGATCAGGAACAGCAACCCGACCGCCGCCCCGACATACGCGAGAATCAACCGAGTCGCAAACGAGCGCGACGGCGGTCTATCCATCGTGCAGTGAGTACCCCACGCCGCGAATCGTATGGATCAATCGGGTTGACTCGCCTTCGTCGACCTTCGCTCGCACGTAGGAGATGTAACGCTCGACGCTCCCCGGACCGACGTCGGCGTCAAGACCCCACACTAGATCGAGGAGTTGGTCGCGCGAGAAGACGCGGCGCGGATGCCGTAAGAGCGTGACGAGCAGATCGTACTCGAGCGGAGACAGATCGAGCGTTCGTCCTCCGCGCCGGACGGTACGCGTCTGCAGCTCGACCTCCACGTCGGCATAGGACACGACTTCCACGTTCTCCAAGCGCGGCCGCCGAAGGGCCGAGCGCAAACGCGCCACGAGCTCGGACATCTCGAACGGCTTGGCGAGGTAGTCGTCGGCACCGCGGTCGAGACCTCGTACACGGTCCTCGACCTCGCCCTTGGCGCTGAGCATCACGATCGGGGCTTCGGTCAGCCGGCGCAGCATCGGCAGCAT